>DIWH01000029.1 GCA_002423485.1 Candidatus Xenobium occultum | reverse complement strand
GTGGTCCTAACCGAATGCAGATGCGATGCCTGGCGAAAATTCCACCTGAAATACCAAGAAGGCAGATCCTGCAAAGAGATCGCCAAGGTCTTCGACACGACTGCGAATGCGGTCACAGTCAGCAACAGCCGCGTCAAAGCCGAATTGAGGCGAGCAGGATTCCTGAAGGAGGTCCTGGACCTCGATCTGGATCGTCTCCTGAAAGCCGAGTTCGACGGGAGGAGCAAAGAGGCATGAGATATTCCTGCCCCAGCGACGAGGAAATTTCTGCCTACGGGCGTTTTCCCGGGATCCGAAAAATGCTGGAGCGCCACGCTTCAGGCTGTCCGGAATGTGCGAATCGAATTCGTCCAGCCCGAATCAAATTCGGCAGGCAACGGGCCTCGGTGCTGATTAGCCTGGTCCTGGTGCTTGCCAGTATCGGCGTCAGCCTGAGGTTTCCGCAGTCCACACTGCAGGAAGGCTGCCACGCGGCCCAGGAACTGCAACCGGTCACGGTTGGCACTCCGCCCCTCCCCATAGCATTGAACGGGTCTGTCTTCCACGGGAGCGAAGCCACACGAATCCGGGCTTCCTTCAAAACTTCGCAGGTGCGGCCGATTGGCCAAGGGGATACTCTCGGCATGATTGCCAGGCAGGCCTATGGCGCAGTGAACGAAGGCCTATGGGAGGCCCTGGTGGAGTACAACAACCATCCCGATAACGAGAACCGATTTGCCAACCGCTATGGACGCCCCCTGGACGTGAAGGACCTGCCAGTCGGTTCGGCCATCCAGGTGCCGCCCCAACAGATCCTGATGCTGATTTTTCACCGGGTGGAGATGGCAGACGCCTCCCTTGGACGGTAGCCGGGGGGGCCTCTCGAGGCTGACCCCGACGAGGCATCACCGAGCCTCCACCTCCAGAACCCACATCGCGCTGACCACCCGGTCGGCCATGTCCTCGCATTCGCGCTGCTGGGAGGCGACGTATTCCTCAAACAGCGCCCGGCGCTCCGGGTGCAGCAGGGCGAGCTCCGCGGCCCGGGCGGCGATCGCGGCGCTGTTGTCGTCGTTGACCGATTGGATCTCCTCGCCGGCGCGCAACTCCGAGAGAAGCTTCAACCCAGCGTCATGGAATGCCCGGGTCCACGCATCCCTCGTCCAATACTCCCCATCCAGACGGGGGGCGTCGACGCCTTCCAGGACGTAGCCGTCGTCGACAATGAGATATCCCCCGGGCCTGACGGTGCCTCTCAGCTTCTTGAGGGTCTGCCCGGGGTCTCCCAGGACGCTGCCGACCGCTCCCAGGATCGTGAGGTCATGGCCCTTCTCTGTCCGCACCGCCTGGTGGAGGTCCTGGACCTCGAACCGGCACCGCTGCGCCACGTCCCATTCCTGGGCCTTGGCCCGCGCCACCTCGATGAATCCATCCACCAGGTCGAGTCCCTTGACCGAACAACCCGTCTCGCGGGCCAGGCGGATCCCGACTGCGCCCTTGCCGCAGCCGAGATCCAGGACCTTCCAGTCGGGCCCCGCTCCAAGTCCCCTCGCGACCTGGACGATGTCGGCCGGATTGGAGCCGAGCTCCCACAGGTCCTGAAGCAGATAGGGCAGATACGGCAGGATCTCGACCGAGCTCGCCGTCAGGGACCGGGCCAGCTTCTCCTGGACTTCCCTTTCCATGGGGCCTCCTCCGATTGTCCGACGTCCAGCAGCCTCCACCCTTCATTCAAGCGCCGGGGCTCCGTCTCCGCCAGCCTTTACAGGAGTTTCCTGGGAAACATGACGGAGAGCCGTCCACCCGCCCGGGCCCAGGCCCGGCACCTCGGCCGAGGAGCTGGCCCGCCACCTGGTGCGGGCGAGCAGGGGGTCCGCGGTGGCACCGCGTCTGGAAGGGCCACGCCGACAGCGCTGCCCCAGTCAGAGCTCCGCTCCGCCGCCACCGGCCAGGAACGCGGCGATCGCCGCCTGCTGGCTCTCGTCGACCTGGGCACCCTTGCTGCGCATCCGCTGCACCGTCGACCGCCAGCCGACTTCATCGTGCTGGGCCTCCTTGACGCGCTCCAGCCCATGGCAGTTCGCGCATCGCTGTGCGATCAACGTCCGGGCCTCGACGGGTTGGGTTCCTCCGTCCATCGCGGCCCCCGGCTGCACCGTCTCGTCACTCGACGTCGAAGTCCCCGGAGTGCTACCGCCCGCGCTGGGAGACCTGGTTCCGTTCGAACAGGCCGAAAGGACGAGTGTGGCGACCAGCAGGGCCGCGAGGATCACGTGGATCTTGACCAGGTTTGGCATTGCCCGATCTCCTCTCGATGTTTGTCGCTCACGGCAGAGGTCGGCGTCCGCTGGGGCTATTCGTGCCCGCTGGCGTCGATGCCTCGTCACCGGCGGGCAGGACCTCGCCGACGTGACACTGGGAGACCAGCCGGGGAAAGCCAGTCACACCCCCAGGCTTCGTCTGCGCCAACCTTCGCAGGACTTTCCTGGGAAACGTGAGGGAGAGCCGTCCACCAGGCCAGCAGCCTTGAAGAGGATTCCTCCATGTCCGAAGGGCTCCAGACCCCGAACATCGGGCATGAAACCCGTCAGACTCGACACTCTGTTCGTCTAGCCAGCGTTCCGATGTTGAGATAAAATCAATCGTCGCAACACGCAGGTGACGGGAGACCAGCCTTGTTCCTCAAGCGCATCGAGATGTGCGGATTCAAGACCTTCGCGGAACGGACCGAGGTGGAGTTCGTGCCGGGCTTCATGGCCGTCGTGGGCCCCAACGGAAGCGGCAAGAGCAACCTGACCGACGCCATCCGCTATTGCCTGGGCGAACAGAGCACCCGGACGCTGCGGGCCACCCGCCTGGAAGAACTGGTCTTCGCGGGCACGCCCACCCGCCGGGCCGCCGCCCTGGGCGAGGTCACCGCCGTCTTCGACAACTCTGACGGCCATCTGCCGGTGGACTTCAGCGAGGTGGCCATCACCCGCAAGACCACCCGCGACGGCGACTCGCACTACTTCATCAACCGCACCCCCTGCCGCCTGAAGGACATCCACGAACTGCTGATGGGCTCGGGCATCGGCCCGGGCTCGTTCTCGGTGCTGGGCAGCAAGGAGGTGGACATGGTCCTCTCCTCGGATCCCAAGGACCGGCGCAGCATGCTGGAGGAGACGGCCGGCACCAACCGCTACCGCTTCCGCAAGAAGGAGGCCGCGCGCAAGTTGGAGCACACGGCCACCAACCTGGTCCGCCTGCGCGACATCCTCAAGGAGGTCGAGGGCAGCGTCGAGGACAGCCGCAAGGCCGTCGCGCGCTACGAGCGCTACAAGCTGGCCCAGGACCAGTTGCAGGGTCTGGAGGTCCGGGTGGCCCGGGCCGACATGGAGATCCTCCTGGGGCAGGCGCAGACCGTCCGCCAGAAGGCGGAGGCCCTCGAGACGGCCTCCCAGGCCGCCGACGAGCAGGAGCTGAACCTGGGCCTGGAGTTGGAGGAGGCCGAGGCCCGCCGCAGCGAGCGCGACGTGCGCCGCGACGAGGTCCAGGCCCGGGTGGCCGCCACCCGCGAGGACCTCTCGCGAACCCGGGCCTCGCACGAGGGCCTCTTCAAGAGGGCCAGCGAGCTCGAGCACGGGGCCCGGGCCGCCCAGGGGCGCCTGGAGAGCTCGCAGGAGCGCATCCAGGAGCGCGGGGTCGAGGCCGAGACCCTGACCCGCGAGCTCCCCGAACTGGAGCGCTCGCTGGCCGAGGCCAGGACCCGTCTGACCGAACTGCGAGGGGAACTGACGGCATGTCCCGAGGCGCGGGGAGGACCGGGTTCGGAGATCCGCGCCCGCCTGGCCACCCTGGAGCGCGAGCGCACCCAGCTCAACGCCCGCCTGGAGACCCTCAAGGCCCGCACCGAGCAGGAATCCAGCCGCCGCCAGGAGGCCCTGGACCAGGCCCGGGCCCTGCGCCAGGAGGCCACCAGGCCCCAGATCGAGCTGGACCCCCTCGAGCCCGCCCGAGCCCAGGCCTCCGAGGCCGCCCGGCAGGAGCAGGCCATCCTGGAGTCCCGCCAGGCGGCCTCCCAGGCCCTGCAGCAGGCCCGCACCCAGCGCGCTGAGGCCGAAAAGAGGCGTCGCCCCATGACCACCCGGGTCATGGAGCTGGAGGCCATCCTGGAGGATCGCGCCGGCCTGCCCCCGGCCGTGCGCACCGTTCTGGCCTGGAAGGAGCCGGGCACCGTGGGGGTGGTGGGCGAGCTGATCCACGTGCGCGAGGGCCTGGAGGTGGCCATGGAGGCAGCCCTGGGCGGCCGCCTGGCCGACGTGATCACCCGGGATCGCCACACCGCCTCGCGCCTGGTGGATCGCCTGAAGCGCGAGCGCGCCGGCCGGGTCACCTTCTGGCCGTTGGACCTGGAGCGCCGCGAGAGCGATCCGATTCCGCTGCCCACCCGCGAGGGCGTGGTGGGCCAGGCTCTGGACCTGATCGGCTTTGCCCCAGAGCTACGGCCCGTCCTGGCCCAGATGCTGGGCAGCACCGTGGTCATGAAGGATCTCCCCAGTGCCCTGGCCCTCTACGACCGCTGCCGGGGCCGCCGCCCCCACGTGGTGACGCTTCAGGGCGAGTACCTCTCCCCCACCGGCGCCCTGACCGGAGGGTCGCTGCGTGGCGACCGCTCGGGGATGCTGGCCCGCCGTCGCCAGCTCGAGCAGGCCCGCGCCGAGCTCAAGGCCCTGGAGGCCGAACTCGCCCGGCTGCACGGACTGGAGGAGACCGAGTCGGCCAAACTGGCCGAGGCCGAGCAGGCCCTCTCCCGAGCCCGCGAGGACGCGCGCCGGGCCCGGCAGGTGGTGGCCGACCTGGAGGCCGAGCTGCGCCGCCAGGAGAAGGATTCCCGCCGGGCGCTGCTGGCCGCCGAGAAGCTGGAGGCCGAGGTCCGCAGCCTGGAGGAGAAGGGCCAGCGTCACGAGGTCGAGCGCAAGACCGCCCTGGATCGCCTGGACGCGCTGGGTGAAGAGTGGGATGACCTGCGCGAGAAGCTGACCCGCTCGCAGGAGGAGGAGGCCCGCCAGCAGGTGCAGCGCGAGAGCCTGCGCCGGCAGGTCATGGAGGCCGAGCTGGAGGCCGAGCGCCGGGCCCAGCGCCTGGCCGAGCGCCAGCGCGAGATCCACCGGGTGCGCCAGCGACTGGACGAGCTGCAGGCCGACCAGGTCGCGGCCGGCGCCGAGGTGGAGCGGGCCACCGTGGCCCGGCGCGAACTGGAACGCGAGGGCGCCGAACTGCAGGCCCGCATGGAACTGCTGGCCGGGCGCCTGGAGGAGGAGGAGAAGGCCCTGGCCGAGGTGCGCCAGGAGTCTTCGGGCCAGGACGACCACCTGAAGTCCCTGCGCGCGCGCCACGCCGAGGTCTCCCGCCAGGCCCGCGAGCTGGGCGAAGACCTGCACCGTCACCAGGTGGAGCTGGCCGGACTGGAGGCCCGCCTCGAGCAGGCCCGGACCCGCCTGGAGGAGGTGGGCGAACTGAAGGAGGCCCCGGACGAGCCGGCCGACTTCGACCTGGAGAAGGCCCGCGCCCAGGCCCGGCGCCTGCGCGGCTTCCTGGAGAGCTTCGGCAGCGTGAACCTGGGAGCCCGCGAGGACTTTGAGAGGCTGTCCACCCGCCACGTCGAGCTGAAGGCCCAGATCGAGGATCTGGAGGGGGCCTCGGACGGCCTGAAGCGGATCATGGCCGAGATGGACCGGGCCTCGATCACCCAGTTCCAGACGGTCTTCCACCAGGTCAACGAGACCTTCGGACGCCTCTTCGGCGAGATCTTCGGAGGCGGCTGGGCCCGCCTGGAGTTGTGCAACCCCGAGGACCTGCTGGAGTCGGGCGTGGAGATCGTGGCCTGCCCGCCGGGCAAGAAACTGCAGAACCTGACCTTGTTCTCGTCGGGCGAGCGGGCCCTGTCGGCCATCGCCTTCCTGCTCTCGCTGTTGACGCACAAGCCCAGCCCCATCGTGGTGCTGGACGAACTCGACGCCCCCCTGGATGACGCCAACGTCGAGAAGGTGGCCACGCGCCTGCTGGAGTTCTCGACCTCCTCCCAGTTCCTGGTGATCACCCACAACCGCAAGACCATGGAGTTCGCCGACCGCCTGTACGGCGTGACCATGGAAGAACCCGGAGTCAGCCGCCTGTTGAGCGTCGAACTCCGAGGCGAAAACGGCGAGAAGCTCGAAGGAGGGGGTCCAGGCGCCCGTCGCGCCGATTCCCGAACCCCGGAGGCGGTCCTGGCATGAACCCCAACCCGAACCGGCTGCTCCAGGCCCTGGAGGAGCGCTTCCTCCTGCTGGTCAGCATCCCTCGCAACGACCTGGCGTTGGCCCGAGCCGCCGCCGAGGCCGGAGCCGACGCCATCAAGGTGCACCTGAACTGCCAGCACTTCGCCAGCGGCACCTGCTTCGGCTCGTGGTCCGAAGAGAAGGCGGTGATCGCCGAGATCCGCAAGGCTCTGGAGATCCCCTTGGGGATCGTGACCGGCGCCGAGGAACTGCCTTCCGAGGAGGATCTCCCCGAGATCCGCCGGGCCGGCTTCGACTTCTGGGACCTCTTCGCCCACCACACCCCCCCGGGCTATCTGGACTGGCCGGAGATGGCCCACATGGTGGCCGTCGATCCGACCTGGACTCCGGAGTTCGTGCAGGACCTGGTCTCACTGGGGGTCCAGGTGATCGAGTCCTCGATCATCCCGCGCCCCCAGTACCGCACGCGCCTGACCGCGGCCGACCTGACCCGCTACGCCGCCCTGGTCCGCTCCGCCCGGGTCCCGGTCGTGGTGCCGACCCAGAAGGCCGTCCGCCCCGACGAAATCCAGTACCTCCACCGGGTGGGGGTCCGGGGTCTGGCCATCGGCGCGGTGGTGACGGGGCACGAGGTGGGAGGCCTTCGAGCCGCCGTCGGGGCCTTCCGCAAGGCCATCGACGCCCTGCCGCGTCCCTCGAGATGACCCCCCCTTCCCAGAGGCTGGCCCTGATTCCGCTGGATGACCGGCCCTGTTGCCGGCTCTTCCCGACCCGGTTGGCAGAGATGGCCGGCCATCACCTGCAGACCCCCCCTCGCCCCCTGCTGGGGAAGTACCTGGACCCGGGAGACCCGGGGCGCCTGATGGACTGGTTGGAGACCCTGCTGAAGCGTCGGCAGGAGCCCCCGACGGGCCTGCTCCTCTCGCTGGACATGCTGGTCTGGGGAGGGCTGGTGGCCTCCCGCCGGCTCGACCCTCCCGCGGACAGTTCCCTGAAGAACCTCAAGCGCCTCGCCATCTTGTCCCAACGCCGCCCCACCTGGGCCTTCATGAGCCTGATGCGCACCGCCCCCACCCAGACCAGCCTGGAGGAGGTCGAGCAGGCGACCCGGCTCACCGAACTGGCGCTTTGGATGTCGCGCCAGGCCCGCGACCTTCCTGGCGCTTCCGAGAAGGTCCAGGCCCTGCGCCAGGGCATCCCGGCCTCATGGGTCGACCGCTACCTCCAGGCCCGCAGGCGGAACCTGGCCCTGAACCTGACGGCCCTGCGCCGCGCGGTCGAATGCGATTGGCGCCATCTGCTGCTGGGCATCGACGATAGCCGCACCGAAGGCCTGAACGTCCTGGAGGCGGCCCGCCTGGAGGCGGCCATCGGCGAGCTGAACGCTCCGGCCACGGTGGCCCCGGGCACCGACGAGATGGCCCTCCTGATGCTGGTCCGGGCCCTGGCCCAGGGAACCGAGCTCTCGGTCCACTTCTCGAAGAGGTCCGACCTGAATCGAGTCACCCGCTACGAGGACCGCAGTCTTTCCGGCCTGGTCCAGGCCCATGCCCAGGCGGCCGGCATCGAGTTGAGTGAGCGGGCCACCCGCCAGTTATGGGTCTATGGCCCCCGGGGCGAGCAGCAGGAGGCCAGCGGGCAGGGGCTCCTCCGGCGGCGCAGCCGCCGGGCAGCCCGCTTCGTCGAGGCCCTTTCCGGCGCGCTGGACGAGGGCGCCTGCGTGGCCGTGGCCGATGTGGCCCGGGCCAACGGAGCGGACCTGGCCCTGGTGGAAGAGTTGCTCCGGGCCGGTGTCTTCCCGCGGCTGGCCGGCTATGCCGGCTGGAACACGGCGGGGAACACCCTGGGCACCGCCCTGGCATGCGCGGCCCTGGCCCCGGCCAGACCCACCCCCGCCACCGAGAGCGCGCGTCTGAGCTTCCTGCTGGAGCGCCTGGCCGACGACGTCCTGTTCCAGGCAGAGCTGCGCCAGGAGGTCTCGGCTCCGCTGGGCGGTTCCTTCGTGCACCTGGAAGGCACCCGCCTGGAGGAGACCCGTGAGAAGGTCCAGGAGCTCTTGGGTGAGCGGGTGGTCCATCTCTTCGAGAAGCACTTCGAGCCGACCCTCTTCGAAGGCCACCGCCCGCATCTGACCCAGGTGGCGGTCGATCTGCCCTGGCCACGGACCTTCGAGGTCGAAGTCCAGGCCCGGATCGAGTACCAGCGCCGCCGTGGCGGCGCTTGAAGCCCCCGTCTCGCAGATTGCCGGTGGATTGGAGTCGGCGATTGTGGGGAAATTTCACAAAGCGACCCCGGTTCACGGAAGGACCCGGGCTAGTTTCCGTCCTATTTTACGCCTTCGATTGATTCCTGGAGGCGTCCATGACCCAAGAAAGCCATCCGCAGCAGAAGACCCTCTTCGGGCACCCTGTGGGACTGTACACCCTCTTCTTCGCCGAGATGTGGGAGCGCTTCTCCTACTACGGCATGCGTGCCCTGCTGGTCTTCTACATGATCAAGGGCTTCCTCGGCATGAGGGACAACGAGGCCTACGGCATCTACGGCGCGTACACCTCGCTGGTGTACGCCACCCCCTTCATCGGGGGCATGCTGGCCGACAAGATCTTCGGAGCCCGCAAGTCCGTGGTCCTGGGCAGCATCCTGATGGCGCTGGGCCTCTTCATGCTGACCCTCCAGGAGCGCAACGCCTTCTTCGTGGGCCTGGCCTTGCTGATCTGCGGCAACGGCTTCTTCAAGCCCAACATCTCGACGATGGTCGGCGCGCTGTATCCCAAGGACAGTCCCCAACGGGATGGCGGATTCACCATCTTCTACATGGGGATCAACCTGGGCGCGGCCATGTCGCCCCTGATCTGCGGCTATGTGGGTGAGACCTACGGCTGGCAGTACGGCTTCGGCCTGGCCGGGATCGGGATGCTGGTGGGCCTGGCGATCTTCATCGCCCCGACCCTGCTGACCCAGATCCTGATCGGCCTGGGCGCCCTGGGCACGGCCACCTCCCTCTTCTTCCTGCAGAACAACCCCTACCAGTTGACGGTGAACATCCTGGTGGCCCTGGCCCTGCTGACCTCCGCCAGCGTGGCCGTCCGTGCCCTGGGCCAGGGAGGA
This sequence comes from Candidatus Xenobium occultum, assembly GCA_002423485.1. GTDB lineage: Bacteria > Vulcanimicrobiota > Xenobia > Xenobiales > Xenobiaceae > Xenobium > Xenobium occultum. The sequence goes on along the minus strand of DIWH01000029.1, from coordinate 72,787 downwards.
CTTCCCGACGACGCCGGACGCCCCCGCGACCCCGAAGCCGCCAGCCGGACGGTCTTCGGCTTCCTGCGTCAGGACCTGGCCATCCTGCTGGCCCTGCTCCTCGTCATCCCGATCATCGCCATCCTGGTGCGCCACGACACCATCGCCGGCTACACCCTGACGGTCTTCGGCACGGGTGCGCTGATCTGGCTCTTCGTCGAGGCCATCCGCAGCCCGAAGATGGAGCGCGAGCGCCTGTACGTGGTGCTGATCCTGATGTTCTTCTCGCTGCTGTTCTGGGCGTTCTTCGAGCAGGCGGGAAGCTCGGTCAACAACTTCACCGACCGCAACGTCAACCGCGTGTTCACCGAACAGCAGGTCACCACCGAGGACGTGGGCAAGACCCTGCAGGTCAAGGTCAGCCAGGCTCAACTGGGCCTGCGCAACGGCGAGACCGTCTTCACCCTCGACCAGCTCAGCACCCTTCGCGACTCGAAGCAGGACACGGTGGACTGGGCCATCACCGAGGAACACGTGGGCATGGCCATCCAGGGGGCGGAGGTTCCGGCCTCGATCTTCCAGGCCGCCAACCCGATCTTCATCCTGACCTTCGGCCTGGTCTTCACCGGCCTGTGGAGCTTCCTGGGCGCCCGGGGCTGGGAGCCCTCGACGCCCGTGAAGTTCGCCATGGGCCTCCTGCAACTGGGATTGGGCTTCGGTGCACTGTGGATGGGAGCCCAGAGTCATGACCCGCGGGGCATGGTGGCCATGAGCTGGCTGCTGCTGGGGTACCTGCTGCACACCACCGGTGAGCTCTGCCTCTCGCCGGTGGGCCTGGCCATGATCACCCGCCTCTCGCCGGCCCGGATGGTCAGCACGGTCATGGGCGCCTGGTTCCTGGCCACCGCCTTCTCCAACTATCTGGCCGCCATGATCGCCCAATTGACGGGCGTCCACGGTGGCGAAGGGGCAGAAAACATGATCCCGGCCCCGATCCAGACGGTCGCCATCTACGGGGACGTCTTCGGCAAGATCGCCCTGACAGCCATCGGCTCGGCGCTGATCTGCTTCGCCATGGCTCCGCTCCTGAAGAAGTGGATGCACAGCGACGCGAAGGACGAGCCTCAGGCCACCTGATCCCCCCGGGTCTCCGAAATGGCCGGAAGGCCAGGGATCCGCGAGCGGGTTCCTGGCCTTCCGTCATGGAGGGAGAGAGGAGCTCAGGGCCCAGGCAGGCACGCCCCAAAGCGGCCCGTGGAGGCGATGACCTCCACAGGAGGGCGCCCCGCTACTGGCCCCGGAACACCGGCGGGCGCTTCTCGCGGAAGGCCGCCAGGCCCTCCAGGTAGTCCTTGCTCTCATACACCTCGCGGCGCATCTCCTGGATGCGCTCGAAGGTCTCGGCCGACAGCATCTGTCCCTTCAGGAGCATGCGGAACTGCATCTTGAGAACCTGGACGGCCAAGGGGGCATTGCGAGCGATGGTGCGGGCCAGATCCATGGTGAACTGCTGGAGTTCTTCGCGAGGGACCACGTGGTTGACCATGCGCAGGGACCGGGCGCGCTCCGCCGAGAAGGGGCGCGCCAGAAAGAAGAGCTCCTTGGCGTGGTGGGGTCCCAGATTCTTCAGGAAACGCACCAGGCCCGAGGGGTTGTAGGGGACCCCCAGGCGCGCCGGGGTCATCGTGAAGGTGGAATCCTCCGCGCAGACCACCATGTCGCAGGACATGCACAGGTCGCAGGCGCCCCCCCAGACGGTTCCCTCGACCATCGCCAGGACGGGAAGGCGGGAATCCTGGACGGCCCGGACCAGTTGCTCGAGCGGGTCTTCGTAGCCCAGAGGATCGCGTCCACCCTGCGGCAACTCCCTGATGTCGTGCCCGGCCGAGAACACCTTGGCCCCCTCATAGGCGCGCAGGACCAGGACCAGGGCGCCCTTCTTCTCGAGATCGATGATGGCCTGGATGGCTTGTGCGATCAGCGCCGAGGAAAGGCAGTTGTGTCGGGTGGGATAGTTCAGGGTGATCACCCCGATGCGCTCACGGCACTCGGATTCGACCAGACGGACCGGACTTGCGGGATCAGCCTCTTGCATGGATTGAGTTCCTCTCCGGAGCAGGGATGCGATGGCCAGGGGTGGGGGGGGCAGGCTTCAGACCTGGCGGGTCACCGAAGGGCGGCCGGGCCACCAGTTGCCCGGGATCGGCAGGCCCCAGTGGGTCCCCGGGCCGGAAGGGCGATGCTGCTGGCGAAAGCGCGCGCTGGAGGCCAGTCGGACGTCATCCACCACGTAGAAGCAGCCGGGGTCCAACTGGATCACCTTGTCGACCAGGGCCACCATGCCCTTGCGCGCGGTCTGCACCACCAACAGGTGGATCGGGCCTTCCAGCCCCTCTCCCTGGATGGAGGTGACGGTGTATCCCTCCTGGCGCAGGGTCAGGGCCACCTGGTCTCCCTGGCGGGTGAAGACCCGCAAGACCTGCTCGCCGAAGGCCAGGGCCTCCTCGATCAGGATGCCGAGGTAGTTGCCCAGGGCATAACCGGTGGCGTAGGCCAGCGCGTAGATGGGCGAATCGAGGTTGGTGACCACCTTGGAGACGGCCACCACCCAGATCAGGACCTCGAAGAAGCCCAGGCCCAGGGCCATGCCCTTGCGGCCATTGACGACCGCCACGGTCCGCACGGTCCCCAGCGAGACATCCGCGATGCGCGCCAGGATGATCAGGCACGTCGTGACCAGGACTTCGGAGTTCATACAGCAGGTTCCGTTCTTCGTGCTTTCCCGCTCCCCGCTCGAACGCGGCCGGGTGCCCTCCAGAGGCCAACCCTATCACCTTCCGTCAAGAGGATTGTAAACGCAAGGTAACTCCTGGAACCCGAATCCGCCGCCTGGCGTGAGAACCGAGGGCCCAGGGTTGCTGGCCGGGGGTTCTTCAATGCTTCTGGGAGAGGAGCGCGGCCACCTCGGCCTGGACCCGCTCGGCGGTGACCTCTTCCGCCGGGATCGGGCGGCCCGCCACCAGCTCCAACCTGGAGCGAAGGGGACGGGAGAGACGGCGACGCAGCCGCCCCGGCTGACGGCTGAAGAGACTGCCCCAGAAGCCCCGAAGCGCCAGCGGCAGGACCGGGGTCCCCGAGTCGCCCGCCATGCGCTCGATTCCCGGACGGAACCGGCTCAGGTGCCCGTCGGTCGTGATCCGCCCCTCGGGGAAGAGACAGACCAGATCGCCCTGGGCCAGGGCTTCCGCAATCTCGCCAAAGGCCCGCTCGACCAGTTCCGGGGCCTGCCGGGAGGAGCCGATGGGGATCACCCGCGCGTCGCGCATCAGATAGCGCAGCAGCGGAATCTGTGCGTAGGCGTGCCACATGACGAAGCGGACCGGACGCTTGACCGTGGCGGCGATCACCAGCCAGTCGGCGAAGCTGACGTGATTGCAGGCCAGAAGCATGGGGCCTTCCCGGGGAATCCCCTCCAGGCCCCGAGCTTCCAGACGGTAGACCCCGTGGGCCAGAAGCCAGGCCAGCAGGCGCAGGAAGAACTCCGGCGTCAAGGTGTAGATGTAGACCGCCACCAGGCCGTTCAAGAAGGCCAGGACCGCAAAGGCCGCCCCGACGCCGGATTCCCACCGGGCCAGTCCGGCCAGCAAGACCACGCCGCCTCCAACGAAGACGGCGTTCAGGGAAAGGCTGAGGGCCAAAGCCGAGGAACGCCAGGTGTTCTCTGCGTGCTGCTGGATGGCGGTCAGGAGCGGTACCACGAAGAAGCCGGCAAACGTCGCCATCAATACGAAGTCGACCAGGATTCGGACGCCCGCCAGCAGGCCCAGGAGTTGGGAGGCCCCCAGGAGCGGAGCGGAAGGGTCCGGCGTGGGGAAGGCGCGGCTGGCCAGGAAGAGGTCGAAGGCAAACAAGGTCATCCCGACCGAGCCGAAAGGGACCAGTCCCACCTCCAGGCGTTCGTAGGAGAGGCGCTCGGAAAGAAGGGCCCCGCAGGCCAGGCCCAGCACCAGCAGGACCAGGAAGACCCCGACGAGGTCGGGCCGGGCGTGCAGGACCTGCCGGGCGAAGGGTTCGAGCAGCCCCAGGATCACGCAGCCGAAAAGGCAGATCCAGGCGACTCCCAGCATGGACAGGTGCAGGACCCGCCTTTTCGCGACCAGACGCAAGGTCCCCCAGGCGGCACGGACCGGATTCCAGTCCAGACCCCTCTCCGGAGCGGCGGCGGAGACCGCCGGGACCTGGCGGGCAGCCCGATCTCCCAGAAACCCCAGGACCAGGCCGGCCATGGCCGCCGCCCAGCAGGCCCCGCCGCCACCTTCCCGGCAGGCCACCATCCAGGCTCCCAGGGCCCCGGAAAGGAGCGTCCCCGCTGCCACCGCCAGGAGAAGGGCGTTTCCGGCGACCAGTTGCTCGCGCTCCAGGAGTTCGGGCAGCAGGCTGATGCGGACGGGCCCGAGGAAGGCTGCCTGCAGTCCCAAGGCCGCCAGGGCCGCCGCCAGCAGGGCCGGGTGCCCCGTCACCAGAGCCAGGGCCGCGAGGCCCGAGACCCCCAGGCCGGCCCGCTTGATTCGGCGAATCCACTCCGACTTCTCACGACGATCCGCCAGTTGACCAGCCAGGGGCGTGAAGAGCATCCAGGGAGCGAGGTACAGGCCCGCCACCAGGGCCAGCAGACCCCCGGGAGCCAAGAGACCTTCCTGAAGAACCCAATCCCCCAGCCTCCAGGCCAGGCAGAGCCCCAGGAAGCTCTCGTGCAGGCCATCCCAGAGGCAGGTCGGGAGAAGACCTCCCAACCGCTGCACCAGCCCCCTGCGCCTCAACGGTTGCTTCGCTTCCCAAATCGTGATCGACAGGACCGGGCCATCTTCGCGCTCCCTCCCGGGGCATTGCCCGACGAGAATCTGCAAGGTCCCGAGCGGGCCTTCCCCGGGATCCTCAACCCAAGAGGCCCAGGCGAGCCAGTTCCTGGGCCAGAGGCCCGGGTCCTCGGAAGAGGAGCGCGGGCATTCCGGACTGGCGCGCCCCCTCGATGTTCTCAGGCAGATCGTCCACCAGGAGACAGTTGCGAGGCCTCAGACGGGCGAGTTGAGCAGCCTTCAGGTAGATCTCCCGTTCCGGCTTGCGGCAGCCCAGGCGGCAGGACAGGACGCATGGGTCGAAGGAGCGGTAGACTCCCCTTCCTTCCAGGACCGTCACGTGGTCGTGCAGGGTGTTGCTCAGGGCCCCGACCCGCACCCCGGCCTCTTGCAAGGCCCCGACCAGGGCCATCACCTCCAGATCGATCTGGGCGGTCGAGGCCAGCAGATCCCTCCACAGATGGCGACAGAGTCCGGGAGAGACCAGCCTGCCCTCACCCCGACTCCAGAGCGTCTCGCTGACCTGCTTCCAGAAGAGCTCCGAGTCCAGGGTCCCTCTCTCGAGATCCGGAACCCTGGCGCCCACCTCGCGGCGCAGGGCCTCAGGGGTGGCTTCGAAAAGAGCGCAGCCCACATGGAGGTAGCGCTCCAGGTCGGCCTGGATCACCACGCCCCCGATATCGAAGAACACCAATCGAATCGCCTGACCCATGCCAGCCGTCTTCTTGCCCCCCAGGCTCCCCCCTGGCTCCAGGAGCTTGAAGTGGGGAACTCAGTCCGAAAAGTCGGGCACTTCGCCCAAGGGGGCCAGGATCCACTCTCCGGGCGGCAGGCGGAAACCCGAGGCCGCCACGTGCCCGCCTCCTCCCAGGCTTGCTGCCAGGGCCGAGACGTCGAAGTCCCCGCGCGAACGCAGCGACCACCCCTGCCAGCCTTCCGCATCGATCGACCACATCCCCACGAAGGGGGCATGGGGATGACGCTTCAGGAGTTCGTGTCCGACCTCAGAGCGCAGGCTGTTGGGGCAGTTCACGACGGGAATCCGATGCCCCCCCACCTGACCGACCCCGGCGCGGTCGGACACCTTGCAGATCAACATCTCCTGATAGCGCAACAGGACCCGGCCTTCGGCGCGCAAGAGGCCGATGTCCAGCCCCTCCCAGGCGGAAAAATCGAACGGGATGCAGGCCAGGGCGTCGTGCACCTCGCGGGATTCGGGCAAGCGGTGGCGCCAGAGGTCCCAATCCTCGACGTAGGCCAGAAGCTCAGGCAAGGGCTCCGCTGGATGAAAGAAATCCCAGGACAAGGCGGCTCCGGAGTGTTCCATGTCGAAGCGGGCAAAATCCAGGTCTTCCAGCTCGCGCTGGGCCGACATGTGGTGGTCCAGGACCAGGAGGTCGGCAACCCGCTCGCGCAGGGCCAACAGCTCTTCTCGAGGGTAAGAGAAGTCGACCAGAAGAGCTCGGGCCTCCCGAGGCAGGTCGGGCGGCGGCGAACCATGAGCGACAGGCAGGTAGGTCGCGCGATCTCCCAGGGTCTTCCAGGCAGCCCAGGCCGCCCCGAAGCCGTCGGTACAGTCTGCATGATATAGGACGTGCGTAACCTTTTTGGGTTCCATGGGTCTATCCTGGCGAGAATGGAATGAGGCGAGGACGCCCTGGAGGGAAGATTCCTCCCCACCTCCGTCGGGGCCTTCAAGGTCGAACCCGCAAGGTCGGGAAGACTGTCCTTGTGCGCAGGGTTCAGGGACAAGGGCCCGAAAAGACAGATCGCTGCAGGCCCTCTGAGGCACCTGGACGACGTCCGTGCAGGGGTCCAGGGGAAGGGGCTGATCCTCGCTCCGGAAAGGAAACCAGACGTGAAGTTCATCCGGTCGTTCGTGGTCTTCATGCTGCTCGTCGCGATGCCCGCCTGGGCGGCTCCCTCCAAAGACCTCATGACTCGCGCCTTCGAGGCCTACCAGAAGAAGGAGTACCAGCAGGCGGTGGAGCTTCTGGAGAAGCACCTGACGGCCAAGCCGGACGACCCCGACGGGCACTACGCCCTGGGCCTTTCCCTGAACGAGTTGGGTCGATACGCCGAGGCCCTGGACCACATCCGCCTGTGCCTGGACCAGCGTCCCGACATGAAGCAGGCCCGGACCAGCTACGCCACGGTGGTGCAGCACCGGGCCAACGAACTGGTCAACGAGGGGCTGCTGGACGAAGCCCTGGTCCTGGTGAACGACGCCGTGGCCTTCCTGCCCGACGAGGCCGGAACCCACTTCGCCCGCGGGGCGGTGCTGTTCGAGCGCTGGCGCCAGAACGAGGATAAGAACGAAGGCCTGCAGGCCTTCGAGTCCTGGAAGCGTTGCCGGGAGCTGCAGCCGGTCTCTGCCACAGGTGAGATCCTGGCGGGGATCGCCGCCTTTGACAGCCACGACTACAAGAGGGCCCACGAACGTTTCCGCGTGGCCCGCATCATGCGCCCGAACAACCGCTACGCCGCCATGTGGCTGGGCCTGGCCGAAGCCGCCCTGGGCAACCACGAAGAGGCCCTCGAGCAGTTGCGCGAAGCCCAGCAGATGTTCGCCCGCAACCCCTCCCTGCACCGCTACATCGCGGACATCTACGCCATGCAGGGCCACCTGGAGGAGGCCGAGCGGGAGTATCGCGCCGCCCTGGCCCTCAAGCCTGGAGACGCCCGGGTCCATGCCACCCTGGGCGAACTGGCCCGACGCTCGGGCCGGACCGAGATGGCCGCCGAGGAGTATGCCCTGGCCGTGCAGGCCCGCCCGACCAGCTACGCCTACCGCTTCCGCCTGGGGACCATCCTGCGTGAGGCCGGCCGGCCCGACCAGGCCATCCAAGAGTTCCTGCGCTGCCGGGAACTGCCCGGAATCTCCGAACTCGACCGTGCCCAGGCCGACATGGAGCGGGCCCTGGTCCTTCTGGAGCAGGGCGACCGCGCCGCCGCCATCGAGGCCTTTCCCGAGCCCGAAGAGGCCCTGGTCCGCGTCAGCCGCAACCCGCGGTATCTCCTGTACCGCGCCTATGTCGGGCGCAGTCACGAGCAGCGCCTGGCAGCCATCCGCCAGACCCTGGACTACACCGGTCCCGAAGCGATGGACCTGCACGCCGCGGCCTTCGTGGCCTGGGCCGAACTGGAGACCTCCAGGAATCGCCGCCTTCAGGCCCTGGAGATGCTGCACCAGGCCTGGCTGCGCACGGCCCCCGACTCGGCCCGCGTGGCCTGGCTGCGCGAGCGCTTCGAAGACACCCGCACCGAGGACATCGAACGGACCGAGAAACAGTTGGGCTCGCTGGGGCCCCTGGCCCTGATCGACCCCATCAAATACTCCGAGCGGGCCGGCTACTTCAACCGCTGCCTGGAAGCCCTGCGGACCATGCAACTGGGCACTCCGGGTGAGCTCCTGGGGCAGGCCCCCGGCAGCCGGCCAGTGGTGCGGACCCTGGTTCCTGCCGAACTGGACGGCAACCTGGCTCGCGACGTCCAGACGACCGTGGGCCCCGATGCCTGGATGACCCTGCCGCCCTCCTGGGAACAGCGCTGACCTGGAAGCCGGGCCTCAGGGTTCCTGGGCCCAGGAACACACAGGACAGGTTGCCGGCTCGTGGCCACGGGCCGGGCAGTGTTGGCGGCCGAACCAGATCATCTGCAGGTGGCGCCGGATCCACTCCACTTCGGGGAAGACCTCTTTGAGGTCGCGCTCGGTGGTCTGGACGTTCCGGCCTGAACTCAGGCCCCAGCGCGCCGCCAGCCGATGGATATGGGTGTCCACCGGGAAGGCGGGGATTCCGAAGGCCTGCGCCATGACCACCGAAGCGGTCTTGTGGCCGACCCCGGGCAGGCTCTCGAGGGCTTCGAATGAAGCGGGGACCTGCCCCCGGTGCTCCTCGACCAGAAGCCGGCTGAGCGCCTGCAGGTGCCGGGCTTTCTGGGGAGCCAGGCCCAGGCTGCGGATCCTCCCCAGGATCTCTTCGACATCCAAAGCAGCCATGGCCTGTGGTGTTGCAGCACGCTCAAAGAGGACCGGCGTCACCTGGTTGACCTTCACGTCGGTGGTCTGAGCCGAGAGCATGACCGCCACCAGCAGGGTGTAAGGGTCTCGATGGTCCAGGGGAATCGGGACCTCCGGATAAAACTCATCCAGGATCTTCCCGATCCGCAGCGCCCTCTGCGCACGGGTCATCGGATGTCGACGATCCGCACAGAGGGAGGCGGGGGCTGGGCCGAGGTCGGGGGCGTCGGGATTCGGACCGCCCGCCACCCCGAAGGACCGGGCACCAGCAGGACCGGTCCTCGGGGCATCCACGGACTGCCCGCAAAGGGTGGAACACCGGGGCCCCAGGCCGGCGCAGGCTGGAAGCGTTGGCGCACCATGGCCAGTTCGGCCCCGCCGCCCATCCAGACGAAGATCGCGATCAAGACCAGCATGGGGTTGTTGAAGAGGCCATACAGGCCCAGTCCGACGGCCAGGACGCGGGCCACCTTCACGGCGATCTCGGTGGCCCTCAGGTAGGGCAGACGGACGGCCAGAAGGGCCCGGAGGATTCGCCCGCCATCCATCGGGAAGGCTGGAACCAGGTTGAAGAGCAGCAGGACCAGGTTGGCGATCACGAACCACTCGACGAACTCGGCCACCAGCATGACCGGCAGGGTGGCCTGCAGGCCACCCGACACGAAGAGCCCCAGGGCGCCCAGGCAGGCCAACACCAGGTTGACCGCGGGCCCGGCCGCCGCCACGACGAACTCGTGGAGCGGTCGCTCGGGCATCCGCGCCAGGCGGGCCACCCCACCGATGGGAAGCAAGGTGATGTCCCGGGTGGGGATGCCGTAATGACGGGCCGCCAGGGCGTGGCCCAGCTCGTGCAGGACCACGATGCCGAAGACCATGACCACCAGCAGGACCGACAAGGTGGCCCCGGCCACTCCCTGGCCCGAGAAGAGACGGCTCAGGCCGATCCAGGCCAACAACAGCAGGAAGGTCAGGTGGACGTAGACATCGATGCCGGCAAGCTTCCCCATCCGGTAGGACCAACGCAAGGCTTTCGCCTCCTTTCGCGGAGGCTGCAGAGCGCCCCGCCTGGATCCATCCTACCCGATGTGCCCCAGATCTTGATCAGAACTCCGTCAGAATTGCGTTTGAGTTCAAGGCCCATCCGCCTGGTCCACCACGCTGCGCAAGGCCATCAGCTCGGCTCCGGCGCTGCGGCAGGACTCCAACCCCCGATACAACAAGTCCGAACGTCCTTCCCGGGCAAAGCACAGGATGGCTCGCAGGCCCTCCTGGTAGATCTCCACCTGCTCTTCAAAGAAGCGGGCATACTCAACCAGCGCGGGGTCCGCCAGCAGGCGGGGTTGAACCTGCCCATGAAAGGTCGAGGCCACCTGTTCGGCCCGGGCCAGCAGATCTTCGACCTCAGCCTGGACCTCGGCCGGCCCAGCCTGCTCCTCCTCGACCCGGCGGACCAGGTCCTCCAGTCGGACCACGTGGGCTGGAGCGGCCGGAGCCGGCTCTCCTCCGCCCGTGATGTCCGAGAATTCGGTCGGACCTTGGGCGGAAACCGGCAGGACCGCGCTGCAGCTTCCACAGTAGCGGTTTGAAGGTGGATTGGCGGCTCCACAGCGCATGCAGACCGTCCCCGTGGGGGTGGAGTTCGTGCTCTGGAGGCGTTGGCGCATGGACTCGCTGAGGGCCACCAGTCGGGGGGCTGTCTCGGCCAGGATGGCCCAGGCCTCGTCCAGCTTCCCCTCCTCTGCGCCTTGACACCAGACCTCCAACAATGTCCCGGCCTCGCCCTGCCGCGCCAGCAAGTCATGGAGGGCCTCTTCTTCTTCGGGAGCCACCAGGCCGGCCGACTGCGCCAGCTCGTCGGCCAGGCCCTGCTGCAAGGCCTGGAAGTGCTCCACTGCGGAACGCATCTCCTCCCGCGGGAGTTGCCCCTGCATGGCCCTTCCCAGGGCCAGTTGAAGCTCCGCCAGGAAGGGAGCCCCCTGGACCGGAGCCGTGGCTTGCTCTAGAAGCCCGGCCTGCCGGGCCAGCTCCCCGCGCAGCGAGGTCAGGCCCACATCCAGGGGCTCGAGGAGCGCTCCGGCAAGACCCGTGGCCCGGGCCTCAGACAGGGCCTGGCGGGCAGCCAGGTGCTGTGCGGCAGCGGGTTCAGGGTCCAGGCCGGCCAAGGCCCGCAACGGGTGACGGCGCAGGGTCTCGATCCGGGCCGCTTCATCCTCCAAGAGGGCAGCCAGGTCCTCCCAGAGCCGCTCCAGCAACTCTTCGGGCAGGGCGACCTCCCGAGCCCGAGCCAGTTCCTCCACCAGCGGATGGGCCGCGTGGCGCCGATGCCGGACCGCCCACGACTCCATCTCCTTGAGGATCGGGTGGAGTTCGACCGAAGCAGGTGCCACCAGGCGCAGACAATCCTCCAAGGTCTCCCGGCGCCCCCCTCGGAGGAACTCCGCAGCGGCCCCCATCCCGGCCTCCAGGTGCTGCAGATGGGGTTCGGCCGAGGCGCACAGTGCGGAGCCCGGATGGAAAAGGGCGAAGCGCGCCGCTGCCGCCCGCAATCGGGACACCCGCGAAGCGACCCCCGGGAAATCGGCCTGCAAGGCCGGGGCCATCACGTGGCCATCCAGGACGTTCCGACCGATCTTCAAGAAGTGGTCCAGCTCAGGATCGGGAGAGAAGAATTCGGCCTCCCACTCTTCGGAGCGCAAGGCGCGCAGGGCCTCCTGAAGCCGGTCGGTGGCCAGACGCAGGTCCTCGAGGCCCCGCTGGACTCCCACGCTCCTGCCTCCGGCCAGGGCGCTCTCCAGAGCCTGCAGGGCACGCCACTGGGCCTCGGACTCCAGACGCGCCGAGCGCAGCAGTTCCTGGACCCGGCCGGTGCGCAGGACCCCGGGCGAGAGCTGATCCAGAAGACGAGAGCCGTTCCAGACGAACCACCAGGCCGCGGGCATGGCCTGCCGAACCAGGTCGGGCTCGGCCTGCCCGGAGACGAAGGCTCGGGCCACCTCGACGAGGGCGGCCAGGGGAGGAGGAAGCAGCAGCACGATCAGGGCCTCCGAGAGATGATGCCCCAGGTTTCGCAACCTCCAGGGCGGACCCTGCGCGAGAACCCGAGGAAGTGATGGACGGGCCGGAAAACGAGAAAGACCCGGCTGTCGGAGAGCCGGGTCCATGTCAGGCTGGGAGGGTCCCAAGTCCTGGAGACTACATGAAGAAGAAGGTATAGGGGCCGGGGATTCCGGCGGAGGGCATGCCCGGATAGCCGCCCGGGATGCCAGTCGAAGGCGCCCCCGGATAGCCGCCCGGGATGCCAACCGGATAGGCCCCCGGGATGCCGGTGGCGGGGTTGCCGTTGTCCAGATAGGAACCAGGGATTCCGTTGGACGGGTTCCCGTTGTCCACGTAACTGCCCGGGATCCCCGTCGCCGGAGCGCCCAGGTTCGGCATCCCCGGTGAGCCCAACGGGTTGGTGTAGGCCGAGGGGATTCCGTTGGACGGGTTCCCGTTGTCCACGTAACTGCCCGGGATCCCGGTCGCCGGAGCGCCCAGGTTCGGCATCCCCGGTGAGCCCAACGGGTTGGTGTAGGCCGAGGGGATTCCGTTGGACGGGTTCCCATTGTCCACGTAACTGCCCGGGATCCCCGTCGCCGGAGCGCCCAGGTTCGGGGTGGGATAGGCCGTGGGCGGCAGCGCAGGCGACTCGGGGGCACTGGGGCCCACCGGTGCGGCCGGCGTCTCCGGGGTCGACGGAGTGCCCGGCTGACCGGGGGGCGTGGGCAGAAGGGTGATGGTGCTGCCCTGGCCCTCGGCGGGCACGCTGCTTCCGATCTGGTACCCCAGGTTTGCGTCGCTGGGGGTGGCCCGTCCTCCCGTGAAGGAACCGGCCTCAGACTCGCGATCAAGGGTCGGCGTCCGGCCCCCCAGGGTGTGCCAGTAGGAATGCTGGCCGCCGGCGGTCCAGTTGGCCTGATAGAAGGCCACATTCCCTTGAACCGAACCAGATTGAGCCGGAACCAGACGCGAGGCCTCCGAGGTGGGCGCCGCCTTTCCTGCGCCCAGGTAGCCCGAGAGCCCGGCGGACAGATTCACCGTCTGCCAACGCGAGGACGGGGTGCCGTAGGACATGGCTCCGACCAGCCGGGTGCTCAGTCCGGAGAGGGCGTTCAGGAAACGCCCCCGGATGGCCCCAACGCCCGTCAGGCTGGGGGTCTGCAGTCCTGAGATCCGGGAGAACGCGTCGTACATCAGAGCCTCTCTTTCAAGCCGGTGGTCGGGCAAGCCGGGCCGGCGGGCACACTTCGCCTAAGCCTTCCCAGTCAGACAAGTATCACGCCGAAGGGGCAGTTCGTCAAGATTGAGGATTGGAAACAGTCCGAGACCTCTCTTGGAATCCGCCGCCTGGCTCCAGGCCAATCACAGCCCACCCGATTGGCAGGTCGCCCGCTCCATCCAACCGAAATCGACGCCTCATGGGCCCTCCCGGATTCACGCTCGACGAGAACGATCTGCGCCAGGAGATCCCCCTGATGCAGACCGCGCTTCGGCGGGCGGGCGTGGCCGAGCTGATGCGCACCCTGGCCCCGGGCCCCTATGGTCTGGCGCTCCTGCACCTTCAGACCCTGGCCGAGGTGGAACGAGCCGGCGCCCTGGTCCTGGAAATCGCCAAGCGCCTGGCTCCCCGGATGCCAGGCCAGGTGGGTGTGGCCCGCAACCGGGCGGCGGATTTCTGCACCCTCTACGGTCTTTTTGCCGCAGGCAGCGCCGCATCGGACCGACTGGCCGACCTGGGCTCCGACCCCGTGCAGATCCGCGCGGGCTTCCCCTCCTCCCGGATCGGCGGCTTCCTGGGCACCGATCCCGGAGGCCCGGAGCTGGCCTGGCGCCTGGCCGACGACCTCTTCGAGTTCCTCTCCCGACACCGGGACCACCCCGACCCCGCGCGACGCGTCCACGAACCCCGCCAGGTGGTCCACTGCGTGCAGGCCTGGTGGATGCTGATCTCACAGGGGGCCCGAGAGATGGCCTCCGACGCCGCCTTCGAGCCCTACCGCCAGGTCGTCGAGGGATTGAGCCTGGTGATGTCAGGTCGGGTCTTCCGGGGCCTGGAGTCCGCCCCCGCCTTGCCAGCCGAAGAGCCCGGCGACCTTCTGCCCGTGACGCCCGAAGACATCGTCGGCAACCAGGACTACCTGCTGGCCGGCATGCGACTGGCCCGGGACGTGGCGGGATATGACTTCGACCAGGGCCAGAACCCCAAACGGATCAACCCCGTCCTCTTCGCCCTGGGACCGCCGGGCTGCGGCAAGACCGTGACCGCTCACGCCATCGGCAACCACTTCCTGGCCTTCTGCCGAGCCCGGGGGGTACCCGCCCGCTTCCTGGTGATCCGCCGAACCGACTGGGCCTCCTCCTACCAGAACGCCTCGGCGCAGAAACTGATCGAGATCTTCCGCCAGGACGTCCAGGCCTTCCCCGGGGTCGTCGGCGTCTACTGGCCCGACATCGACACGGCCTTTGCGGCCCGCACCGATCCCGGCCTGCGCTCGGAGGAGCGCAACATCCTGGGGGCCTCGTTCGGCGTCTTCGATGGCACCCTGATCCCCCGCAACGGCAAGTGGTTCCTGCTGTGCGACGCCAACTTCCTGAACATGGACGAAGCCACGCTCAGCCGGATCACCCAGGACCCCTATCGAGTCTCCGGCCCCACGACGCCGGAAGACTTCGTCAACCTGATGCGCGACAAGTTGCTGCGGGAATGGTGCGGGTTGCTCCCCTTGTCCGAAGACGAGTGGCGGGATGTCGGCCGGCGCTGCGTGAACCTGGGCTTCTCGGGGCGCAACGTCGAGGCCCTGTGCCGCAAGATCGCCACCGAGATCGAAGACGTCGAGCCCCCCGAGGAGTTCTATCACAGCGACTTCGAGAACCGTCGGCGCATCCTGAGGGAACTGTCGCGCCCCGTCCCGGCCCGCAGGATGCTGGAAATCATGGAGGCCTTCGCGCGCTTCGAGAAGGAGGCCGAAGCCGCCGCCCAGCAGCAGCGATTCCGCGAGCGGGTCCAGGAGATCGTCTTCCACCTCTCGGCCCAGAAGGCCGCGAGCGGGTTGACCGACTCCGCCGTGTCCGACGGCTGAATCCGGCCTGGCCCGTGGACGGACGAAGTCCCGGAACCCTCAGGCCAGGCGCAGGAACCTTCGGGCGTTGGCCGACGTCGCCCGCGCCACCTCCTCGACGGAGATCTCCTGGATCGCGGCGATCCGCTCCAGGACGTGCCGGATGTCGCTGGACTGGTTGCGCTTGCCCCGGAAGGGCACCGGAGCCAGGTCGGGGGCATCGGTCTCGACCAGCAGATGCTCCAACGGGATCTCCTGGACCACCTCCACCAGCTTGCGCGCATTCTTGCAGGTCACCACGCCCGAGATTCCCAAGAAGAAACCCAGCCGGACGGCCTCGCGCGCCATCTCCACCGAACCCGAGAATCTGTGCAGCACCCCGCGCAGTCCCTGGGGGGCGAAGAGCCGCAGGATTCCGTTGCCGGCAGCAAGAACACCCGGCCGCCCAAGGCCTTAACCCCGGGCAACCCCTGCGGATCGGGAGGCCCTCCAGCACATCGTGAGGACTCGAATCTCGTCGGTCGTGGCTCCCCTGGCTCTGTTCGGGGCCGCTTTGGGGGTGCGCCTCTGGCGACTTGGGGAGCCGTCGTTCTGGTCGGACGAAGCCTTCGGCTTCTTCGTCGCGGGCCTGGGCTACCAGGACATCCTGGTGGCCCTTCGGGCAGACACCCATCCCCCGCTCTTCTACTTCCTGCTGCACGCGTGGCGGGCCCTGGGCGACTCGGAAGCCGTACTGCGGGTCCTGCCGGTCCTGGCCGGCGTCGCCTGCCTCCCCGGCCTCTTCGCCTGGGGCGTCAGACTGGGAGGGCGCAACCTGGGCCTTTGGGCCACGGTTCTGCAGGGGCTGTCGTGCTTCGCCGTATGGAACGACACGGAAGTGCGCATGTGGTCGCTCCTGACGGCCCTGAGCCTGTATGCCTCGCTGGCCCTGCTCAAGGCCCTGGAGGAGGAGCGCCGTTCCTGGTGGTTCCTATACGCCTTCCTGCTGGCCCTGGGCTTCTATACCAGCCACCTGGCGCACCTGGTGGCGGTCACCCACTTGGCCTATGTCTTCTTCTTTGCTCGCGATCGCCTGGGGCGCCTGGTCGGGGCGCTCCTGATGGCTGCCGCGGCCTGGTTGCCCTTCCTGCCCACTTTCCTGGTGCAGTCGGGCAGCGATGTCCTGGCCCACCTGCCCGGCCTTTCCTGGGGCCTGGTCCAGTCGGTCCTGAGGGCCCTTTCGGGGACCAATCCGCTGGAACTACCGATGGAGGTGAACTGGGGGGTCTGGGCTGCCTTCGTCGCCTGGGTCCTGGTGGGAACGGTCATGGCCTGGAGGCACGGCCCGGCCGGCAAGCTGGCGGTCCTGGCGGTTTGGATTCCCCTGGGTATCCTGATCGGCGTGACGGGCCTGACCTCGACGCCCGTGCTGCTGCCCCGGCGACTGGGGTTCGCCTTCGCCCCGATGGTGCTGCTGATGGCCAGCGCCGTTTCGGCCGCCCTGGCCCGGGGGGGAACGCTTGGCGCCGGAGCCCTGGGAGGGGTCTCGGTCTTCCTGGCCCTGAACCTTTGGGGGTGGCACAGCTACGTGCAGTCTCCGGTGGCCTGGCGAGCGGACTGGCGCAGCATCGCCACCGAAACCAGGAAGGTCCAACACCCGGGTGATCTCCTGGTCTTCTGCCCGGCCTACTCGCAGATCCCGTTCAACTACTACTACGACCGCGAGAGGACCCGCTACCGGGTGGTGGCCCAGGATGGCACCAAGGTCGTGGAGTTCCTGCCCGGATACTACGAGGCCGGCGGGCTTCCCCAGACCTACGTGGAGGGGCCGGAGACCGAGTTCGTGGCGGAGGTGTTCCGCAGCTATCGCCGCATCGTGCTGGTTGGCAACCAGACCTTCACCCACGACCCCGAGGGGGCAGTCTTCAAGTGGCTCAACCAGCATGCTCGCCTGGTCTACGGAGTCAAGGCCGACAACCTGGACCCGGCCTCCAGGGTGTATCTGGGAGTATTCGAGAGGATCGAGCAGGGCGACGGCGCGGCTCCGCCCCCCTGAGAGACCCTTCTGTCGGGCGGGCCCGCGCCAGGTGAAGGCGCCGTTCCATTCCCCTGAGGCGAGATCGAAGACGTCGAGCCCCCCGAGGAGTTCCATCACAGCGACTTCGAGAACCGTCGGCGCATCCTGAAGGGAGCTGCCGCGCCCCGTCCCGGCCCGCAGGATGCTGGAAATCATGCAGGCCTTCGCGCGCTTCGAGAGGGAGGCCGAAGCCGCCGCCCAGCAGCAGCGATTCCGCGAGCGGGTCCAGGAGATCGTCTTCCACCTCTCGGCCCAGAAGGCTGCGAGCGGGCTGACCGACTCCGCCGTGTCCGACGGCTGAATCCGGCCTGGCCCGTGGACGGCCGAAGTCCCGGAACCCTCAGGCCAGGCGCAGGAACCTTCGGGCGTTGGCCGCCGTCGCCCGCGCCGCCTCCTCGACGGAGATCTCCTGGATCGCGGCGATCCGCTCCAGGACGTGCCGGATGTAGCTGGACTGGTTGCGCTTGCCCCGGAAGGGCACCGGAGCCAGGTAGGGAGCATCGGTTTCGACCAGCAGATGCTCCAACGGAATCTCCTGGACCACCTCCACCAGTTTGCGCGCATTCTTGCAGGTGACCACGCCCGAGATTCCCAAGAAGAAGCCCAGCCGGACGGCCTCGCGCGCCATCTCCACCGAACCGGAGAAGCTGTGCAGCACCCCGCGCAGGCCCTGGGGGGCGAAGAGCCGCAGAAGCGACATCGTGTCCCCGTGGGCCTCCCGGTCGTGGATCACCACGGGCCGATCGCGCTCCAGGGCCAGGGTCAGTTGCTCGTGCAGGACCTCCTGCTGGACTTCGCGGGGCGGATTGGAGTCCCAGTAGTAGTCCAGGCCGATCTCCCCCACCGCCACCACCTTGGGGTGCCGGAGCATCTCCAGGAGCCGCTCCCGAACCTGCGGATTCCACTCCCCGGCGTTCCCGGGATGGATGCCCACGGCCGCGTAGAGGAAGTCATGCTGGCGGCACAGGTCGTAGGTCGCCAGGTTCCCCTTCCAGTCCGAGCCGCAGTTCAGGATGCCCACGACGCCTTCCCCGTTCATCGCCGCCAACAGCTCCTGCCGATCGGCGTCGAACTGCCGGTCATCATAGTGGGCGTGGGAATCGAAGATCTCCAACAAGGTGGCGCTCCCTTCTCGACTGCGCCCCCAGCATAGTCGACCGGAGCGCCTCAGGCGAGGGGTGGCGGCCTCCGGCCGAGGTCGGGGCGCCTCTCGGGAACGGGTCCAGGTGCCCGGAGGAAGCCCGCCGCTCCTTCCTGCAAAGCAGCGGAAATCGAGGAGGATTCCCAGCCGGGATCGCTAACAGCCCGCGTTCCAAGGAGGAGACCATGTCCGCCCCGACCCCGACGGCCCAGGAGCCCAACAACTCGCTTCCCGGCATCCGCCAGATCCGGCAGATGTACCGCTGGGTGCTTTCCTACGCCGAGAGCCCGCACGGCCTGCTGGCGCTCTTCATCCTGGCCGTGGTCGAGTCGTCCTTCTTCCCGATCCCACCGGACGTCCTGCTGATCGCCCTGGCCCTGGGCAAGCCCCGCCGGGCCTTCCTGTTTGCGGGCGTCTGCGCCCTGGGCTCCGTCCTGGGAGGCATCCTGGGCTGGTGGATCGGACATGCCCTGTTTGAGACCGTGGGCAAACCGATCGTCGAGTTCTACCACTTCCAGGCCCAGTTCGAACACGTCCGGCAACTGTACCAGGGCAACGCCTTCGCGGCCATCGCCGTGGCCGGCTTCACGCCGATCCCCTACAAGGTCTTCACCATCGCGGCGGGCGTCTTCGAGGTGCCGCTGGGCACCCTGATTCTGGCCTCGGCCCTGTCGCGGACCGGCCGCTTCCTTCTGGTGGCCGGCCTGATCTTCTTCCTGGGCGAGCGCGTCCGCCACTTCATCGAGAAGTATTTCGACCTGCTGACGGTGGTCTTCACGATCCTGCTGATCGGCGGCTTCTTCCTGATCCGCTTCGTGAAGTAGGCGTCGCTGGCTACACCGGATAGACCACGCAGCGGGCTCCCCGCGCCTTCAGCCACTCGCTGAAGGGACCGACCACGGCCCGGGTGCAGGCGAACTTGCGATCCTTGTGCACGTGGTAGCCCAATTCCCGGGCCTTCCTCTCGGCCAGTTCCCGCGCCTCAGGCTGCAGGACCTGCCGCCACAGCACGCTGAAGGGATCGCGATTCCCATCCTCGCGGACCGTCAGTCCGGCCCGGTCGGTGGGAAAGTGCAGGATGAAGCTGCCCGGGTGGGCGGCCAAGAGCTCGGCCACCTCGGGCGGCATCTCCACCCCCTCGAACCACAGGGGCCCGACGCGACAGCGCACCACCTCCTCGACGGTGATCGCCGGCAGCTCCGACAGCAGCACAAAGGCGAACTCGGCTTCATCCGAGTGGTAGCGCGAGATGACGGTCCGGAAGGGGCCTGTCGCCTCCAGATCATCCCCTTGCAGGTCCACCAGGGGCCGTGCCCAGCGACCGTGGTGCTGGTAGAGCTGCACGGTATAGCGGACGAAGAGCTCCTCGCTGGCGTCGAAGCGGTCGAAGACGGTGGTGAAGAAGGCCCGACGTTTGTCGGTCTCGATGCGCCGCAAGGCCAGGTCCAACCGGATCCAACCCGGCAGGCTGGCTTGCTGGAGTCTCTGGTGGAAGCGGGCTTGATCGAGAAGGTGCTGCTCGGCCGGGGAGGGGTCGGTCTTCCCCGCCAAGGCCGCAAGATGGACTCCAGCCAGGAACTTCGCGGAGACGTCCCGCTCGGAGAGGACCCGCCCCACCGCGGGCTCAGCGGGCAGCCCCGTGCGCAGGTTGACCTCCAGGCCGGGATAGGCGCCGACCCTCCCCGAGGGGGCCAGAAAGCCCATCAGCGCTTCCAGGCGGGCCGCGTCGGGGAAGAAGCGGTTCAGGCGCCCGGTCTGCAAGAGCCGGCGCAGCATGGCCAGGTAGATCTCGGCGGCCTCGGCTCCAAGCAGCGCCTGAGGGGCCCGTCCAGGACGGGAAGCCAGGGGGCTAGGCCCCCTCTCGGGCTGCCTGGAGCAGACCATATTCCTTCTCAGCCAGCTTCAGGGTCTCGTCGATGCGTTTCTCGCGCAGTTCACGTTCCTGCTCGAGGTTGCTCTCGATCAGGGCGGTCGTCGCGTCGTCATAGGTCTTCAGCTCACTGGTCAGCTTCTCGACGTTCTGGCTGAGGTAGAGCGAGGTGTTGGAGGCCAGCGAAGCGACCTTGTTGACGCTGTCCTTCAGGGAGGTCATGGCCGACTGCATGTCCATGGTCAGCTCACTGGCCTCGGTGGCCGTCGCCAGCGAAGCCAGGTTGCCCCGCAGATCATCCAGGACCTCGGTTCCGGCATCGTGCAGGTTCTGCATGTTGGCGTGCAGGTTGGACAGCATCTCGAGGAAGTTGTTGTTCATCGCGACGATGGCGGAGATCCGATCCTCGGCGCTGGAGTACAGGCGCAGTTTGGCTCCGTGCTGCCAGATCGTCTGCTTGACCTCGTCCACCTGCGCTTGCAGGGTCCGCTTCTCGGCACTTGAGGAGTCCGCGCCCAGGGCCTCCATCCGCTCTTCCAGGCGCGTCTTCTCTTCGCGCAGTCCCAGGATGTAGCCCGCGGCCTTCTCTTCGTTGTGCGCCGAGACCACCATCTTCTTGTTCAGTCGGACGATGTCTTCGCGGACGTTGGAGATTTCGACCTCCATCTTGTCCAGGAACAGCCCGATCTCGCGGACGCGGGTCTCGGCGACGTGGATCTTCTCCTGGAGCAGTTCCGAGAGGGGGCGCTCGGGCAGGCGATCAGACAGGATCGGGATCTTCTCCAGCAGGCCGCGCAGGTTCGAGCCGGCCTTGTCCAGATCCACTGTGGCCATCCCCTTGAGGCACTCCCAGGCAGACTTGGACTCGGCCAGGTCGCGGGTCATCTCCTTGGCGATCTGGTCGTGGGTCTTCTTGAGGCCCTCGAGCTCCTGGATCCGACGGGTGTGGACCTCCTGGTAGCTGGAGACCAGCCCCTGAAGGGATTCCCTGGAATACTCCTCGCCATCGTACACGACAGCAGCCTGGGTCTGGACCTTGGTCTCTTCGCTCATGCCGACCTCCGCCTGGAACACCGTGGGGATGGGGACGAGATTCGCGGGCGGCTCAAGGCGTTCCTGTCCCCCGGGCCCACACCGTGGTCACCTCGCCCTCGACGCCGTACACCCGGACCCGAGGGGTCGGGTTCCTCAGCGGATCGGGGGCAGGGTCGGAAAAGAGGGGCAGGCAGCCCGCCTCCTCTCGAAGTCCCCACCAGTCCGGGTGGAAGTCGTCGCCTTCCGGGTTCCACTGAACGGCCCAGCAGTCGATCCGCTCCCGCCAGGAGGCCGAATCCAGACCTTCCAGGCCCGACAGGTGGACCCGTCCCTGATGCAGGCAGACCCGAGGGGAGGGCAGGCCCGGAGGATGGCCCAACCGGCAGACGCTGAAGGTCTGCCGTGGGCCCATCTTCAGGAGGCGCCGACGCGTGGCCTGGACCGCCGCGCTCCCCCCATCGCACCCCAGCCAGCGCCGCCCCAGTCTTTCGGCGACCGCCAGGGTGGTGCCTGAGCCACAGAAGAGGTCCGCCACCAGGCCACCCGGCCTCGAGGAGGCCTCCAAGATCCGCTCCAGGAGCGCCTCAGGCTTCTGGGTCGCATATCCGGTGGCCTCGCGGCGATGCCAGGAACGCAGGGGCTGGATGTCCAGCCAGAGGTCGCCCACCGGGACCCCCTCGGCCTCATCCAGGTACTTCTTCAGGCGCGGCACCCCGTTGCGGGTCCAGAAGATGCGCCCCTCGGCCAGGAGGCGATCCAGACCCTCCTGGTCTTGAAGCCAGTGCCGGCCGTGAGGAGGCTCGAGAAGGCCCCTCTCACCGAAGGCTCGAGCCGGCCCCGGCCCGGCCCCGGTCAGGTTGTCGGACATGAAGTGCCGACCATCTGGGTCCCGATAGCGAAAGTAGCGGCGCACCAGCTCGGGGTCCCGCTCGGCTCGGGCGGGAGTCATGGAGTGGCTGCGGTCGGCGTAGAAGAGGATCACGTCGTGAACCGCCCCGTAGAAACCGGCATCCGGATGCGAGGTGGTGCGCCGCCAGGCGATCTGGGCCCGGAAGCGGCGCTCGCCCAGGATCTCGTCCAGCAGGCAACGCAGCACATGACAGGCCCGAGTGTCGCAGTGAAGGTATAGCGCTCCATCGGCGGCCAGCAAGCGACAGGCCGCCTCCAGGCGCGGGGCCATCCACTCGCGATACTCCGCAAGGCCGCCCGGAAAGCGGTCACGATAGGCGTGCTGGCGATGCCGGCTCCCCTCGCGCAGGGTCGAGACCAGGTAGTCCTGACCGCTGGCGAACGGGGGATCCAGATAGAGGAGGTCCACCTTCCCGGCATACTCCGGGTGCACGAGGCGGGCGACATCCAGGTTGTCCCCCTGCACCAGCAGGTTCCCACGCGGACACGCGCCCCGGCCGTTCCGATCCAGCAGTTCGAGAGCCATGGCCCGGCGTCTTGTCCCCCCGGGGGCCCGAATCCTGCGCTGGCCTTCCCTGTTCCATGCCGTGGGGCGGCCTTGCCATCGCCCACCGTGCCCAGGTAGCATGGCCCCATGAGGCGCATGGGACTGCTCTTGCTCATGGCAGCACTCCTGGCGGGAGGGGGCTTCTGGCTCTGGAAGCGCTCGCAGCGCGACCCCATCCTGGATCTGGCCAGCCACGACCCCGACGTGGTCACGGCCGCCTCCCGCCGGCTGTGGGAAGACTCGCGGGACGGCATCGACATCGGCCCGTCCCTGGTGCGAGGAATGCAGCACCCGTCGCCCCGGGTTCGAAGCCGGTCGGTCCTGACCCTGGCCCGCATGCAGGTCAACTCCCACGCGGACGAGGCCGCCGCCCTGCTGACGGACCCCGACGAGGGAGTGCGCATCCAGGCGGCCCGAGCCCTGGGGACCCTACGGGGGTGGAGCACGCCGGCTCCCCTGCTCCGAAGCATTGAAGACCGCGGTGAGAAGACGCAGATTCGGGTGGAGGTCGCCAGCGCCCTGGGTCAGCGAGGCGAGCCCGCCGCCGAAGAACCGCTGGCCCGAATCGCCACCGATCCCTCCGAACCCCTGGAACTGCGCCAGGAGGCCCTGGTGGCCCTGGGAGGCCTGGGGGCAGAAGCGCAAGCTCCCCTCATGGCGCGGATCCTGCTCGACCCGAAGCAACCCATCCGACTCCGGCAGGCCGCAATCCACGGCCTGGAGAAGCTGCGCGTGCCAGAAGCCGGCTCGGCCCTGATCGACCTCATGGGGCATCCAGAGGAATCGGTCCCGCTCCGCGCCAAGGCCGCCCGAGCCCTGGGCTACCGGGCTCAGTTGGCGGAGCAGGCCCTGCTTCGCCAACACGTCGCAGACTCTCAAACCCCCCTGCTGGTCCGTCTGGCCGCAGCCGATGCCCTGACCCGATTGGGAGCGCCCCCCACCGGCCTGGCCGACCTGATCCGCCAGGGCCTTCGGGATCCGTCCGCTCGGGTCCGGAGCGAGGCGGCGTGTCTGGCCGAGGCCACCCGGGACCCGGACCTGGAGAGGGACCTCCAGAGCGCCCTGGCCCAGGAAGAGCATCGGCGCGTCCGAAAGAGTCTGGAGGCAGCCTTGAATCGTCTGCGCAAGGACGCCGAGATGGACCCCGACTCGGCCCTGGCCCGCTGAATCGACCCGCCCCTGAATCAGGGGTTGGCCCGTGGACGAGGCAGCAGGACCAGGTCGACTCCAGCCCTTCCCTCGACCCGATAGCGGGCCTGAATCCGGGCGATGGCCTCGGGCGAGAAGCGGATGTTCCCCTCCAGGACCTGCAGGAAGATCACCGCGAACTCCTGGCGATCCACGCGTTCAAGCACGGGTTCGGGGTCCCAACGGCCGTTCCGGGCCAGGGTGAAGAGGATCATGGGATCCACCACCCAGGGGGTGCGTCCCAGAACGGTGGGGTTGGCCAGGTTCTCCGCCAGGATCGGCCCCGGGTTCCTCTCCAACCAGCCCGCGATTCGTCCGGCATCCAAAGAGGCTTTCCGCCACGGCGGATCCTCCCCCCGCAGGACGAACCCCGTCTCGAAGCGGAGGTGATCCACGGGAGAGAGGAGGTAGGGAGGCAACCGGGAGGCCCCGCCCAGAGCCACCTGAACCGCCAGCAGAGCCGCGACGGCCCAGGCCCAGCCCCGCCGACCCCGCGCGGCGCTCTGCCAGGCCAGTCCGGACAAGACCGCGAGGGCCAGGTGCAGCTCGAGGCAGTAGTTGTAGAAGCCGCCCTGGCGGCCGCTGCCCAGCGCGATGGGCAAGGACGCCGCCAGGAAGAGCCACCACACGCAATGACGGCGGAACCCCTCCCGGACGGCGCAGACCGTCGCCAGGAAGACCAGGCCGGGTGCGCTGGAGAGGTATCCTCCCAGGTAGAGTCGGGCCTGCTCGGGCCGGAAGGGCATCACGTTGTATCCGAAGACGGTGCCCAGGAAGCGGCCCTGGCTGCAAGCCTCCAGGGCCAGGGCGGGGAGGGCCAGCAGGATGAACACAAGTCCGGTCAGTCGGACGCCGGGACGGAATCCCGCCAGCCAGGCTGCCCCGACAGCGGCCAGAACCGGAGCCATCATGGACTGCTTGGTAGAGACATCCAGGGCCAGCAGGAGGGCTGCGAGAGCGAGGCGCCCCAGAGGCGGATCTTCTTCTCGCAGGGCGGCCTCCGCGACCAGCAGACCGGCAAACCCGAAGAAGAGCGCCAGCGAATCGGTGCGATACAGCGCCGTCCAGCCCAGGACCAGGGGATGGACCACGAAGACCGTCGCCCCGACCAGACCCGCCTCAAGCCCGGCCCGTCGGCGCAGCCAGGCGAAAAGCATCCATGTCACCCCGAGCCCCGAGGCCAGCGAGACGAGCCTGCCTCCGAACAAGGTCGGCCCGTCGCCCATGAACAAGGCCCCCAGCCACAGATACACCGGGGTATAGGGATTCACGAAGTAGGGCGCTTCCTGGATGTCGGGGTAGATCGTGGTGCCCTGGGCCAGCCGCCAGGACGCGATCATCGTGCCGCCCTCTCCATAGTCGAACTGGAACGGAAAGCCCAGCAGGGTCACTCCGTGCGCCAGCCAGACCACCAGACCGGCCGCCAGGACGAGAGCCAGCGCGAGGCGGGGAACGGAGTCGAGCCGGAAGACAGTCATGGCCCGACGGAATTCGTTTCTCCGACAAGGGACCCTTCGAGATTCGTGACTTCGAGTGCGGGCGGGGGGAACGGGTCTGCTGCGCTCATCGCGTGGGCGACAGGGACCGGAGAGATCCGGAAACAGGATGTTCGGGCGGCACCGCCAAGACCAAGAGGCCGTCGGGGCCGACCGGCGACCGGCGATGTTGCCGGGTGCTGGAGCCTCCAGAAGAATCAAGCGTGGAAGCGCTCCTGGGAGGCGTGGTGAAGAACCAGACGCACCGGACCCTGGTCCTGATCCTGATGGCCCTGGGGCTGACCTTGCCGGGATTCGGCCAGGAGCCTGCCATGGGCACCGTCCTGCGGGAGAAGCCCGACAGTGTCGGGGAGTACCTGGTCGAACTGCACGGCGGGCACACCTTGCACCGAGGGGACGTCGTGGCGTTGCACCGGGCCGGTCAGCAGACGGCGCTGGGCGAGGCCTTCGTCGTGCGGATCCAGGCCAACCAGGCCGTCGTCAGCCTGAAGGGCGATTTCCCCGTCCGCCCTGGGGACACGCTGGACTTCGTCCGTCGACCCTCCGCAGTGGTGGTCCCTCCTCCACTGCCGCCTGCCGCGCCTTCGTCCAACTCGGGAAGCGAAGATCAGGACGCCACCGAGCTTGTTCAAGACCCCAACGGGCACTACAGCCTGAAGCTTCCACCAGGCTGGAAGGTGATGCCCCAGGCCACGCGTCGCGACGCCCTCCTCCTGGCCGGCCCCTCGGGTCAGGTCGTCTTCCTGGGCTCCCCCGCCGGTGAAGCCGTGGCGGATGCCCTGCGGACTCCTGAGTCACGGGCGAGGTTCGGTGACTTCATGAGCCAGGTCCTCCACGATCGGGACGTCGAACTGGTCAATCTCCGGGACATCACCATGCTCAACCGCAAAGGCCTGCGCGGAGAGTTGACCAACTTACCGGCGGGATTCGGCTACATGGTCTTCCTGCCTGGCAACGGCTACGTCTTCCTCGGCCTGGGGGTGGCCCTAACGCCCGCGGCCCTGCAGCAGACCGAAGCTTTGCTGCAACAGGTCCGTCTGCGCTGACCGCGCGGTGCGGTACCCCGGGCCGCGCGACGCCCCCCCCGGAACCGGACCCCGGCTTCGGGCAGGGTTCACGGAAGTCCCGGTCCGGGGCACCCCCACGATGTCATCCAGGAGCAGGCCGGCAACCGCGGCCTGCTCCGGCTTGGAGGTCACGCCCACGATGGCCGGGGCGGAGGCGATCCCCCCCGTTCCTCCCGCCGCCCCGCTGAGATTCTCGGGGTTCCTCGCGCCATGACACATCTTGTCAGGGGGGCGGACTAGAATGGAAGCATGGGAGCCCCGGAGGCCCCCTCATGATGAAAGGTGGCCCTGAATGAAGAAGATCTGGTTGACCGTGCTGGTGCTCCTCACCTTCGGGCTGTCGGGCCAGGCCCTGGCCCAGGTCTCGACCCGGACCGTCTGGGTCAACGGACGAGCGACCGTGATCACCACCAACCGGGTCGGCAACTCCGTCTTCACCAGCGGATCCGTCGGAGGCACCCCCTTCCAGTCCACCACCAACCGACTGGGAAGTTTCGTCTACACCAACGGGACCGTCGGAGGCACCCCCTACCAGTCCACCACCAACCGACTGGGAAGCTTCATCTACACCAACGGCACCGTCGGAGGCACCCCCTACCAGTCCACCTCCAACCGCGTGGGGAACTTCGTCTACAGCAACGGGACCATCGGAGGCACCCCCTTCCAGTCCACCACCAACCGCGTGGGCAACTCCGTCTACAGCAACGGTCCCGTGCTCGGGTGTCCGACCCTTCCCCCCCTGCCCTCCTGGCCGTAACCGCCCGTGTGACCCATGGGCTCTTGGCTTCCGGGGACTGCTCGCCTGTCTTCTGGGGCCGCAGACCGGATGTATCGGGTTTGCCGGGCGGCCGACTCAGGCAACCCGGTGTCCCTTGCACAGGCTCGGTGACGGGGGTATGATCGGGCTCCCATCCCCCGCCAGGAGGTTCCCTTGCCCTCATCCCGCCCCATCCCCAGCGCGCACACCCACGTCGTGGAGGGCGTGGAGTTGCACCTGGCCCACCCCGACGACCTGCCCATCCGCTGGGTCGGGCAGGAGGACCTCGTGTTGCAGTTGCTGGCCGCCTGGTCGGTGCTGGACCCTCGAGACCTGCCGTTGAACCCACGGCTGATCGGGAAACCCGGGGTCGGCAAGACCACCCTGGCCTACGCCACGGCCCGGCAGCTAGGGCGCGAGGTCTACCTCTTCCAGGCCACCATGGACACCCGCCCCGAAGACCTGATCGTCACCCCGGTGGTGGGCCAGGGACGGGAGATCCGCTACGTGGCCAGCCCGCTGGTCACGGCCATGATCCGGGGCGGCGTGGTGATCCTGGACGAAGGCAACCGGATGAGCGAGAAGTCCTGGGCCTCCCTGGCCCCGCTCCTGGACGCCCGGCGCTACGTCGAGTCCATCGTGGCGGGCATCAAGATCCCCGCCCACCCCGACTTCCGCTTCTGCGCCACGATGAATGACGACTCCAGCACCTTCGAGCTTCCCGAGTACATCCACTCGCGCCTTCAGCCCCAGATCATGGTGGAGTTCCCCGAGCGGGAGGAGGAGCTGCTCATCCTGCGCGAGACCCTGCCCTTCCTGAAGGAAAGCCTGCTGGAGTACGTGGCCGACTTCCTGCAGAGAGCCCATCGGGCCGACGAAAACTACACCGTGCGCGACGGGATCAACGTGGCCCGCTATGCCTCCCGAATCGCCAAGACCCAGGGAAGGGAGGCCCACGCCGCCATGCACCAGTCCATCCGCATGGTCCTGGGCGAGGAGGCCCTGGTCTATGCGACCTGACCCCTCTTCAGGGGAAGATGGGCCGTTCGCCCTGGGAGAAGCGCCTCTGCGGATCGTGCCGGTCTGCCACGACCGGATGGAGTTTGCCGTGGCCGTGCGCCAGGCCATCCGGCACTTCCGCCCCCAGGCCGTCGCCGTCGAGCTGCCGCCCGCCCTGGGCGAGGTCTTCCAGCGCGCCGTGGACCGGCTGCCCTACCTGTCGGTGCTGGTCTACCAGGACGAGGATGGGCAGGCCATGTACGTCCCCGTGGAGCCCGCCGACCCCCTGGTCGAGGCGGTGCGGACGGCCCACGAGTTGGACGTGCCGGTCCACTTCGTGGACCTGCACGTCACCAGCTATCCCGAGCATCGGGACCCGCTGCCCGACGCCTACCTGCTCAACGCGGGCGGCCTGAAGGCCTACTGGGAGGCCTTCCAGGCCCTCCCCCAACCGCCTCGGGGTCCCCTGGACGAACGGCGTGAGGCCCATATGGCGGCCCGCGCCCACACCCTGTCGCGCGAAACCGACCTGCTGCTGGTCTGTGGGATCGCCCACACCCGGGGGATCATGCAGGCCCTGGCCGAGGGCACCGGCCTGATGCACCGGCATCGCCCGATGGGGCCGGTCCAACTGGCCGACCCCGACCTGGACTCGGTGCGCGAGATCTGCGCCGAGATGCCGCTGGTCAACGCGGTCTACGAGTTCTCCAGGGGCGGGCCGGGGCCGGACCGCGCCTGGGCGCCACCCCCTCTGGAAGAGGAGCCCCCTGCTCCTCCACCCACCCGGCTGGACAGCCTGTCGGGCCAGGACGCCATCCGCTCGCTGGAGGCCCTGCTGGGCATGGCCCCGGGCGTCCTGAAGGAAGAGGATGTGCCGCCCGAGGTGCGTCGCGCCGTGGCCCGCCACCTTCAGGCCCTGCGGGACCCCGGGTGGCGCCTGCCAGGCCAGGAACTCGACCTGGCCCCTCCCCTCTCAGGCGCTCCCCAGGCCCCCCGGGCCCGGATCTTCAAGTTCCGCTCGGTGCCGGATCGCCGCCCCGAGATGCGCGACTTCCTGGGCGAACTGGCCGAGCGGCCCTTCCTGGATCGCCAGAGGGTGTTGGCGGCCCTCTTCGAACGGGCGGCCGCGCATCATGCCCAGAACACCGGCGAGCCCTTCAAGTCCTGGCAGCGCCGGACCCTGGTCCAGTATGCGGGAAACTACAGCCGCCTGCGCGGCGACCTGCTGCCCGGGCTGTACGCATCCGTGGTCGCGGCCCGTGGGGTGGCCGACGACAACTACGCCTACGAGGTCTGGGATCTGGGGAGTTTCTACCCGTGGACCGAGGCCGGCGACGGGGCCCCGACAATCCGGGTTCGAGCCGGGGAGGTCTGGCTGGACGGGGTGAAGACCATGCGCTTCCGGCGACGTCTGCCCCGTCTGCGCGAACGCCTGGTTCGCGTCCCGGTCAAGCACCGCCCCCAAGAGGAGAACCCGGGCGACTGGGCCCGCGAGTTCCAACAAGGCACCATCTGCTCCTACCCGCCCGAGGACGTGGTCATCGAAGACTTCGGGCGCTACCTGCAGAAGAAGGCGTTGCAGGTGCTCTCGGAAGAGCGAACCCGGGTGGAGGAGTTCTCGACCTCCATGCTGGATGGAATCGAGATGCGCGAGACGCTGCGCAACTGGCCCCAGGGCCAGAAGGTCTACGTTCGGGAACTGCAGAAGATCCAGGGAGGCGCCGGCTCGGTCGTGGTAATCTTCGACGAGGATCCCGAAGAGCAGCGCTATCCCTGGCGGATGTCCTGGCACGGCGAGCATGACCAGGAATCGGACATGGCCTTCTTCTCGACGCCAGCCTCGGCCAAGGTCGTGGGGCCGGGCATCGCTCGCTGCGAGTACGGGGGGTTCATGTTGACCGGCCCTCCCGGGCGCCTCATGGACGTCTGGACCGACCCGGCCTACGAGGCCGCCCGCACCAACGCCGAGACCCTCCTGATGGCCGCCATCGACTACAGCCAGGAGAAGCACGTGGTGTACGTGGCCGCCAGGCCGCCGCGGACCTGGATGCGCACCTTCGCGTCCCGGCTGGGCAAGAAGGTCGTCTACCTGCCCCTGGGCACCCTCTCACCCGTCACCTGCAAGAAGCTTCGGGTCTTCCACGTGCTCTCCGGACACCGGGTCCGCCAGATCGCCCGCGACTACATCTGGTAGGAACCGGGCGCAGCCCGATCTCCCCGCCCCCCAGGAGAGCCGACGCGCCTCGAAGAATCCTGGAAGGCACTTCGAGCATTGGAGAAGACCATGCCCCGACGTTACCTTCTGGCCCTGGACCAGGGAACCACCGGCACCACCTGCCTGCTCTTCGACCTGGATCTCCGCGTGGTCGGCCGCGCCTACCAGGAGGTGCGCTGCACCTTCCCCCAGCCCGGCTGGGTCTCGCAGGACCCTGAAGAACTCTGGGCCTCCAGCCAGGTGGCCATGCGGGGAGCCCTGCGCCACGCCGGCGTCGAGGCCTCGGAGGTGGCGGCCCTGGGGTTGACCAATCAGCGCGAGACCACCATCCTCTGGGACCGAGCCAACGGTCGGCCCATCTACGACGCGGTGGTCTGGCAGTGCCGACGCTCGGCCGGCATCGTGCGCGAATGGACCGGGCGGGGACTGACCGAACGCATCCAGCAGAGCACCGGTCTGGTGCCCGATGCCTACTTCTCGGCCTCGAAGATCCGCTGGATCCTGGACGAGGTTCCCGGGGCCGAGGAGCGGGCCCGACGCGGAGAGCTGGCCTTCGGGACGGTGGACTGTTGGATCCTCTGGAAGCTTACGGGAGGCCGGGTGCATACCACCGAGGCCAGCAACGCCGCCCGCACGATGCTGTACGACATCCGCTCGCGAGCCTGGGACAAAGGCCTGATGGAGGAGTTCCGGATCCCAGAAGCCCTGCTGCCTCGCGTCCTGCCCACCACCGCCGAGTTCGGGGTCCTGGACGCCGAAATCCTGGGGGCCGAAATCCCGATCCTGGGGATGGCCGGAGACCAGCAGGCCGCGCTTTTCGGACAATGTTGCTTTGAGCCAGGCGACGTGAAGAACACCTATGGGACCGGGTGCTTCCTGGTGATGAACACCGGAGAGGAGCCCGTGACCTCCACCAACCGGTTGCTGACCACCATCGCCTGGGACCTGGACGGCGAGGTCCACTACGCCCTGGAAGGCAGCGTCTTCTCGGCGGGTTCGGCCATCCAGTGGCTGCGCGACGGGCTGGGCCTGATCCGCACGGCCGCCGAGACCGAGGAGCTGGCCCGGCGCCTGACCGACAACGACGGAGTGTACCTGGTGCCGGCCTTCAGCGGCCTGGGAGCCCCGTACTGGGATCCCCACGCCCGGGCGGCCCTGGTGGGGATGACCCGGGACACCGGGCCCGAGCACCTGGCCCGGGCAGCCCTGGAGGCCTCCGCCTATCAGACTCGCGACGTGGTCGAGGCCATGGTCACCGACTTGGGACGCCGGGTCGGCGGCCTTCGGGTCGATGGCGGCATGGTCGCCAATGACTTCCTGATGCAGTTCCAGGCGGACCTGCTGGGAGCCCCCGTCCTGCGGCCGGTGATGTCCGAATCGACGGCTCTGGGGGCGGCCACACTGGCCGGGCTCAAGGCCAACCTCTTCGACCGGAAGCGCCTGAGTGAGCTGCACCGCGTCGAGAGCACCTTCCAGCCCGCGCTCCCGGCCCAGGCCAGAGAAGCCCTCTACGCCGGATGGAAGGACGCCGTGGCCCGCGCCCTTTCCCCCGCGCCGGCCTGAAGCCAGCCGGAGCCGAGTTCAACCGCAGCGCACGAACCCAAATCAAGACTCAAGGGAGACGCCCCCATGCTTCCTGGCCCGACCCTCGTCAAAGCCTGCCCCCACTGCTCCAAGACGTTCCTGTTGAGGACCGTGACCTCGGGGAACACCTTCGGAGCGGTGCAATACTCCGACGGCAAGATGGTCGCGCCCATGCTGCCGGAGATGCCCCGCTTCCACCTGTGCCGGGGCTGCGGAAAGCCCTTCTGGATCAGCGACGCCCCGGAACTCGGCCAGACCGACGAGTTCTCCGGCGAGCTTCCCCCGGATCTCCAGACAGCCTGCCTCCCCACGGCGGGAGAGCACCTGGAGGCCCTGAAGAAGGGCCTGGCCCAAGGGGAGGACGAAGAGCGTACGCTCCGACTCGGATGGTGGTGGGCCGTGAACGATGCCGAGCGGGCCCTGCCCACCGCAGAGGATCCTCCCCAACGCCCCGAAGGCTGGGAGGCGGAGATGGGCAGACTGGCCGCCCTCCTGGATCGGGAGGACCCGACCCATCGGCTCTTCCTGGGCGAGATGGCCCGCCAGCAGGGCCGGTTCGACGAGGCCCTGGACCTCCTCTCCAGGCCCCTTCCCAACGACCTCCAGCCCGCCGCCCAAAGCCTGCGGGGCCTGCTGGAGAAGCACTCCCAGCGCGTGGAGCCGCTGCCCCGACCAAGCTGAGACCGCCTTTATTTTTACAATCCGTGCAATCCCGGCAACAAACATAACGAACCGGCAACATCTCATGGGCAGATCCAAGGTTGTTCAGGCGCTAACCTGAGACTGAGGTAAAGTCCATCCCGAAGCCAGACGTGCGACGCAGAGTCGAGTTCGAGACCCCTGGCGACGGAAGGGTCCACCTTTCTGGAGAGCGGAGGCGTCCATGTTGGAACCCACGAAAATGGTCAAAGAGGCCCTGATCAAGCGGACTCATGGGTCCTCCCCTGCCGGGCAGGCCGGCACCCCCTCGACCAACCAGGCGGCTCAACGGGCCTCGGGCGCCAGCGCCTCCAAGCAGGGCGCCGCCTCGGAGTCGCGGCCCCAGACGGGCCTGCGCCGAGCAGCCTCCGACCCGCCCACGCCCTCCAGCGAGAAGCTCGGGGCGCTGATGAAGGGCCTGCAGAGTTGGGGGACGGACGAGGCCACCCTCTCCGAGCAGGCCGAGCGGGAGCAGGCCGCCGAGAACCAGGCGCTGGAGGATCTCGACCAGTACGGGGACCTCTTCGACAGCCCCAAAGGTGGACGTCGCGACGGCATCATCTCCACCAACGATCTGAAGGCCTTTTCGGAGGGCAACTTCAATCGCGATGCGGCCCGTGAGCAACTGCTGGACCTGGGCGTGGCCGAGGACGACCTGGACACCACCCTGGACCGCCTCACCCAAAGCGCCAGCTACCTGCTTGAGAACGAGGAAGTCCTGAACGGCCTGGACGTGGCCAACGACCAGCGGAACCGGACCGATGGCAGGATCAGCCGGGGCGACATCTCCCGCGAGGTCTTCCAGCGCCAGCTTGAGCAGGCCCGCAACGGGGATCTTCCCCCCGGGCCGCCCGCCAGCAACCGCGGAGGCTACGAGCCGACGGTGACCACCAAGAACTCCGAGCGGAGCCCCGAGGTGATCGCCCAGCAGGAGTTGGCGATCCTGGAGGCCGTGAACTCCGGCGAGCCCGTCAGCTTCACCAACGCCAACGGACAGACCGAAGACTTGACGGTGCGCCAGATCAACAACACCGACGGGAAGGCGGTCTACGAGATCACGGGCGCCGACGGGCACACCATGCGGATCGAGTCGGAGCTGGGCGCCAGCGAGAACCGCACCGCCCTGGCCCGCCTGGCCGACTACTACACCCAGATTCCCGAACACCTGCGCGACTCGGTGGACAAGATCGAGTTCCGCCGCGAGCCCGACGACAGCGCCGCCGCCACCTTCTACAGCAGTAACGACCGGGTGGTCTTCTATGACGGCCTGAAGCACCTCAACGAGGAGGTCTTCAACCACGAGTTCGGCCACGGCATCGGCTACGAGAACGACGGCCTGGGCGAAGGCGTCCTGGACCACGTTGGACAGTTCTTCACCGGCTCGGAGGGGAAGGGAACCCCGGAGGGCTGGACGGATGCCATCGAGGCCGACGCCGACGAGCGCATCAGCGACTACGCCAACACCAACATCAAGGAAGACTTCGCCGAGTGCTGGGCCGCCTACATGGAGGCCACGGACAACGGCCCGGAGGCCCTGGCCAAGCTGGAGGAGGCCTACCCGGCCCGCTACGCCATCATGGAAGAGCTGTACAACGGAGAATAGCCTCCTGCAACAATGGGGACGCTGAATCGACGTCCCCTGCTCGTCCCAGGCAGGAAGGCGGCATCCGACCGAAAAGAGGCTCGGATGCCGCTTTCCCATTCCCCTCCGATGTGTGACTCCCCACCCGCCGCAACCCGGCCGGAGCGTCTCGCATGAGCGCCTCTCCCGAGGCGCCCCCCCCCACCCGCATCCCCCGCCAGATCTCCTACATCATCGGCAACGAGGGCTGCGAGCGCTTCAGCTTCTATGGGATGAGGAACATCCTGACGGTGTTCCTGGTCACCTCGCTTCTGGCCTACCTCCCCGAAGCCGACCGAGAGGGTGCCGCCAAGGAGGTTTTCCACACCTTCGTGATCGGGGTGTATTTCTTCCCACTCCTGGGCGGCTGGCTGGCGGACCGGTTCTGGGGGAAATACAACACGATCCTCTGGCTGAGCCTGGTCTACTGCCTGGGCCACCTCTTCCTGGCGGTCTTCGAGTCCAGCCGCATGGGCTTCTTCGCCGGACTGGCCCTGATTGCCCTGGGCTCGGGTGGCATCAAGCCCTGCGTGGCCTCCTTCGTCGGCGACCAGTTCGACCAGAACAACAAACACAGCGCCAAGGTGGTCTTCGACGCTTTCTACTGGATCATCAACTTCGGCTCGTTCTTCGCCTCGCTGCTGATGCCCATCTTCCTGAAGGGTTTCGGCCCCAGCGTGGCCTTCGGCATCCCGGGCATCTTGATGTTCATCGCCACCGTGGTCTTCTGGTTCGGCCGCAAGCACTACGTCATGGTGCCTCCGGCGCCGCCGAACCCCCACTCGTTCCTGAACGTCTCGCGCACGGCCCTGGCCGCCAGTCCCCAAGGCCGGACCTACGGGATTGTGGCCGTCCTGACGGCCCTGGCCGCGCTGGGGCTGACCCCTCAGTTCGGGATCGTCATCGCGCTGTGCACGGCCATGGTGGCCTTCATCGCCCTGGGCGGCCTGGGGGTCTGGCGACAGCTTGACCTGGCCAGGGGGACCCACCCCGACGAGGCCGTCGACGGGGTCCGCGCGGTCCTGCGCGTGCTGGTCCTGTTCTTCCTGGTCACCCCTTTCTGGTCTCTCTTCGACCAGAAGGCCTCGACCTGGATCCTGCAGGCAGACCTGATGTCCAAGCCCACCTGGTTCCAGTCCTCCCAGATGCAGGCCCTCAATCCGGCCCTGGTGATGATCCTGATCCCCTTCAACAACCTGGTCCTGTACCCCACCCTGGCCCGACTCGGCTACCAGATGACGGCCCTGCGCCGCATGACCTCCGGCATCGCCTTCTCGGGGCTTTCCTGGGTGGTGGTCGGAGGCATGCAGGTCATCCTGGACGGCGGGACGACCTTCTCGATCGTCTGGCAGGTGCTCCCCTATGCCCTGCTGACCTTTGGCGAGGTGCTGGTCTCCGCCACCGGCCTGGAGTTTGCCTACAGCCAGGCCCCGCCGGCCATGAAGGGCACGCTGATGAGCTTCTGGAACCTGACCGTCACGGTCGGGAACCTCTGGGTCCTGGTGGTGAACGCCAGCGTAAAGAACCACGCGGT
Organism: Candidatus Xenobium occultum; assembly: GCA_002423485.1. Lineage (GTDB taxonomy): Bacteria > Vulcanimicrobiota > Xenobia > Xenobiales > Xenobiaceae > Xenobium > Xenobium occultum. The sequence continues at coordinate 37,115 of DIWH01000029.1, read as the reverse complement.
GACCGACCTCATCGCCTCGACGGGCTTCGGCGTCGCCGCCTTCCAGATGTTCTTCTTCGCTGCTTTCGCCTTTGCAGCGGCCCTGGCCTTCGGCCTGGTGGCCCGCACCTATCCCATGGCCGACCACTACCGCACGGTGTAATCCGCCTGGCCCCCCGGGCAGGGAGGCCTCCAGGTCTAGGGGCCCGGTCGGAAACCTCGACCGAGCATCGCCGAGGGATTTTTTGTCCCCGCCAGGAGCAAAAAGTTGCGGTTTGCTTGAGGCAAATGAGACTTTTTGCGACACAGCGGGGGCGGAAAAGACCCGGCGAGGCGACCAAGGGGTTTCCGTCTGGGTTCCTAGGAGCCCGGCTCGGGGTGGTAGTCCACGAACCGGTACCCCAGGCCTCGCTCGTTGAAGATGTAGCGAGGCCGGCTGGGATCGGGCTCGAGCTTCTTGCGCAGATAGTTCACGTACAGACGCAGCAGTTGGGTATCATCCCGATACTCGCTGCCCCAGACCCGGCTGAGCAGGTTCTCGTGCGACAGAAGCCGGCCCGGGTGGTTCATGAAGTGGTGCAGCAGGCGGTACTCGGTGGGGCGCAGATGGACCGGTTCGCCTTCCACCTCGGCCAGCCGGCGGTCGAAGTCCACGATCAGGCGATCGTCCACCTGGACCCGGTTCCGGGCCAGGGGGGCGGGAGCCTCCGCCCGGCGCAGGACCGCCTTGATCCGGCTGACCAGCTCGCGATGCCCGAAGGGCTTCCCGATATAGTCGTCGGCGCCCAGCTCCAGGCCGCGCACCCGCGCATCCTCGTCGTCCTGGACCGTCAGCATGATGCAGGGAACCCCCTGGGCCTGACGCACCTGGCGCAGGACCTCGAACCCGGACAGATCGGGCAGGTTCACGTCCAGGAGGGCCAGATCGGGGAGTTCTTCGCGAATCCGCTCCAGGCCCTCCAGCCCGGTCGTGGCCCCGGAGACGACGAAGCCGGCATTCTCCAACGTCGTTCGGACCAGGTCCAGGATATGGGGTTCGTCCTCCACCACGACGATGCGGCGCCCGCGAAAATCGTCTGCGTTCATCACAGATCCCTCGGCAAGGTGAAGTAGAAACAGGCGCCGCCTTCGGGCCCCGCCTCCACCCCGATGCGGCCCCCGTGGGCTTCCACCAGGGCCTTGGCGATGAAGAGCCCCAGCCCGCTCCCTCGGGCCCGGGTCTCGGCGCCACGCTCGAAGAACCCGAAGATCCTCTGGCGATCCTGGGTGGGGATCCCCGGGCCCCGATCGGTGACGCGCACCCGAAGCTCCCGGTCCAGGGCCTCCACTTCGACGATCACCCGCCCCCCGGCTCCGTGCTTGAGGGCGTTTTCCAGCAGGTTGGTCAGCACCTGCTCGATCCGGGCGGCGTCCGCCCGGGCGGGGGGAAGACCCTCGGGAAGCCGCGACTCCATCTGGACCGACCGAGACCGGGCCAAAGGCTCCAATCGACGCAGGGTGCGGGCCAGAAGCTCCTGGAGGTCCACCGCCTCCGGGCAGATCCGGATGCCTCCGGCCTGGATCGAGGTGGCCTCCAGCATCTGGCGGATCATCTTCTGCAGCCGGTCGCTCTCCTCCAGGATCACGGCCGCCTTCTCCCGAGCCTGCTCGGGCCCCAGCTCCACCTCGGGATCGCTCAGGAGGCCAGCGAAGCCCTTGATGACGGCGATGGGCGTCTGCAATTCGTGCGAGAGCGCCGACAGGAAGATCTTGCCCAGCCTCTCGGTCTCCTTGCGCCGGCGGGTGTCACGCACCGTCATGACCCAGCCGGCAGGCTGGTGCGCCTCGTCCCGGACGGTCACTCCGCTCACCTCGACGTCGACCAGTTGACCCTGTCGATCCACCAGACGCGCTTCAACCGGCTCAGCGGTGATCGGGAAGGGGACCGGTTGCGGTCGCCGATAGAGGGTCAGACCTGCTTCCGAGCCGGCCGCCATGCGCAAGGGGAAGACTTCGTGGGCCGGACGCCCGACCGCCTCGGCCACCTTCCAGCCCGAGAGACCCTCCATGCTGGCGTTGAGACCCACCACCTGGCCGTCCCGATCCAGGATGGCCACCCCGTCGGAAGACTGGGTCACCAGGGCCTCCAACCACAAGCGTTCGCGCAGCAGGTGCTGGAGCAACCGGGCGTTCTGGACCACGATCTCCAGGCGATCCACCACCAGGTTGTACATCTGGGGCGACTCGCGCAGGAAGCCGGGCGCGTCGGTGGGATGCAGGACGCAGAAGAGGCCCACCGACCGCCCCCGGATCCGCACCGGCATGGCCACGGCGTGCAGCGGGCCCAGCCCGGCTCGCAGGCTCTCGGCCGCGAAGCGTCTCTGCAGGTTGGTCACCGACTCGGCCGACTCCGCCGCCGCGCCGGGAACCGCCTCCTCGACCAGTTGCGAGAGAAGCCGCCCCGTCTCGGGTTCAAAGCCCACCTGGGACGTGCGATGGGCCTGAGGCTGGCCCTCGTCCCAGGTGGTCAGGACGCCTGCCCGGCCTCCAGCGGCTTCCACCAGTTGGGCCAGGAACTCCTGGAGATCCGGGGGGGAGACCATCCCGGGATCGATGTGCAGACTCAAGTCCGGCTTTGCTTCCGCCAAGGCTCGACCTCCAAACGACTAACGCAACTCTGACAATTCTCATGCCACCCTCTAACAGTCCTTCTTCTAGGGTGGAGTCGAAGGATGGGGCAGCGAGCCCCGTGAGGAGGTCAACAAGATGGATGTGTTTGAACCATTGCGCGACGCCATGACGCTTCGTGAGGCGGTGAGCCGACTGTTTGAGGACAGCTATGTCCGCCCGGGAGCCGGCACCCCCGAGCGCCGGGGGCTGCCCCTGGACATCCTGGAAGCCGACGACCACATGCTGGTGGTCGCCTCCCTGCCCGGATGCAGCCGTGAAAAGGTGGACATCCAGTTCCAGAAGGAGACCCTGACCATCAAGGCCATGCTCAACGAGCAGGCCGAACCCCAGGAAGGCGCCCACTATCGGGTCCGCGAGCGCTGGTCCGGCGAGGTCAGCCGGACGGTGAACCTCTCGGTGCCCATCGACGCCGACAAGGCCAAGGCGACCTTCAAGGACGGGGTCCTGACCCTGACCCTGCCCAAGGCCGAGTCGGTGAAGCCGCGCAGCATCCCGATCACCGACTAGGAGCCTGGTCGGAAACCCCGACCGAGCATCGTCGAGGTTTTTTTGTCCCCGTCAGGAGCAAAAAGTTGCGGTTTGCTTGAGGCAAATGAGNNGGCGGAAAAGACCCGGCGAGGCGACCGAGGGGTCTGCGGCTGGGTTCCTAGGAGCCTGTGGAACGCTTCAACCCGGGGCCCTGCGTCTGACGCGGGGCCCTCGGCCCGTCCCTCAGCGAATGTGGTAGAAGACCAGGCCCAGGATGGCGTAGACCGACAACAACTGGGCCCCCTCCAGCCAGTTGGTCTCGCCGTCCTGGGAGATCTGCGTCACCACCCACACCGAGAGGATCACAGCCAGGACCTCGGGCATGGTGAAGACCAGGTCCATCGGGCGCTCCATGAACAGGCTGGCCAGCATCAGGACCGGGGCCACGAAGAGGGCGATCTGGACGCTGGACCCCACAGCGATGCCGATGGAGATGTCCATCTTGTCCTTCAGGGCCATCATGATGGCCGTACTGTGCTCGGCCGCATTCCCGATGATGGCCACCACGATGACCCCCACGAAGACTTCGGTCAAGCCCAGGGCGTGAGAGGTCTCCTCGACCACCCCGACCAGGATCTCACTCATCCAGGCCACCAGCACCGTCGCCACCAGCAGGGTCCAGGCCGACCGCGCCAGGGAGGGGAGCTCCCCATGGGACTCCGCCTCGCCGGCCAGGTCATACAGATGCTTGTGGGTCCGCAGCGAGAACAGCAGGTTCAGGACATAGGTCAGGAGCAGGACCACCGAGATCTCGGCTGAGAGGTCCTTCACGGTCGTATCAGTCTCGCCTGCCAGGGCCGCATAGGCCGCGGGAACCACCAGGCCCACGGCCGCCAGGAGCAGCATCGTCGAACCGCTGGAGGCCGCCATGGCGTTGATGCGCTGACGTTCGCGCTTCCAGCCTCCGGCCAGGATCGACAGACCCAGGACCAGCAGGATGTTGCCGATGATCGATCCGGTCAGGGAGGCCTTGACCACGTCGTGCAGACCCTTGGAAAGAGCCATGAAGGCGATGATCATCTCGGCCGCGTTGCCAAAGGTGGCGTTCAGCAGGCCCCCCACCCCGGCGCCTGCCCGGGCCGCCAGGCCCTCAGTGGCGTGCCCCATCACCCCGGCCAGGGGGATGATGGCCAGACACGAGCACATGAAGACCACCGCCGCGCGGGTGTGCCAGAAGTACTCCAGCAGCAGGGTGATGGGAACGAAGACCAGCAGCCAGTTCAGTCCGGGCTTGAGCTTGAGTGTCATGATGGCTGGCAATTTTCGAAGGGCGACCGAGGACCCCTTCCCGGAATGCAGGCTCGAGCGAGAGATCTCGCGAATCCTCTGGAGGCGAGGAGGCCGGTCCAGATGACGAGGATCCCCATCCGCTTTGACACGGTCTGGCGTTGGTTCCTGGCAGCACTGTGCATCCCGGTCTCACAGTCCTACCTGGAGGTTGATGGTCCTCAGGTCCACGTTCGGATGGGCTGGAGCTTTCGGGCCACGTTCCCAAGGGACGCGGTGGCCTCGGTCGAGCCACTTGGAAGTCCGGTCCTCTCGATCGGGGTCCACGGCATGTGCGGCCGCTGGCTGGTCAACGGCTCCCACCGGGGGATCGCCGTCCTCCGCTTGAACCCCGAGCAGCGCGCGCGCGTCCTGGGTTTCCCGGTGCATCTGCGGGAACTGATGCTGAGCGTGGACGACCCCGAGGCCCTGCGCCGGGCCCTGCTGGATTGAAGGCTCAGGCCCCCTTCAAGCCATTCTTCCTGGCCACCAGATACAGGTACCTGCTGACCCGACTTCTGTCAGGGTCGTAGGGTTCAGAGCTGTGAATGGACTGTTGGTGGACCGTCTCGTAGAGAACGCCGTTGCGTTCTCGTTCGTATTCCTCCCGAAGACTCTCTGCGACCCTGTGTTTGCGCTGCATGAGCTCGTAATTCTCTTTCGAGAAATCAAAGACCAGATACTCAAGCTGATTCGCGACAAATGCCCTGGTCAAATCCGTTTCTGACTGTTCAGACGGTGCTCGTCCGGCCTGCCCACCCTGCGCGAAATAGGTATAGAACACCGCGATTGCTCCTGCGGGTCGAAGGACCCGTTTGACTTGGCGGACGGTTGAAACGAGGTCAGTGGGCATATACATGGAATCGATCGAGACCACCAGGTCGAAGGCGCCCTCTGAGTCATCGATCTGGTCCAGGTTGCCGACTCGGAAACTGAGTCGGCCACGCTTCGGCTCAGTCCGGCGATCAGCCTGTTCAATGGCGTCGGGGATGTAGTCGATACCATGAACCACGGCGCCTGTCCGGTCCGAAAGATACTCCGAAATCATGCCGTTCCCGCAGCCCAGGTCGAGGACGCGGTCGTTGTGACTGATTCCAGCGATCTCGATCAGGCGGTCGATCTGCTTGATGTCGCTGAAACCATCTTGACAAAGGTTCATTCCGAAGACCTGCTCACAGAAGCGAGCATGCGCCGCGCTCTGATGGGTCCGGATGTAGTAACTTCTGTACCAATACCAAATCGGAGGCCTCTCCTTCCGAAGCCGCGCAGCCAGTGCATCTCCCTGTTCAGTCAAGAGATCCTCCTGACCGACCCGGGCAAGAAGACCCTTGCTCCGTAGGGATGAAGACGCCTGGGACCAATCGACCAGGAACTCACCGAAGTATTTCGATGCCTGCTCGAGGTCTCTCGGATAGAACGCATAGCCGTGGTTGTTCGGGGTCTCGATGGGTGAGCTTAGTTCAATCCGCGCAATCAACAACTGGATTTCGGCTTCGCTGAGTTCAGGATTCATTAATCTCCAATCTGGCAAGACCTGCGCCGACTGGAATCCCCCCATCTGCGCACGCCTGGGCTTCAATGCTGGCTGTCCCTGCCTCTGGGGAGGAGATTCGTGCTCACCTGCAGCAATCCCGCTTGGATTGAGATCTTGAACTTCCTGGCGCCCGATGGGCAGGCCCTGCGCCGGGCCCTGCTGGATTCTTGATCTTGCGCCGGAGGGGCTGTTCGGGAATGACTTGAAGGTCCATCCGGGCCTTCCCCCAGGCTCCCCGCTCCGCGATCCCGGCCTCCCCCGCCCGTTCGATCGGTCCGCTGATGGTTCAGACCTCGTTTCCGGATCTGGCCCGGGCTCTGGTCCTTTGGCGAGGCGAATCACAGAGCTCGACCTGCTCGGCTTGTGGGAATGCCGTGGGGGGCCTCTGGATTCGTATGTCGCATCCAGAGTGTCGCCTGCCAGGCGCGCCTGGACAGAAGGCCAGATCCGGATCTCCTCCCGCAGGTGTACTCCAAACCAGGATCGCTGTCACGTGACAGGTTCCCCTTCCAAACCCCTGCTATCGTCAAAGTGGCAGGAGGTGATTCATCGTGCAGAGATTGTTGTATGGAGCGGCGCTGCTGTTGGCCGTGTTCATGCCGCTGAGGGCCAGCGCCGAGGCCAGGATCGAGTCGGTCCTGGTGAGGAGGATGTCCGACCAGGTGAACGTCCGTGTGACGTTGCAGAACCCGACCAGGGTCCGCCAACCGGGACCCGTCGTGGTGGACCTCTTCATCCGCGCCGACGAAAGCCAGGGGTGGGAGAAGATCAAGACCTGGAACAACATCCAATTCATCCAGCCCGGCTACCGGGTGGCGCGGGACTTCTTCGGGGACAACAGCGCGCTGTTGCGGCAGATGGTGGATGGAGGCCGGTTCCAGGTGAAGACCTCGGTCCGTGCACCTGGGATGGCAGAATCCGCCGAGGTCACGTCGTGGTCCGACACCCAGACCGGAAGGTAGCACCCGGACAGAGGATCCGCATTTCCTGATGCGGAGATATCGCTGACGCTGGCGGACGTCGCCCTGCTCCTCGGGGCGGCCCCAGCGCCGGGCCGGTCAAGGTCCAGAGGTTCTTGAACACGGAACAAGGTCCTTGTCCAAGGACCCTCTGGCCCGCTCTCCGGGCGGCCGACCCGGACCGATTGAGGGCCTCGACAAACTCACTGACCCCGCACGCTCGACGGCTCCTGGCCCGTTCCGGGAGGAGTCGCCAACTGGGGCCAGACGGGATTCTGAAAGCGTTCAACAAGCGTGCCCGAGATTGAACTCTGGCACCCTGACCAATCCTCGGGTACGCCCAATCGGTCCAATTCCTGATGATGCCTGGAACCAAGAAGCAGGAACACGACCGACTTCAGGGCTGGTGGTCCTGGCACGAGGCCGATGGCTCTGAGGGGCCAAGGAGGGAAAGTCTGATGCAGATCATTTCGAGAGGAAGGGTGGGGCTTGCACTCTGGCTGGCGCTGGCCCTCTTCCTGCCCGCCTGCTCTGGCGGGGGACACGACCACTACACCGGCGGGGGAGGCGCGGCTCCGGACGCCGTCTCGCCTGTTGTGACCTTCACAACCCCGGCCGATGGGGACACGGATGTGGCCATCAACGTGCCGATCGCCGCAGCCTTCAGCGAAGCGATGGACCCCGCGACGATCACCGACGCCACGTTCACGTTGACAGGACCCGGCGGAGCTCCCGTGGACGGCACGGTGGCGAGTTATGGGGGCCTCGCAGCCTTCACGCCGGACCAGGACCTCGCTGCCGGCACCCTCTATACGGCCACGATCACGACGGGATGCAGGGACCTGGCAGGCAACCCGATTCTGGCAGACCATACCTGGAGCTTCACCACCAGTGTGGTCGGAGACACCACTGCACCAACCGTCACTTCCACGGATCCTGTTCACGGTGACACCGATGTGGCCCTGAACAGCAAGGTTGCAGCCACCTTCAGCGAGTTCATGCTCCCCAATACCATCAACAACGACACCTTCCAATTGACAGGGCCCGGGCTGACCCCTGTGGCTGGAACGGTGACCTGGCTTGGCCTGACGGCAACCTTCACGCCAGCCAGCCCCCTCCTGGCCGACACCGTGTACACGGGCACGATCACCACGGGAGCCAGGGATCTGGCTGGCAACCCATTGCCCGCAGATTACCGGTGGAGCTTCACCACCGGTGCGGCCCCCGACACCACACCTCCGACCGTGACGTTCACGGATCCCGCCAATGCGGCCACAGATGTGCCGACCAACAAGAGGATCGCCGCCACCTTCAGCGAGGGGATGGACCCCGCTACGATCGATGCGAGCACGTTCATCCTGACAGGCCCCGGCCTGACGCCCGTCCTGGGTCTGGTGACCTATGTCGGTCAGACCGCAACCTTCATCCCCAGCAGTGATCTCGCGGGGAACACCCTCTATACTGCCACGCTTACGACAAGGGCCAGGGACCTGGCCGGCAACCAGATGGCGGCCAATCATACCTGGACCTTCACCACCGGGGCCGCCCCGGACACCACCCCCCCCACCGTGATCAGCACGAACCCGTTGAATGGCGAAATCGACGTTCAGCTCAACAAGAAGATCACCGTGACCTTCAGCGAGGGGATGGACCCCTTGACGATGACCAACACCACCTTCACGGTGACGGGCGTCCCAGGAATCGTCACCTATGATGCGGTCAGCCGGACTGCAACCTTCAGACCCGCCAGCAACCTGGCCACCAACACCGTCTTCCAGGCGAAGGTGAGCACGGCAGCCAAGGACCTGGCTGGAAACAGACTGGCGGCAGACCACATCTGGACCTTCACGACCGGCATCCGGATCGTGCCGGAGCCAGTACCCCTTGGATTCATCGCTCCCTTTGGAAGCTTTGGCGACGGTGCGGGGATGACCAACCAGGGGGTTCTCACGGTCATCAACGGGGACATCGGCACCACCGGGGCCTCCACCTCGATCACCGGATTCCACGACAGCCTCGGCAACATCTACACGGAAACCCCTCTCAATGTGGGTTTCGTGACCGGGATCATCTACACTGCCACGGCCCCTCCTGGTTCAACCATCGCTCAGCAGGGGGCCCTTTCGGCCCAGACCGCCTATAACAACCTGACTCCCGCCGCCCTGCCAGGAGGAATCCATCTGGGCACCTCCGAGTTGGGTGGGCTCACTCTCGCCCCAGGCATCTATGAATCCGAGTCCGGGTCCTACCAGATCACCGGATCGGACCTCACCCTCGATGCCAGGGGTGACCCCGATGCCGTCTGGGTCTTCCAGATGGCAACCTCCCTGACCGTGGGTGGACCGGGAGCGGCCTTCCCACGAAACGTCATCCTGGCCAACGGCGCCCTGCCCAAGAACGTCTTCTGGCAGGTCGGTAGTGCGGCCACGATCAACGCGGCTGGTGGCGGGACGATGGTGGGAACCATCCTCGCCGTCGCAGGAGTCACCATCTCCACGGCCGGCAATGTCGACATCGCGACGCTGAACGGCAGGGCCCTCGGCTTGAACGCCGCGGTGACCATGGTGAACACCCACATCAACATCCCTGCGCCGTAAGGCACGATCGATTCGGCGTGAAAGCCGGATCGCGGAGGGGACAGGCGCCAGCCTGTCCCCTCTGTGTCTTGAAGACCATCAGGGACTCCCGAGATTCTTGATTTTTCGCCTCCGATGGGACATCCTGGAAGACGTGAAGATTCAGCCCGTCACCCCGTCCCAGGTTCCCCCCTCCGCGACTCCGGCCGCTCCCACCCGTTCAACCGGCCCGCTGGATGCCTTCCAGCGCACGGATTCGACCTCGTTGCCGGACCTGGCTCGGGCGGCCCGGCTCTTCCGGCCGGGAACCGAGCAGTTGTGGACCTCCCAGCGCGACGGCTACTTCACCGCGCCAGGCGTCACTCCCGACGGAACGGTGCTGGTGGGCCACTCGGATCGCCACTTCTACGGGATCGCCCCCCAGACCGGCGCCACCCGCTGGACCTACCTCACCGGAAGCCTTCTGGATGCCCCGCCCGCCGTCGGCCGCGACGGCCGGCTCTACGCCACCAGCCGCGACAAGCTCCTGCACATCCTGGCCCCGGACGGCACCCCGCTGCGCCGGGTGGAGATCGGCCTGAGCACTGCCCGCCCCACGGTGGACGCAGAAGGCCGGGTCTTCGTGGCCACGGTGGCAGGGCAGGTCAAGGCCCTGGACCCGGAGGGGGACCTCCTCTGGGAGTTCCAGCAACCCGGCCGACACGAGCGGGGCTATGGCGTCTCACCCGTGTTGGGCCCGGACGGGACGCTCTTCTGCGTCTCGGAAGGCGGGATCGTGACCGCCCTGGATCCCGGATCCGGTCAGGCGCGCTGGTCCAACAAGCCGGGGTTCGGAGTCACCTGCGCTGGCGTCGCCAGCCCCGACGGACACTTCTTCGTCCCGGGCGAAGACGGCACCCTGCACTGCCTTGATGCAGCCACAGGCACCAGGACCTGGTCGGTCATGCTGGACGGGCCCCTGAGCTGCAGCCCGATCCTGGGCGAAGGCCGAGTCTGGGCCCTGCCCCTGGGTGGGCAACTGACCTGCCTGAGGACCTCGGATGGCGGCGTCGAGTGGACGGCCGAGATGGGCGGGACCATCCGGGAGGACTCCCCCGTCCTGGGACCCGAAGGCATCCTCTTCGTCAACGACGAGGAGAAAAGCGATCTTGTGGCGCTGGACGCCCACACCGGGCACGAAAAGTGGCGACTGAACCTGGAGGGGACTCCGGCCCGGGGACGCTCAGCCCGGACGGCTCGATCCTCTACCTGAAGGTGGGCTCTCAGGGCCTGACGGCCGTTCCCACCAGGACCCTGGCCCAACGAGTCCAGGACCCCGGCCCCTCGACTCGGGGGTCAGAAATCCGCCAAGGCGAATCCCATGTGGAGATCGGCGGGGTTCGCCTGCCCCGCCGCAGCCGGGGCTGAAACCCGCCCCGGTCCTCAGTCCAGCCAGGCCACCTTCTCGGGCGTCCTCTGGGCGTAGCCGCGCACGGGGCCATCCGGGTAGCCCAGGGCGACCGACAGGACCGGCTTGTATCCCTCCGGGATCCCCAGGCGGGCCTGGAGCTCGGGGCCGCGAGACGAGCGGAAGGCGAAGTTGAAGAAGCCGTTGTAGCACGAGCCGATGTCCAGCGCGTGGGCCGCCACGCACATGTTCTGGACCACGTTGGCGCAGTCCACCTCCGCGTACATCGAACCGTCCCCCGAGACGATGACCAGGGCTGGGGCGTGGTAGAAGCAGTGGAAGTCCGGATTCTCGGAGAACTTCATGACCTCTTCGATACCGGACTCGCGCATCCCCAACCGGGTGGCCGCGGCGATCTCTTCCAGAAGGGCCGCCTGCTGGATGACCAGGATATGCCAGGGCTCACGGGCCTTGGCCGTGGCGGCGTGCTGGCCGCACAGCACGATGGTCTGCAGCTCCTCGTGGGACAAGGACCGGGACTGGAAGTTGCGACAGGAGCGGCGATTGAGAAGGGCGTCCACCACGGGGTTGTCGATTGGCGCCTGGATCACGGTCTCGGAGATGCTCATCTGACTCCCTCCTGGCTCGGGCTGGCAGCGCGCTGGCTTTCCAGTTTTTCTTGCGGTCACCGAACCTTCCAGGGCCGTTCGGGCGAGCCGGCCCTGGTCCTCCAGGCTCTCCCCAGGAGGATTCACTGGAACCCCACGCCGAATCGAGGGACCTGCGGACAGGCCGCATCTTTTTTTTCCCCTTCAAGGAGGTCCCTGGTGTTGCACGAGCGCCTGAATTCCACCCTGCGGGCCCCGTCCGGCTTCACGCCGCGCCGATGGGCCACCCAGGCCCATGAGCGCTTCCTCCAGCACGAAGGGCCCGATTTCCTGGTCAACGCCTGCCCGGGATCGGGCAAGACCAAGTTCGCCGCCATGGTGGCCTGGGAGGCCCTGCGACGCGGAGAGATCGACCGGGTGGACCTGGTCGGCCCCTCCAGCCATATCTGCCAGCAGTGGCTGCGCGAACTGGCCAGTTGGGGGATCCACCTGGATCCCGAGAACACTCGTGAATCGGCCGACTGCCAGGGCCGGGTGATGACCTACCAGCGCCTGGGCATGTCCCGCGAGTCCTTCCGCCTGAGCGACCCGCGTCGGACCTTGGTGATCCTCGACGAGATCCACCACGCCGGAGACGCCCGAACCTGGGGCGACGCGCTGCGCCACGCCTTCCAGGGGGCCACCCGTCGCCTGTTGTTGTCGGGCACGCCCTTCCGCAGCGACAACCGCCAGATCCCCTTCGTGCGCTACACCCACGGCCATTTCGGAACCAGCGCCAGCGACTTCACCTACGGGTACGGGGAAGCCCTGAAGGACGGCTATTGCGCCCCGATCTTCTTTCCCCACCACGACGGCGAGTTCACCTGGGAGCGCGGAGGCGAGGAGCACCAGGCCAACTTCCGGCAGGTGCTGGGCGGGCGCGCCTCGGCCGACCGCCTGCGCACGGCCCTGGACCCACGGGGAGCCTATGTCTGCAGCCTCCTGGAGGAGGCCAACCGCCACCTGGTGGACCTGCGCCGCAAGCACCCGGAGGCCGGGGGAATCATCTTCGGGCGAGACGTGGCCAACGTGCGGGCCCTGGCCGAGGTCCTGACCCGGATCACGGGCCGGGCACCGGTCAGCGTCACCACCGACGACGCCGACGCCGGAGCCCGAATCCGCCGATTCCGGGCGGCGGGAACCCCCTGGATCGTCTCGGTCAAGATGGTCTCGGAGGGCGTCGACATCCCGCGCCTGAGGATCGGCGTCTTCCTCAGCAATATCCGCACCGAGATGTTCTTCCGCCAGGCCGCGGGCCGCCTGGTGCGCCTGGTGCCGGGACTGCAGGACCAGGCCGGATACTTCTACATCCCGTCCCTGGCCCGGTTGGTGCGCTATGCCCGCGAGATGCAGACCGAGCGACGCCACGCGGTGGGCGCTCGCAAGTCGACCCCTCTGGCCGGTGGCCCTCCGGACGACGAGAAGCCCCGGGGAATGGCGGCCTCGGACTATCGTTTCCTGGACTCGCGGGGCCAGCAGGTGGGAATCATCGAGACCGGCCCTGCGGTGGAGGAGAACGGGCAGGGCCTTCTGGACTTCGCGCGGGACATCGCGCTCCAGCAGGCCCGCGAACGCCGCGAACGCCTGCTGCGCCAGATGCGCAACCGGAACCCGGCTCCCAGGCAGGAACCGGCGGTGCTGCATGAGCGCAAGGAACAGGTCCGCCGAAAAGGAGGCCGGATCTCGAGCCTGGTGAGGGAGGTGCACGCGCGGCACGGGGTCCCCTACGGACAGATCCATGCCAGCCTGAATCGCTGCCAGGGCGTGCCTTCCCAGCAGCAGTGCACCCTGAGTCAGTTGGAGGACCGCGAACGCCTGCTGGAGCATTGGGCCAGCCAGGGGCGCCTGGGGGCCTGAACGGCACAGGACGCGCTCTTCCGGCAGAGAAGCCTTCCAGGGGGATACAGGAGGTGAAGCCGTTGGGGGGCCCCAAGCCCGGAGCATGGTTCAGGTCGCGCCGAGTCGCCCCCTGCGCGGTGGCGCTGGTCCTGCTGGCCTGCACTGCGGCCATCTGGTGGTCCTGGTGGCAGGCTGCGACCCGACGGGAAGCCGCCCGCTTCGAGCAGCAGATCACCCGGATGACCGCGGCCCTCGAGGAGAGACTGACCGATTACACGCGGCTGGTCCAGGCCGGGGGCCGACTGGTCGCCACCAGCGAAGACCTCTCCGCCAAGACCTGGCGGGAATTCTACGAAGACCAGGACGTCCGTCGCGAATTCCCCGGGGTCCTGTACGTCGATTTCACCCCGGCCGTCCCGGCCGCGGAACTGGACCGGCACATCCAGGAGGTCCGCCAGAGGGGAATCCCAAACTACTCGGTCTGGCCAGCCGGGGAACGTGAGCTGTCCGTCCCCATCCTGTACCTCGAGCCGTTCGACGCCGGAGCCCGGCGGGTCGTGGGCTTCGACGAGGCTTCCGAACCGGTGCGCCGGGCGGCACTGGAGCGAGCGCGGGACTCCGGCAAGGTGACCCTGTCCGGGAGGGTGGACCTGCTGAGCGAGGAGCAGTCCGTGGCTCAGCCGGGCTGCCTGCTCTTCGCCCCGGTCTATCACGACGGCCAGCCTCCCTCCGATGTGGCCGAACGCCGAGCCAGACTCCGCGGGTTCATCATCCTGGCCTTTCGGGTGGAAGACTTCGTCCGCTCGGCCTTATGGGCCGAACCCGAGAACGTGGTCCTCCGAATCCTGGACGGCTCCCCGGAAACCTCTCAAAGCGTCCTGTATGAAGGCCCTTCCCAGGCCGAACCGTCGCGGAACCGGGCCCACCTCTTCGAAGAATCCAGGGCCCTGGGACCGTGCGGTCGTCGCTGGACCTTGCAGTTCCGAAACTTCCACGACCGGGACGCCCTGGCCGACCGTTGGACCTCCAACGGGATCCTGGGAGCCGGCTTCCTGATCAGCCTGCTGAGCTTCCTTTTCCTTTGGGCCTTGGGTCGGACCCAGGAGCACGCCCGGACCCTGGCCCACGAGCGGACCTCCGCCCTGCGGGAGAGCGCCAGCCGCCTGCAAGCCATCACCGATTCGGCCCACGACGCCATCCTGATCCTCGACCACGAACTGCGCATCTCGTATTGGAACCCCGCGGCCGAGAAGGTCTTCGGTTTCATCGGCGAGGAGGTGATCGGTCGCGAGGTGGGCGAACTGCTGGCTGCCCAACGCTTCCGCCGCCGGATCCTCCGGGTCCTGCGGGAGATCTCCGAGACCGGCTCTGCGGGAACCTTCGGCCCGGTCTTCGAGCTGACCGGGCTGAAAAAGAACGGCGAGGTCTTCCCGGCCGAGGTCTCGATTTCGGCCATCCCGGTCGCGGGGCACTGGCACACCGTCGCCGTGGTCCGGGACCTGACCGAGCGCCGCCGCGCGGAGGATGAACGCGTGGCCCGCGAGGCCGCCGAGGAGGCCAGCCGGGCCAAGAGCGGATTCGTGGCCAACATGAGCCACGAGATCCGAACTCCCTTGAACGCCATCCTGGGCTTCACCCAGATCCTGGAGAAGGACCCGGACCTGACCTCCCGACAAACCGAGAGCCTGCGGACCATCAGCCGCAGCGGGGCGCACCTCCTGGGCCTGATCAACGACATCCTGGACATGTCCCGGATCGAAGCCGGGCGTGTCACCCTGACCCAGGCCCCATTCTGCCTGATCGACCTGCTGCGGGACCTGGAGACCATGTTTCGGGTCCGAGCCCAGGACAAGGGCCTGGAACTGCGGGTCGAACTGGACCCCGAACTGCCCCAGCAAGTGGTCGGAGACGAGGGCAAGCTGCGTCAGGTCTTCATCAACCTTCTGGGCAACGCGGTGAAGTTCACCGAAAGGGGGCTCATCACCCTGCGCGTGCGCGCCCGGGCCAGCCAGGAAGAATCACAGGGAAGACGGGCCCTTCGCCTGGAAGCGGAGATCGAGGACACCGGTCCAGGAATTCCTGAGCAGGACCTGGAGCGAATCTTCGACCCCTTCGCCCAGGCGGCGGCCGGCGCCCGGACGGGCGGCACGGGCCTGGGCCTGGCGATCAGCCAGAGATTCGTCGAGATGATGGGCGGGTCGATCCGGGTGGCCAGTCAACCGGGGCAAGGAAGCTGCTTCCGCTTCGACGCCCTGGTCTGTCCGGCTCCGGAGGTCGACCAGGAACCTGCGCCTCCCCCGCGCCGGATCGTCGGCCTGGAGCCGGGCCAGGGCCCCTGCCGGGTCCTGGTGGTGGACGACATCCCCACCAACCGGGCCTTGCTGAGCGCCATGTTGCTCCCCCTGGGCTTCGAAGTGGCCGAAGCCGGAAACGGCGCCGAAGCCCTGGAGGTCTTCCAGGACTGGTCTCCCCAGGTGATCCTCATGGACATGCGGATGCCGGTCATGGACGGCTATGAAGCCACCCGCCGCCTGCGTCTGACCAAGGCTGGCCGGAACACCCCCGTCATCGCGGTGACCGCCAGCGCCTTCGAAGACCTCAAACAGGACGTGATGGCCGCCGGGGTGGACGAATACCTCCGCAAGCCCTTCAACCTGGAAGACCTGCTGGAGGTCCTGGGGAGGTGCCTGGGCCTGCGCTTCGCCTACGCCGAAGAGCCGCCTGCCCCCACCGAGGCCACTGCGAGCATGCCCAAGGCAGGGGCCTGTCTGTCGGCCGATCAGGTTCGCTTGTTGCGCGAGGCTCTCGTCGACGGGGACATGGCCCGTTTCCGCGAGCTGCTGGCCGACCTTCCCGAGGATCAGGACACCTCGCGCGCCCTGCTGAACCTGGCCAATCGCTACGATTACGAGGGTCTTGAAGCCCTGCTGGTCCAGGCGGAGGGCCAGGCCTCCGCCGAGGTCCCCCGACAGGAGCGCTGAGGGGCCAATCCGCATTCAGCCAGCGCTCCGAACCTTCCCAAAGAAAGGAGCCGGGTGATGGGGTGGGAATCAAGGCCCACTGCCCCGACGAGAGGACCCCCTGTGGACAACCCCGAGTTCAACATCGAGAACCTCTTCTTCAGCATCTGCGTGCTCAGCCTCTACCTGCTGATCGGCAAACTGATGCGCGTCAAGATCCGGCTCTTCCAGACCTTGTTCCTGCCCTCGTCGATCATCGCGGGCTTCGTGGCCATGGCCGTCGGGCCGTTCATGCTGGGGGCCCTGACCCAGAAGCACCTGGGCTTTGCGATCATCCCGGACTGGATGTTCCAGCAGTGGTCCCGCCTGCCGGGAATCCTGATCAACATCGTCTTCGCCTCGCTCTTCCTGGGGGTGGCCATCCCCCGTCCCCGGGAGCTC
Organism: Candidatus Xenobium occultum; assembly: GCA_002423485.1. Lineage (GTDB taxonomy): Bacteria > Vulcanimicrobiota > Xenobia > Xenobiales > Xenobiaceae > Xenobium > Xenobium occultum. The sequence continues at coordinate 20,329 of DIWH01000029.1, read as the reverse complement.
TGGCGCGTCGGAGGCCCGCAGTTGTGCTTTGGGGCGGTCTTCGGGATGGGCCAGTACCTGGTGGCCCTGCTGGTGACCCTCCTGCTGCTGGCCCCGCTCTTCGGGACGCCCGCAATCTTCGCCACGATCCTCGAAATCGGGTTCTCGGGAGGCCATGGCACCGCCGCCGGCATGGCTGAGACCTTCACCAGGCTGGGCTTCCCTGCCGGAGGCGCCCTGGGCCAGATGTCGGCCACCGTCGGGATCCTCTTCGCCGTGGTCTTCGGGATCGTCCTGGTGAACATCGCCATCAAGAAGGGCTACTGCGCCTGCCTCAACGAGGAGAAGGGCATCCCCACCTACAAGCGCACCGGGCTGATCCCCGAGCCCCACGAGCGCTTCTCGATCGCCACCGCCACCGTGGCCGCCGAGGCCATCGAACCCTTGACCTTCCACTTCGGCATCATCGGGATCGCCGTGCTGCTGGGCTACGCCATGTTGTCGGTGGTGCAGGGGGCCCACGAGATCCTGCACGCCTTCCCGCTCTTCCCGCTGGCCATGATCGGAGGAATCCTGGTCCAGGGCGTCTCGATGGCCTTCAAGATGGACCACTACTATGACCGGGACACCTTCGACCGGATCCTGGGCCTCTCCCTGGACATGCTGGTGATCTCGGCCATCGCCACCATCCGCATGAACCTGTTTTTCGAAAACCTGGGCCCGTTCCTGATCCTCATGGTCGTCGGACTGCTCTGGGCCATCTTCTGCACGGTGGTGATCGCGCCCCGGATGTTCCCCGAATTCTGGTTCGAGCGAGGGATCACCGAGTTCGGCATGCAGACGGGCGTCACCGCCATGGGCCTGCTGCTGCTGCGCATCGTGGATCCCCTCTACCGCACCGGAACGGCGACGGCCTTCGGCTTCAAGCAGATGATCTACGAGCCGTTCCTGGGGGGAGGGCTGATCACCGCCCTGGCCCCCATCCTGATCGCCACGGTCCTGGGGCCCTGGCCGGCCGTGCTGGCCAGTGCCTTGCTGATGGCCACGTTCTTCCTGATCGCCTGGTTCAGCGGGTGGGTCCGATTGAAGCCCCGGTTGAAGTACGAGGACTGAATGTCTTGAGGCCCGGCAGGCCCGGCCTCAAGACGGCGAGATGGTCGGGTCGGCTGGGATCCTGTTGAGGAAGGTCATCAGGCCATCCAGAGGAGCCGGGGGTTTCTCGAGATTCAACGAGGCCTGGATGTAGTCGTCCTGGAAGGCGCCAGGGCAGTGCTCGGCCAGGCGCCGGATCAGGGTCTTGAGATTCATCCCGACGGCATAGCTCATGTCGGGGCCCAGGGCCTTGCGAAAGTTGAAGGAGGTGCTGTTGAGGTACCATGTCTCCAGCACTCCCGAGACCCGAAGGGCCAGAACCGGCTGGACCTCCTTGTTGACCACCGTCTCGGTGACCTGCTTGCGGACCCGGGTTGTGTACATCCCCGACCGGCCCAGGAGCCTGCCGTAGCGCTCCTCGTCGACGAACTTCCTCTCGGTCACCAGCCGGGTGGACTCCCTCGACAGCCCGGCTCCGAAGAGTCCCGTCACCTGCTCGCAAGGGACGCGGACCTCCTCCTGGTCCTCCAACTCGACCAGAAGAATCCCAGGTTCAAAGCGCAGGCTGACGACCCGGGCGTTGGGTGGAAAGGTGCTGGTGAACTCGCTGTCGCTCATGGGCTGTCCTCCTCGACCCCCCGCCAGGAGTCTTCTGGTCTGCCCCTCAAGCCCCTTTCGGGCGTGCCAGCCAGGGCTGATGCGAGTTGCCGAAGTCTCAGTCGCGGCGGCGAGTCTTACTCAGGTGACGTTTCAGGAGATCCAGCACGGGCGGAACCAGGGCCAGTTGCAGGCAGATACCGGGGAACCCGAACGAGAGGCCCAACCAGGCGTTCTGGGCCACGGAGAGGCGCGGAAGGCCGAGATGCCAGAAGAACAGGCTGTCGGCCAAGGCCAGGAGCAGTCGCCCTCCCAGAATCGCCCCCAGGAGCGACGGCAGAGGTGCGAGCCGCAGGTTGCGGTGCAGGAGTCCCGCCAGGTAACCATAGGCTCCCACTTCGACAATCATGCGCAAGGCCATGGGCAACAAGGGAGGCATGCCCGTCAGCAGCGAGCTGGACAGGGGAGTGCAGACCCCGATCAGCAGGCCCGCCTGGGCCCCCAGGAGGAGTCCGCCGATCTGGGCGGGGAGGTGCAGCGGCAGGAAGGTGGCGCCCATCCCGACCAGGTGGAAGAGTTGACCCAGGACGATCCCGGCGGCCACGAAGAGGGCGCAGCGGACCAGACTTCGCAGGGACAGGCAGCAAGCCGGTGTCACCGGACGGCCCTTTGAGACTTCCGCCCGCGCAACAGGTAGGTGGAGGGGGTCGCCTGCAAGTCCTCGATCTCCAACCCGGCGCTCTGGAACCAGGCGACGAGCAGGTCGTCTCCAGGAAGGCGGTCGGCTCGGACCGCTCCGCCCTGCTCGTCGTGAACCCGGTTCAATTGCTCACGGCCCACGTCGTGGGCCAGGACCATCTGGCCTCCAGGGACCAGACGGCGCGAGAGATCAGCCAGGACCTCCCGAGGTCGTTCCAGGTGCGGCAGGAGATCGAAGAGGACGACCAGGTCGAAGCCCTCAAGGGGTTCGGGCAGTTCTCCGACGTCAGCCTGGACGCACACCAGGCGTGGATCGCGAACCGATCCCTTCAGGATTTCCAGCATCCGCGGCGAGAAATCGACGGCGGTGACCCGACCCGCAGGCCCCAGACGCCCCAGAAAATGGCGAACCGTCCGGCCCGTCCCGCACCCCAGGTCCAAGATCCGGGCTTGGGGGGCGAAAGGAACCTGCCCCAGCACCTCGAGCATCCTCGGGTCCCCGGATCGGGAGATTTCGTCCCAACGCGGTGCCAAGTCCTCAAAGAAGGCGACCCTGTGCACCCTTCCCTCCCGGCACGCCAAAGATGGGAAAGGCTTATCCGAGTAGCGCGATTTCCCCTGCCAGGCCGCGGCCCTCTAGATACCACCCCCGATTGTCGGTATATCGTGTCGATATCACAACTCTGAGAGGGTGGACTCGAAATGGACAAGATCACGGGCCCAGCCAAGGAAATCGTCGGTGCCGCCGGTTCGGGCAAGTACCTCTACCAGGCGGGGCGAGCCTTTGCCGGCCTGAATACCACCACCCGACTGACGGCCGGGATGGACATGCTGTCCGGGCTCACCGGCGCCGGCGCCGCCAGCAACGTGGCCGACGCGGCCAAGGCCGCCTCCTCCGGCGCCAAGGGCGTGGTGGGAGCCGCGAAGATCTCCCAGGCAGGCAAGATTGCCAGCTTCGCTGGCAAGGCCGCCCCGGTGCTGGCCAAAGGCTCCGCGATCCTGGGCGGCGTCCTGGGCGGAATCGAGATGGGCCAGGGCGCGTACAACCTCTCCCAGGGCAACAAGCAGAAGGGCACGGACCAACTGGTCTCCGGCGGCTGCGACGTGGTGACCGCCGGGGCCCTCTACGTGGCCGCGACCAGCGGCGCCACCGTGGTGGGGCTGCCCGTCGCCGGCGTGGCCCTGGCCGTGGCCGGGGTCGCCCAGGCAGGCAAGTATGCCTACAAGTACCGCGAACAGATCGGCGATGCCGCCAAGTGGGTCGGCAACAAGGCCTCCGACGGGGCGGAGTGGGCCGGCGGGAAGATCGCCCAGGGCGCCGGGGCCGTGAAGAAGGGCGCCGAATTCGTGGGCGACAAGGTGTCGGATGGCGTCCATGCGGTCAAGGACGGCGTGAAGGCGGGCCGGGACTTCGTGGGAGACAAGGTCTCTGACGGGCTCAACGCAGCCAGGACGGGAGCCCGGGTCGTCGGAGACAAGATCGGCGACGCCGTCTCAGAGAAGGTCGACCAGGCCAAGTCCGTCGGAAAGGCAGTCGGCAACGTCCTGTCGGGTGGCGCCAGCCGCCTGAAGGGCCTCTTCGACTAGTCCTAGGAGTCTGTGTGAGTATCCGGACCGAGCATCGTCGAGGGACTCTTGTGCACCCCGCAAGGCGCAAAAAGTCGTGGTTTGCTGGAGGCAAATGAGACTTTTTGCAACACAGCGGGGGTGCAAGAGACCCGGCGAGGCGACCGACGCGATATTCACACAGGCTCCTAGCCTGGTCAGCTTGTTCCTCGGGCCGAAGCCAGCGGAGGAGAACCTTCGCTGACTTCGGCATCTTCCGGTCAGTCCAGCCCTTCGGCGGCCGCCTCCTCGTGCAGGATGCTCCGGGCCGCCTCGCGGGTGCTCTCGGGATCGTGGATGGCCAGGATCACGCGGCCCAGTTCCCGGCTGGCCGACTCCAACTCCTGGCCCGCCCGGGCCACGCCCTCTTCCGTCCTCCCGTCGAATTCCCGGGCTGCCGCCAGGCCCGAGCGCAGAAGCCGGGCGCCCTCGGCCAGCCAGACCTCCAGGGCTTCCTGGAGTTGCCCCAGCCGCTCCAGGTAGTCTTCCAGGGGAAGGACACCTTCCAGGACCGCTCCCGCCAGGCGGCGCACGAGGTTGGGAGAGCCGCTGAAGCCGTGACCCACCGCTTCCCTCTGGACGCTCTCCAACAGGCCCTGATAGTGCTCCTCGGCCTTCTCGGCCACCAACATGCCGACCCGTAGATGCCCCGGGTCCGGGTGACCGGCATAGGATTCCAGCTCGGACAGAGCCAGCTTGAAGAGGGCCCTGGAAGTCTCCAGGCCCGTCTCGACCGCCTGCACGTAGGCCTCGTCCGCCTCGGGCACCTCGAAGATCTCCGCAGCCATGGCGGCAAAGACCTCGTCCAGGGCCTGCGACGCGGTCTGCATCTTCTCAGCGAAAGCCTCCGGACTCATCTCCCCGGAGTCGACCTGCCCGACCAGGCTCTCGAGTCCTGCCAGCATGTCGCTGCGGGACGAGCTGGAGGCGGTGGCGGCCAGGGTGGAGGCCAGGGCCTCGGCAAAGGAATCGTCCAGGCCCGAAGGCGCCGGCACGACGGGTGGGGCCGCGGCCCCGCAGGACGAGCATTGGCGGCTGGCCAGGGGATTCACCGCCTGGCACTGGAAGCAGATCCAGGTTGAATTCACGGGCTTCTCCTGAAAACAGTGGGCTGCCAGGACACTTCGCACGGGCGGGCGTGTTGCCTGCATCCAGGCCCTCCCCTCCTCACGGCAGGACCTCCTCTCCCCCTGCTGAGCAGCCCTCCAGGACCTCCCCGGCAGGCCCGTTCCTGCAGGAGTGTCCGCCTTCACGGCAGAATCGCGCCCCCGTGCTGGAAGTCTGGTGGGTACGCCACGCCTCGACGGACTGGAACACGGAAGGCCGCTGGCAGGGCCACACCGATGTTCTCCTCAACGACTCGGGCCGTGCCGAAGCCCGGTGCCTCGAACCCCGTCTGAGGCCGGTGCCCTTTGACTCGGCCTGGAGTTCGGATCTGGAACGCTGCCTGGAGACCGCGCGCCTGGCCCTTCCCGGCCGCCAGATCCGCACGGACCGCCGGCTGCGAGAGATGCCCATGGGCCTGGTGGAGGGGCTGACCTGGGCCGAGGCGCCTCCCCAGACACGCCAGGCCATCCGGCAATGGTGGAAGGACCCCTACGGCCTGCCCTTTCCCGGCTCGACCGAATCGCTGCGCGACGTGACGCAACGAATCGAAGACTGGCTCGCCGAGATGCCGGGTGACGGACGCATCCTGGCCTTCACCCACGGCGGGGTCATCCGCTGTTGCGTCTGGGCCCTGACAGGCCCCCCTCAAGACCGCTCCTGGAGCCTGGAGCTGGGGAACACCGGGATCGTGCGGATCCGCTACGACCGGGCCCGAAAAACGGCGGTCCTGGTCGCCCACAACGACCTCTCCCACCTCCCAGACGCCTGGAGCCGGCCCCCTGGCCAGCAGGTCCCCGGGGAGCAGCCGCAGATTCCACACACAAGCGAGAAAGGGCCCGAGCGACCGGGCCTAGACCAGGAGGCATGATGATGAACTTCCAAGACAAGGTCCGGCCCCAGACCGGACTGACCTTCGATGACGTCCTGCTGGTGCCGCGTCGCTCGAGGATCGCCAGCCGACACGCGGTGGACACCTCCAGTCGGATTTCCCGAAACATCCGCTGCCACTTGCCCATCCTCTCGGCCAACATGGACACCGTGACCGAGGCCGCCATGGCCGTGGCCATGGCCCGGGCCGGAGGAATCGGGATCATCCATCGCTTCCTGGCCCCCGAGCGCCAGGCCCAGGAGGTGACCCGGGTGAAGCGGGCCGAGAGCCTGGTCGTAGCCGACCCCGTCACCATCCGCCAGGACGTCACCGTCGAACAGGCCTTGCAGACCATGCACGAGCGGGAGGTCGGCGGCCTGGTGGTCCTGGACTCTGAGGGGCGGGTCTGCGGAATCCTGACCCGGCGCGACACGGCGCTGGCTCCCAGGACGGGCGTGCCGGTCTCCGAGCTGATGACGCCCCGGGAACGCCTGGTCACCGCCCGGCCGGGAATCTCGCTGCCGGACGCCCAGGCACTCCTGCACGCCCACCGGGTCGAGAAGCTTCCCCTGGTCGAGGAGGATGGCCGCCTGGTCGGGCTGATCACGGCCCAGGACATCCTCAAGCTGCAGCAACACCCGAACTCGACCAAGGACCAACGTGGCCGCCTCCGGGTCGGTGCCGCCGTGGGAGTCCGAGCGGCAGACGTGGAGCGGGCCGGACTTCTCCTGGCCGCGGGTGCCGATCTGCTGGTGCTGGACATCGCCCACGGGCACTCCGACCTGGCCCTCCAGATGCTCAAGCGCCTCAAGGCCGAATACCCCCAAGCCGAGGTCATGGCGGGGAACGTGGCCACTCCCGAAGGAGTCCGCGACCTGGCCGAGGCCGGTGCCGATGCCGTCAAGGTCGGGGTGGGCTCGGGATCGATCTGCATCACCCGGGTGGTGACCGGTTCGGGTTACCCCCAACTCTCCGCCATCCTGGAGTCGTCCGAGGTGGCTCGGGCCCTGGATGTGCCCCTGGTCTCGGACGGCGGAGTCCGTCAAGGCGGCGATTTGACCAAGGCCCTGGCCGCCGGGGCCAGTTCCGTGATGGTGGGAGGGTTGCTGGCCGGCACCACCGAGAGCCCCGGGGCCAGCGTGATCCGGGATGGCCGCCGCTACAAGGTCGTGCGCGGCATGGCCTCGCTGACCGCCAATGTCAGCCGCCTGGAAGTGGACCAGCATCGCGAGGTGGATCCTGAGGACTGGGAGCGCGTCGTGCCCGAAGGAGTCGAAGCCACCGTGCCCTACCGGGGGGACGTGGCGGACGTCCTCTACCAACTGGTGGGAGGCCTGCGCTCGGGCATGACCTACGTGGGCGCTTCGAACCTTCAGGAACTCTGGGAGAACGCCCAGTTCGTCCGAATCACGGGTGCCGGCTTCAAGGAGAGCGGGAGCCACGACGTCCAGAGGATGTGAGGGAAGGTGCCCGGCCTCACCCGGTGAACACCCCGCCCACGCTTCGGGCGGTATGCCCGGTTCGGCAGCCTTGCTGCCTTGAAAGGAGACATGCTTGATGCCACGTTGGACTCTTGGGGGAATGGCGATCGCCTTGTTCCTGGCGGCCCTGGTGCAGCCCGCCTGCACCCGACCGGTCTCTGGTGAACTTCCCCCTCCGCCGCCAGCGGCAAGCGCACCAGCCGAGGATCCGGGTTCTGCCGAGCCCGCCCCGGCCAATATCGAGGAGGTCGCAGTGAACACCCAAACCTATCGCGGGCTGAAGCCCTTTCGGGGAGTCCAGGCTCCCGAGATCACCCAGGTCCAGAAGGTCCGCTTCCAGACCGGAACCGGGGAGCTCCTGATCGAGGTCTATCCCCAGGCTGCCCCTCATGCCGCAGCCCGCTTCGTCGACCTGGTGAAGGCCGGCTTCTACGACGACACCCCCATCTTCCGCATCGTTCCCGGCTTCGTGGCCCAGTTCGGAATCAACTGGCGTCCCGGTCTGCGCGAGTGGAAGGAGAAGAACTTCGACGACGATCCCAGCCTGTTCGAGCTGGGCCCCGCGACCCTGGCCTTTGCCAAGGCGGGCCCCAACACCAACTCGACCCAGGTCTTCATCAACTACGGCGAGAACAGCAGCCTGCGGGCCCAGAACTTCTCGACCTTCGCCCGCGTGGTCGAGGGTTTCGAGTTCACGCAGAACTTCAAGGCCGTGGGCGACCCCAGCATGGGCCTGGACCAGGGCCGGCTGTGGGGTGACGGTGGCAAGTATCTCGAAAGCCTGCCGGCCAACCAGAAGCCGACGATGATCCTGAAGGCGGAAGTCATCGAGTAATCCATCTCGCTGCTTTCGAAAACCTTGAGCGGCCCGGGAGGATTCCCGGGCCGCTCTTGTTGATGGACTCAGAATTCCCAGAATCCCTGGAACCACAGGCGCATCTGGCCCAGGTCGTCGAACGCAAAACGGGTCAGCAGGTGGCGCTGGAAGCGCCACTCCAGGCCATACAGACTCTCGCTGCGCCCCTGGTTGCCCCCGCCGCTGCGCATCACCTGGGTCAGGGTCAACAAGAAACGATCCTTGTCATCCAAAGCCTTGGCCACCTTCAGCACGAAGTTGTAGGGAGGCAGGAACTCGAAGGTGAAGTCGGTCAGGAAGAGCAAACGACCGATCTCGCGGGAAAGCGGCGCGGTCAAGAACTGGGTGGCCATGGTCAGGCCCTGTCCGGTCACGAAGTTCCCGGACAGACCTGCATCGGTGCGACCGGTCTCCGGGCCCGAGACCCCGGGCACGTAACCCGCCAGGCCGCCAACCGCCAACAACTGCTGGATCTGCGCCTCAGCCAGCGGCGGATTCGAGACCAGGTTCATCCTCAGGTCCGGATAGGTCCCGCTGACGACCGCCGTGATCTCGTGCCCGGCCACTTCGGTCTCGGCCTCCACGTTCTCCAGGGTGGGCAGCAGGCTGCTCTCGAAAGTGGCCCGCCCCTGCCGGACGCGGAAGCTGACGGCATAGAAGGGAACCGAGAGCACTCCCCGGGAGAGGTCCACCGACCCCGCCAGGACGGGCATGTTTGTGTCCCGGTGCGGCAGAACCCACAACTCGCCCTGGGCGCGGATTCGCGAACCCAAGGCGTGGACCCAGACATCCTCACCCAGATTCACCCGCACCCGGTAATCGACAGGCAGGCGGTGCCCGGTATCCGACCCCTGGGCCTCGCCGAAGCCGGACAACGGCAGGTTCATATCTCCCTTCTGGACGTCCACGATCCCGGTGAGGACCGGAATGAGCGAGGTGCCGGCCTGTCCCGCCAGACGACCCGGCCGGGCCACCAGGTCGACATCCACGTCCGCGACGCCCTGGAACAGGTCGCCCCAGGCCAGGGGCAAGCCTTCGCCCTTCAACGAGACATCCACGTTCACGGGCTCCAGGCCGGCCATCTCGGCCTTGCCCTGAACCGTGAAGGGCACTCCTCCCAGTTTCCCCTGGAAGGTCTCGATGGCCAGACGCGAGACCATGAGATCCTCGGCCAGGAACCCCAAGGTCGGTTCCGCCTGTTCCGCCGGAATCTCATCGAAGAGGGTCCGCACCTGAAGGTCCGAGAAGGTGCCCAGGAGATCGTGAACCACGGTCCCGTTCTCGACATCCAGGCGTCCTTCCAGGGTCGGACGCTCCAGCGTGCCCGAAAAGGCCAGTTCGCCGGCGAGCTTGCCGGCCGTGGCCGAGACCCCGGGAACGAGATCGTCCAGGAGGCGCATCCCCGAGTCGATCAGCCGTGCCCGCAGATTCATCTCACCGCCGCCGGCCACTTGCGCGCCCGTCCAGACCGCTCCCAGGCGGCCTGGAGCGGGCGCGGGGCCCGGCTGGATCCGAAGGGGGATCGTGGCCGAGAGCTCGACGGTCTGCTGCGGGGAGGCCTGGGCACCGAAGAAGAGACGGGCCGGCCCTCCGTCGTCCCCCACCAGGCGCAACTCGTATCCCCCGTCCTCTGTGGTCGGCCCTCCCTGAAGCTGGCCTTCAAAGGAAGCCATCTGCAGAGGACCCAGGGCCCCGTCGACCAGGCGCCAGGCCAGCTTGAAATCCGGGGTCAGGAGCGGGCCGCTGAGGGACATGAGGAAATCCTCGACCTGACCCAGCCGATCCATCCCCGGCGCCAGGAAGCCCAGCTCCACCATGGGGACCGAGTGGGCCCGCAGTTCGAGTACGTTCGAATCCTGCACGCCTGCCCCTGCGGACCGGGCCAGGACCAGGTCGGCCCGCCCCTCGACCTGCCCCAGGCCGGGCTGACCGCCGGGCAGGTGGGGCACCATCTGGAAGGGTTCGACCACCAGGCGCCCCTCCAACCCCTCGTGCCGATATCTGGCTTCCAGGACCTGATCCAGAGCCAGCCCAGCCCATGAGTCCTCGACCCGCTGCCCCATCTCCAGGCGGGAAACCGAAAGATGGTAATCCGGCAGCCCCGGCCGGCCCGAGGGGCCGTGGTCGCGGTGCCACTGCCCCATCAGGGCCAGATCTCCGCTGAAGGTGAAGCGGCGTCGCGAGGACCTCAGCCCGGCCAAGGAGACCAGGAGGTCGCCGTCCAGGTTGCGGGCCTCCAGACGGAAGGGCTCACCCTGGACTCCGAAATCCGGTCCTGCCGGGCCCGAAAGCCATCCCAGAGAGTCCGAGACCGGTCCCAGGCCAAAGCGGACCGAACCCCGCGCCGAGAGAGCGGAAGCCTCCTCCTCCCCGGCCCGTCGGGCCAGAACCTCGACAGCCCCCTCGGGGATATCCAGATGCACCCGATCCTTGTCGAAGGCGAGACGGATTCCCAGACCCGGCCTGGTGCTGGGGTTCCCCTGCGCCGAGGGTTCCAGACGGCCCAGGCTCAGACGGGGGAACTCGACGGAGTCAGGTTCCGCCTGCCAGACCACCTCGTGGCCCTCCAATCCCAGGACCAGGGAGGGCGAGACGCTTCCTGAATCCAGGAACATGGCCATGCGGGCGCCCCCGCTCAACCGGGTGAAGGGAGGGCCCAGGTAGTGCAGGTGCCGGAAAGGCAGGTTCTCGGTCCAGAGGTTGGCGGTCCAGCGGCCGGAAGCGTCCCGTGTGCCAGTCCCATCCAGGTGGAGCTCCCCCGAGTCCACCTGCATGTCCTCCAACAGCAGTTCGTTGCGGTTGCGCACCAGGCTGGCCGACATCCGGTCGACCGGAATGGGATGGCCCAGCACCTCCACGAAGCCGTCCACCAGAGCCAGGCGCCCCGTCATGTCCAGGTTGCTGAGGAAGTCCGACCCCAGGCGGCCTCGGACCTGCAGATTCTCGACCTGAAGACGGCCCGTCAAGAGGTCGGAGGGCAACTCCGCCGCCGCCGGGGCGAAAGCCAGGACATCGGACAGATCCCAGCCCTGCCCGGAGAACGTCAGGTCCACCGACGGGCCCTCCAAGTTGCCGGTCAACGAGAAGAGCCCTTCCCCGAGAGTCTGCCCGGATCGGACCGCCTCCAGGGCCGACATGACCAGACGCGGATCGGCCGGTTCGCGAGAAGCCAGGATGGGGTCCAGGTGGATTCGACCTGGCCTGCCTCCCAGGTTGGGTCCCATCCACACCCGACCGATGGCGCTGAAGATCTCTGGACGCTTGGAGGCATCCCTCCGTCCCACCAGCAGCCACGGCGCCTCGAAACTCGAACCGGGTGTCAATCGAGGCAGCCCCTGGTCCGCCGTGATGTGACCCGTCGAGTGAGCCTGACCTGCCCGCAGGTTCAGACTGGCGGCCAGTTGACCCGCCTCGGGAACCCACTGCTGGCGAGCCAGCCAGGCCAAATCGACCCCCGAGGCCACGTAGTCCAGTTCGTAGTCGGGCCTGGACCCCAGGAGGTAGGTTCCCGTGACCGTCAGGGCTCCATGATCGGGCAGGGGCGGACGGAAGCGAGCCTGCGCTTCCAGGCCGGAGGCCAGGACCGGGCCGAACCAGGGCCACGAGCGACCGCGCAGATTCTGACCCGTCCCCAGGCCCCTCGCGCGACGCAGGTAGGTCCAGCTCAGGACGTTCTCACCCAGCACGATTTCCGCCCCGCGAACCCTTCCCTCCCCGAAGGCCGAGAGGCGGTCTCCCAGCAGCCCCGAGACCTGTGAGCCGTGCAGGGACGCCCGGTAGGCAAACTGATAATCGCTCAGGGGGCCCCAGGCGGCAGCCACCCCCTTCAGGGTTCCGCTCAGCTCCAGGTCGCGGGTCAGACGACGGCGGGCCAGCGGCAGCCCGTCCATCCAGGCCACCGCTCCCAGGCCCTCCGGCCCCGTGAACCCGTAACCCGCGACCTGGTAGGGTCCATAGCCTCCGCCTCCCTGAGAGTCTGCCACCACCTGCACCCAATTCGGGTGTCCGCGTCCTTCCGAAGTCCATTTGAACAGGAAGTCCCCGGTCCCCACCAGGTCGATCGGCAACGGGCGGTCGAGAACCCCCAGGAGGCGGGAAAGCTCGGTTCCCGAGCCCCGGGCCAGCAGATTGCTGCTTCCCCCAGCCAGGCCGATCCAGCCCGCCGCCTGCAAGGAGCCTCCCGCCGCCTCTCCGACCATGTCCGGGATCAACAACTGCATGTGGCGCAGGCCCACAGGGCCCGTCAGGGCCGAAACCGCCAGTCCGTTGAGGCGCAGCTCGGTTCCCTGGCTGAGCCCGAAGGCGGACATCGAGTCCAGATCCGCTGGGCTACCCTCCACGTGGATCTGGCCGCGAACCCGGCCGCTGAGTTGCCCGACACCGCCCAGACTCAGCGTCGGCAGATCAAAACCCGAGGTGGAAACCATAGCCCACAGATGGGGCTCCTTCAGGTCATACAGGGCGTAGGGGACCCGAAGCGAGCCGTCCCCCAGGGCAGCCAGGGCATCCATGACCAGAACGTCGCCGTCGTGGTAAAGGAAGCGCCCCGAGACCTGGCTGAGTTGACCGGCCTCCCCCTGGAACCCCCCGATTCCGCGCCCACCGCCGAAGACCACGGGTTGACGGGCCAGGCCCATCACGGACAAGTCGAACGAGCCGACCTCGCCTCCGACGGGACTGAGGCCTGTCAGGGATGTCTGACTCCCGTTCAGGGTCAAGGCCAACGAGACCTCGGGACCCAGGACGACCAGTCCTCCCCCTTCCAGACTCCCCTCTCCCGAACGGGCCCGGACATCTCGAAGCGTCAGCAGATTTCCGTCCGTCTCGAAGCGCGCCTCGACCTGACGCAGGACCTGGTCCTCAAGAATGAGCTCGTCTGCCTGGATTCGACCCTCGGCCCGCAGAGCCGAGAAACCTCCCAGGACTGCCATTTCCAGCCGGGCCTCCCCTTCCACGGGCAGGGACTGTCCCAGGGACACCTCCAGGGGCTCGGCGCGCAAGCGCGGGACCACAGCCAGAAGATCGAGACGCGACTGAGGGGGCAGGTAGATCTTGCCTCGCGCCGTGGCGCCCATGCCAGCCAGGTTGGCTCGGAAGTCCCGCAGGCTGAGGACCCCGGTGACCAGGTCCGCCCGACCTTCGATCTGGCGAATCGGCTTGAGCAGGCCGGGGATCCGGACCTCTCCCCCGGAAAGAGCCAGGTCTCCGCCGTAGACGATCCGCTCCCAGGCGCCCTTCCAGTCGGGAGCCTCACAAGAAGCCCAGAGACTGGCCTCCAGCAGGCCGGCGTGCACCGAGAGGCTCTCGGTGAGCCGGGGGTGCTCGCCCAGCCGACGCAAGCTCAGTCCCTGGATCTCGACGTGCAGGTCAAAGTGAGGAAGAACCGGATGGAGGAGTCCCGTCACCGCCAATCGGGCGGGTTCCTCCTGGACCGGGACCCAGACCAGGTCCACCCGGGCCTGCTCGCCCTGGCGCAAGGCCAGGCTGCCCTCCCAATCCTTCAACTGGTAACGGAACCCAGAGCCCCGCTGATCCTCGAAATGGAGGCTTCCCCCCTGGATCCGCACCGTCCCGGTGTAGTCCCCCAGGATCGGACGGGCGCCTGGGCGCGGAGGTGGAGCCAGACGCGCGAGGTTGAGCTGCCCGTCCGCTGCGACCTCGACCCTCAGAAAGGGCCCTTCCAGGGTCAGATCTCCCAACAGGCCAATCCAATGAACCTGTCGGAGCATTCGGAGGGGATGGAGGGTCACGCGACCCCGCGGGACCTGCAGGACCGGGCGGCCCTCGGGATCGCTGAGGGTCAGGTTTTCGAAGGAGAGGACCCTCCCGGCCAGACGCGCCGACCGAACACTGACGGTTCCGGGGAAGCCCAGGCTGACGCGTTCCAGGACCAGGTCCAACAGAGGCCCGGCGAAGAGAAAGAGGCACAGCACGGCCAGGGCCCCGGCTGCGCCGAGCAGGCCCGCAAGCTTCAAGATCCTCCTGGTCCTGGCAGGCAGCACGTCTGGTTCTCCGAGGCTGGGCCCCCCCATTCAGGGCACCCCGAGCTTGACCCTGTCGCAGCAGGCCCCCTGAGAGCCTACCGCCGAGAACATTCCGATTTCCCGCTTGCCGGGCGCGGTCCTCCCCGTGCCGGCGGAATCTGAAACAGGTGTTCGCTCAATCCCGATGGAGGGCAGCCTCCCGCTCTGACCCGAGACCGGGCTCCCAGGTTCCCGAAACCAGGAACTACAAGTTCCGCGGATCGGCCATCCCGGTGCCCAAGGCCACACAGGTGATCGGATCCTCGGCCACCCGGACCGGAAGCCCGGTGGCCTGGTGAAGCAGATCGTCCAAGCCAGACAGCAGGGCCCCCCCGCCGGTCAGAACCACTCCCTGGTCCAGAAGATCGGCAGCCAGCTCGGGCGGAGTCCGCTCCAAGACTCCCCGCACCGCCCCCAGAATCGAGCCGATCGGCTCCGACAAGGCTTCCTGGACCTCCTGGGAACCGACCAGGACCGTCCGCGGCAGTCCGTTGACCAGGTCTCGACCTCGAACCTCCATCTGCCTGCTCTCGGCCACCGGAACCGCGGACCCCAGCTCGATCTTCAGCGACTCGGCGGTCTGCTCACCCACCATGAGGTTGTGGCTTCGCCGCAGCATCCGGCTGATGGATTCGTCCAGCCGGTCTCCGGCCACTCGAACCGATTCGCTGACCACCGCCGACCCCATCGACAACACGGCGATATCGGTCGTCCCCCCGCCCAGATCCACGACCATGGTCCCTCCTGGCCGCTTCATGTCGATGCCTGCCCCCAGAGCGGCGGCCACCGGCTCTTCGATCAGCCAGGCCCGCGAGGCTCCGGCAGCCAACGCGGCTTCGCGGACCGCACGGCGCTCGACGCTGGTCACCCCCGCCGGAACGCAGATCGTGGCCGTGGGACGGCGCAGCTTCGACACCAGGCGCAGGAAGTGGCGCAGCATGGTCAAGGTCACGTCGTAGTTGGCGATCACTCCGTCCCGAAGCGGCCGGACCGCGACGATGTGGGAGGGGGTCTTGCCCAGCATCTTCAAAGCCTCGGAACCGACCGCCAGGACCTTGCCGGCGTTGCGATCCAGGGCGACCACCGAGGGCTCGCGGGCCACGATTCCCCGCCCCTGGACGTAGAGCAGGATGTTGGCCGTCCCCAGGTCGATCCCGACGTGCAGCGAAAACACCGGCCTCACCCGACGATCTGCTTGAGGGGTTCCTCGACGCGACGAATCCGGGCCCCCAGATGGCGAAGGCGCTCTTCAAGATTCTGGTAGCCGCGGTCGATGTACTCCACACCCGAAATCACGGTCTCACCCTCGGCGGCCAGGCCGGCCAGCACCAGGGCGCCTCCGGCCCGAATGTCCGGAGCATCGACCGGGGCCGCCGTGAGGCGGGGCACGCCGCGGATCACGACGTTGCGGTCGGAAACCCTCAGGTCGGCTCCCAGGCGCACCATCTCCATCGCGTACATGAAGCGCCCCTCGAAAATCGTCTCTTGCAGGACACTGGTTCCATCGGCCAACGCCAGCATGGCCACGATGGGCGGATGCAGGTCGGTCGGGAACCCGGGGAAAGGCGCGGTGGCGATCTCCAAGGCCCGAATCGGGCGAGACCCGCGAACCCGGACCGTGTTCCCCAGGACAGTCACTTCCTGGCCCGCCTTGATCAGATTCTCCAGCAGACTCTCGACCAGCCAGGGCTCGAACTCCTCCAGGGTGACGTCCCCCTGGGTCACGGCCGCAGCCAGGAGGTAGGTCCCTCCCTCGATGCGATCCGAAATGATCGCGTGCCGGGCACCGTGCAGATCCGAGACTCCCTCGATCCGGATCGTGGGCGAGCCCTGCCCCTCGATCCTGGCTCCCATCTTGACCAGGAAATTGGCCAGGTCGACGATCTCGGGTTCCTGGGCGCAGTTCTCCAGGACCGTGACTCCCTCGGCCAGGGTGGCCGCCATCATGGCGTTCTTGGTAGCGCCCACGGTGACCTTGGGGAACAGGATGTGGGCCCCTCGCAACCGCGTGGCCCTGGCCTTCACGAAGCCGTGCTCAGAGAGGACCTGGGCCCCCAGGCGCCGGAAGGCTTCCAGGTGGAGGTTCACGGGTCGAGGCCCGAGCTTGCAGCCCCCAGGGAGGGAAACCTGAGCCTCGCCATGCCGGGCCAGCAAGGGGCCAGCCACGTCGAAGGAGGCGTTCATCCGCCGCACCAGGTCTTCGGGAGGCGTCGTGGTGACCAGGCTGGAGGCGTCCAGCACCATCGTGCCGTTCCCGTTGAACTCGACCTGGACCCCCATCTCGCGCAGGATGTCCGCCATGACCCAGACATCCGCAATGGTGGGAACCCGGTCCAGGACCACCTGCTCGCGAGTCAGAAGGCACGCTGCAATGATCGGCAGAGCCGCGTTCTTGGCGCCGCTCGCCTTCAGGCGCCCCTGCAACGGGCAGCCGCCCTGGATCAACAGTCTAGCCATGCCATACCTCTTCGCTCAGGAATGCTTCCAGGAGGATCAACTCCAGGTGCCCACCTTCTGGCGGGCCACGGCCAACTGCCGCCGGGCCCTCGACTCGGGGTGAACCCAGGCTCCGCCCGGAGCCTCGTCCAAGCGGGCCACCTCCTGGCGAGCCTCCTCTGGATCGATCTCGTCCGGACGCTCTGCAGACTCGACCAGGACGACCACGCGGTTCTCGGACACCGTCACGAACCCTTCGCCCAGAGCCAGTGGATGGTCGAGATCCAGGACCCGATAGACCGCCACCCCAGGCTCAAGGAGCGCCAGAAGCGGAGCGTGGTTGGCCAGGATCCCGGTCTCGCCCATGACTCCGGGGAGGCGAAGCCAGCTTGCCTCTCCCTCGAACTTCAGCTCTCGAGGCGTCACGATCTCCAGATGGAAGGTCTTCTCGCTCACGTCTGGCTCCCGTCCGTCGTCATGTCGGACTCCCTCTCCGAGGTGTCTGACAAGTTCACCTGGAGGTCGGAACAGCGTCCCGGTCAGGTCCGTTCCCCGTCCCGGTCAGGCCCCCCGGGGCCCCACCTCGACACCCATCTTCTCGGCCTGATCCAGGGCGTCTTCCACTCCCCCCACCATGTAGAAGGCCTGTTCGGGCAGATCGTCATGCTTTCCTTCGAGGATCTCCTTGAAGCCCCGCACCGTGTCGGCCACGGTCACGAACTTGCCCTCGGTACCCGTGAACTGGGCCGCAACGAAGAAGGGCTGGGAGAGGAAACGCTGGATCTTCCTGGCCCGGCTCACGGTGAGCTTGTCTTCCTCGGAAAGTTCGTCCATGCCGAGAATGGCGATGATGTCCTTCAGTTCCTTGTAGCGCTGCAGCACGTACTGCACGCCGCGGGTCACTTCGTAGTGCTCCTGGCCGACCACCAGCGGGTCCAGCGAACGGCTGGTGGAGTCCAGCGGGTCGACCGCGGGGTAGATACCCAGCGAGGCGATGTCGCGGCTCAGTACCACGGTGGCGTCGAGGTGGGCGAAGGTGGTCGCCGGGCTCGGGTCGGTCAGGTCGTCCGCGGGAACGTAGACGGCCTGGATCGAGGTGATCGAACCGGTCTTGGTGGAGGTGATGCGCTCCTGCAGAACGCCCATTTCCTCGGCCAGGGTCGGCTGATAACCCACCGCGGACGGCATACGACCCAGCAGTGCCGACACTTCGGTACCGGCCAGGGTGTAGCGGTAGATGTTGTCGATGAACAGCAGGACGTCNNGCCATGGTCAGGCCGGTCAGGGCCACGCGCAGACGGTTTCCCGGCGGCTCGTTCATCTGGCCGTAGACCATCGCCACCTTGTCGAGAACGTTGGAGTCCTTCATCTCGTGATAGAAGTCGTTACCTTCACGAGTACGCTCGCCGACGCCGGCGAACACGGACAGACCGCTGTGCGCCTTGGCGATGTTGTTGATCAGCTCCATCATGTTCACGGTCTTGCCGACACCGGCACCACCGAACAGACCGACCTTGCCGCCCTTGGCGAACGGGCAGACCAGGTCGATGACCTTGATGCCGGTTTCCAGCAGGTCGTTACCACCCGCCTGCTCGGCGTAGCTCGGCGCGGCGCGGTGGATGCCCCACTGCTCTTCGCACTCGACCGGGCCGGCCTCGTCGATCGGCTCGCCCAGCACGTTCATGATGCGGCCGAGGGTACCGGTGCCGACCGGCACGGCGATGGCCTTGCCGGTGTTGTTGACGTCCAGGCCACGCTTGAGGCCTTCGGTCGAACCCATGGCGATGGTACGGACAATGCCGTCGCCCAGCTGCTGCTGGACTTCCAGGGTGGTCTCGGCGCCCTGAACTTTCAGTGCGTCATAGACGTTCGGCACCAGATCGCGCGGAAATTCCACGTCGATGACGGCGCCGATGATTTGAACGATACGTCCGCTACTCATGTTTGGTTCCTCTGACTTTTCAGCCATTGTTAACAGTTGAACCGTTCTTAAACCGCGGCAGCGCCGCCGACGATTTCCGAAATTTCCTGAGTGATCGCAGCCTGACGGGCCTTGTTGTAGACCAGTTGCAGATCGCTGATCAGTTCACCGGCGTTGTCGGTTGCGTTCTTCATGGCAATCATCCGCGCCGCCTGTTCGGCTGCGCCGTTCTCGACCACCGCCTGATAGGCCTGGGACTCGATGTAACGAACCAGCAGGGCATCCAGCAGTTGCTGGGCGTCCGGCTCGTAGAGATAGTCCCACTGCCCCTTCTTGACCGGCTCGGCGTTCTCGTCTGCAGCCAGCGGCAGCAGTTGGTCGACCGTCGGTTTCTGGGTCATGGTGTTGATGAACTTGTTGGATACCAGGTACAAGCGATCGATACGGCCCTCGTGGAAGCCATCGAGCATGACCTTGACGCTGCCGATCAGATCGTTGATCGACGGCTCTTCGCCGAGGTTGCCGATTGCCGCGACCACGTTGCCGCCGAAGCTGCGGAAGAAGCTCGCACCCTTGTTGCCGATCACGCAAAGGTCTGCTTCGACCTTCTGATCGTGCCACTCCTTCATGTTCTTGATCAGCGCCTTGAACAGGTTGATGTTCAGGCCGCCGCACAGACCACGGTCGGTGGACACGACGATATAGCCGACACGCTTGACCGGACGCTCCACCATGAACGGGTGACGGTACTCGGGGTTGGCGTTGGCCAGATGGCCAATCACCTGCCGGATCCGCTCCGCATAAGGACGGCTGGCCGCCATGCGCTGCTGTGCCTTGCGCATCTTGCTGACCGCCACCTTCTCCATGGCGCTGGTGATCTTCTGCGTGCTTTTGATGCTCGCAATCTTGCTGCGAATCTCTTTTGCGCCTGCCATTTGACACCTATCGGGTTAGCAGGCGGGCGCCGCGAGGCGCCCGCTGCGGCTTACCAGCTTTGCGTGGCCTTGAACTTCTCGATACCGGCCTTCAGGCCCGCGTCGATTTCGTCGTTGAAGTCGCCCTTCACGTTGATCTTCGCCATCAGCTCGGCGAACTCGCGGTTGAAGAAGGCGATCAGGGCCTGCTCGAAAGCACCCACCTTCGCCACTTCCACGTCGCCCAGGAAGCCACGCTCGGCGGCATACAGGGACACGGACATGTCGGCGATGGACATCGGCGCGTACTGCTTCTGCTTCATCAGCTCGGTGACGCGCTGACCATGCTCGAGCTGCTTGCGGGTGGCCTCGTCCAGGTCGGAAGCGAACTGCGCGAACGCAGCCAGTTCACGGTACTGGGCCAGGGCGGTACGGATGCCACCGGAGAGCTTCTTGATGATCTTGGTCTGCGCGGCGCCACCGACGCGGGATACCGAGATACCGGCGTTAACGGCCGGGCGGATGCCTGCGTTGAACATGGCCGATTCCAGGAAGATCTGACCGTCGGTGATGGAAATCACGTTGGTCGGAACGAACGCGGAAACGTCGCCCGCCTGGGTCTCGATGATCGGCAGCGCAGTCAGCGAGCCGGTCTTGCCGGTCACGGCACCGTTGGTGAACTTCTCGACATATTCTTCGGAAACGCGCGAAGCACGCTCCAGCAGACGGCTGTGGAGATAGAACACGTCGC
>DIWH01000033.1 GCA_002423485.1 Candidatus Xenobium occultum | reverse complement strand
CCGCCGGCTGGATGCCCTGGAACTACCAGGAGCGCTTGGCCCGGGCCGCACCCGGCTGATCCGCGCCGCCCGCCTCTACACCCACCGCCACCAGGACCGACCGCCGCGCCCGCAGGCTGGCATCGGCCATGCCTCGAGACCAAGCGACCGGCCTGCCGAGCGGGGTGGGCAGGGTTGCCGGAAAGACACAGCTTTCCACGGCGCCAGACCCGATGGGCAACTTGGCGCGGCGCACGCGGACGTACCGCACCCTTTCGGCATGGTCGGTCAGGTAGTCGTGGGGCCCCAACATCTCCTGCAAGGCCGTGACGTTTCCGAACCGGAGGAGTCGCCGGGCCTGCGCCTTGTTGGCCCGGATCTCGGCCGGGCTTCCGCCGAGGGCCTCCGCCAACTCCTGGACCCGTTGGCTGGCGTGGTAGAAATCCAGCACCTCCGTGACGCGGTCCGGAGCGATGCCCACTTCTGCGGCGAGCCGTTGCACCCGGTTCCAAATCCACGGTCCACCGTCGGCGAGGAACACCCACTCGGCCGCCCGATCAGCTCCCATCCGGACCAACTCGGTGGCCAACAACTGGAACAGGCGGTCAGCGTCACCCAGGGTCCCGCCGTATCGCAGCAAGCCTCCGCGCTTCTTGCGCCCCCGGTCGTCCAGTTCATAGATGACGAAGAGCTTCGGCTCCCGCCATTCGGCGTCGAAGCCGCGATGCCCGGATTTTCGCGGCCGGCCTTGCCTGCGCTCTTCTCGGATCCGCAACCGACCCCCATCTACGAGGATGGCCAGGCGCTTGCCTTGGGCAACCCCGTCCTTGGGGCGGAGAGCCTGCCTCTGCCCTACGCACCAGTTGCGGAAGTGGAGGGCGCGTTCCGCCACCGAAAGAGCGACACGCCTGACGACCTTGATGTTGAGGTGCAGGCCCCGGGTCGCCAGGATCGCCTGCGCGTCCTCCATTGTGCCGGAGGCGACCAATCGAGAGATCTCGCTGGCCAGGGTCGGCGAGACACGGTTGAGGATCCCCAGGTCGTTCAGGATCGGATAGAAGCCGTTGCCAGCCTTCCCCCGGGCCTTCGAGGCGGACCTGGCCTGGAGCCCGCCGCCGTTGCCCTTGTTCGTCTTCTTCCGAGGCCGGCGCTTCAGGAAGTAGGGCGTCGCCACTTCGACCTCGGACCCGCCAAACAGGGTTACCCGAACCGGTTGCGACGACCGCTGCAAACCAGCCGGGGACGTCGCCGCAAGCGCCAGGGTCCTGGCATACACTTCAGGGTCCTCGTGCGCGGCGTCGATGACGGCCGCCACCACCGGGTCGCCACCGAACCGGGCCAGAAGCGGATACAGTTTGCTCTCCAAGTCGAGGAGGGCGACCGGTTGGCTCAAATCCAGGTCTTGCAGGAGTTCCAGGATCATCGAAGACGCCCGTTGCCCAGCCTCCCAAGCCAGGCGACGCGCCCAGGCACCGCGGTCCTCGCGATATCTGGCCTTCGCGGGCTCGGATTCAACCCGCACGCTCGGGAGAGAAGGTCCGACCAGCTTGAACCGCGTAACCATGGGGAGAAGCCTCCTGCTTTCGGCCGCAAGGCCGTTGGGTGTAACACGGGAGGCTTCTCCATTTCCCGTGAAAACCTTGCAAGTAGAATCCGAATCATGCTCAGCGCCTACGCGCCCAGGAAGCCATCAAAGCCGGGCTTGAAGGAGGATGCCACCAAACCGGGATCGCGCCCTCCATTCGGAAGCGTTGGCTGCGACGAAGGCAAGTAAGTCATACGAGGAATGGGTGGATGGAGGGGCCCGATGCCTGAAGAACTCATTATGACCTGGGCATTGCTGGTCATGGGGGTCGGACTCCTCGGGGTTCCGATAGTATTTCGTCCTAGTCACTGGGTCCAGCGTAAGAGGCCACTCTTTGTAGGATGCGGGCTGGTCCTCGTGGCCATTGGAGCTTGGATGCTTAGATCACGGTGACGGCGTCCACCCCGCCGGCTGGGGAGAAGGTGCGACGGCGAGGGGCCGACCGGGGCAGGCCGGTCGGCCCCGGGGTCGGGCCGGCAACGCCCCGGCTCCGGGCCTCCAGGTCAGGGAACGAACCTGCTGCTGCTGCGTCGCGAGGCTCTGGATCTTGCGGCGCAGCAGGAGCGCCTCCAGCAGCGTCTTGACGATCTGCTTGTCCTCGCCGGGTAGCCGCTCGACCTCCTGGAACTGGCGCAGGAGCTCGCGGTCCTCGGTCTTCGCTCGCACGGCCTATTGACGCCCACTCTCTGTGGCCGGCTCTTGCCTACTTTCGCTGGCCACTCCGGAGGCGTGAAGAAGGGGCCGGCCTCTGGGCTGGCCCCTTTGGGACTGGCGCCGCAAAGCGGGGCCAGTCGGTTCAGGTGGGCGTTCAGCTCAGCTCGGGGGGCAGCACCTCCGTCACCGCCTGCTCCAGGCAACTCTGGTCCACCAGGTCCTTGGTCTCCAGAGCAGCCGCCATCAGGCAGTGCCACGCAAGCCGGTTGATCTGCCGGGCCAAGCCGTGGGTCAACCGGTAGATCTCCCGGGAGACGTCACGCGGGAACAGGGCCCGGTCGCACCCCGCCCACTTCAGGTGGGCCGCCAGGTAGGGTTCGATTTCCTGCTCCTGCACGTTCTTCAGGTGGAAGCAGAACTGTAGGCGGCTGCGAACCTCCGCCAGACCGCTCTGGCGCAGCGGAGCCAGCAGTTCCTGGCGCGAACCCAGCAACCACAGGCAGAACGGCATTTTCGAGTCCATCTCGAAGTTGGTCAGAGTCTTCAGCCCCAGCCAGGCTCGGGTGTCCAGGGCCTGGGCATCGTCCACGATCACCACGGGGACAACGTTCTGCTCATAGCTGCGCAGGAGGGCCTTCTGGACCAGGGCCATGGACCGGGTCACATTGTTGAAGGGGATCTTCTCGCCCAACTGATCCAACAGGCCCTCCACCACGGGTCGCAGGGGATTCGAGCCTTCCACCGCGGCCAGGTAGAGCACCCGGTAGGAGCTGCTGGCCAACTGAGAGGTCACGGCCCGCACCAGCGCAGTCTTGCCGGCGCCGAAGTCCCCGGTCACCAGAAGCATCCCCCGGTCCCGGGCGGCCTGGCGCAAGCGTCTGCGCCCCTGCTCGAAGCTCTCCCAGGGGTAGAGGGCCCCGGCATCGATGTCCGCCTGGAACGGCAGGCGGCGGAATTGGAAGTTCTCCAGGATGGGGTGGCTCACAACTCGTCCTCCTCGGTTTCCTAGCGGGTCAGGTTCAGTTCTCGCCCCAGGCGCTCCACGTGGGCCCGCTCCAGGCGATTCAGGTAGTTGCGCGCGGCCTGCGAAGGGTGTTCCCCCCGGGTCGGCTTGCGCCGGGAGACCCGGTGCAACAGGGCCACCGGACGGGCCACGGTCACCACCCGGCCGTCCTGCCAGAGGTAGAGCCGGCCCAGGTCGGCCGGGTCGTAGCGCAGGACCGCCCGGTCCCGGCCCGCGTATGCCAGCGAAACCGAGTAGCGGTTGCCCTCGAAGCGGATCTCGCCCTGGTCGGTGATCTGCCGGGTGGTCCACTGCCAGAAGGCCTGGTCCAGCATCTCGGCGGTCATCGGCCGGTGCACCGCGCCCTGGAGGCGTTCTGCAGGGGTCTGCCGGGTCCGCGAGTGAGGGGTCACGTGGTATTCGGACAGCCAGGCCACCAGCAGCCGGTTGAGGACCCCCAGTTCCAGGGGTTCCACGTTCTCCACCTCGTTGAGGAGCTGGTCCCGAAGGGTCCTCAAGAGCCGTTCCTGCTTACCGCGGGACACCGGATAATGGGGCGTCGAGTGGATCTTGTGGATGCCCAGTTCCGAGCAGGCCAGGGTAAAGGCCTTGCCGGAGTAGACCTTGGCGTTGTCCAGGAATACAGCGAGGGGAGCGCCGTGCTTACGGATGGCCTTCTTCAGAGAGTCCTCGATGGCGGCCTGGGTCTCGTCCGGGTAGGCCTCCAGGTGGCAGACGTGGCGGGAGTGGTCGTCCAACCAGCACACCACCTTGCAGCGCACGGTCTTCCCGCCGACGAGGACCTTGGGACCGTGCAGGATGTCCCCCTGCCACAGGTCGTGGGGAGCCGAGGCCTCGAAGGTGGTGAAGGGCCCTCGCCGGTCCACCCGCCCCACACGGCTCGAGCCCGCGGCCCGCAGGTGGCGGGCCAGACTGGTGTAGGAGAGGCTGTCCGCCCATTCGGGCCTCTCGGCCAGAAGCAGCTTCCTCAGGATGGCGACCGTCCGGCCGGGATCCTGGTCTCGCAGTTCCAGGGCCCGCTGGAGGGCCTCGCGGGGAAACCTCCTGGGACACCCGCGGTCCTTCCGGGCCGCGGAGACCAGGCCCGCCATCCCGGCTTCCCGGGCCGCCTTGCACCAACGCCGCAAGGTCCTGGAGCTCAGGGAGATGGAGCCCCGCCAGGGATGGACCACAGGGCCCCCCAGCAGCTCCCTGCGGAGGGTGTCCCGCTCCGCGTCGCTCAAGCTCCCGAGGACCAGGGGCGCCACCACCTGGAAGCGCCAGGCCCCCTCCAGCAGGCCCCGGTCCATCTCCGGGGTGTCGTGCCGTTCGAACATCTTCAGCCTCTTCTCATATCCGGCCCGGGGTGCCCGGGCCTGGGCTTCCCCCAGGTTGCCCCAGGCAGCGGCGGACAGCGAGACCGAATCGTGAGCGTCCCTGAGCGGGGCCACGGGGCGAGGTGGTCAGGGCGGAGTTGAGGGCAGCAGGAACCAGGGCCTGCTCGAGGAGCCAGGCCCTGCGGAGGTTCGTGTCAGGCCGTCAGGGAGAGCACCGGGATCCGGGCCCGCCGTCTTGAGGCGGGGGCCCTATGCGAAGAGCGGGAAAGACCAGAGGAGAGTCAGGGGGGAACCGAGGGGGAATCCGCGTTCGCGGAGGGCTTCGGCGAGGAGGCGAACTCGAGCCAGGGCGGCCCAGAGGGTGGGCCGGGCCCGCGGGGGGCACGGGTCCGGGGGCCTCGCCTCCGGGCGCAGGGCGTCCAGACCCCGCTGGACCCAGGCGCTGATTCTCGGGGCCGCGAGGCGGGCGATCCAGCGGCGCAGGCAACGGTCTCCATCGACCGTGTCCCCCGTGGCGGCGGCAGCGGACCGCCCTTCCACCACGTAGGCCTCCACCCGGCTCTCGACTCCCAGCGCCACGGTCCTGACCCAGGGCAGCATGCACTCGGGCGGGGCGGGAATCCAGCCATGCTCCAGGCAACAGAACCGGACGATCACGATCGGCCCAAGGTCCGCCCCGCTGGAGTCCCGTACTATCAAGCGTTCCCTGACTCCACGGCGCTGGGGCCGTCTGGTACACCCCTCGCCCGGGCACGTCGACCTGGGCACCTCATCTCTCAGCAGCTTCTCCACGTACTCCCGGTACCTCTTGACGGCCGCACGTTCCTCCGCCACGCTGTTGGTGTGGGTTTGGTGCGGCTTTGCTTGAACACCTGATCTTCACCAAACCCCACCGAGGGAGCAAGGCCCACCTTGCTCCCTCACCTGCTTAACGCAGGCAAGGAACTGGGATTACCGGCCTCCGATCCTGGTCAGGATCCATCCTCAGGCGGCCAGCCAGAGTGGGCGTCAATAACTGGCTCGTCAAAAAATGGCGGGGGGAGTCCATCGAGGTCCGCTGCACGATGATTGAACCTGACCACCCGCAACCAGACCCTGCACCTCGACCTGGGCGAGGTCTATGGACTGGGCACCGCCTTGCGGTATGATAGGCAGGGACGCCTGAGCCTGGTCTGGAGACCCGACACTTCGACGGTGCAGTACCAGCGGGACCGGTTCGG
>DIWH01000075.1 GCA_002423485.1 Candidatus Xenobium occultum | reverse complement strand
CGGGGCCCGAGGGCCTCGGCAAGGCTTTGAAGGACCATGAGCAGGGCGTGGCGCTTGGCCGGGGGGACGCCACCCAGGGCCCGGTCCAACTGGAAGGCGTCGAGGTTTCGGGCCTCGGTCACCGTGAGGCCCTGCAGCAACCCGGTGGCCACGCTGGCGGCGGCCACCGCTGCGCCACAACCGAAGGCCTGGCCCCGGACCTCGCGCACCCGACCGTCCGCCACCAGGAACTCCAGGCGCATCCGGTCGCCGCAGCGCTCGTAGCGGGCCTCGCCGACATGGGTGGCCCCGGGGAGCGGGCCGGAGTTGCGGGGGTGGGCCGCGTGGTCGAGAAGTAGGGGGCTATACATGGGGGGTTCCGGCGGATCGGGGCCTGGCCGGGAGCGCCGGGGCGGAAGGCCAGAGGGGCATGGACTCCAAGACGGGAGCCTCGCTGGGAGTCCGGGCAGCAAGCCGTTCTGGGAGAGAAAGCATTCGCATGGCGGGGTCCGAGCCGTGGACCACATCGCCCATCCGGGGCACACCGAGGGCTGCCGGCGTCGCCCGGGCACGGTGTTGCCAACCGTGCTACAATGGCGACAGCCGAAACAAACCGGACGGCGTGAAGCCGGGCGGGGAGATTCGGGTCCGGGAGTCCGCAGGCCTGAAGTTGGTAGCTCTGGTGCCTGTGGGCTTCTTCATTTTCTGGCGCGACGGGAAAGGCCGGGTGGAATCCTCCTGTTCTATTGTTAGCGATGTTCGCCGCTCGGCTAACAATAGAACACAACGGTCCTCTCGTCAAGCCGTCCTCCAAAGATCGGCGCGGGATCGCAGTCCCTCCCGGTTTGAGCTTCAAGTCCGTAGAGCCCGGCAGAACCAGGCACGGCGCTGCCGGGCAACCTTGACGGCGAAGGCCGCAATCACCTACGCTCAGTGGCGAACATGGCGAACAAGACACTTGGAGACGAGATCCGCTCAACGCGACTCCAGAAGGGTCTGGGTTTGCGGGAATTGGCGCGATCCATCGACCTGACGCCCTCCTATCTCAGCGACATCGAGAATGATCGCAGGGTTCCATCGGAAGAAGTCCTCAAGACTCTGGCCGGATTCCTCGAACTGGACTTCGATCACCTGATGGGTCTGGCCGGGAGGTTCGGTCAGGAAGCCGAGCGACTGCTGAGGCGGACCCCTGCCTCCGGCGTCCTGTTCCGCCGGCTTTCCCAGCGGGAAGACGCGGAAATCCTGGTCGACAGGTGGCTCAGGGACCTCGACCCGGCAGGTGAGGAGGGGGGCAGGGAATGAGGTCCCGCCAGACCAGGGACGGGTTGGTCCTGTATTATTCCAACATGGAAATCGAGGAACGGATGGAGGCCGCGCTCCGGCGCAGCGGCCTGATCCCAACCCTGGAAGCCCCGGTGACCCCTCTCGACCGCTTCATCGAGCAGTACCTGGGCGTCGTGCTGGACGAATGGGCCGAACTTGACGCGGATCTCATGGGGCAGACGGACTTCACGGCCCGCCCGATCCGGATCTCGATCAACCGGCGCCTGACCGAAGAGGCCGATCATCCCGGCTGCCATCCGGGCTTGAAGGGAAGACGCCGAGCCACACTGGCCCATGAAGCCGCCCACGTCCTCCTGCACGAACCCCTGTACCCCTCCCAGCATCCCGACCAGGGGAACCTCTTCGAGGAGGAGCCGCCCCCAAACAAACGCTGCCTCCAACGTTGTTTTGCCCGGGACATCTTCCCCAGCCCGGGCCGGCCGCCCTCGGATTGGCGCGAGGTGCAGGCCAACAAGGGCATGGCGGCGCTCTTGATGCCGCGCCCGGTTTTCTGTGAAGCGGCCTGCCAGCAGATTCGGCAGGCCGGATGGAATGAAGACCAGATCTTCCAGGATTCCCCTGAGGCGCAGATCCTGACGGTGGAACTGGCCCGATTCTTTCAGGTCTCGCGCCAGGCTTGCGAAATCAGGCTGCGCACCCTGAACCTCCTCCACGACAAGAGCCAACCCTGGCTTGCAATCTCCTGAACGAAGCGCCTGGCAAACCTGGAGGGCGATGGTCTGGATGGTCGGCGACATCCCCGTGTTCTGCTCGGCCGGCCTGAGCCTTCATCCCGAAGACCCGCCTACCCGACCGGGACCTCTGAGAAGGCGGGCAAGGCGGAGACGGGGGGACTGGCCCGGGCCGAGAGGATTGACGTTCCGCTCCGGCTCCCACACAATGAACATGCCATACGATTCTGCCATACCGGGAGGCTGGCTGTGGGTGAAACGCGGAAAGCAACCTTCGTCCTGCCGGTTGCGCTGATCGCCAGGATGAGGCACCTGGTGGACTTGGGCTTCGCCGAGTCGGCTTCCGCCCTCGTTCGGGAATCCGTCGAGGAAAGAGTCCGCCAACTCCGGGAGATGGAACTGGCCCGGGAGTTTGAGGAGGCCGCCCGGGATCCCCTCTTCCTCGCAGACCAGAGAGAGGTCGAAGAAGCCTTCTCCTCCGCGGTCGCGGACGGTCTGAGGTTCGACGAATGACCCCGGAGCAATGGGGGCTGTACGTGGCGCGCCTCGACCCCATCGAGGGCTCCGAACAAGCCGGGCGGCGGCCGGTCCTGGTGGTCGCCAGACAGAGCATCCTCCGCTCCCTGGCGGTTGCCACGGTCGTACCCTTGACCTCGCGCAAGCCCGGGCGCCGGATCTATGGCACCGAAGTGCTCCTGCCCCACGGAACGGCCGGTCTCTCGGTGGATTCCATTGCCATGGGGCACCACGTCCGCACTCTTGCCGTCTCCCGCTTCGACGCGCTGATTGGCACCCTGGAGGATGCGGCGCTGCGCGCGGCCATCCGGACGGCACTGCGGACCTGGCTGGACCTGGACTGAGACGCGACAGGGTTGCAGGTGGTCCCCGACCGTTGCCTGGCATGGCGCACCCCTCAAAGAGGTTGACGGATTCCCCGTGCCTCCCCGGGCAAACTCCCGGGAGGAACGAACATGGACGCGCAAGGCCACGAGGCGACCCCAAGCTGGAGAGCGAGGCCTCCCCCGCTCCGCGCGGGCGACCTGGCCGGCATGAGGCTTCACTCCGAAGACCCGGCCACCACCGCCCGGAAGTACACCTTTCGGCAACAGGGAGCCATCGGCTTTCAGGAGAATCCCGGTGGGAAATCAAGCGAACAGGACCTGCGGGGGGGGGTGCAGGCCCCGACGATTGCTCACCTGGAGGCAGTCCATGTTGAATCCCGTCTCCCGACCCGCCGGGAATCCCCTTCCTGCAACGGGCCCTGTTGCCAGTCCGCCCACCGGAGAGGTCGAGTTCTCCTACAACCCACAAGACCAGGTGGTCATGGCTCCCACGACCACGAAGGTCAAGGGGGTCCAGGCCGGGCCCTCCACCGAGCGCGCCGCCCTGTCGGGGACAAGACTCGAGCCCAAGGATGGCAAGTACGTCTACGACCCGGCCGACAAGAACTACGTGGCGGCGGCCACCCTGGCCACCGTGGCCAAGACCGTCGAGGTCATGGAGAAGGCCTACGGTTCGAAGATTCCCTGGGCCTTCCGCAGCGAGAAGATCCGAGTCTACCCGGACGCCGGCAAGGACTTCAACGCCTATTACTCGCGGAATGCGGGCTCGCTGAACTTCTTCCACGACACCGACCCGAAGTCCGGTGAGGTCGTCTTCTCGGGCAAGTCCGGAGAGGTCGTCTCCCACGAGGTCGGCCATGCCATGCTGGACGGCGTCCGTCCCGACTACCTGGGCACCTGGGGCACCGACCCCGGCGGCTTCCACGAGTCCTTCGGCGACATCATGGGCATGTTGATGGCCCTGCAGGACGACACGTCGGTGGAGATCATCGCCAAGCAGACCGGTGGGGACCTTTCCAAGCAGAACTCCCTGGCCCACACCGGCGAAGAGCTGGGCGCCGCCATCAACAACTCCGTCGGCAAGAACGTGACCGGTGGCAACTACGTCCGCAACGCCATCAACAACTTCACCTGGCAGGATCCCTCCACCCTGCCCGATCGCGGCGGTCCCGACCAGTTGGGCAGCGAGGTCCACTCCTGGTCGCGTCTGTGGACCGGAGCCTTCTACGACGTGCTCAAAGGCATGGTCAACCAGAACATGGCCGATGGGATGTCCCCCGCGCAGGCCCTGAAGGCCGCCGGCGAAGAGAACTTGCAGTTGTATGGTCACCTGCTGAAGGACGCTCCGCGCGGAGAGTTCACCTACCAGCAGATGGCCAACACCCTGCTGAAGGTCGACTCCAAGGACATGGGCGGGAAGAACCAGGAACTGTTGCGCCAGGTCTACACCGACCGCAAGATCCTCAACCCCTCCCTGTACGCCTCCGAGACCGAGGCCTCCGCTCCGCGCGACTCCAACGCCCCGCCTGTGCGCAGCCTGGGGGTCACCCTGAGCGGCGACGACTTCGGGATGTTCAGCGGCGCCAGGGTCGAGACCCAGGTGGACGGATCGTTCCCCCTGGGCAAGGACGCCGACTCCCAGAACCGGCTCAAGTCCAACATCAAGCGCCTGATCGCCCAGGGGCGCATCCTCTACACCGAGCCTCACCAGAAGCTGACCACCAAGGACTACTTCGACAGTGAAGGTCTCCCCTACACGGGCGTGGTCCGCTGGGTCGATGGCCAGATGACCATCGAACGCGTCCCCATCGTCTCCTAGACGCACGACCTCCCGGACGAGAACGGCGCGGCGCCACCTGGCCCCGCGTCGTTCTTCTTTGTCTGTGGCCTTTGTCTCGTGTCAGGAAGAGCCTGGCGGCGATCCAGAGGGAGACCGAGGGCCCACACTGCGATCCGTCACCCTTCCCAGGAATCTCCTGCGAAACATGACGGAGACTGCGAGCCCGATGGGGCCGCGGACCGCCCGCGCTCGGCCTCAGCTCAGGACCAGATCCAGGCAGTCCTCCAGGACCTCCGGTGCCAGGGCCGGTGCGTCCAGGAGGGCCAGGTTGGCCCTCACGTGGTCGGGATTCCTCATGCCGACCAGCGCCGTGGTCAGCCCTGGAGCGGAGCGGGTGAACTGCAGCGCCCGCGCGGCGTCCCCGGGAAGGTCGGGCATGGCCTGCTGCAGGCCGAGCGGCAGGCCCGAGGCCAGGGCACCCTGGCCCAGCGAGACGCTGGAGAAGGTGGTCAGCCCCAGCTCGGTCGCGGCCTTCCAGAGCGGCACCAGGTGCCCACCGAGTTCCTGGGTGGAGGCCGCCAGGGCCTCGGGCATTCCCAGCGAGAAGGGCGCCTGCACGGCGCGGAAGCGATGCCCTTCTCCCCCCACCTCGCGGGCCAGGTCCACCACGCGCTGCAGGGAGAGATGCTCGGGGCTTTCGGGCAGGACGCGCAGGGCGTTCCAGGTTGCCAGGCCGTAGCAGCCAATCCAACCGTCGTCCGCCATCCGCTCCAGCTCCTCCAGGCATGCCCGCAGGCGGGCCCAGAAGTCCTCTGGCGAGCGTCCTCGGACCTGGACGTCGGGGTTGTGCAGGTAGAAGAGGTCCAATGTTCCAAGCCCCAGGTTCCTCCGACTGCACGAGGCCTGGTGGCGCAGGAACCGGGGCGTCATGGCGTGCGCGCCGGTCAGGTCCTCGAAGCTCAGCACTCCGGGGGCCAGAAGCTCGGTGTGCAGGTAGCGATTCGGATCCTGCATGGTCTCGGGATCCAGGGGGATGAAGCCGGCCTTGGTGCAGACCACCACGGCCTCCCGGTCCAGACCTCCGGCCAGGGCCGCCCCGAGCGCCGCGCCCAGGGCTCGCTCGGAGCGCTGGAAGCGGTAGTTGATGGCGCAGTCCAGCACGTTGCAGCCCAGGCGCAGGGCTTCCCGGGCGGCCTCCTCATACAGCCGGTCGGTGGCCTCGTCGGGGGGGCCCAGGTAGGTCCCCATGCCGATCGAGGACAGCCAGAGGCCCCCCAGGCCCGGCCGGGCGCGCCGCGCAGGCAGGTGGGCAGAAGTCCCCTGGGGGGTGGCCCTTCCGGGAGCGAGATCCATGCGATGCCTCCGATCGATGCGGTCCCAGGAGTCACCAGGATGCCCCCCCCAAGCCAAGGACACAGGTTCCTAGATCGCCTCTTCGGGGAAGTTCTCCAGCAGGTCCCTGACCCGGGCCATGAAGCGGTCGCCGTCCGAGCCGTCGATCACCCGGTGGTCGAAGGAGAGGGCCAGGCAGGCCATCGAGCGCACACCCAGGGTCTCCTCCTCCTCATCCAGGACCACGACGCGCTTGCGGATGGCGCCCACGCACAGGATGCCGACCTGGGGCTGGTTGAGGATCGGCGTGCCGAAGAGCGAACCGAAGACACCAGGGTTGGTGATCGTGAAGGTGCCCTGCTGGAGGTCCTCCGGGCTGAGCTTCTTGGCTCGAGCCCGGCTGGACAGGTCGGCCACGGCCCGGGCCAGCCCGGACAGCGACAGGTCCTCGGCCCGCTTCACCACAGGCACCACCAGGCCCCAGTCCAGGGCCACGGCCACGCCCAGGTTCACGTTCGGGTGATGGCGCAGGGCCTCTCCCTCGACCGAGGCGTTCAGCTTGGGATGCTCCTGGAGGGCCTGGGTCACGGCCTTCAGGATGAAGGGCATGAAGGTCAGCGAGAGGCCCCGGCGGGCGTACTCCTCCTTGTGGCGGCGGCGCAGCCTGGCCACCCGGGTGAAGTCGACCTCGAAGACGGTCGTCACGTGGACCGAGGTGTCCCGAGAGGCGACCATGTGCCGTGCGATCGAGCGGCGCATGGGGCTGAAGGGCTCCAGGAGCCCCTCGGGGACCTCCGGGGTGGTGCCCTGCTCGCTCGCAGCCGAGGGCGGGCCGGGGGCGGCGTCCCGCGCCTCCAGCCAGGCCAGGAAGTCCTTCTTGGTGACCCTTCCTGAGAGGCCCGAGCCCTGCAGTTGCGTCAGGTCCGCCCCGTGCCTGGCCGCCATGCGCCGGACCAGGGGGGAGGAGCGCGTGCGGCGCAACTCTTCGAGGCCTGCTTCACTGGAGGGAGAGCCCTGGGGAGGCGAGGCCGGCGCAGGAGCGGCGGCCGGGGCCGCGAGTGTTGGCGGGGTGGCCGGAACCGAGGAGGCGGTCGGCGCTGGGCTTGCGACCGGGGTGGCGGCCTCCTGGGCGCTTCCCAAGCGAGCCACCACCGTCTCGATCGGAACGGTCTGACCCTCGGGCACCAGGATCTCCAGGAGGACCCCCGAGGCCGGCGAGGGGATCTCGGCATCGACCTTGTCGGTGGCGATCTCGAAGAGGATCTCGTCCTTCTCGATCCGCTCTCCGACCTTCCGGGTCCAGCGGACCAGCGTTCCCTCGGTGATGCTCTCCCCCATCTGGGGCATGATCACGTTCGTCGGCATGCTTCCTCCCGAAAAAAACTGGTCAGTCCCGCTTCTTCCTGGGGGGCGGGGGGATGAAGTGGATGGGGGCTCCGGCGGCCTGGTGGGCGGCTTCCATGAGCGCCTCGGAGAGCGTCGGGTGGGGGTGGACCGAATGCAGCAGTTCCCCCAGGGTAGCCTCGCAGGTCAGCGCCAGCACCGCCTCCGAGACCAGATCGGTGGCGTGGGGTCCCACCAGATGGACCCCCAGGACCTCGCCGAAGCGGGCCTCCGCGACGACCTTGACGAAGCCCTCGGTCTGCCCCATGATGGCCGCCTTCCCCAAAGCGGCAAACGGGAAGCGGCCCACCTTCACCTCGTGGCCGGCCGCCACCGCGGCCGCCTCGCTCAGGCCCACGCTGGCCACCTCGGGATGACAGTAGGTGGCCGACGGGATGAAGCGGTAGTCCACCGGATGGGGTTCCAACCCGGCCAGATGCTCGACGGCCAGGATCCCCTCAGCCGAGGCCACATGGGCCAGTTGGGGACTGGGGACGAGGTCTCCGATGGCATAGACTCCGGGCACCCGGGTCCGCATGAAGTGGTCCACGGGGATCCGTCCGCGCTCCAGCTCCAGGCCCACCGATTCCAGGCCCAGCCCGTCGGTGTTGGCGCGGCGGCCGACGGCCACCAGCAGGATCTCGGCCTGCAGGTCCTCGGGAAGCCCCCGGCCCTGGAGGCGGACCGAGTCGGCGCCCACCTCGACGTGCTCAATGGCGCACCCGGTGTGGAAGGTGACGCCGCGCTTGCGGAAGATCCTCTCGACCTCGGCCGAGATGTCCTCGTCCTCCAGTGGCAGGACCCGAGGGAGCATCTCGATCACGGTCACCTGGGATCCGAAGAGCGAGTAGATCGAGGCGAACTCCATCCCGACGGCCCCGGCTCCAACCACCACCAGGCGGGGCGGGACCTCGGGGTATTCCAGCATGTGGTCGGAGGTCAGGACCCGGACGCCGTCCACCGGGAAGACCGGGGGAACCGCCACGGTCGAGCCGGTGGCCAGGATCACGTGGCGGGCCTGGTGGACCTGCCCCTCGACGCGGACCCTGCCAGGCCCGTCCAGGCTGGCGTGACCGGTCAGGACGGTGACCCGGTTCTTCTTCAGCAGCCCCTCGATGCCCATCGCCAGGCGCCGGACCAGGGACTTCTTGCGCTGGTGGGCTCGGCCCATGTCCAGGGTGGGCGGCCCGGAAAGCATCACCCCGAACTCCTCGGCCTGGCGCGCCTGGTCCAGGCGCGCGGCGGTCTCCAGGAGGGCTTTGGTGGGGATGCAGCCCCGGTGCAGGCAGGTTCCGCCCAGTTGGGGATCCTTCTCGACCAGCAAGGTCGACAAGCCCAGTTGAGCGGCCCGAATCGCGGCGACGTAGCCGCCGGGCCCGCCTCCCAGGATTGCGACATCAAAGGAAGTCTCAGGCATCGTCTCTCCTCCTGAACATGGCCGGCCCCTTCGGCAGGCCGCGCCGGGAAATCCTTCCGCCGCGGGACCTCGCGCCCCGCGGGCCCGGTTGGAATCGCGGCCGCCTCAGTCCGGGGGCGCGTCGGGGTTGCGCGGGGGCCGGACCACCGGGGCGCCGCACTCCGGACAGCGCAGCGCCCCCAGGTTCTCGGGGCAGTCCTCCGACCAGTGGGGCAGGGCCGAGACGCCCTCCAGCCAGTGGGGGCAGTCGGGATGGGTGCAGAAGACCACGAAGGGGTTCCCCGCCAGATCGTAGCGACGGGTGAGGTATTCCCCGGTGGGGATCCCCGAACTGCGCCGCTCGTAGGTGCGCAGAACCATTTGCGGACGCGGCGAGCGACTCAAGGCCTGCCTCCCACGGCGGCCTCCACGGCCTCCGGCTCGTCGGGAAGCCCCGGAGTCAGCAGCTCATGACCTGAGTCGGTCACCAGGTAGTCCCGCTCGATCCGGATCCCACGCACCTCTCGGAACCTTTCGACCTGCTCCCAGTCGACGCAGTCGGCATACGCCTGGCGGCGTCCGGGGTCCTCCAGCAGTTCGGGAATCCAGTAGAACCCGGGCTCGATGGTGACCGCGAAGCCCTCCTCCAGGTCCCGGTCCAGGCGCAGCCAGCGCAGGCCGAAGCGGGTGCTCCGGGTCCGCCCCGGGGCGTAGCCGGCCAGATCGCCCAGGTCCTCCATGTCGTGCACGTCCAGGCCCATCAGATGGCCGATCCCGTGGGGGAAGAAGAGGGCGTGGGCGTCCCGCTCGACCAGGTCCTCGGGGTCTCCCTTCAGCAATCCCAGGGCCACCAGCCCCTCGACCGTGGCCCGGCAGGCCTCCAGGTGGACGTCGCGGTAGCGGGCTCCGGGCAGGACCCTGGCCGCCGCGCGGCGGTGGGCCTCCAGGACGACCGAGTAGACGTCCCGCTGGCGCGGGGTGTAGGTCCCCGAGACCGGCCAGGTGTTGGTCACGTCCCCCGCCCAGCCCGTCGCGGCCTCCGCCCCGAAGTCCGCCAGCAGGAGGTCCCCCTCGCGCAAGGGGCCGCCCACGTGGGGCTGGTGCAGGCGCTCGCCGGAGACCGTCACGATGGGCTGGAAGGAGGTGCCCATGCCCTGGCGCAGGCAGGCCGACATCATGGCCGCCAGGACGTCGCCTTCATCGCCTCCGACCCGGGTGGCGGCCATACCGTCCAGGTGAGCCTGGACGGTCACCCCGCAAACCCGGCGCAACTCCTGCCGGGCCGCCTGGTCGTGGCGCAGGCGCAGCTCGATCACCGCCCGGGCCAGGCGCCCGTCCGGCGAGTCGCCCTGGGGGTCGGGCCGGCGTCCAAGCAGACGGGCCTGTTCGACCGTGGTGGCGGGGTCCTGAGTGGGCAAGGTGGCCAGGCGGGAGCGCCCAAGATCGTCCAGGAAGGCCTCCAACCCGGTCCGGGGATGCAGCCGCGCCTGAAGCGCGCGTTCCAGCTCGGCCCAGTCCGGGCCGGGCCCAGACCACACCGCCTCGTCCCGGGTGACCGGCTCCATGAAGAGGTGGGCCTCGCCTCCGTCCAGCAGGACCACGGCGCCGGGCGGCAGGACCCCGCAGAAATACAGGAAGTGGCTGTCGGGCCGGAAGGGATAGGGATTGCCCGAGTAGTTCCGGGGTCGCTCGGTCCCGTTGAAGAGAAGGACCGGAATCTCAGGGAATCGCTTCGCCAGAAGGGCGCGGCGCTGGACCAGTGGATGCATGGGTCTCTCCCGCAGGCTCGAAGGTGGTCGGGCATGGTTCGCTTCCGGGGCATCGATGTCCCCCCACGGCCTGTTCACCGCACCGTAACACCCCCGGGTCGCCCGCCCCCCTATGGTAGACTGGAGTTTTTCCAGCCCCAGGAGCGAGATGCCTTGAGCCAACCCCGCGACCCCTCACCTGCCCGGACGGCCCCCGAAGACCCGAACCACGCCGCTCCCCTGCCCGACGACCCCGAGCACAAGTGGCTCCGGGAAGTCTACCAGGGAGACCGGGTTCCCCAGTTGACCCTTCGGGCGATCCTGATGGGCTCGCTGATCGGCGGGTTGATGTCGCTTTCCAACCTGTACGTCGGCCTGAAGACCGGATGGGCCCTGGGCGTAGCCATCACCGCCTGCATCCTGTCCTACGCGATCTGGACATCCCTGCACACGCTCTTCCCCAGGTTCTTCCCGACGCAGATGTCGATCCTCGAGAACAACTGCATGCAGTCCACCGCCTCGTCGGCCGGCTACTCGACCGGGGGCACGATGGTCTCGGCCATCTCGGCCTACCTGATCATCACCGGGGTCCACATCGGCTGGGAGATCCTGACGTTGTGGACCCTCTTCCTGGCCGCCCTGGGTGTGTTCATGGCCATCCCCATGAAGCGACAGATGATCAACGTCGAGCAGTTGAAGTTCCCCAGCGGCATCGCCGCGGCCGAGACCCTGCGCAGCCTGCACTCCCATGGCAGCGAGGCCATGAGCAAGGCCCGCTCGCTGGGCCTGGCTGGCCTGGCCGGAGGCTTGATCGCGCTGGTCCGCGACGCCCTGGCCTGGATCCCCGCCCACCTGAACCTGCCCGGAATGCTGGCGGGCCGTCCCCTGGGGATGTGGACCATCAACTTCGACCTGAGCGGCGTGATGATCGCGGCGGGCGCCCTGGTGGGCTGGCGGGTCACCTGGTCGATGGTTCTGGGAGGCCTGGTCTGCTACGGCGTGCTGGCCCCCTGGATGACCTCCCTGGGCGCGATCGATCCCAAGATGCTTTCGGAAAGCCCCTATCGGGCCATCGTCGGCTGGAGCACCTGGACGGGCGCCTCGATCATGGTGGCCTCCGGCCTGACCATGTTCGCCATGGAGTGGCGCACGATGCTGCGCGCCTTCAGCGGCCTGACGGCCATCTTCGGCAAGCGCAGCGCGGTGGAGGACCCCCTGGAGGCCATCGAGGTGCCCGCCTGGTGGTTCCTGGCTGGGACCGGGGTCTCGGGCCTGGGCTGCATCCTGGTCCTGCACTTCGCCTTCCAGACCAGTTGGTGGATGGGCCTGGTGGCCGTCCTGGCCACCTTCTTCCTGGCCCTGGTGGCCTGCCGGGCCACCGGGGAATCGGACATCACCCCGGTGGGCGCGATGGGCAAGATCACCCAGTTGGCCTTCGGATTCCTGGCCCCCTCGAACATGGTCACCAACCTGATGACCGCCAGCGT
This sequence comes from Candidatus Xenobium occultum, assembly GCA_002423485.1. Taxonomy (GTDB): domain Bacteria; phylum Vulcanimicrobiota; class Xenobia; order Xenobiales; family Xenobiaceae; genus Xenobium; species Xenobium occultum. The sequence continues at coordinate 3,134 of DIWH01000075.1, read as the reverse complement.
CACCGCTGGGGCGGCCGGCTCGTCGGCGGACCTGCTGGTCGACCTCAAGAGCGGCTATCTGCTGGGAGCCAACCCCCGCCAGCAGTTCCTGGCCCAATTCACGGGCATCTTCGCGGGCACCCTGGTGGTGGTGCCGGCCTTCTACCTGCTGGTGCCCAACGCCGCCATCCTGGGCAGCGACACCTGGCCGGCGCCCTCGGCGCAGGTCTGGGCCAAGGTGGCCGAGCTGCTGGCCAACGGCCTGAGCGCCCTGCACCCCACCGCGCAGGCCGGGATGGCCATCGGGTGCCTGGTGGGCATCGCCCTGCCCTTGCTGGAGAAGGCCCTCCCCCGCCATCGGCACCTGATCCCCTCGGCCACCGGAGTCGGCCTGGCCTTCGTGATCCCCTTCTACAACTCGCTCTCGATGTTCCTGGGGGCGGTGATCGCCACCCTCCTTCAGAAGAAGAGGGCGGCCCTGGCCGAACGCTACGTGGTGCCGATCGCCTCTGGCGTGATCGCCGGCGAATCCCTGGTGGGCGTCGGCATCGCGCTGGCCATGGCCATCCCCGGCATCCTGAACAGCTTTGGAATCCTGTAGGAGGCTCCTGCCATGAACCGCGATCCGCAAGATTCCCCGGTCGTCCTCCTGACCGGCGCCTCCCGAGGGATCGGGGCCGAAGCCGCCCGGGCCCTGGCCGCCCGGGGAGCCCGGCTGGCCCTGTTGGCCCGTTCCGAGGAGGCTTTGAAGGCGCTGGGCGAGGAGCTGCCCACCGAGGTCCTCCTCGGCGCCCTGGACGTGACCGACCAGGAGGCGACCGCCCGTTTCGTGCAGGAGACCCTGAAGCGCTTCGGCCGCCTGGATGCCCTGGTCAACAACGCCGCCGTCCTGGGCCCGACGGGTCCGACCTCCGAGACGGATCTGGCCGGATGGCGCCGGGCGGTGGAGGTGAACCTGCTGGCTCCGCTGGCCCTGACCCGCAGCGCCCTGAGCGCCCTTCGGGAAAGCCGGGGGCGGGTCATCCAGGTCAGCACCGGCGCGGCCGTCCAGCCCCTGCCGCACTTCGGGGCCTACTGCGCCACCAAGGCCGCGCTGACCCAACTGGCCCGGGTCCTGGCCCTGGAAGAGCCCTCGGTCACGACGCTGTGCTTCTCGCCGGGCGTGGTGGACACCGGGATGCAGGAGCAGATCCGCCGGGAGGCGGCGCCTCGGATGCCCGAGCCTTGGGGGCGCTACTTCCTGGACCTTCCCCGCCAGGGGGGCCTTCAGAGCCCCCAGAGCGCCGGGCTCACCCTGGCCTGGCTGGCCTTGGAGGCCCCGCGGGAATGGAGCGGCCAGATGGTGGACGGGGATGACGAGAAGATCCGCAGGCAGGCCCAGGCCTGGGCCTGAACAGACCCGACTACAAGGCGGTCAGGACCGCCATCCGAAGCTCCGTCGCTTCCTGGTGATGGCGCTGGCTGGCCTGGGTCAACTGCTGACGAGCATCCTCGAAGAGCCGATCCAGGGCCTGTTCCAGGGCCCCGTCTTCGACGGCGGCCCCGGCGGCGGTCAGTTCCTCGCCCGGCGCGGTCAGCATCTGCAGGCGAACCCGACAGCCTGCTGCACAGCGCCCGCGCGGATTCTCCAGGGTCAGCCGGCAACTGCACAGGTCGTGACAATCCCTGGCCAGACACCCGGCCTGCTCGCGGATCTTCTCTTCCAGGACCGGGATGCGGGCGTGGTCGCGATAGACGATCTGCAGGGGCGGCTCCAAGTCGACAAGACCTCCATCACCAATCGGGGCGGGGCCTGAGCCCTGCGCCGAGCAGGAGATTCAACCTGGCTCGAGCCTAGCCACCCTGAGGCGCTGCGGCCTATGACCCAGGTCAGGTCCCGCGCGAGCCCTGCTCAGGAGTCGGCCATGATCGCCAGCACCTGCATGAGGAGCACCAACCCATTCCCCAGGACCCCGACGCCGACCGCCGCCCACAGCCAGATCTTGGCCAGGTTGGCGTTGCGCAGGGCCTCATCGTAGAGCCCGGATCCGGCTTTGGTGTTGGCCTGGATGGCGAAGACCAGGCTGACCACGCCGAAGGGAAGACAGCAGCACAGCATCGAGAAGACGGCGGGAATCAGGTAGTTGGGAACCGGCTGACCGGGTGCGTGGACCTGTGCAGGCGGGGGCGTGGGAGGCTGAGGCGCGGCAGAACCGCCCAGCGAGGGGGGCCACCCGGTGCCGCTGGGGTCTGAGAATCGAGCCTGGGGAGCGGCCGGCGTGGAAGCCGGGGGCGCGCTCCAATTCGAGGCCGGACTCGGAGCAGGGGGTCCCCAGGCTCCAGCCGGCGGCTGAGGGGCAGCCCCCCAGGCCGGAGGAGCAGCTTCCGGCGACGAGCCCCAGGCTGGAGCCGGCGTCTCTGGAGCAGCCCCCCATGCCGCCGCAGGCGTCTGCGGAGCAGAGTCCCAGGCCTCGGGGGGCACCTCGGTTGAGGGTGGAGCTTCAGGTTCCGGCTGATCCCAGGAAGAGGTGGAAGAGGCGGAAGCCTCGGGAGTCGGTGCCTCCCAGGAGCTGGCCGGCATGTCCATGGAGGCCGGCCAACCCGGGCCTTCCTCCAAGGGTGGCGAGACTGGCTCCGCTCCCTCGAGGGCAGGGGCGGCCAGGTCCTGGACCGACCCCCCGCAAGAATGGCAGAAGGTTGCGTCCTCGGCAACCCCGGCTCCGCAGTGGATGCAAAAGGCCATCGATCCATCTCCCTTTCCCGACCCGCTGCGCCGGCCGGCTTGTCGGGCTTGTCGCCCACCCCGACGGCTGCCGCCGCGGCTGGAAGGAGTGGACCCCGACCCGCTCCATGGCTTCGCGGTCTCCCCTGTGGACCCTTTCCCCAGGGCTTGAATGCCCCCGTTGAGTCTCGAAAGGCCCCCAAAGCACCCCCTCAAAGCAGAAGCGCCCTCCCGCGCCCCGGGCGGGGCGAGGAGGGCAGCCTGGCCAGGGTCGGCGAGGTCCGGTTCCTAGGGGCCCTGTCGGAAACCTCGACCGAGCATCGTCGAGGAATTTTTTGTCCCCGCCAGGAGCAAAAAGTTGCGGTTTGCTTGAGGCAAATGAGACTTTTTGCGACACAGCGGGGGCGGAAAAGACCCGGCGAGGCGACCGAGGGGTTTCCGGCTGGGTTCCTAG
>DIWH01000072.1 GCA_002423485.1 Candidatus Xenobium occultum | reverse complement strand
ACCAGGCCGGTGAGCACGCGGGCCAGGTGGAGAGAAGACCAACGGGCACGGCTCCAGAAGCGGTGATACGAAGAGAAGTGTTTCTGCGGCCCCAGGAACGCCGTCACCCGAAGCATCTCCGTCACGGTCCGGCGCCCTTGAGCCAGGACGGAGCCCACCAGGAGGAGACAGAAGTTCTGGTAGGTCGGGGCGGTCATGCATGGGCGAAAGGTCTCCAACAGGACTGTGAGCGCGGGGATGGAATCCAGCATCCTCGGCCTCCTCTGCGGAACAGATGTTCGGTTGCTTGAACACCTTTCAACAGAGGTCAGGCCGATTCATGCTTAACAGGCAAAGAAAATGCTCAGGTCACTTCCTCTCGGCAAAATGGCAAAAGTGGAGTCCGATCCATCTCCGGGCTATCGTGTCGTTCGAACATCCAAAGCCTCCTGAGAATCCGACCCGGGGTATCCGGGTCTGGGCTTCCCTCAGAGTGCCTCAGATGACAGCGGCCATCGAGGCCGAATTGTGATCGTCCCTTGGGCGGGGCCGCCACTCCAGAGGGTGGGGCGCAGAGAAGGGCAGCACGAAGCAGGGCCGGCTGGAAGTGCCAGGCCCGCGGAGGACTGAATCGGCCGTCAGTAGGAGAACCGGAGACCAGGAGGACGGAAGGACCAGAGAAGAGCCAGTGGCGAGCCGATGTGGAGGCCCCGCTCGCGGAGGGCTTCGGCCAGGTCCCTGACCCGCACCAGGGCGGCCCAGAGATTCGGGCGGGCCTGCGCCGGGCAGGGGGTCGGAGGCCTGGGAAGCGGCCGAAGGGCGTCCAAGGCCCTCTGAACCCAGGCATCGATGCGCAGGTCTGCCAGACGGCCAACCCAGCGGCGCGCGGATCGCTCTGCCTCCGGGTTGGCTCCTGGAACCCGGGCGACAGGGAGGCCCTTCACCACGTAGGTCTCCACGGCTACCTCCACCGCCAGGGCTACGGTCCGGACCCAGGGGAGCAGGCACCAGGCCTGGGTCGGGATCCAACCGTGGTCCAAGCAGTAGAATCGGAGGATCGGGATCGGGTCGAGCGGTTCGCCGTTGGAGTCACGCACCTCCGTGCGAACCCGCTGACCGCGGCGCTGGGGCCGCCGGCGGCACCCTTGGACCGGGCAACGCGGCCTGGGAACCTCGTCCTTCAGAAGTTGGTCTACATAGTCCAGGTACCTCTTGACGGCCGCGTGTTCCTCCGCCACGCTGGGGTGGGGGTCGTGCGGCTTGGAATAGACACCTGATCTTCACCAACCCCCACCGAGGGAGCAAGGGTCACCTTGCTCCCTCATCTGGTTCATGCGGGCAGGCGATTTGGACTACCGGCCACCGATTCTGGTCAGGATCGGCTCAGGAGTGGCCTTCAAGTGTGGGCGTCAATACCGAGGCCTGGATACACCCCTGGAGGAGATGGGCGAGGCGGAACTTCGAGACTTGTGCGAGGAAGTCGAATGGGCAACCAACCTGGACGAGGAGGCGCCTTCCTCCGACCGATGATCGGGGGGCCGGATCGGAATCGCGCCCGCCGCGAGGCGCTCGCCCTCCTGAAACGTTGTGGGATCGAGAAGCCTGAGGAGATCGACCTGGAGTTGATCGCCTGGCATGCATTCAAAGCGCTGGTCCAGGAGCGCCCCCTGAACCACTGCAATGCTCGCGTGGTCTGAGGTCACTTTCAGAGCCTGATCACCGTTGCCTCAGGGACCTCTCTGGGTCGCAGGCGTTTCAACATCGCCCACGAGATGGGGCATCTGGCTCTTCACCCGGACATGAACCAACTGGCCTTGTGCTCTGTGAAGGAGGGGCTCTGGCAGTATCGTGCGCGCCCGGAAGAGCCGGAGGCGAACCTCTTCGCGGCAGAGTTGCTGATGCCGGAGCCCCTGTTCAGCCCCAGGTGCCAGGCGGAGGAACCGAGTTTCGAGCTGATCGAACTTCTGGCCGGCGAATTCCAGACCTCGCTGACGGCCACGGCGCTCCGCTACGTGGAGCAGGGGCCCTGGGACTGCTGTGCGGTCTGGTCGCAGAACGGCAACATTCGTTGGATCTCGACCTCAGAGTCGTTCCGCTGGAAGTTGCGGGAAGGGCGCCTGGGGCCCAGGACCTATGCCCTGGATTTCACGGAGAGCCCGGACAAGGCAACCCTGCTTCGGAAGGAAGTCGCCGCGCTGCAGTGGCTCGAAAGCGATCGGGACGTGGCCCGGGTTCGAGAGCAGTCCCGGCCCATCGGGGCGGAGGGCTTGCTGACCCTGCTCTGGGTCGAGGCGGACCCCGGCGAGGAGTGGTGGGGGGAAGAGCATGACGAACCGGACCCGGAGCGGTTCACACCCGACGGTCGGCGCAGGAGATGGTGAGTCCAGGTCCTTCCAGACCCAGCTTTTCACGGGAATGAAGGTCCCGCTGCCTCCGAAGGTGCACGGCGCTACCCCCGCTGTCTTGTATGGCGTGCCCCTCGAAGGGGTTGACAGATTTCCTGTGGGAAGACCCCCGGCGAACGACCAGGAGGAACAAACACGGACATGCAGGGCCACGAGGCAACCTCCAAGTTGTCATGCGTGAGGTTCCGAAGACCCAAGACCCTGTGTGAAGACCGCGTCGGTCGCCTCGCCGGAAGCCATCCATGACCGGCACCCCCGCTGTGTCGCAATATGTCCCATTTGCTGGGCGGGATTGCAGCCTTCCCACGCAGAAGATCCCACCCCATGCGCACCATCCTGCACTGCCTGATCAACGCCGCAGCCATCTGGGCTGCCTTCCTGCTGATCCCGGGGATCCACGCCCAGCACCAGAGCTTGCTGGCCCTGTTGATCCTGGCGGCGGTCTTCGGGCTGCTGAACACCTTCGTGCGCCCGGTCCTGAAGCTCTTGTCCTGCCCGATGCTGATCCTGACCCTGGGGCTGGGCACCCTGCTGATCAACGCCTTCATGTTCTGGATGACCGGATGGGTGGCGTCGGCCTTCGGGGTGGGCTTCCAGGTCAGCGGCTTCTGGCCGGCCTTCTTCGGAGCCCTGGTGGTCACGGTGGTCAGCTCGCTGCTGCACCTGGTCCTTCCCACCGGAGACGCCGGCGAAGCCCGCGAGCGCTGAAGTCCTCCGACCTGCCCTGGAAGGTTCCCCGGCCGCCGGGCGAATCGGCTTTTTCACGCAGGCCAGAGTGAAGTCTGTCCAAACGCGCGCTGATAGACGACCTGCCCGCCGGCCACCGTCAGCAGGGGCCGGACGCGGTCCAGGCGTTCGGCCTCCTGCGCCAGCGCAAAGAGATCGCCCTCCAGCACGACCAGATCCGCCCACATTCCGGGGGCCAGCCCCCCGACCCGGTCACCCAATCCGCAGGCCAGGGCGGGGCCCGCCGTATAGGCCCTCAGCGCCTCCTCCAGGGAGATGCTCTCGGCAGGGTTCCACGCGCCCCGTTCCATTTGATCGGGGCGCTGTCTGTGGACCGCCGCCTGCAGGCCCAGGAAGGGGTTGGGGTCCGCAACCGGGGAATCGGAGCCGAAGGCCAGGGTGGTCCCCGCCTCCAGGAGGCTGCGAAAGCGGTAGAGCATTCGGGTCCGCGAACCCAAGGCGGCGTCCGCCAGTTCGAGATCGTCCAGGAGATGGGTCGGCTGCATGCTGGCCACCACGCCCAGGCGGGCCATCCGACCCAGGTCCTCTTCGGCAATCGTCTGGGCATGCTCCATGCGATGGGGCGCCAGGCCCCGCGGCCGGGGCAGGCCTTCGAAGAGGTCCAGGCAGAAGCGGACCGCCTCGTCGCCGATGGCGTGCACGCTCAGGGGCAGCCCCCGGCTCGAGGCCAGGGCGAAGTCCTGCCTCAGTCCCCGCGGCTCGGTCAACCAGATCCCCCGGTTTGCGGGTTGCCCCTGGTAGGGCTCGAACATGCGGGCCGTCAGGCTGCCCAATGAGCCATCCGCGAAGAGCTTGACATGTCCCAGGTGGAGGCGATCCCCCAGGAAGGAGGGAAGGGGCGCTTCGAGTTCGTGAAGCGCCAGATTCGAGACCACCCGGGTAGCCAGGCGCCCCTCGCGCTCGAGGGCGGCCAGCGCGCTCCTGCAGCCAGGCCCTTCCGACTGGTCCTTCAGGCGCTGGTCGCAGACCGCGGTGATCCCCAGGGTGTGCAGCCAGGCCAGGGCCTCCGACAGCGCCTCTTGAACCTCCTGGGCTCCCGGGGGAGCGAAGCTGGCGCGCAGGGGTCCCAGGGCCATTTCCAGGACCAGGCCGCTGGCCAGGCCGTCGGGCCCGACTTCGACCGCCCCCCCCTCGATGTCGGGCGGAGGATCCAGGTAGCCCGCCTGGCGGAGGGCCGGGGTGCTGGCCAGCCCCGAGTGCAGATCCGAGCGCAGGAAGAGGGCCGGGCGGTCCGCCCCCAGGGCCCGGTCGATCTCGTGACGGTCGGGGAGCCGGCGATCGACCCAGTCCGAGGAGGTCCAGCCCCACCCCAACAGGGGCCCGGTCCCCGGATGTGAGCGAGCGGCTGCGCCAATCCGCTCCAGGAGCTCCTCGCGGCAGCGGCAGCCCGCCAGACAGACCTGTCGGCGGGCCATGGCCATCTCGAAGAGATGGAGATGGGCATCCCAGAGCCCCGGCACGACCAGGTTGCCCTCCAGGTCCAGGGTCCCGTGCCGAGAAGGAACCTGTTCGCGAACCTCGCGGTCCTCCCCCACCGCCAGGATCCGCCCGTCTTGTATGGCCAGGCTCTGGGCCCAGGGGTTGCGGGAATCCCCGGTCCAGATTCGTCCACCCCTCAAAAGCAGGCCTGCCATGCCGCACACCTTCCCGCGTGGCGACGGGCTTCCTGCGCCACCGCCGGACCACCGCAGCACCCGGAACCCGACCACCCCACCATCCCCCTGAATCCGCCCTGAGTCTGGAATTCCGCCCCAGACCGTGTATATTCTAGGAAACCTGCCTGCCCAGCCTGAGCCGAACGGAGGTCCCCTGAAGTGCCGTCGCCTACCTCTCGATCCTCCAAGAGAACAGCCGACGTTTCGCGGACCGGGAGGCCTACCAGGTCTTCCGGGACGGCCGCTGGCAGGATGTTTCCTGGACCGAGTTCCTGGAACGGATCCGGAGGGTGGCCTGCGCCCTGCTCCACCACGGCGTGGCCGAGCAGGAACTCGTGGTCGTGTATGCCCCCAACAGCCCTGAATGGACCGAAGCCGACCTGGGCTGCCTGGCCGTGCGCGCCGTCTCGGTCCCGATCCACGCCACGTCCTCCAGCGACGCGGTCCGACAGATCCTCCACGAGACCTCCCCGCGGGTGGCCTTCGTGGGCAATCCGGAACTGGCGTCGCTGCTTCTGACCCACGCCCCGCAGACCCCGACCGTGGTCCTGCTGGAGGGGGAGCACCCCGGGTGCGTCACCCTCCAGCGCTTCCTCGACGCCCCCGCGCGCCCCGACTGGGACAAGCGCCTGAAGCGGGCCACCCCCGAGGACCTCTACCTCAGGCACCACCGGCGAGGTCCGCGGCGCCATGCTGACCCAACAGAGCATCCTCTTCCAGATCGAGTCCCACCGTTCGCGGTTGCCCGACCTGGACCACCAGGACTCGTCGTTCTGTCTGCTGCCCCTGAGCCACATCTTCGAGCGCGGATGGACCTACATCCAATATGCCTGGGGGATGACCCAGCATTACTACAAGGTGGACCCCCAGGCGATCCACCTGCTGCGCAGCGCGCGCCCCTCGATCCTGTGCGTCGTGCCCCGCATCCTCGAGAAGGTGTATTCGGTCGTCCACGAGACGTTCAACAGAAAGCCCGCCCCCATCCGGAACCTGATCCGGAGACTGGTCGCCCTGGCCACCGAGGTCTCCCGAGAACGCCGGGAGGGGCGCCAGCCCTCGGCCTGGCAAAAAGTGCAACTGGCCCTGGCCGACGCGCTGGTCTTCAGCAAGGTCCGGGCCCTCTTCGGAGGGCGTCTGAAGCATTGCGTGGTGGGCAGCGCCGCCCTTTCCCCCGAGGTCCACGAGTTCTTCAACGCCGCCGGAATCTTCATCAACTGCGGCTATGGCCTGACCGAGACCACCGCGACGGTGACCTCGACTCCGCTGGGATCCAGCACCCCTGGGGCGGTCGGGCTGGCCCTGGAGGGACTGGAGGTGCGCCTGGGCGAGGAGAGCGAGATCCAGGTCCAGGGACCGACCGTGATGCAGGGCTACTACCGCAAGCCGGAGGCCACCGCTGAGGTCTTCACCCCGGACGGATTCTTCAAGACGGGCGACGTGGGCCGCTTCGACGCTCGCGGCTTCCTGCACATCACCGACCGCCTCAATGACCTGATCCGCACCTCCACTGGCAAGTTCGTGGCGCCGCAGTATCTGGAGGCCCGCATGGCCTCCTGCCCGCTGATCGAGCAGGCTGCCGTGGTGGGCGAAGGCCGCTCGTGGCTGAGAGCCCCGCTGGTTCCCGACTTCAGCCGCCTGGAGGAGTATGCCCGCCAGATCGGCCTGACCCACGAGTCGCGCGAAGACCTGGTGGTCCAGCCCGAGATCATCGCCTTCGTCAAACAGGCCCTGGACGAGTTGCTGCGCGACGTGGCCCGCCACGAGCGCGTCCAGCGCATCGTGCTTCTGGCCCAGCCCTTCACGATCCAGGCCGGGGAGCTGACCCCGACCCTGAAACTGCGCCGCAAGATCATCACCGAGCGCTACCGCGAGGCCATCGCCCGGATGGACGACTTCTGCCAAGACCTGCAGCGCGGCCCCGAGCCCAGGGCCGCCGAGTCCCGCCCGTAGGCAGGCCTCCCGCTTCAGGTCTTGGGGGCGATCTGCTGCAGCGCGTTCAGGACGGCCTTGGGCCCGCCCTGCTGGTCGATCTCCAGGAACTTCCGGAACTCAGCGCGCTCGGCCGGCTTCTGCTTCACGCCCCAACTCTCGGCGCGAACCGGAGCGCCCAACTGTTCCAAGACGTGGTAACCCGCCCACAGGCCCAGGCCCAGGGTCAGGTCCTCCTGCTTGTTCAGACCGAGTCTCGCGGCGTACAGCGAACCCCAGCCGCAGGCCAGGCCATCCATCGTCATCAGGGGGGAGCGCCCCTTGAGGACCAGGACCTTGGCGTTGGCGATCCCGGTTCCTCCGGGACGATAGGTCCAACGGGTCAGGGTCCCCAGATCCCGCCCCCCCCCGGCGGCGACGATCTCCTCGGACGTCGCCAGGAGCAGTTCGACGGGGAAGTCCAGATCGAAGCCACTGCGCGTCATGATGCCTCGGGTCACGCTGGCCATCACCCGAAAGTCCAAGTCGTTGTCGATGGACTTCATGCTCAGGATGCGGGTCATGGCCTTGCGGGCCGCCTCCACCGGGTCGAACGCGTAGATGTCGACGGTGCCCAGGGCCTGGTTGACGTTGTAGCGACCCCCGACCCTCTTCACCATCTCGCGGGCCCGCACGAAGGCCCGACCGTCGACCACGGTCACGGGAATCGACTCGCCATCCAGGCTGGCCTGGCCGGTCCCGCCATCGAAGCGGAACTGACCCCCGGTGATCTTGAAGTAGGGCCCGGCCTCCAGCATCAGGTCGCCGGCAGGCCCGGAGACGGCCCCCGGGAAGGGTTTGTTGTTGAGGTAGACCTCAAACGGCGCCGCCAGCGCCGGAAGGGTCAAGGCAAGCAAGAGCCAGACCAGAATCGAGGTTCGCACGTTCTAGGGCCTCCTTGGCCAGGGTTCCCGACCTTCCCGGCCCGGTTTTTTCCAGGAACCCTCCACCGCTTCCTCCCCCCCTCCGCAGGGCCTGCCTCATGTCGGAAGGTCCAGGGCCTCCAGGTCGGTGAAGAAGAGCCGGCGGGCCAGGCGGGTCACCAGCAGCGCGCTGAACAGGGCGGCGATGAAGATCAGGGCCAGGATGGTCAACTGCATCTCGGCCGCCTTCATGGGACTCTGACCGCCCAGGAGCATGCCCGTCATCATCCCGGGGATGTGCACCACGCCGGTCGTCTTGAGGCTGTTGAGACTGGGGATCAAGGCCGCCTCCAGGGTGGAGCGGGCGCTCGAGCCCATGGCCGTGTCGGGATCGACCCCCAGGCTCAGCCAGGCCTCTACCCGATCCCTCTGCAACTTCAGGTCGGACCTCAGACGCTCCAGGGCCAGGGCCGTGGCGTTCATGGCGTTCCCGATGACCATCCCTGAGATGGGAATCAGGAAGTTGGGGCGGAGTTCGAAGACCCGGACCAGCGCCATCGGGACCAGGATGGCCCCCGTGGCCAGGCCGATGCACCCCAGCGCGAAGCGGAAGGTGGCCAGCCGCCGGTCGATCCGCCGAGCTGCCGTCCAGGCGGCCACCAGCACCATCACCGCCAGCAGGGCCACCGACAATGCCAGGTTGTCCACTTCGAAGACGAAGAGCAGAACCGAGCCCATGATCGCCAACTGCGCCGCTCCCTGAAGCATGGCCAGGAACGCTTCGCGGGCGGCTGGCAGGCGCATGCGGACCATCATCAACAGCACCGCCCCGACGTACAGCCCCAGCATGCCCAGTCTCCAAGGGTCCAGCGAAACCAGGGCCTGGCTCATGAGGAGCCTCCCGGCCCCAGGGGCACCCGGTGCCCGCCCTCCAGGCGGATCTGCCGATCGGTCAGACGCTGGACCTGGGCAGGGTCGTGGCTGACCAGGATCCACCCGACCGAGGTTCGAGCCAGCAACTCCTCCACCAGGCGGACGCGAGCCTCATCCAGGGCTGAAGTCGGCTCATCCAACAAGAGCATGGCCGGTCCGATGGCCAGGGCCCGGGCCAGAGCCACCCGCTGCCGCTCCCCCTCCGAGAGGGCCTGGGCTTCCCGGTCGCCGGCAGCGGCCAGGTCCAGGGCCTGGAGCAAGGCCTCCGCATCCACATCCAGACCGTGATGGCGCGCGGCCACGCCGATGTTCTCGGCGGCAGAGCCCTCGAACATGGCGGGGCGCTGCCCCACCAGCACCAGCCTGCGCCGCCAGGCCCGAGGGCCCAACTCCCGCAGGGGGGTCCCCTGCCAGGTCAAGGATCCCGAGAAGTCCGGCTCCAAGGCGACCAGGGCCCGCAACAGCGTGGTCTTTCCAGCCCCCGAGCCGCCCACCAGGCCGACCCGCTCGCCCGGGGCAACCTCAAGCGAGACCCCGTGCAGGATCTCGGCGCCTCCCTTGCGGACAGTCAGGTTCTCGACGTGCAGGCCTTCCATGAACGCCCCGGGTCTTCGGGCTTGACGGCAGAATCCTCCAGAACCCCAACCAGGGGGGAGCCCGACCGAAGGCGAAGGCCACCTGTGCCCCACCTGGACCCGGCCGGGTCCAGGACCCCGAACCGGAGTCTCCCCATGAGCGACATCCAGGACGACCGCCCTCTCCTCGAACTGCCCGCCCCCCGTGCAGCCAGCGGCTCGAGCACGTTGGAGCTCGCCTTGTCCCGGCGCCGCTCGCGGCGAGATTTCCAGCCCACCCCCCTGCAACCGGACCAGATCGGCCAGTTGGCCTGGGCCTGCCAGGGCCTGAGCGACCCCCGGGGCCTGCGCACGGCTCCCTCGGCGGGCGCCCTGCACCCCCTGGAGTTGAGGGTGGCCACCCCGGAAGGCCTTGGCGAATACCTGCCCGACTCCCACGCCCTGCGGGCCTGCTCGAGGCGCGACCTGCGGGCCGACCTCGCGGCCGCCTGCCCGGGTCAGGACTGGCCGCAGCAGGCGGCGGCGATCTTCGCCCTGTCCGCGGATCCCCGGCGAGTCCTGGGGCGTTATGGAGCGGAACGGGCCGCGCGCTACGTCCACATGGAGGCCGGACACGCCGCCCAGAACCTCCTGCTGCAGGCAGTGGCCTTGGAGCTCTGGGCGGCTCCCCTGGCCGCCTTCGACGACTTGCAGGTCTCCCGCATCCTGGGACTGCCCGAAGGGCATCTGCCGCTGTACCTGATCCCGGTCGGGGCGCCCCTGCGCCAGCCGGGTCAACCTTGACCGGATTCCCGGCAAAGGGTCCCGCAGCGGCTCCGCAGAACCTCTTGCAGGTCTCCATGAGCCGGACTGCTGCCTTCTTCGACCTGGACCGTACCCTGATCGACGTCAACAGCGCGATCCTCTGGGCCCGATCCGAGCGCCGGGACGGCAACCTCTCGCTGGTCCAGTTGGCGAAGGTCCTGTACTGGGCTGGACTGTACCACCTCTCGCTGGTCAACGCCGAATCCACCGCTGAGGTCGCCCTGGCCCACTATCGGAACCGGTCGACCGCAGACCTGGAGCACAGAGCCCGCGACTGGTTCCACCGCGAAATCCGCCATCGGTTGCGGCCAGGGGCGCGCCAGGCCCTGGACTGGCACCGGAAGGCAGGCCACCTGCTGGTGCTCCTGACCACCAGCTTCCACCACGCGGCCCGCGAGGCAGCCGAGACCTGGGGATTTGATGCCTGGATCGCCAACCGCCCCCTGGAGGATGGGCAGGGCCGGATGATCGGAGAGTGCGAGAAGCCATTGTGTTACGGGGCCGGAAAGGTGGCCCGAGCCGAGAAGTGGGCCGAAGACAACCAGGTCACCCTGCAGGAGTCGTATTTCTACAGCGACTCCTACACGGATCTTCCGATGCTGGAGCGGGTCGGGAATCCGCGGGTGGTGGCCCCCGATCCGCGCCTGCGCCGCCTGGCCCGGTCGCGAGGCTGGCCCATCCTGTCCTGGTAGCCTACTCCAGGACCTTCAACGGACGCTGCCCATCCGAGGCCTTTGGAAGGGGGAGGAAGCGCCCCACGCTGAAGGCCCCCGGCCCCGCCACCAGGATTGGGAACAGCAGCCCCAGCAGGGCCAGGTTGAACTCGAACCCTCCCGAAGAAGCGAAGAAGCCGTTCTTCCCGTGCACCATCCAGATGGCCCCGAACATGGTCAGCATGTTGGCGGCCGCCGAGAAACGCGCCAGGAAGCCAACCACCAGGCCGGCTCCGCCGAAGAACTCCCCGATGGCCACCAGCCAGGCCACAGGCCCCAGCATCCCCAACAAGCCTTCCATGCCTGGCCCGCCAAAGGCTCCGAAGAGCTTCTGGGCCCCGTGAGCCATGAAGATGAGGCCCACCACCAGGCGGAGCACCAGAAGAGACCAGTGGACGGCTGCCCGATCACCCTGCATGTCGGTTCCTCCTCGCGGAACAACCTTCCCTTGCTGAAGATCCTACCCGCCCGAGGAGTCGTTGGAACCTGGGCCGATGGCGCCGGGCCCTCCGGAAGGGTGCTGGTCCTGGTCCAGGTGGCACTTCTTGTACTTCCGACCACTGCCGCACCAGCAGGGTTCGTTGCGCCCGGGACGCCGGGCTGGCGGGGAAGCCTCGGCGGTCCAGCGCTGCCGGGTCACCCGGAAGGAAAGGCCGTCAGCGAGCGTCAGCGTCTCGTCGACCACCGGCTCCCGGCCCGGCAGGTCGGATTCCAGGTACACCTCGACGGCCTCCATGACCTGGGCCAGAAGGTGCAGGTCCCCAGGGCCTGCAAAGGGGCGCGAATCTCCGGGGTTGGAGGCCACCGGAATCCACTCCGGATCGGTCAGGGGCCAACCATGCCGGGTGATCTCGGCCTGCACGACGGGGCCGGCCACCTCGGGTGGAGCAAACTGCATGAACAGCCGGACCTGGCGCGAATCTTCCAGGAAGGCCGCCAACTGGTCGGTCGAGGAGAAGAGGGCCAGGCCCTGGTCCGGGCTGTTGGCCCCCATGACGCTGGCCACCAGGGGGGATTCCGCCAACCCCTCCAAGAGCAGGAGGTCCGAGTCTTCCAAGGCCATCCAGGGCTCCAAGGCGGCCCAGCGGGCGGCGGAACGGAAGAAGACACCGACCGCAGCAGGGTCGGCGTCCTCCCGGCTCAGATAGCCAGCGGCGCGTGCCAGGCGTCTTGCGGCCTTCTCCAGCGCCTCTCCAGCCAGCAGGCGCGGATTCACTTCCACCGGGATCCCGGTTCCCAGCAAAAGTTCCTGCAAGGTCTCCTGGAGTGAGGCCTCCTCGACCACAAGGCGGGCCGGAAGGCCCGGCGGACCCTGCCGGGGTTCGACCACGGCCTGGACCAACGCCTCCCAGAAGGCCTCGGGGCCGGCTTCGGGCGGGACCAGGACGAAGCCCCGGACCTCGCCGCTGGCCTCGTCCACCCAGGCCACCTGATGGCGGGCTTCGGTGGGAAGTTCGCGCCGAGCGCCCATCCAGGTGGACTCCAGGCGGGGGAAGTTGGCGTCCAGGAAGTTCATGGCGTCCTCAAATCGGAATCCGCAGGAAGTGTCGCCACGAGCCGTCGCGGACTCGTTGCGGTTCAAGAAGGACGAAACCGGCCTCGGCCAGGCCCCGCACCAGGGAGTCCGCCTCCTCGGGGGCACATCGCGCCAGGGGAAGGTAGTAGTCGTCCCGGACCGTCTCCCAGTCCACCTGGGCCCCGCCCACATCGTCCTGGGCCGCCGAGAGGGCCTGGCGCAGCAGGTCCAGCTCACTGGCGTCAGGGTTGCGGCGCAGGCCCGGCGAGACCTTGGGCGGGCGCTGGGCCGGGCGGAGCGGGAAGGTGGCCTTGCCGGAAATCTCGTCGATCTCCCACAGGAAGACCCGGTCGGCGGCCTGGCCGAGGCGATAGCTCATCGAGCTCTTCAGGGCCACCACGGTGACCCGGCGACGCAGCCTCTTCAGACGCTCGACCACCTCGCAGAAGTCGGCGTCCCCCGTGACCAGGAACAGATGCTCGAAGCCCCGGTCCCGCGCCTCCTCCAGGATGTCCAGGCTCATCACGAAATCGACCAGGTTCTTGACGACCCGTCCGCTGACCTGATCCTCGCGAGTGGGCACGGCCACGGTCCGCCAGCCGACCTGGGCCCAGTCGTTCTGGGCGAAACGGGCGGAGGCCGTGATGCTGTCCCAGTTGGCGTAGACCGCCGTGTGGGCGAATCCCTCGCCGCAGACCTTCCGGCTCAGGGCGACCAGGCTGCGCACCGCCCGGGGGGTGTTGAACTCGCGGCCGGACTCGACCACCCGATAGAACAGGTTCTCGAAGTCCACGTAGCAGGCCGTGCGCACCAGGCGAGAACCTGGTGCCAGCGGCAACACGGGCCTCTGGGCCGACAGGGCGGGATTGGAAGGGCACGCCGGAGGGTCCCCCGGCAGCGCCAGCTTGCTCTCTGCAAGCGGAGGAGTCGCCGACCCCGAGCCCGAGGGGGTCGCGGAGACCGGCTGGTCGCCTGCGGCGACCGCAGGGGTCTGACTGGCCCCCGCGGTCTGGGGCGAGCGGCGCCCGGACGGGGCACTTGAACTCCTCTTCTTGGCACCCTGGCGCTTTCGTCCCATCGATTTCCTTCCCTCGACGTCGTCTCGGAGGTCCACCAGGCAATCTCAGGGGTTACTCGGCGACCGGTTCACTCATCAGCACGAACTCCTCGGCCGAGGTGGGGTGCACGGCCATGGTCCGGTCCATGACGGCTTTGGTGACTCCGGCCTCCAAGGCCACGGCCAGGGCCTGGATGATCTCGGGAGAGTCGTCCCCGAACATGTGCGCCCCCAGGACCCGATCGTCGGCTGCGTCCACAACCAGTTTCATCATGAACCGCTCCCGGCAGGACGTCAGCGAGAACTTCATGGGCCGGAAGCGGGTCCGGAAGATGTGGACCCGGCGCCCCTGCGAGCGGGCCTCCTCCTCCGAGAGGCCCACCGAGGCCACGGGAGGCGTGGTGAAGACGGCCTTGGGGATGAGGTCGTGACGAACGCGGGTCGGATTGTTGCGGAACAGGGTCTCGACCAGGGCCCGAGCCTCGGCGATGGCCACGGGCGTCAACTGAACCCGCTGGGTCACGTCGCCCACCGCGAAGACGTGAGGGAGGTTGGTGCAGGAGAACTCGTCCACCACGATGCCCCCCGTCGGGTTCACCTGCACCCCGGCCTCCGCCAGACCGAGGTCCAGCGTGTTGGGCACCCGCCCGGTCGCGAAGAGGATCAGGTCGACCTGCAGTTGCGATCCGTCCGACAGCGACAGACAGGCCGTCTCGCCTTCCAGACGGCAGCCCTCCAGCCGCGTGCCGGCCAGGACCCGGATTCCCCGAGCCTGCATGGACTCGGTCAGATCCTGGCGGAGATCGCCGTCGAATCCCGGAAGCAGGCGCTGGCTGCGGAAGAGCAGCGTCACCTCGCAGCCCAGGGCGTGCAGGAGGCTGGCGAACTCCGAACCGATATAGCCGCTTCCCACGACCAGGATTCGCCCGGGCAGGGTTTCTCGTTCGAAGAGGTCGTCCGAGACGCAGGCCACCCGCGCGGCGGGAATCTCCGGCAGGAACGGGCGCGAACCGGTGGCGATGAGGATCTTGCGCCCCTGCAGGCGCACGCCCTCGATTTCCACGGTGTGGTCATCCAGGAAGCGGGCATGTCCCCGATGCAGGTCCACCCCGGCCCTCTCCAACATGCCGAGGTAGACCCCTTCCAGGCGGTGCAGTTCGGCGTGGATCGCCCGCTGCAGACGCGGGAAGTCCAGGCGGGCCGGGGGGACCTCCCATCCATGGCCGCCAGCCATCTCCAGAAGACCGGGGAACCGGCTGGCGTAGACCAGCAGCTTCTTGGGGATGCAGCCTCGGTGCACGCAGGTTCCGCCGACCTGGCGCTCCTCGCACAGCCCGACCCTGGCCCCCAGGGCTCCGGCCCTGCGGGCTGCCGCCACGCCCCCCGACCCCCCGCCCAGGACCAGGAGATCGTAGGTCTGATGAACCTTCATGTCCGTACTCCTTCTTGAGGCCGGTATCCGACCGGGCTGGTTATCAGGACCCGAAGAAGGGGCCCGCGCGGGCTCTATGCGTCAATCCATCCGTGAGCGGAAGCCGATGGGCTTCTCGGGAAGCCGGGACAGGGTCGGGGTCTGGCTGGTCTCGGCCTGCATCAGGACCAGGATGTCCCGCCACTGCACCAGGATCCGCCACCCCTGGCCCGGACGATTCTCCTGGTTGGCCACCTGCTCTGGTTCGATCCAGACGCCGACCTCCGGCTCCAGGCCGATCAATCGGCCGGTGAGGGTTCGGGACCTCTCGTCCTGGAACCCGATGTTGCAGTCGACGAAGGGACCGATGTCCCGCATCACCAGGGTGACCGTCCGCTCCAGACAGTCCTCCAGGTTCAGACCACCGGAACTCCAAGTGCTGCCTTCTTTCACGGGAAACCTCCGCCGCCTGACTGATTCCTTTTCAAAGGGAAACCGCGCCTTCTCCAAGCCGGCAAAGGCTCCTCCGAGATCCGTCCCCGCTCCTAGGAAAAGTGCGCACAGGGCGCATTGCGCGCGCCGGAATGGGCCACCTCCACGATGAAGCGGCTCATGGTGTCCACGGCCCAGCCAAAGTGAGCCTCCCGCAGCGAGCGGAAGTCAAAGTCGCACACGTAGTTCGTGATGTCGATGGCGTACAGCGTGTCGCCCCGGACTGCAAACTCCATGGCGTTCATGTCGTAGCCGATGGCCTCATTGAAGAGGACGCTGTACTCCTCGGCCCGGCGCAGATGCTCGGGATTCATGCGCGAGCGGTCCTGGACGTACTCCCCCTGGCCCAGGGGGCGAGGGACGTACTGGATGGCCCGGGTGTGGCGCCGGCCGATGCCCAGGCAACGGATGTAGTCGTCCCAATCGATGAACTCCTGCAGCGTCATGGTCAGGGGACCCGAGTCCTCATAGGCCTGGATCGCCTCTTCCTGCGACGCGATCTTGTAGACGTTCTTCCAACCACCGCCGAAGGCGGGCTTCATGATGCAGGGCAGGCCCACCTCGGCCAGGCGGGCCGGCCAGTCGATGGGCCACATGTTGCGCAGCGAACCCGCGTCGATATCCGCCAGATAGGCCCGGTTGGGCAGGACCACGGTCCGGGGAACGGGGATTCCCAGGCGCTGAGCCAGGGCATAGCCGAAGAACTTGTCGTCGACGTTCATCCAGAACGGGTTGTTGATCACGTAGGTCCCCTGCAGGGAGGCCTGCTTGAGGTAGACCTGATAGTAGGGCACCTCGTGCGAGATGCGGTCCAGGATCACCCGGTAGGGGCAGGGCTCACCCGCCGTGGTTCCGCCCACATGCAGGTACTCCGCTTCCAGGCCGGCATCCAAGCGGTTCAGGGACGCGATCAGGGCATCGGGAAAACTATCCTCGCGACCGCGCAAGAGACCGACCTTCATGGTCTGACCCTCCCTGGCTTCTTCAGTCCTGGGTTTCCGAGCGATTCAGGCGGCTCAGGGCCCACGAGCGAACCCCGAAGTCCCGATCACGCAAAGCCTCCTGGAGGAAGTCCGCTCCTTCGGTGCGGGCTCCCAACTGGTAGGCGCGGCGGCGGAGCAGGGCCTCCTTGTGTCGCCGGCACAGGTCCAGGGCCTGCCGCCGCAGGGCGGGCTGGAGTTCCCCTCCGCTGCGCTCGAGAAGGTCCAGCAGGCCTTGCAGCAGGGGGCGCGGATCCTCCCAACTGGCGGCGTTGGCGACCACGCTGCGCACCACGCCGGCCAGATCCTCTCCCTGGTCGACCAGGCATGGCAGCGCCGTCCGGGCCAGGCTGACAGGCGCCTGAGGAATGGAATGCGAGAAGCTGGCCGCGATCTCGTCGGCGACGTCCAGCCCCAGGGCCCACTCGACCAGGGTGCGGCGATCGCCCGGAGTCAACCAGGGACCGCCAACGACCCGCTTCAGTCCGGCGCTGCGTGCCGCCTCGCTGAAGAGCGTGCTGCCCAAGAGGCGGACCACGACGCCCAGACGCCCGCTGCGTGAAGCCTCCATGGCCCGCATCAGCGACTCCAGGGCCTCGACGGCCTCGCGCGGGTCCAGCGCGTCGGGCGTGGGAGCCCCGGCGGACAGGCCTGCGACGAAGCTCATCGCGACGCTGGCCTCCACGGGCTGGTTGCGACACAGCCAGGCCAGCGCCTGCAGCCCCCCGGGAGTCGGGCCCACCAGCTCGCGAAGGACCTCCCGACGCAGGGCATCGGGCACCCTACGGTCGGCGCACAACTCGCGAGCCAGGGCATCGAGAAGCTCCTGGTCGACCTCGCCGGAGTCCTCGGGACTCCCGGTCCGCCCCAGGCGACGCAAAGCCCGACGATAGACGGTCTGTAGATGCGGCTGGGTGAGCAGGTCTTGCATGGATGGTCCTCCGGAGCCCTTCGTGCGGCGGCACGACGAGTTAGCCCACGGAGGCGCGAAATCCTGCCCCGAAACCGCCGGGAAGGGGGCCGCCCTCCCCGAGCGAAGGGGGGCGGGCCATGTCCGACCTGTTGGTCCCAGCCCGAGGTGAACGATGGCCCTGACCCGCGTCCTGCTCTTCACCCGCAACCAGGCCGAGGGCCGAGCCATGCTGCCCCTGGCCCGCTTCCTGGCCGACTCGGGCCTGGTGGAGGGAATGTCCCTGGTGGCCACCCCCGAAGAGTGGGCCATCCAGGACAACCCGCTGATCCACAGGTTCTACGAGGAGTTCTCGCTGTCCGCCCCGCAGGACTCGGAGGCCTGGCTGCTGGAGGCCATCAAACGGGCCCTGGTGGAGGAGAAGGCGGGAGTGGCCGTCTTCCCCAACGGGCTTCCTCCCTTCGACCAGGCCTTGGACTTCTGCTGGATGCTGGAGGGAATCCGCACACTGGTCTGGCCCGACCAGCCCCTGGACCAGGTTCCCGAGTGGCTGGTGCGCACGCCGCCCGACGCCCTGGGCCTGCTGGACGCGGGAGAGGCCGAACGGGTCCGCTCGGCCACGGAGCACCAGCCCGCCAACCGGCGAACCTCCATGCTGTCCGGGGACTGGCAGGTCCTGCGGGACTGGCTGGTCCAGCCCTCCCCCGCCTTCCATCGGGTTCCCCTGGCTCCCCGCCGGCCGGTGCGCGAGCTGATGTGGGCCCACCTCGAAGAGATGGCCCCCCTGCTGCCCGAGGGCGAATGCCTGGTCCTGGGCCCGGAGGGTGCCGCCGAGGCCATGCAGGAATTGGCCCCCCGCTCCCGGGTGCGTGCCGCCCAGACCCTGGAGGGTCCGGTGGACTGCGTGGTGGACCTCCTGCACGCCGCCGCCGAAGAGGACCCCGAACGGGCCCTGGCGGCTGCCTGGTCGGCCTCGCGCGTCCGCTCGCTGCACCTGCTGCCGGTCAACATGCCCCTGGCCCGCCGAACCCCGACCTTCCGCTACGGAGACTACGACAACGAATTCGCCCTGGGCCCGGCCACCCACGACCTGCGCGCCCTGGCCCGGGCCGTGGCGCCCCCCGAGCGGATTCGCGCCCGGGTCCTGGGAGCCCGCGGCGGCGGCCGGGCCCTCTGGCAGGACCCCTGGATCCATGCCGAGGCACCCGATGGGGCGTTGCCGATGTTCCTGCTGCGCCTGGAGCACGAGGACCTGCCCCCCGAGGACTGGCTGGAGCGCTTCCGACTTCCCGAAGAGGAGCGGATGCGCGTCGTCTTCGTCGACTCCCAGAACATCGCCGGTTCCGTGCTCAACCACGCCGTCGCCGTCAACCGGCACACGCCCCACCAGGCCCTGGCCCTGTGTCGGACGCGCCACCCCTACATCGGCTACCCCCAGGAGGAATCCCGCGCCGTCTTCGCCGACGAGGGGCTCTCGCGGGGCCTGCTCGAAGAGCTCGAGGCCGCGGACTGCTTCGTCTTCTTCGAGGACGACGACGAAGAGACGCCTCTGGCGAACCTGGATCTGCGCCCCTTCGTGCAGGGCAGGAGGGTGGTGCACCTGTATATCGGCCAACGGGTCCATCGCAACGTGGTTCGCCACCAGCGACCCGGACGCATGGTCCTGACCCCACTGCCGCACCTGCTGAGGATGTTCCCGCAGGCCCGCTTCTACGCAGGTTTTCCTCCGACCACGCTGGAGGACGTCATCTTGAGACCTCCCCTCTCGGAAGAGGATGGCATCGTCCGCCTCCTGCAGACCCCCAGCCTGCCGCACCCCACGCTCTCGCGCTTCTACTACCACAAGGACACCGAGGCCTACCTCCACGCGGCCCGCGAACTGTGCAGGAGAAAAGTCGGCCGAACGGAACTGTGGCAGGTCGCCGGCTGGCCTCATCAGGATGTGATGCAGGCCCGGCTGGATTGCGACGTGACTTTCAACCAGTTGCGGGGGTACCACGGCCTGTCCGGTGACGAGGCGATGTTCCTCGGCCGGCCCGTGGTCCAGGCGTTCGACCAGTTCAATATCAACCGCCACCGGGAATACTGGGGTCTGGACGTGGAGTTCCCCTGGATCTCCACCACGCCGGATCGGCTGGCCCAGACCCTGGCCGACCTGGTGGCGGACCCGAAGAGGCGGAAGGACCTCGGGGCCAGGTGCCGGCAGTTCATGCTGGACTACTTCAGCCCTCAGGTGGGCGTCCTGCCTCTTCTGTGGTATTGCCGGCAGGCGCCCGCGGTCCCCAGGGACCGCCTCGCCCAGGGGTGACCGCAATGGATGCGAACGTCGGTCAGGACGCGGGGGGCAGGGCGTGAAACTGGTGGTCCTGCAGCCTTCCTACCTGCCCTGGCTGGGCTTCTTCGACCAGTATGACTGGTCGGACGTGTTCGTCTTGTACGACGATGTCCAGTACGACAAGAACGGCTGGCGCAACCGCAACCGGATCCTCACCGCCAACGGCCCGGCCTGGCTGACGGTCCCCGTGCGCCTGACAGGGCGCGACTTTCCCCCGATCCTCGAGGTGGCCATCGACCCCACCAAGGACTGGCGGCGCAAGCACCGGCTCAGCCTGGAGCAGGCCTACGGCAAGGCGCCCTTCTTCTCGACGGTGTTCCCGGCCCTGGCCGGGGTCCTCGAGCAGGACTGGAAACTGCTGATCGACCTGGACCTGGCGATGCTGCGGGCCCTGGTCGACCTGCTGGGCATGCCCTGGAAGGTCCAACGCTCTTCGGAGCTTGGCGTCCCCGGCCAGAAGACCGCCCGCCTGATCGGGCTTTGCGAGAAGTTGGGCGCCACCGAATACCTCACCGGAGACGCGGCCCGCTCGTATCTCGACGAATCTGCCTTCCAGGACCTGGGGGTGAAGGTCCACTGGCATGGTTATCTCCATCCCGAGTACCGACAGCGCGGCCCGGACTTCATCCCCTACATGTCCGTCGTCGACCTGCTCTTCCATCACGGCCCCCAGAGCCGGGCCATCCTCCGGCGCACCCACACCGGAGCATCGCAGGAGCGCAAGGCGTTCCACACTTCGGAGGTTGAATAGATGTCCAAGACGATTCTGGTCACCGGCGGAGCCGGCTTCATCGGCAGCAACTTCGTGCGCCACATCCTCGAGAAGTACCCCGACTACAAGGTCGTGGTCCTGGATATGCTCACCTATGCGGGCAACATGGAGAACCTGCCCCAGCAGCATATGAACCCGGGCAACAACGGCCACGGCCGCCTCAGCTTCTGGTACGGCAACGTCCGCAACGGCGAACTGGTCGACACCCTGGTCAGCCAGTGCGACACGGTGGTTCACTTTGCGGCCGAAAGCCATGTGACCCGATCCATCTACGACAACTGGATCTTCTTCGAGACCGACGTGATGGGCACCCAGGTCGTCTCCAACGCGGTGCTGAAGCACCAGGACCGTATCGACCGGATGATCCACATCTCGACCTCCGAGGTCTACGGCACGGCCCGCGCCGACCTGATGGACGAAGACCACCGCTTGATGCCCATGAGCCCGTACGCCAGCGCCAAGGCCGGTGCCGACCGCCTGGTGTACTCCTACTGGGCCACCTACCAGTTGCCCATGGTCATCGTCCGCCCGTTCAACAACTACGGGCCTTACCAGCATCTGGAGAAGGTGGTCCCCCGCTTCATCACCTCGGCCCTCCTCGGCGAGCCCCTGACCGTCCACGGAGACGGCAGCGCCCAGCGCGACTGGCTGTACGTGGGCGACCACTGCCAGGCCCTGGACAAGTTGATGCACGCTCCCATGGACAACCTCAAGGGCGAGGTGATCAACCTGGGCACCGCCCGTTCGATCAGCGTCCTGGAGATTGCCCAGACGGTCAAGGAGATGACCGGAACCCACTCGCCCATCGTCTTCGTCGGCGACCGGCCCGGCCAGGTCTTCCGCCACACCTCCTCCACCGAGAAGGCCCGAAACCTTCTGGACTGGGAGGCCAAGGTGAAGTTCGAGGACGGCCTGGAGCGCACCATCGCCTGGTACCGCGAGAACCGCAAGTGGTGGGAGAAGGGGATCTGGTTGCGCCAGATCCCCATCCGCACTGCCGCCGGCAAGGTCGAGATGCACTAGGAACCCAGCCGGGCCCCTAGGGGGGGCGGCCGGTGTCCGGGGGGGGCGCCGGCCCACCAGTCAAGGAGGAAGAGTTGATCCAGGAGATGACCTTCACCCGTCGTTCGGAGTTCCTGCCCTACAACCGCGCCTGCCTGGGCCCCGAAGAGGAACAGGAGGTGCTGGACACCCTGCGTTCGGGGTGGCTGACCACGGGCCCCAAGACCCGTCGCTTTGAAGCCGAGATGGCCGACTTCACGGGTGCCCCACACTGCGTGGCCCTGAACTCGTGCACGGCGGCCCTGCATATCGCAATGGTGGCGGCGGGGATCCGCGGGGGAGACGAGATCGTCACCCCCAGCATGACCTTCCCCTCGGCCATCAACGAGATGGTCCACGAGCGGATCACCCCGGTCTTCGTCGACGTCGAGCCCGACACCCTGAACATGGATGTCTCGCAGGTGGAGGAGCGGATCACCCCGCGAACCCGCGCCATCATGCCCGTCCACTTCGCCGGCCACCCGGTCGAACAGGACCGCCTGCGCGAGATCGCCGACCGCCATGGCCTGCTGGTGATCGGAGACGCCGCGCACGCCACCGAGTCCACCTTCCGAGGTCGCCACGTCAGCCGATCCGAGGACATGACGGCCTACTCCTTCTATGCCACCAAGAACCTGACCACCGGCGAGGGCGGGATGCTGGGCATCGAGGACGACAAGCTGGCCGAACGCGCCCGCTTGCTGTCGCTGCATGGGATGAGCCGCGACGCCTGGAAGCGCTACTCCAGCGAAGGCTACCAGCACTGGGACATCGTGACCCCGGGCTACAAATACAACCTGACCGATCTGGCGTCTTCCCTGGGCCTGCACCAGTTGCGCAAGCTACCCGGCTTCCTCCAGGAGCGGGAGAAACAGACCGCCCGCTACGACGCGGCCTTCGCCGACCTGGGCGATCTCATCCGACTGCTGGTCCGCAAACCCTACGTCCGCAGTGCCTGTCATCTGTACGTCATCCAGGTGCGGACCGAGAACCTCCGGGCCAACCGCGACCAGATCATGCACGAGATCCAGGCCGAGAACGTGGGGATCGGCATCCATTTCCGAGCGGTGCACCTGCACCCCTTCTACCGCGAGCGCTTCGGCTTTGCGCCGGGCATGCTGCCCCACACCGAGAGGGCGTCCGACCAGGTCGTCTCGATCCCGCTCTATCCCGGCCTGAAGGAAGAAGACCAGGACTACGTGATCCAGGTGGTCCGTCGGGTCCTGCTGCGCCACCGGCGATGAGCCACCTCCGCCAGTCGCCGGACCGGCGGCGCGACCTGTTGCGGGTCACGCCGCTGGTGCTGCCTCGGTCCTGGAGGGGTCCCCAGGCTCCCTGGGAAATCGATCAACGCGGGTTCCGCCTGCGAATCCTGGGGCCCGACCTTCTGGCCCTGACCCTGGGCGCCCCCGGGCCCAAGACCCCCGGGGGGGCCCTGTCCAGGAAACCCGGACCCGGCGAGGAGACCCTGCTGGTCGTCCCGGCCCCGAAGGGTCCGCCTCCCGAGGCCCTCGAGGCCGCCCGCAGCGTCCCCCAGGAGGAGGGCTGGACTCCAGCGTGTCTCCTGGTCCTGAGCGACCGGGAGCAACTCCCCTCCCCTCCCAGGGCCCGCCGCGAGTTGGGTCGGGCCCTGCGCGGTGCCGGGTTCGCGGCAGCCTGGGTGCTGGACGCGAGCCCCCAGGTGGATTTCCGGGGCCTGCCCTACTTCACCGTCGAACGCAGTCTTCGCCAGTTGGGTCGGGTGGGTCGTCGCCTGGAGCGCTGGGCGCGCTGGCGCCGTCTCTGGCCCTGGTAGCCTGCCCGACCTGCCGAACCGGTCGCCCCATCAGGAGGCCCCATGCACTGGTTCCACCGCCTCAGCCCTGACAAAGAGAGCGAGATCCTGGCCAGCCTGGCCAACTCCGCGACGTCCAGCCGCAGTTACTACATCCTGACGATCCTCTCCACCCTGATCGCCACCTTCGGCCTCTACTCCAACTCCACGGCCACGGTGATCGGGGCGATGATCGTGGCCCCCCTGATGGGCCCGATCCTGGGATGCGCCATGGGCGTGGTGCGCTCCGACTCGAAGATGCTCCAGGAGGGCCTGCAGGCCGAGGGTTTCGGGGTCCTGGCGGCCCTGGCCACGGCCACGCTCCTGACCATCCTGGTGGGGCCTGCCAACATCGATCTGACGGGAAGCGAGATCCAGGGACGCATCCGCCCGACCCTCTTCGACATGGGGATCGGCCTGGCAGCGGGGATGGCGGGTGCCTATGCCACGGTCAACACCCGGATCAGCGCCTCGATCGCCGGGGTCGCCATCGCCGTGGCCCTGGTTCCTCCGCTGGCCGTGTGCGGAGTGATGCTGGCGGCCTCCTGGCATAACCCGGAGCTGACCATGTCCGCCTTTCGGGCCTTCATGCTCTTCCTGGCCAACTTCCTGACCATCGAGGTCTCGGCCGCCCTGGTCTTCCTGGCTGCCGGCCTGGGACACCTGCCGCACGGCACCTCCCGGCGCCCCCTGGCCCGCTTCGCCCTGGGCACGGGCCTGCTGCTGCTGGCAACCTTCGTGTTCCTCTCGATCCAGTTGAGCAACCTGGTCCTGGAACGGAGCTACCAGGCGACCGCCTCGCAGGTCCTGGAGTCCCGCGTCCCCCGGCTGGTCCCGGGCGCCGGACTCGATTCCCTGACGGTCCACCTGGAGGGCTCCCGGCTGCGGATCCGCGGCGTGATCCGGGCGCCTCAGGAGATCACCCCGGGCATGGTCCGCGACCTGGCCCGGACCTTGCAGGAGCGCTTGAATCTGCCGGATTCCACCGAGCTGGACCTGCTGCTGGGGACGGCCACCCTGACCTACCTCTCGCCGGCCGGAGTGGAGTACGTCCAGCCCCTGACCCGCGAGAAAGGCCTGGAACTCAACCTGCAGGTGGGAAGCGCCCTGCGCGAAGCCCTGGGGGCCTTCTCGCATGCTGAACTGGTGCAGTGGAGCCGTCCGGATCCCTCCCAGCCCGGCACCCTCTTCGTCACCGTGCGCAGCCCCTTCGTCTTCGACGCCGCCCTGGTGCAGGAGCTCCAGACCGTGGCCTCGGCCACCCTGCTGGAGAAGAATCCCATGGCTCCGGGGTTGAAACTGCTGGTCCGCACCATCACCACCCACGACTTCACCGAAGCCGGACCGCTCCTGGCGCCGGTCAGCGAAATCCTCAGCGCCCGCGAGCGCCAGATGCGGGATCGCGAAGAGAAGCTTCGCATCCGGCTGGAAACCCTGGTCGCCGACCAGGAAGGCGCCCTGCTGCTGGGCATGCAGGTCAAGGAAGCGACCCCTCCCGCCGTCCTGGAGCCCGCGCAACCCGAGGACCTGCCCACCCCGGTCTTCGGGGAGCCGCCCGCCACACTGGAGGTGCAGGCCCGCGTCCAGAGCCCCCAGCTTCTGCCTGCCGCGCTGGTACGCTCGTGGGAGGAGGCCCTGTCCCAGGAACTGGAGATCCCTACCCGGCTTTCCGTGAACAACACCCTGGGAACCCTGACCACCGCGCCGGCGGCCGAGACTCCGTAGAAGCCACGCCACGGTCTTCACCACAGAGCACACAGAGAACACGGAGTCACGGGACTCGTCCACGGCGTCTTGACCCAGTTCTTCGGGATCCTGCCCCGGGAGACGACCAACCTGTTGATGCCCACTCTCTGTGGCCGCCTGTGTCCGGGCAGGCTCACCATCTCCTGCGTCGACCGTCGGGTGTGAACCGCTCCGGGTCAGGTTCGTCCAACTCTTCCCCCCACCACTCCTCGCCGGGGTCCGCCTCGACCCAGAGCAGGGTCAGCAACCCCTCTGCCCCGATGGGCCGGGACTGCTCTCGAACCCGGGCCACGCCCCGATCGCTTTCAAGCCACTGCAGCGCGGCGACTTCCTTCCGAAGCAGGGTTGCCTTGTCCAGGCTTTCCGCGAAATCCAAGGCATAGGTCCTGGGCCCCAGGCGCCCTTCCCTCACCTTCCAGCGGAACGACTCTGAGGTCGAGATCCAACGAATGTTGCCGTTCTGCGACCAGACCGCACAGCAGTCCCAGGGCCCCTGCTCCACGTAGCGGAGCGCCGTGGCCGTCAGCGAGGTCTGGAATTCGCCGGCCAGATGTTCGATCATGTCGAAACCCGGCTCCCCGTCCTGGCATCGGGGCCTGAACAGGGGCTCCGGCATCAGCAACTCCGCCGCGAAGAAGTTCGCCTCCGGCTCTTCCGGGCGCGCACGATACTGCCAGAGCCCTTCCTTCACCGAGCACAGGGCCAGTTGATTCACCTCAGGGTGCAGGGTCAGGTGCCCCATCTCGTGGCCAACGTTGAAACGCCTGCGACCCAATGTGGTCCCCGAGGCAACGGTGATCATGCTCTGAAAGTGGCCTCGGACCACGCGAGCATTGCAGTGGCTCAGAGGGCGCTCCTGGACCAGTGCCCTGAACGCATGCCAGGCGATCAGCTCCAGGTGGATCTCCTCAGGCTTCTCGATCCCGCAACGTTTCAGGAGGGCGAGCGCCTCGCGGCGGGCGCGATTCCGATCCGGACCCCCGATCATCGATCGGAGGAAGGCGCCTCCTCGTCCAGGTTGGTTGCCCATTCGACTTCCTCGCACAGGTCTCGAAGTTCCGCCTCGCCCATCTCCTCCAGGGGTGTATCCAGGCCTCGGGCCGCGATCTGACCGGAGGACCGAATCCTGGACAGGAGTTGAGCTCGGTCCAGGCCGCTCAGATCGACGCGGTTCCGACGAGCCTGGGCCTTCTGGATCTCCTGTTTCGCGGTGGCCATCCAGGCCAGGCGCCGGTCCTCCGAAACCCTGGCGATCAGCCCGCGGACCCGGGCCTGCATACGCTCGGGGTCCAGGCCCTCCTCCCGGAGCCACCCACGCCGGCGAGGCCCGCTACGAGCGCTGCGGCGACCGGATGCGCCTGGAGTTCCTGCTAGGAGCCTGTGTGAATACCGCGTCGGTCGCCTCGCCGGGCCTCTTGCGCCCCCGCTGTGTTGCAAAAAGTCTCATTTGCCTCCAGCAAACCACGACTTTTTGCGCCTTGCGGGGTGCACAAGATCCCTCGGCGATGCTCGGTCCGGATACTCACACAGACTCCTGGCGGACGGTCGGGTGCGCGAGGTCCGTGGCCGGGCCTTCGGTTGTGGCGCAGCGGTGGCCGCCGCCAGCGTGGCCACCGAACTCCTGCAGGGCCTCACCGTGACCCAGGCCAGAAACCTCGACGCCTTCCAATTGGACAGGGCCCTGGGCGGCGTCCCCCCGGCCAAGCGCCACGCCCTGCTCATGGTCCTTCAATGCCTTGCCGAGGCCCTCGGGCCCCGACTCGGAGCGGCTCCTCCACGGGAGATACCGCTCCAGACCAACGCCAGAGCAAACGGATGAAGGAGGAAATCATGTCAACCAGCTACCCTGAGGCCATCGACCAGTTCACCACCAAGACCGACGGGGTGTCCGTCGTCGCGGCGGCGGACATCAACGACCTGCAGGACGCGATGGTCGCGATCCAGACGGCCCTGGGCCCCAACCCCGCCCCTCCGCCGCCCGCCTTCAGCGACTCCGTCTTCCACGTGACCTGGAAGGACGACTTCGTCGGCGCCCGGCGGCCCAACTGGGTGCTCACCGGTCAGGGAACCTACACCCAGAACGCCGAGCGGGGAGGGTCCGGCACCCTCACCACCGGAAGCACCACCGACGACACGGCCTTTCTCCGCTTCGGTGGGATGGGCTTCGCGGAGACGTCCAGGAATCCGGATGTCCAGGTCTTCGCCCGGCTCGAGGACACCACCCAGGTCTACGCGGTCCTGGCCGGCCTCTACCGCGACGCGGACAACCTCCTCGAGATCTGCTACGACGCGGAAAGCTCCGCCTCG
>DIWH01000067.1 GCA_002423485.1 Candidatus Xenobium occultum | reverse complement strand
TGAAGGCGGGCGGCGGAGGGGCGGGGTTGGGGCCCAGGGCCGTCTCGATCGCGACCACCGCGTCCTGCAGGTCGTTGATGTCCGCCGCCGCGACGACGGACACCCCGTCGGTCTTGGGGGTGAACTGGTCGATGGCCTCAGGGTAGTTGGTTGACATGATTTCCTCCTTCATCCGTTTGCTCTGGTGTTGGTCTGGAGCGGTATCTCCCGTGGAGGGGCCGCTCCGAGTCGGGGCCCGAGGGCCTCGGCAAGGCTTTGAAGGACCATGAGCAGGGCGTGGCGCTTGGCCGGGGGGACGCCACCCAGGGCCCGGTCCAACTGGAAGGCGTCGAGGTTTCGGGCCTCGGTCACCGTGAGGCCCTGCAGCAACCCGGTGGCCACGCTGGCGGCAGCCACCGCCGCGCCACAACCGAAGGCCTGGCCACGGACCTCGCGCACCCGACCGTTCGCCACCAGGAATTCCAGGCGCATCCGGTCGCCGCAGCGCTCGTAGCGGGCCTCGCCGGCGTGGGTGGCTCCGGGCAGAGGGCCGGTATTGCGGGGGTGGGCCGCGTGGTCGAGGAGAGTGGGGCTATGCATAGGGAGCTCCGAGCGCGTCGTCGGGCTCGGTCGGAAGGCCTGAATGCATTGGACTCGTTTGAAGCCCGCTTCCAGACTGACTCCGAAATCGTGCTCTCCGCTGTGGCGCTTGCTCGCTTTCGGGTCCCCTGATACGATGCCAGGGAACGGAACAGCTCGGGCTCGGCGCTTGTCGAGCGAGGGTGACTCCGGTCAGCTCCCCCTGTCAGTATCGGGCCTGCGAAACTCCATCCTGACGGGGGGAGGTCGTCTTTTCTCGGTGGAAGTCTGGACCCGGGACAACTCTCCTTTCACCTGGGCTTCCACGGGAAGCGCCGGACCGATGAGGAGCCGGGCGCAAGCCACGTTTCTGCTCGAACTGGCCGGAAGTCTCACGGTTCCCGACCTCTCCTCCAGCGTAGCGGGCAGAGCCGCCGAGGCCAATCGCACCAGGCTCTCCGCTGGATCGTCGCTGACTCTCAGGAAGCTCTCAATGGCAGCGGATCGCGGCCAAATGCCAACAACCTCGGTGTTGCCGCCCAATTCACATGGCCGCACCGTGCCCGGGCTCGGTTGCCGTCACCTGGTGATGGCCGGAGATGGTGAAAGCTCCCCCGGGCGGTCCGGGGGCGCTGTCGGTCAGGTGTGGCCGGACATTCTTGTTCAACGGCCAGGAATCAACGCAGGGGTGCCAAGCCAGCGGAAGGTGGATCACATCGAACGATCGCTGACATGCGGCGCAGTCTGCCGGGGCTGGCTCAACCAGCCCTCACCTCAACCCACTCCACCTGAAGTCCGGACAGGCGGTAGCCGGAACCTGCCCCCGCACCACAGCCGCTGCGGCCGCCTACCTGCTCGACGTAGTGCCGGCCAATTTTCCTTCGCAACCGGTAGATCTGGTTGTAGAGTTCGTGGTCGGTCATTCCGTGCTGTTCCATCAGAACGTCGCGGAGGAGCACCTTCCCGGGCTCGCGGGCCAGGTTGTTCAACAGCGAGCGCTCGCGCTGAGTCAGCGGGAGGCGGCAGCCGTCAAGCAGGGCCTCCGTCAAGATGCCACCGGCGTGGACCAGTTGTAGCGCGGGGTAGTGGTTCATGACGTCTCCTTGCAGAGGAAATTCTCGGGTCGGTAATCCACTCGGCATCGAACTGAACACTCCAGGAACCACCGACATCCGCATCTTCCTGGACCATGGTGCGGAGTGAGTCTCTCGGGGCGCGGGATACCTCTTCCTATGGAATGATGAGCCCTCCGGGTCAGGAAATCTTACTTGCGATGAAGAATACATTTTTTCAAGTCCGTGTGTAAGATAATTCGACCCTGGAGCCTCATGATCGATCATACAGGCCCCACTTTGAGGCGGGGCGGAGGAAGGGAGCATCGTCTGGGGTGACATCCAAGGCCGCGACTAATACCAACTGTGCCGTTGAGGACCAGGGGCAACGCACAGACAAGAGCCTCCCCGACCTGGCCCGGAGCATCATGGATCAGGTCGTGAGCAGCCAGGACCCGTATAAGGTCCTCAGTCCAAAGATCCTTACGAAGATCGTGACCCGCTTCGTCGATTTCTTGAGCGAGGCATCCCATGTTCAAGGCCCACGAGAAGTTGAAGATCTCGTCTCCCTCCTGGTGATGGCCTTGCTCCGGAAGCACGCACTGAATCAACTGCGGAACGAAACCCGCACGTGGTGCTTGTGGCCCTCTGGAAACCTGGAGGACAAGGCTGACCAGATTTCCGAACGACTCTACGGACGAATCCGCCAGCAACTTCCCCGAATCCTGTCGTCCTGCCGGGAGCGCCAACTGGACGATGAGCACGCCTACAACAGCTTCTCCAAATATTGCCGGGTCGCCGTCAACCGTGAGATCACTCGCCTGAACAGGAAGGAGAGGAATACCCCCAACCTGGTTCCACTGACGAGTGGCTTCGGTTCCGACACCGGAGAGATCACGCATTGCAGCCTGGTTGCCCAACAAGAATTTGACAACAGCGACTTGAGCATAGCAGTGGAAGCATGGCTAAATTCCAGAAATTGCCCAATCAGCCACGATGCCTGGCATCTGTGATCGGTTTGCGACCTA
>DIWH01000005.1 GCA_002423485.1 Candidatus Xenobium occultum | reverse complement strand
AACTATTTTGGCGGCGGAACGGGGCCTCCCCTGAATCCGCCGCCTCCCGTAGCGTTCGGTTCTCACGCCAGGCGGCGGATCCAGGCCTTCAATCCCGCACCAGGATTCGGTCCGAAGTCTCACGGAACACCCCCGAGTTGGAATGGTTTGCGGCGTCTCAGGCCTTCAGACCCCAGTTGCCTGTCCTGCGCACGCCCGCGGACGGCCGGCGCTGACCCGCTTTCCCGGAACTCATTGGACCACGGGCTCGCAGGCAGCGTCGGGACGGGTCCGACCAGACGGAGCAAACGTCCGACCAACTCTCAGGGTTGGAATCCCGCTGGCTTCGAGCCCCACAAAATCGCGCTTTCTCACTCCAAGAGCCCTCGGAACGCCGACTCCGGCGTCCCCGAATGTCGGACCTGGTCGGTGTGGATAACCCTGTGGACGCTGTGGACAAGCCCCAGGTGACCGACCTTGTCCGTCACAGATTTCAACTCGTCGTTTTCGGCATCTTATCCACTTATCCACAGCCTCCGGAGGCGATCTGTGGACATGTGGACGACGATTCGATGGAGTTTCGGAAGGAAGCCCCTCGTGAAAATCCGAAACTCGGCCCCGACTGCGAGGGCTCCAACCACGGAACGCTCCCGAACTGCACGGCCAGGCTCCATCGGCGTCTGTGAGGCTCTCCTCCAGACCCCGACCGGAACCCGGATGGTGCTCTTCGGGCCTCTGGAGGCGCCCGACCACCAGACCGCCGCGACAAAGACACAAGACCGGCGGAATCGACAACACGGTACCGTTCCAACTCCAGCAGGGGGCTCTCAAAGGACGCCAGGAGGCTCAGGACCTCCGATCACGCCATCCTTTTGCCTGGATCCAGGCTGGGAAGACCTTGGGCTTGGAATGAAGAAGGAGGAACCCGATGTCAGACCACGCCATTGTTGGCGAACCTGATCTCCAGGAGATCTGGGCTCGCTGCATGTGCTGCGTCGACGCCCCGGTCCGGTCCATGCTCAATGACGCCCAACCCCTTTCGCTGGAAGGACCCCGATTTCAGGTCGGACTTCCCCCGTTCCAGAGGGACTTCCTGACCAGGTCTGACCACAAGGCTCGACTGGACTCCATCCTCCGGGAGGTCATGGGCAGGGATTCCCTGGAGTTGGAGTTCGTCGCCACGGACCCGGCCACGGACCCGGCCACGCCTCGTCCGGTCCGCAAGGCTCACACGTCTTCCGAATCCCCGCCCGCCGAGCGCCAGCCCGCTCCAGGGGAGTTCAGTGGCACTCCCCTGCGCGCGGACTTGACCTTCGAGTCCTTCGTCCGAGGCTACTCAAACAGCCTGGCGGCGGCCGCAGCCCAGGCCGTGGCCGACAGCCCGGCCAAGGCCTTCAACCCCCTGTTCATCTATGGGGGTGTCGGATTGGGCAAGACCCACCTCATGAACGCGATCGGAAACGTCGTGCTGACGCGGAATCGGCGAAAACGCGTTGTCTACATCGCTGCCGAACAATTTGCCAACGAACTGATCGAATCCATCGGCGATTCCCAGATGAAGGAGTTCCGACGGAAATTCCGCAACGTGGACGTCCTCCTGATCGACGACATCCACTTCCTGATCAACAAGGAACGGACCCAGGAGGAGTTCTTCCACACCTTCAACGAGCTGCACGCCAACAACAAGCAGATCGTCATGTCCAGCGACCGGCCTCCGAAGCAGATGCCCACTCTCCAGGATCGACTCCGCTCTCGATTCGAGTGGGGCATGATCGCCGACATCCAACCACCCGACCTCGAGACCAGGGTGGCCATCCTCCGGAAGAAGGCTGAAATCAGCGCCATGCCGGTTGGCCAGGACGTGCTGACTTTCATCGCCGAGAAGTTCCACTCCAACATCCGGGAGCTCGAGGGCGCCCTGACCCGGGTGGTCACCTTCTGTTCCCTGACCGGCCGCTCGCTGACCGTCCACAACGCCACGGAGGCGCTTCAGGAGATCCTCAAGGACAGCGACCTGAAGGTCCTGGATGTCCCCAGCATCAAGAAGGTCGTCTGCGAGTACTTCGGCATGACGCATGAAGAGCTGATCGGAAAACGACGCGACCAACGCATCGTCCGGCCGCGTCAGATTGCCATGTACCTCTGCAAGGAAATGACCAGCGCCTCCTACCCCGAAATCGGCGCCCACTTCGGCCACAAGGACCACACCACCGTTCTGCACGCCCACCGCAAGGTGGAGAGCAACCTTGACGACCACTACTTCAAGACCAGCATCTCCAACCTCAAGGAACGTCTCAAAAATTCTGCCCGCTGAAGAATCTGGGCACCTTTCCGGACCCCGAACGAACCGCCCTGCCACAGGCGCGGTTTCTTCGGGTTCCGGCAATCCTGCCGTTGGCGACCAGTTCAAGCCT
This sequence comes from Candidatus Xenobium occultum, assembly GCA_002423485.1. GTDB lineage: Bacteria > Vulcanimicrobiota > Xenobia > Xenobiales > Xenobiaceae > Xenobium > Xenobium occultum. The sequence goes on along the minus strand of DIWH01000005.1, from coordinate 9,293 downwards.
GGGGAAAGTGATGTGGAAAATCATTCAACATCCTGTGGACAAAGGTCCACATGACCTCCGGGAAACCCTCCACGGTGGATAAGGGGATAAACGTCCAACGTGTATCCAGGACCTGTCCCCAACCTGCAGCACCCGAAGAACCCTGTATTGACAAAGATTCAAGCACTTATCCCCAGAGTCAACAGGCCCTATGACTACGACGAACATGATTAATTAAGAGGAACGGAGAACCAACCATGCACCTGGACTGTGAAAAAACCGTTTTGGAGAATGCCCTGGGCCAGGTCTCGAGGGCCATCAGCTCTCGCAGCCCCCTGCCCATCCTGGGGCACATCCTCATGGAGGCCAGAGGCGACGAGCTCCGCCTCACGGCAACGGATCTCAACGTGGGCGTTCAGACATCCATTCCCGTCCGGGTTCACGAAGAGGGAGCCACGACGTGTTCAGCCCGGCTGTTGGCAGATATCGTCAACCGCTTGCCAGCAGGTCCGACGACCTTGCAGACGGTGCGTGAAGGTTCTTTGAAGCTGACCAGCGCTCGGGCGCGCTTCGAGGTGGCGACGCTGCCGGCTGAGGAATACCCGACCCTGCCGGTTCCCGAACGCGCCTCCTTCCTTCGCTTGCCCAGGAAGGTCCTCAAGGCGATGATCGCGCGAGTCGGTATCGCGGCCGCGGAGGTGGATGAGTCGCGACCGGTGATGACGGGGATCCTGACGGTCCTGGAATCTTCGCGGATCACGCTGGTCGCCACAGATGGGCGCCGCCTGGCCCGAATGTCGTGCGATCTGGAGCAGGATGGGGGAGGGGAGGCCAGGGTCGTGATTCCGGCGCGTGCCATGCACGAGATGGTCAAGGTCTTCGGAGAAGGAGAGGACGAGGTGGAAGTCCTCTTTGGAGACTCGCAGGCCTTCTTCAGGGTTCCTGGCATCCAGTTTCACTGTCGGATCCTGGAAGGTACCTTTCCTGATTTCAACCGGGTCATTCCCCAGAGCTTCCAGAGAACTGCCCGCATGGGGCGTGATGCCTTGGCCAATGCGCTGCGTCGCATGATCATCGTCGCGCAGGAAAAGGATTCTCCGCACCTGGTTCGCATGGAGTTTGATCCGGACCGCCTGACGCTTTCGGCCAACACTCCGGACCTGGGCTCTGCCCGCGAGGAAATCCCGGCTCTGCTGGACGGTGAGCCTTTGACCATCGCCTTCAACGGAAAGTTCGTCCTGGACTGTCTGTCCGTGATGGATTCCGAGGAGGTTCAACTGGATCTTCAGGACGAGAGTCACAGCGCCGTCCTGAGACCTTTGGAGGATTCCTCTTTTGACTACGTCTGCATGCCGGTGCGCTTGAGGGAACTGTCTGCCGAACCCGTGGGCGCGGCCTGAATCGCGTCCTGGGGGTCTGTGCCGGGCTGCCCCCAGGTCGCGGTCCAGGGGCCCAAATCGAGGCCTGCGCCGTCTTGTCAAGGACGGGGCGACTGTGTTAGGATGGGGCCGCTGTGCAGGCCGGTCGGTCTGCGGGTGCCTTTCGAGGCGAAGCGGGCGCCGGTAGCTCAATGGATAGAGCGTCGGTCTCCGGAGCCGAAGGTTGCAGGTTCGATCCCTGCCCGGCGCGCCAGACCGCACCGACTGTCTTGCATGGCGAGGGCTGTGGGCTTGTCCAGGGCCCTTTCTGGATCTTCAGTCTGGTGAGGTGGGGAACCAAGATTTGAAAATTGAAGATGGAACCTGATGGACGATCGAGTCTGGATGCGCGAGGCCCTTCGTGCGGCTCGCAGGGCGCTGGCCTTGGGAGAGATTCCCGTGGGGGCGGTCGTGGTCCGGGGAGGCGAGAAGCTGGCCTGGGGTTGGAACCTGCGTGAGACGCGTCGGGATCCTCTGGCCCACGCCGAGATGCTGGCCTTGCGCCGGGCAGCTCGGAAGGTCGGGGACTGGCGCCTGGAGGGCGCGGATCTCTACGTGACCGTGGAGCCATGTCCGATGTGCGCGGGGGCCCTCCTGCAAGCCAGGATCAGGCGCCTGATCTATGGAACCCCGAATCCCCGCGCTGGTAGCGCTGGAAGTCGGGTGAACCTGGTCGACTACCCCGGGATGGACCACCAGATTCTGGTCCGGAGCGGGGTCTTGGAGACGCGGTGTCGGGACCTTGTTCAGCGCTTCTTTCGAGATCGTCGGAGCCTTCAGGACGGGGATATGGAGAGGTGGCAGAGCCCGGTTGAATGCACTCGACTCGAAATCGAGCAGGGGGGCTAACTACCTTCCTCGGGGGTTCGAATCCCTCCCTCTCCGCCAGTCGGTCCAGAGGTCTTCAGGTTCCAACGTGGAGAGGTGGCTGAGCCTGGTTGAAAGCGCACGATTGGAAGTCGTGTAGGTGGGCTATAAACTCGCCTCGAGGGTTCGAATCCCTCCCTCTCCGCCAAGTCTTCTTGGGGCATCCGGTGCCCGGCATCGGAGGGCTCCCGTGTTCGAAGCTCGGGCTCCGCTCAATCGGAGGCCTGTGAATCCGGTCAGGCGCGGAAGCGAGCAGCCGTAAGCGGGACCGCCGGTGTGAAGCGGATACCCCGGGCTTCGAACACGGGAGTCAGCCTCATCCAGAGCCCCTCAAATCGGGGTCGGACGCGAGTCCGGTCTTTTTTTGTTTGTCCACAGAATGCACAGGTTTTCCACAGGTGGTGAACCTTTAACATCCTGGCTACCATGATTCAAACTGTTCTCGGGCAGCCTGAATCAGATGCACGGCGCCGCTTCCTGCTGCAGGGGCTGGTCACTTGTGCGTTGAACCGTGGGCCATCCTGCCCAAGGTCCGACACCTGTCGGACACCCAAATGTCGACCGGAGGCATGACAGTTTGATGAGCATTGCCAAGACCAGACGCCGCAGGGGTCTCGTCCTGAAGGTGATGGCCGGAGGCCGGGGGATCAGCCTTCGGATCACGCCTGGATTCCTCGTTCTGGTGGCAGTGCTGCTTTCGTTGGGGCTCTGGCAGGCACGGGTCTGGTTGGATCGGGGAGCGTCCCGCCACCAGGCCCAGATCCAGGAGTTGGAAAAGGCCAACAGCCAGTATCGCGCCGCGCTGGCCCTCAAGGAGAGGGAGAAGGAGCAGATGCTGGCTCTGGCAGAGGATCGGTTCGAGCAGCTCCGCTCTCAACTGCAGAGTCAGGATCAGGAACTGGCGCAGATCGGCCGGGTCGTGGGGCGCACCAGCACCACTCGACGAACCCTCAAGGGATCACGTTCAGGTCGCCACTCCAATTCGCTGCGCCTGAAGATGAACTACCGCAAACTGATGGCGGCCGTGGAGGGTCGAGAGTCGGACCTGAGCCGGCTTCGGGCCGCCGCGTTGGATTACCGCAAGCGGGTGCAGCGCGAGCGCGAGGCTGTGGCCCTCAATGCCACGCCCTCCTTGTGGCCTTGTCGGGGTTCGCTGACCTCTGGCTTCGGCTGGCGCATCCATCCGGTCTACGGTTATGGCCGGATGCACACCGGGGTGGATATCTCGGCTCCCTCAGGGACGCCGATTCGCGCAACGGCGGCGGGCCGCGTGATCCAGAGCGGTTGGCTCTCAGGCTACGGCTACGCGATCACCCTGGACCATGGGAATGGCCTGTCCACCCTGTATGCGCACTGTTCCAGTCTGGCGCAGGGGGTCGGATCCTTTGTCCGGAAGGGTCAGACCATCGCCTACGTGGGGAGTACCGGGGTTTCCACCGGGCCGCACGTTCACTACGAGGTCCTGGCCGGCGACCGACAAGTCGACCCCTCGTCCTATCTGGTCCAGAAGGACCCACCCGCTTCGATGGCCAACCACAGCCGTCAGGGGATCTGAATTCGACGACGGAGGAGGGCCAGGCTTGGACATTCTTCCGCCTCTTTCCGAAGAGGACCGGATGATCTCCGGCCTTTGCTACCCTCTCTGGCCGATCGTGCCGCCCATGGTCCTGCTGGGCGCCCGGCGTCAGGAGCCCTTTGTCCACTTTCACGCCCTTCAGGGCTTGGCCCTGGGTCTGGTGTCTGTTGTGGGGTCGGGGCTGCTGGTCGGCCTGATGTGGTTGATTCTTCAGGTGCTTCCCGGGGGCAGTCCTGCCTTCTCCGGGGTCATCGGGCTGATGGTCTTCAGCAGTGGCTTTCTGGTTTTGGGCTTCTACCTGTCGTTTCTCCTCTACACGGCTTGGAGGGCTTCGTCAGGCCGTTTTTTGCGGCTCCCTTTCCTGGGTTCCTGGGCTGAGGCCAGGATGCAGGCAAACCTCGACCTCGGACCTGAAGACTACGACGACAAACCCCTTCCCGGTCGCACCCTCGAGGGTCAGGACCAGGAGGCGTTCGAATCCGCCGAACCGCTGATCCGACGCCATCGACCCGGTATCGGCGCGCGCCAGCAATCCGGCGGGGTCCGATCCGACCGACCGCGTTCCTTGCCGTTGCAGGAGTCGGCTGTCCCGACAGAGGCGAACCAGGGCTGGGAAGCCCTGCAAGATTTCCCGGAACGCGAAGAGGACTTCCAGCCCGGTCTTCTCCCGGAACGCGAAGAGGACTTCCAGCCCGGTGTCCTCCCGCAGCGCGAAGAGGATTTCCAACCTGGCCTGCGTCGGCAGCCAGAAGCGGGCTTCCAGCCTGGGTTGTTGCCTCAGCCTGGCTCTTCCAGCAAGCGCCGTTTCAAATGGGAGCCTCTGGATCCCGAAGAGGGAGACGACTCGACGGAGGGCGACGGTTTCCGCGCCTGGTAGTCGCCGGATTCTGTTTGGGGCCGGGTCTTCCGGCGTTGGGCCGCGGGTTTCCCCTCCCAGGGACCACAGGCCTGATCGTCCAGGTAAGCCCGAGCCAGCGTCGGGCACAGGGCATGTCGGACGTGTCGGGCATCCAGGCGATGGGCCGGCAGTCCGGTGCTCAGCATCACCAGTTCGATCATGCGGGCCCTCAAGCCATCCGGGAGGGGGGCACCCGCCGGCAAGGCGCGGATCAGGGCCCAGATATCCTGTTCCAGGCGACTGCGCAGGGACGTCCTGATGGCAAGGAACTCTGCCGGATGAAGGTCGCGAAATTCGGCAGCCAGGTCGGGGCCGGTCAACCACGGTTCCCGGGCCAGGCGCTGCTCGATTCGGCGGCGACGTTGGGCTCGCGCCTCGCGCTGACAGGTCCGGCAGGGAGACCGACGGGTCGGGGCCCCGCAGGCCCCGCAGGCGATCGCACCTTGAGAGAAGGCCACCTGCCGACGGCGCTCCAGTTGCACCAGAAGTCGGCGAAGGCGCTCTGCAAGGGTCGGATCCTGGACTTCGGCGACGGCCCTCTCGACCCGTTCCAGGGCCCCGGGATCCAGGGTCACGGATTCCCAGGGATATGGTTCCTCACGGGCCAGGGTCGGGGAAGTCTCCACCGGGCGGAACCTGCCTGGCCGGCAGCGCAGGCGGCGCAGCGGAGCGCCCTCAAGCAAAGGATTGAGTCGGGCCAGGATGTCCTTCTGGCGCAGCAGGACCTCTTGCGCCCAGGTGGGGCCTGAGCAGACCAACTCGAGAGTGTCGCCGCGGATTTCCGCAGGGGCCACCTGGCGAGCCAACCCCGGTCCGACCGCCGTCAGCCACGACAGCAGCAAGCGGCCGCGACGAAGGCCCTCGTCAGCATGGAGGGAGGCTGCGGCCCCACCCAGGGACTCCGAAAGGCGTTTGAACATGGCATGGGTTGCTTTCGACGTCGTCGGTCTCGGGCCTGTGACCGGAGGGTCCCCGGGGGCTTGCGCGAAAGCCGGAAGGTGGTCTTGGAACGCCTGGAACTTTTGGATTTTCGCAACTACCGCGAGCTGGAATTGGACCTTCCTTCAGGTCTGGTCCTTCTGGTGGGGGAGAATGCGCAAGGCAAGACGGCCTTGCTGGAGGCGTTGTATCTGCTTGGGACGTCCCGCAGCTTTCGAGCTTCACGAGAGGCGGAGCTGGTCCGCTGGGGTTGCCTGGAGGCGCGCGTGCGGGCGGTCTTTCGCAGGGACCTGGGTTTGGCGCGCGAGCTGGAGGTCAACTGGGTTCGTGCCGGAGACGGGGGACTGGAGCGCCGGATCCTGCGCAATGGCGCCCCGCTTCGTCGTCTGGCGGATCTCCTGGGGGAGGTGCCGATGGCTTTGTTCACGCCCGGGGATCTCAGCCTGATTCAAGGCTCGCCCCAGGGTCGTCGTCGCTTCCTGGACCTCCTGCTGTGCAAGGTGTCGCCTCTCTACCTGGCCTCCCTGACGCGTTACGGGTCGGTCCTGCGTCAGCGCAACGAGTTGTTGCGGCGCAGGCCCGCTCCGACTCTGCCGGAGCTGGCCCCCTGGGATGAGCAGTTGGCGACGGCCTCGGGGGTCCTGGTCCCACGCCGTCAACAGGTGGTCGGGTCGCTGCAGGAGGCAGTCACCGACATCTTCCGACGCCTGTCGGACAGTCGTTGCGATCTCCGCCTGAACTATCGACCGGCCGCGCCTCCCGACCCCGAGGGCTTTTTGTCGGCCTTGCGGGCCCGGCATCGTGAGGAGATGTCCCGAGGCAGCACGCAGGTGGGGCCGCATCGCGACGATCTGGAGCTCCTGCTGGATGGGCGGAGTCTGCAGCGCTATGGCTCGCAGGGTCAGCACCGGAGTGCCGCTCTGGCACTCCGTCTGGCCGAGGCCCGGGTCATGGGAGAGAGCTTGGAGGAAGGTGCCCTGGTCCTGCTGGATGACTGTCTGTCGGAACTGGATGTCGGACGCGGTCAGCGACTGTTGGAGATCCTTGCGGGATACCGACAGGTCTTCCTGACCACCACCACCATCCCGCTCAGCTTTCCGGACCGCGTCGGGGTCTTCCGGGTCGTCGCGGGAAGCATCTTGAGACCCTGAGCCTGAGGGAGATGCACCGATGAGGATCGCGATGTTCGCCGACTGCTATCACCCGATCGTCAATGGTGTGACCACGTCGATCCAGTTGCAGCTTCAGGCCCTGACTCAGGCTGGACACCATGTCCGACTCTTCGCGCCGGCGGTCCCAGGCTATCAGGACAGCGAACCCTGGGTTCGCCGCTTTTCGTCGGTGCAGTTTCCTCTGTACCCGGAAGAGAGGGTCAGCCTTCCCATCCCGCTGGGCCACCTGAGGGAAGCCCTGGCTTTCAATCCGGACGTGGTTCACCTGCACACGCCCTTCAACGTCGGTGCGCTCGGTTGGCTGGTGGCTGCCCGCCTGGGCCGCCCGCGGGTGTTCACGCATCACACCCTCTTCGAAGAATACCTGCACTACGTGCCGTTGCCCCCCGAAGTCTTGCGTCCGGTCGCGGTCGGTCTGTGCCGTTTCTTCTGGAATACCTCGGTCGTGGTGGTGGCTCCCAGTCGACAGGTGGGTCTACGCCAGTTTGAACAGGGTCTGCGACGCCCTTTGCAGGTGATTCCGACCGGGGTCGACGTCGAGAGCTTCCAAGGCGGGGATCCCCGCCTTCCGCGAGAGGAACTGGGCTTGAACCCCAAGGATCCGGTCCTTCTGTACATGGGTCGGTTGGCTCGCGAGAAGTCCCTGGACTTTCTGCTGGAGGCCCTGGCCCTGGCCCTGGCCCGCCCGAGCGCTCCCGGGTTGCGCCTGCTTCTGGTCGGAGACGGCCCGCATCGTCCCATGCTCCAACAGAGGGCGGAGGCGCTGGGCCTGGAGGGCACGGTTTTGTTCCTGGGTTACCGAACTCGGGCCGACCTGAAGCATTACCTGGCGGCCTCCACCCTGTTCGTATTCGCCTCCCAGACCGAGACCCAGGGCCTGGTCCTCCTGGAAGCCCAGTCGGCCGGGGTCCCCGTCCTGGCCGTCCGGGCCTCCGGCTGTACCGAAGCGGTCGCGTCCGGACGCAGCGGCTTCCTGGTCGAGCCCGGGGATCTGCGGGCCTTCACAGAGAGCCTGCTGCAGATGGTCTCTGACCGCGAACTTCGCTCCCGTCTGGCGGAAGGGGCGCTGGCCCAGGCCCAGGCCTTTTCGATCTCGTCCATGGGAGCGCGAATGTTGGAGGTCTACCAACAGGCGGTAGGACGGGCTCTGACAGAAGGACCCGGATCCGGGACGTCGAATCCCATGATGTTCAGGGAATAGGCGAGAGCGGGCCCCCTTCCGAAGCCGCCGGGAGAGATCTCAGGCGGCTTCGGCAGTGAGTCCGGGCCCGTGCATGGTCCTCTTCCTCATCGAACCTGTCCTCACCAGGCGGTTCGGAGGCTGCATGTTGAGAGAGAGTTTCAGCGAGCAGCGCAGCCTGGTCGGCTGCTTGGTTCCGGTGGCTTTGGGGGGCGTCGGGGGTGGCCTGGCGGGTTATTGGTCCTTCCGCCTGCACGCCGAGTCACTCGGTGCGCCGGCTCTGGGAATGGAGTTCCTGGGGGCCTTGGTGGGCGGAGGAGGCGGTCTGTTCCTGGGGGCGTTTTTTGGTTTCGTGCTGGACCGGGTGATGACACGCCGGCAGAGGCGCGAGGAAGAGTTCTAGGAGGCTTCGGATGGAGACCCAGTCGACACAGGTGGCGCCGGGCGCCGAGGTGGATCTGCTGGTAGCAGAGAACGGCGGCCGAGCGCTGCCCGGAGCCTATGGTGAGAGCGAGATCCAGGTCCTCAAAGGGCTGGAGGGCGTTCGCAAGCGCCCCGGGATGTATATCGCCGACACAGGTCCGCGCGGCCTGCACCACATCGTCTTCGAAGTCGTGGACAACGCCGTGGACGAGGCCCTGGCTGGGGCCTGCGACCGGATCGAGCTCCGGCTTCATCGGGATGGTTCCGTCAGTGTGGTGGACAATGGCCGGGGCATCCCGGTCGGCATCCATCCCACCGAGGGGATTCCCACCGTCCAGGTGGTCATGACCCAACTTCATGCCGGGGGCAAGTTTGAAGGCAAGGGCTACAAGGTCTCCGGCGGCCTGCATGGCGTCGGAGTGTCGGTCACCAACGCCCTGTCGCGATACCTGGAGGTGGAGGTCTGGCGAGACGGGAGGCGCTACGTCCAGAAATTCTCGCGCGGAACGATCGAGGGGCCTCTCGAGGAGTACGAGGGCGAGGAGGGGCGCACGGGCACTCGAGTCACCTTGAGTCCCGACCCGGAGATCTTCACCGAGGGCATGGATTTCTCGTTCGAGGTGCTCAGCCAGCGCTTGCGCGAGCTGGCCTTCCTGAACCGTGGCCTGACCATCGAAATCTCCGAGGAGACCACCGGAAAGGCCCATCACTTCTGCTACGCGGGGGGGATCGTCCAGTTCGTCCAGCACCTGGGCCAAAGCAAGCAGGCTCTTCATGCGCCCTTCTACGTCAGCCGTCTGGTTGGAGACATCGAGATCGAGGTGGCCCTGCAGTACAACGA
>DIWH01000034.1:20958-52547 GCA_002423485.1 Candidatus Xenobium occultum | reverse complement strand
GCTCGTCGATGAAGAGGATGATCTGCCCTTCCGAGGCGATGATCTCCTTGAGGACTGCCTTGAGACGGTCCTCAAACTCGCCGCGGAACTTGGCCCCGGCGATGAGGGAACCCAGATCCAGCGCGAAGAGCTGGCGGCCCTTGAGGCCCTCCGGGACGTCGCCGGCCACGATGCGCCGGGCCATGCCCTCGACGATGGCGGTCTTGCCCACGCCGGGCTCGCCGATCAGGACCGGGTTGTTCTTGGTGCGGCGGGACAGGACCTGGATGCAGCGGCGAATCTCCTCGTCGCGCCCGATCACGGGGTCCAGCTTGCCCTTCCGGGCAAGCTCGGTCAGGTCCCGGCCGTAGCGGGCCAGGGCCTGGTACTTGGCCTCGGGGTCCTGGTCGGTAACCCGGTGGGTGCCCCGCACCTCGATCAGGACCTTGTAGATCCGGTCCGGAGTGACGCCGGCTTCCTTGAGCAGACGCCCGGCGGGTTCGTCGGCGCGAGCCGCCAGGGCCAGCAGGACGTGCTCGCTGGAGAGGTAGTCGTCCTTCAGGCGATCCGCCTCGCTCCAGGCCTTCTCCAGGACCTGCTGGAGGCGACCCCCCAGGTGGGATCCGGCATCCGCTCCATAGACCTTGGGCATCCGCTCCAGCTCCGAGCGGACGCGCTGCAAGAGGGTCTGGGGTGAGACGCCCAGTTTCTGCAGGACCGGGTCCACCACGCCGTCCTCCTGGTCCAGCAGGGAAGCCAGCAGGTGCAAGGGTTCCAGGGCCTGGTGGCTGTGCTCCCGGGCCAGGGCCTGGGCTGCCTGCAGGGCCTCCTGAACCTTCAGGGTGAAGCGATCCATGCGCATCTGAGGGACTCCTTCCTGGCCGCGCCTGCGGCACCTCGCCGCCTGGTGCGGCCCCTTCATTATGGAGCAGGCCGCATCGGAAAGGCGTTGAAATTGTGTCAGAATTGCGTTGGAGAGGGGTCGCTCCCGAGGAATTTAATATCCTGCCCCTAGATTCCCCGGACTATAGGCGCAATACATGAAGACACGCGATATGAACATCCAGCCCACCTCCCCCCGCCTTTCCGTCTTCTCGGCCCCTCCCGGAGCCCCAGCCCATCCCCCCCAGGGCCCTGGAGAGTCCTCAGAGCGGTCCCCCCTCCAGGACACCTTCCAGGCCCAGGCCGCCGAGGCACCCGAGGTTCGGCCTTCCTCCGGTTGGAAGCGCAAGGTCCTCTCCACAGCCCTGGCCGGACTGGCCCTGGCCGGAGTGGCCGGCGGCGTGGCCGGGACGGTGATGGTCCACGCCCCGATCTGCCCTGGACAGACCTCTCCCGTCTCGATCTCACGCGAGGGCGTCTGCGTCTCGCCTCGGGCGGCCAACGACGCGGCCACGGTCTGGCGCCAGGTGCAGGGGACCACCCACGCCGCCCAGACCGTGCAGGATCTGGCCTCGAACCAGAGCCGCGCGCTCCAGCCCTCCGGGACCTTCAAACCCGCCGAGCTTCCTTCGGAGGGGGGGTTGCGGGTGGTCTCCTGGAACCTCCACCACGTCCAGAGCCCCAACCAGGACGGTTCGCGGGACCAGTCCGCCCTCATGCTGCGGGAGATCAACGACCAGCAGGCCCCGGTGGTCCTGCTGCAGGAGATCCCGCCCTGGCATGCCCAAAGCCTGGTGGACGGAACCGGGATGGTGGGCTACTACGCCCAGACCACCTCCACGCAGGGGAACCTGGTCCTGGTGCATCCCGACCTGCATGTTGCTGGCCAGGCCAAGACCGTCCTGAACTCTGAAATCGACGGCCTGGCCGACGCGGTGGGCCACCTGGGCCGTTACGGGGGCCAGGAACCCCGACAGGCCCAAGCCGTGCACCTGGTCCTGCCGGATGGACGCCAGGTGATGGTCTGGAACACCCATCTCTCGACCGAGACCGCCACCCCCTCCGACCGTGCCGCCGAGCAGAGCCGCCTGGTCGACTTCCTGGACGCCCAGGCACGTCCAGGCGAAGCCATCCTGGGTGGAGGGGACCTCAACAACCACCTCCAGGACCCGGCGCCGCAGCGACTGGTCGAGCGCGGCTTCGACGTGCAGGGCGCCAGCATCGACTTCCTGGCCAGCCGGGGCGTGGAGGGCCTTCAGACGGGGCACGCCACCCTTCGAAACGAAGCCGGCCAGCGGATCTCGGACCATCCCATGGTCTGGGGCGAGATCCCCTGAGCCTGCCTCGCCGGCTCAGGCCTGGTCGGGTGTGGCCAGGCGCAGCCCGTCGCGGTCCAACTCGCGGCCAAAGACCGCGACGAACAGCACCAGGGCCACCCCGTTGACCAGGATGGTCCACTCGTTCATCACCCAGTTCATGTTCACGGCCAGGTAGAAGAAGAGCAGGACCCCCAGCCACCAGCGCTGGGCCTCGGACTGAAAGTTGTCGAAGAGGAGGGCCGCCACGCCCAGGACGAGGGGGGCCATCATCACGTAGACCCGCTCGACGTCGCTGGCGAAGAGCCGTCCGAAGGCACAGGCGGCCAGCAGGTAGGTCCCCAGCAGGAAGACCTCGCTGCGCGCCCCCCCCTGGCGGAAGAGCCGGTACAGGCCGTACGCGAAGAAGGCCCATATGAAGTGGAAGGTCTGGTAGATCAGCACCTGCTCGGCCCCCTTGCGCAGGTTGACGGCGAAGCGGATGTTCTCCCAGACGCTCTGCCCCTCCATGCCGGCCAGCATGGCGTATCCCGACTCCACTCCTAACCGGCTTTGGACCCAGAGCCGAAAGAGGACGTAGAGAAGCGAGACTCCCAGCGCACCCAGAAGACCGCCCCACACCTTCGAGTCCCGCAGCGAGCCCGCCCGCGCCCAGGCCAGAAGCGGGGCCAGCGGCAGCAGGAGCAGCACGGTCTCCTTGTTGATGAAACCCAAGGTCACCACGACCAGGAACCAGCCGGTCCGGCGCGCCAACAGGCAGGACAGGGCCACCACGATGAAGAGGTTGTTCAGCGGATCCACCAGCCAGAAGAACCGGTAGTTGAAGAGGGTGTAGAAGTGCGTGAAGGCCAGGGCCAGGGTGAAGGCCACGCTGGTGAACAACCTCAGTCGAAACACATCAAACAGCAGCAGGAAGAAGGTGTAGAGCGCCAGGGTCGTCGCCCCGAAGGTCAGAAGGATCCACGAGGCATTCAGGCCCAGTCCGACCCCTGAGATCTGCTGGGCCAGCCAGGGGCTCAAGAGGCGAAAGGCAAAGGGATTGGGCACCGTCTCGAAGGTGCGCAGCGACATCCGCAGGTAGTGGTAGGAGTCTCCACTGATCCGCACGTCGGCATCCGGGGCGAAGTCGGTGCAGGAGATCAGGTTGATCCCCCCGACCACGGCCAGGACCAGACCCACCAGCCATCGGGGATGACGCAGCCAACGAAGCATCCGGGCCTCCTGCTCGGCTTCTGTCCGGGCCTCGACACCAGAGCCCGGCACGACGGGGATCAGCTCTGCCCTGCCGCCTGGGCGGGTTCGAAGAACTCCATCTCCTCCAGGGTCCGATCCAGGACGGGGAGCAGGCTGGAGTAACGGTCCTGGGGCCCGGTCAATGTCACCACGTACAGCCGACCGTCACGAACCCAGAAGACCTGGGTGGCCTGGAACTCGTGCCCGGCCAGGCCCGCCCGATAGCCCAGTCGGTGGGCGGGCAGGCCCTGGACCTGGGTGGTCCGGCTTCCCAGAAGCTTGAAGCCCTCCAGTCGGGCAGCCAGGGCACGGACGACCTCCAGCGCCAGCGAGCGGTCCAGTTCGGTCTGCGTCTCGCGGGCGTGCACCCACAGACTGGGACGCGGACCCGGCCCGGGGGGCCCGTGGAAGCGAACCAGGACCCGGGGATTCGGGGCTTCCCGGATCTCCCAGCCGGGCGGGTCGGGGACCCGGACCCCCAGGTCAGAATCCTCCCAGGCCCCCGCCGGGAGGGCCCAGAAGACCAGGCAGAGCATCAGGACGAATGGACGCATCGCGATCACATGGTCCCGAAGATGCGGTCGCCGGCGTCCCCCAGGCCAGGCAGGATGTAACCGCGTGAGTTCAGGGCCTCGTCCACCGCCGCCGTGAAGATCTCGACTTCGGGATAGGCCTGCTGCAAGGCCTGGACCCCCTGCGGGCAGCTCACCAGGCACAGGAACTTGATGCTTTCGGGACGGGCTCCCCGGCGGATCAGGAAGTGGATGGCCGCCACCGCCGAGCCTCCGGTCGCCAGCATGGGGTCCAGAAGCAGGATGTCGCGCTCGGCGAGGTCCACGGGCAATTTGCAGAAATACTCCACGGGGCGCAGAGTGGTCTCGTCGCGGTAGATCCCGATGTGACCGACCCGCGCGGCTGGGATCAGCCTCTCGATCCCCTGGACCATCCCCAGGCCGGCTCGCAGGATCGGCACGATGGCCAGCTTCTTACCGACGATGGCGTGCCCTGTCGTCTTCTGCAGCGGGGTTGTGACCTCCAAATCCTCCAGGGGCAGGTCGCGAGTAGCCTCATAGGCCATCAGGGTGGCCACCTCCTGGACCAGTTCGCGGAAGTCCTTCGAGCCGGTTGCGGAGTCGCGCAGCAGCGTCAATTTATGCTGAATCAGGGGGTGTTCCAGGATGTGAACGGCCATGATGGCCTCCGTGTTCATCAGGATGGGTACCCGGGCCCCGGTCCCGGAGACACCGAAAAGCCCCTCCGAGAAGGCCTGGACCTTTCCCCCGTGAAGGCGGATCCCTGCTTTGGAGGGTTCAGGAAGGAGAGCAGGCCCTCGAGCGCCAATTCGCCTCTCCTGTGCCCGGGTTCTCCGGGCCTGGCCGGGAAAGGTCCGGGGCGTTCCGAAGCGCCCTCCCGGCCCAGTCAAGTGGAGGAGACCCGCGATGAACAGCCATCTGGAGATCCAGGTCAACACTCGCCCGGCCGGCAAGGCCCAGGTCGTGGACGTGAACGGCGAGATCGACCTGTACACCAGCCAGGTGGTCCAGAAGTCCCTTCATGGCCTGATCGACCAGGGGCACAGACATCTGGTGGTGGACCTGGAAGATGTCGGATACCTCGACTCGACCGGCATGGGAATCCTGATGAACGCTTCGGGTCGGTTGCAGGACCAGGGCGGAAGCCTGGCCATCGTGTGCACCAACGAGAGGGTGCTGCGCATCTTCGAGCTGATCGGGATGCTGGACAGCTTCCAGGTCTGCTCCAGCGAAGCAGAAGCCCTGGCCTCTCTCGACTGAAGCGGCCTCAGGAGACCAGCATGCCGTCCAGCGCGCCGGTGCGTTCCAGGGCATAGAGCTCTGAACAGCCGCCCACGTGCCGCCCATCGATGAAGATCTGCGGCAGGCTGCGTCGCCCCCCCGTTCGTCGGCTCATGGCCTCCCGGGCTTCTTCATCGCCGTCGATGACGTACTCGGTATAGGGCACGTTCTTGTGGTCCAGCAGGGCCTTGGCTCGAACGCAGTAAGGACAGAAGGTCCAGATGTAGATTTCGATCTTTGGCATCGTCGTCGGGCCTCAGGGAGCCCTTTCGTCCAGGATGATGTCCTCCTCGCCGGGGTCCACGGTCGCGGGGATCTCCGACTCGGGGGAAGGTTCGGGAAGATTGGAACCCGGTCCAGGGAGCCACCCGGGCTCTCCATCTGGGAGAACCGGCTCGGAGTCCTCAACCTCACCTGAGGGGGATGTTTCCCCAGGAAGAGGAGACTCAAACGCCTCGCTGGCCCCAGGCAGGCCTGCCCCGGAGGTTCCAGGCCGATCCGCCTCGATGGGGGGTGGCGGGCCCTCAGGATCCGACCAGGAGTCCGCCGAACCGGCCCCGACGCCTGCAGGTGCGTGCGAACCGGATTCCGCCTCCGCCTCCAGATCGGTCAGATCGACGCGGATGCGAACCCGGGGCTGAATATAGCGCAGCGGATCCTCGCGGAACCTGTCGAGGGTCTCGCGGCTGGCAAAGTAGAACGTGGTCCCGTACAGGTCCACCTGGTAGACGGCCCGGGCCGGGTCCAAGGCCTGGCGAGTGACCGGGTCCAGGACCGTGCCTGCCCCGGATGCCGGGCTGGGACTGGAAGCCGGCACCGCCGAAATCGGTTCCAGACGCGGCGGGAAGAAGCGCTCAGCCAGCAACAGCCCTCCCAGGCCCAGCACCAGCAACAGCCCCACCAGGGCCAGCCCGATGAAGACCAGTCGCCGCCCCTTCTGCGAGGAGGGGTCCGGCGGTTCGGGGTCCAGAGGTACGAGGACGGTTCCAGTATCCAAGGCGCCCCCATCATAGCACAAGCTCTCCGCCCAACCGACCCCCGGCCCGCGCTCAACCCGGCTCGTGGTCCGGGGCGACGACCTCTTCCAGCGGAGCGCCCACCTCGAAGAGGACGTAGCGGCGAACCTGAAGCGGGACTCCGGCCTCGACGGAACACTCCTCGACCAGATCGGCCACGGTGCGCGAGGAATCGCGCACCCAGGGCTGCTCCAACAGGACGGCGGCGCGGAAGAAACTGTTGCGCATGATCTCGTCGGCCAGCGCGTCCGGGCTCGAGCCACGCCCGGTCTCCCGCTCAAACCGTCGCAGGATGGCCTGCCGTTCGAAGGCCAGGCGCGGCTCGGGCACATCCTGGCGGCGCAGGTAGGGCGGCCTGTGAAAGCTGACCTGCAAGGTCAACTCGCGGGCCAGTCGCCGTGCCGCCGGGGCCTGTGAACCCGACACCTCGACCAGGGCACCCAGTCGGCCAACCGCCCCGGGCCCATGCGAGTAGGCCGCCACCACGCCCGGGACGCGCGCCTGCATCCGGAGGAAGCGGCGAATCCCGAAGGCCTCCCCCGAGCGCAGGATCAAGTCCCCCAAAGCGTCCAGGACCCGGGGGCCGCTCTCGGGCAAGGGAGCCTCCAGGAGTTCTTCCAGGGATTTCACCGGATGGCGCGCGACCTGTCGAGCCAAGGCCAGCACGAACTGGCGGAACCGTTCGCCCCGCACCGCCCGTCGGGTTTCAAACGACAGCTCCACCAGACCGCCGGCCGATCCATCCTCCAGGGCGTGAACCGCCACGACCCCGTTTGAGCCCACGATCCGGGGACGCCGAGAAGCCGTGGTCAGGGCCTGCAGCTTCAAGAGCGAAGCGGCCTTGAGCAGATCTCCACCCGTGGCCTCCAGCGCACGACGGCACTCGACCACCGAGGCTCCAGTGCGCCGGCGCAGTTCCTTGACCAGGTCGGGGGAGATTCGGGACATCTGTCGGGTGGGCTCTCTTCTAATCGCCCAGGCTGCGGGCCAGGGCCTCCAGGGACTCTTCCTCGGTTCGCGCCGAATCCTTCTGGAGCATCTTGCCAAAGCGCTTCACCCGGGCGCTGGAATCCGGCCCGGGGTCGCCGACCATCAGCTCGACGGCCTCGGCCAGGCGAGCCAGGCTTTCGCCCTCCTGGCGCACGGCCTGGGCAGCGCCGGCCAGGGTCGGGTCCGCTTTGAGCCGGGCGACGCGGCCCTGCAACTCCTGAGCCCGGGAGGACAGCCCCGGGGCCTTGGGGGCCTGGCCAGCAGCCAACTGAAGAAGGATTCCCTGAAGTTGACGGCCCAGGGAGACCTGTTCAAGCTGCAATGGGAGGAGGCTTCTCTGCCAGCGGTAGTAGGCCGCCAGCCGAGCCGGCGGGCTCAGGGCCAGGACGCGGTGGGTTACGGCCAACCGACCCCGCAGCCAGTTCTCCAGACTTGATGCCGCCAGGTCCGCCTGGCGCTGATTGAAGGCCAGCAAGTCGGCCCGGGAAGCTCGACCTCTGGCCAGCAAGGCCACGACCTGGCCGACCAGTTCCACGCGCGAGCGGGCTGCGCGGCGGGCCGGCGCCGCGACCGAGCCCTCGGCTGTCAGGGCTCGCTGACGGGTCTCCGCTTCCAGGTTGCGACAACGCGACTCGCTACGTCGCGCCGAAACCAGAGCCTCTTCCCCGGAAAGGCGTCCAGCCGCCCAATCCTCCAAAGCCTGCGCCGCGACCTTCATCTCGCGCTCCTGACAGACCAGCAGGCGGGACAGTGCCAGGTCGTCCCGAGCCAGGCGCAAGGCCGGATTCGGAGCCGCCTGGGCTGCCCAGGGGGTGACCAGGGCCAGGAACAAGAGCAACCATCGCGCCGGCATTCCTAGAAGCGCCTCTCCAACTCAGGGATCAGCCACACGGCCGTATCCCTGGGAATCAGGGCCCTCCCCAGGGCCACGAAGGTGGGCTGCAGCCCCTGCACGGCTTGCGCCACCGGGGCTGTGTGCAGGGAAATCCGGGTCTGGCGGTCCACCAGGGGTAGATGGTGCAGGGCCAACAGGAAGAGCCAGGCCATGAAGAGGCCTTTCAGGGCACCCAGGACGGCGCCCAGGCCGAACTTGACGGGACGGGGAACCGACGAGTCCTCGGCATGCATCTGGTCCAGGTGCATGCCGAGGGCCAGGACGAGAAGCGCCACCAGCAAGAAGAGCACCAGGAAGGCGACCATCTTGCAGTTCGGCCCCGAGGCCCCGGTCAGCCTCTGGAGGTTCTCCCCCACCGGAACGAAGAAGCGCAGGGCGACGCCCAGGCCCAGACCCAGGATCACCAGGTCGAAAAGTTCCCGGACCAGTCCCCTTTGATAGCCGCCGAACCCGAAGAAGAAGATCAGCAGCACCAGGAAGATGTCCACCCAGGTCATTCGGCCCCTCCATCCGGCAGAATCTGCCCCAGGTTCCAGGATCGGCTCAGTCCCGCAAGCGAGCTGAGAACTCCCGTTCGGCCATTTTCAGCATCTTTCGCAAGACGCGCTGGATCTCATCCTCGGTCAGCGTGCGATCGGGGGCCTGAAGCATCGCCCGGAAGGCCAGGCTCTTGTGTCCCGGGGACACCTGGGCTCCGCGGTAGACGTCGAAACATGCCACCGTTTGAACCAGATCCCCCCCGGCCTGAGCCATCCGCCCGGCCAGGGTGCCGGCAGGAACCTCCTCGGTGACCAGCAAGGCCAGGTCCCGCTCCACCTCCGGGAACCGTGAGATCGGGCGATAGCGCGTGTGCGAGCGCAGGCCGGACAGCACGTCGAGGTCCAACTCGGCCAGGGCCACCGGGGCCTCCAGGTCCAATTCGGCGGCCAGGTGGGGATGGATCTCGCCTGCCCAGCCCAGGACCTGTTCGCCCACGCGAATCCGGGCGGCCCGGCCCGGGTGCAGCCAGGGCTGGGCGGCTGCCTCGAAATCGAACTCCAACCCGGCCAGGAGGGCCAACTGCTCGAGGGCACCCTTCAGGTCCAGGAAGCCCGCACCCGGGCGGCACAAGGCCAGGCCCAGGCGCAGGGATTCCAGGACGTCCTGGCCCTGGAGGTGGAAGACCCGGCTGACCTCGAAGAGGCACAGGTCGCGGTTGCGCACCCGCAGATTCCGCCGGACCACCTCGACCAGCGACGGGAACAGCGCCGGTCGCAGGACCCGCTGGTCCTCGCTGAGAGGATTCATCACCGTGGCCGGCTGGACCTCGAGGCGGTAGCGCTCGAGGATTTCCGGATGGTGCAGGGAGGGAGTCAGAAGCTCGCTCCAGCCCAGACGGGCCATCGCCTCGCGGACCCACTCCTCCAGTTCATCCTCTCCGGGCATGGCGCCGCGGGGTTCGCCGTGGGGCACCGTCACGGGGAGGTTGTCGTAGCCGTAGTGCCGGGCCACCTCCTCGATCAGGTCGGCCTCCTCCACCACATCCTGCCGATGCGAGGGGACCCGGGTCCTCAAGCCCTGCTCCCCCGGGGTGCAGGTGAATTCCAGGGCCTCCAGCAGGGCGCGGGTCCGTTCGACGGGGATCTCCACGCCCAGCACCTGATGCACCCGGGTGGGACGCAGCACGATCTCGGTCGGCGACTGGGGAGGGGCTCCCCGGTCCACCAGGCCGGGGGCGACCTGGCCTGCCAGGCTCCCCAGCAGGTGCGCGGCCCGGGCCGAACCAAAGGCCACCCGCTGGCGATCCATGCCTTTCTCGAATCGGCGTGAGGACTCGGTCCTCAAGCCCAGGCGAAGGGAGGCACGGCGGACATCCCCCGAGTGGAAACAGGCCGACTCCAGGAGGATGCGCCGGGTCTCCGGGCCGATCTCGCTGTCCAACCCTCCCATCACGCCGGCGATCGCGACCGGCCTCTGGGCGTCGGCAATGACCAGGGTTCCGGCAGGCAGTTCGTGCTCATCTCCGTCCAGGGTGGTCAGGCGCTCGCCGGGTTGCGAGCGGCGCACCACCACCCGGCCCCCGGCCAGGCGATCCAGGTCGAAGGCGTGCAGGGGCTGGCCGGTCTCCAGCATGACGTAGTTGGTGATGTCCACCACGTTGTTGACGGCCCGCATTCCGGCCGACTCCAGGCGACGCACCATCCACGAAGGAGAAGGCCCCACCTGCACCTTCTCGATCACCCGGGCGATGTAGCGGGGGCAGCCTTCCAGGTCCTGGATCTGCACCAGATCACCAGGGGGCTCGGGGGCGCCGTCCTGGGGCAGGACCTCCGGCACCTTTAAGGGACGATCCAGCCTGGCGGCCAACTCTCGGGCCACACCCAACAGGCTCAACTGGTCGGGCCGATTGGCGAAGGTCTCCAGGACCAGGACCTCCTCGGCCAGGCGAAGCACCTCGTGGATTTCGCGCCCGGGCTGAATCCCGGGGTCCAGGTCCAGGATGCCCTCGCGCTGCTCGACGGGCAGGTCCTCCGAGTCGATCCCCAACTCGGCGGCCGAACAGAACATGCCCTCGGAGACCACGCCCCGCAGCTTGCCCTTCTTGATCTTCAGACCGCCGGCCAGCAGGGCCCCGTGGGTGGCCACGGCGACCACCTGGTCCACGCGCACGTTGGTGGCGGCGGTGACGATCTGCAGGGGAGTCCCAGAGCCGACGTCCACCCGGGTGACCTTCAGCCGGTCCGCATCCGGGTGGGGTTCAACGCTCAGGATCCGACCGGTGAGAACGTTGGTGATCTCGGCGCCCTCGCGCTCGATCAGTTCGACCGGGACACCGACCTGCGCCAGCAGCCCGGCGGCCTGCTCGGCCGTGCCCTCGAGATCGACGTAGTCCTGAAGCCAGGTGTAGGGAACGCGCATGATGAGCCTCTTTATCCTAGAACTGTCGGAGGAAGCGGTCGTCGCCCTCAAAGAGCAGGCGGATGTCATCGATGCCGCGAGACAGCATCGCGATCCGCTCGACCCCCATCCCGAAGGCGTAGCCGGTGTAGCGCTCGGTGTCGTAGCCGACCCGGGACAGGACCCTGGGGTGGACCATCCCACAACCCATGATCTCGATCCAGCCGCTGTTCTTGCACATCCGGCAGCCGGAGCCCTCGCACAGGAAGCAGTCCACCATCACCTCGGCCGAGGGCTCGGTGAAGGGAAAGTAGGAGGGGTTGAAGCGGGCCCGTCGCCGCTTGCCGAAGAGGCCGCGCGCGAAGACCTCCAGGGTCCCTTTCAGATCCGCAAAGGTGACGCCCTCGTCCACCAGCAGGCCCTCGACCTGGTGGAACTCCCAGAAGTGGGTGGCGTCCACGGCGTCCCGACGATAGCACTTCCCGGGCACGATGATGCGAACGGGGGGCTCGGTGGTCTCCATGACCCGGACCTGGACCGGAGAGGTGTGGGTCCGCAGCAGCAGGCCCTCACGCAGGAAGAAGGAGTCCCACATCTCGCGGCTGGGGTGGTCGGCCGGGATGTTCAGGGCTTCGAAGTTGTAGAAGTCCGTCTCCACCTCGGGACCCTGGACGACGCCGAAGCCCAATCCCCGGAAGATCTCCTTGATCTGGCGGATCACCTGGTTGATCAGGTGCACCCTTCCTGGCGGAGCCCATCGACCCGGAAGGGTCACATCGATCCGCTCGTCCAGCAAGCGCCCCTCCAGGGCCTCGCCCCGCAGTTCCGTCTGGCGCTCGGCCAGGAGGCCCTCGAGGAGCTCCTTGATCTCGTTGGCCTGTCGGCCCACCTCGGGGCGCTCCTCCGCGGAGAGGGAACCCAGGCCTCTCAGGATGGTGGTCAGGGCTCCCCCCTTGCGGCCGAAGACCCGGATCTTGGTCTCCTCCAGGGCTTCCAGGGTCGAAGCCCCACGGATCTCGCACGCCACCTCGTCCTTGAGGCGGGTGAGTTGTTCGAAGATGGACATGTTGCACTCCAGTGGGGTTGCGGTCGGTGGGACCGGCGCCCCGGGATTCTCGCACAGGTCTCCATCTCCTCCGAAGGCCTTGTGCGGGACCGTGGACTCAGGCGGGCTGGACTTCCCCGCTTCGGGGCGAGAGGCGCGCCAGTCCGGCCAGAAGGACCCAGGCCGCGCAGACCCAGGCCAGGACGTCCCCGAGGCGGGTATAGAGGGTCTCTTGGGAGACCGGCGCCAGGGGGGCCACCAGGACGCCTCGCTCCATCAGGCGGGTCTCGGAGAGGACCTCTCCGGTCGCCGAGACGAAACCCGAGATCCCGGTATTCCCCGCCTGGATGGTCGGGCGGCCCGTCTCCACGGCGCGCAGAATCGCCATGTCGAAGTGGTGGGCCGCAGCCGAGGTCTCACCGAACCAGGCGTCGTTGGTGGGCACCACCAGGAAGCGGGCTCCCTGAGCGACCAGGTCGGCTGGCAGGTGGCTGACCATGGACTCATAGCAGATCAGCACGCCCACGGGAGTGCCGCCCAGGTCCAGGGGACGCGGCGGAGCACCCGGCTGATAGTTCATGACCAGGTCCAACTGAGGCAGAGGCGGCAGATAGCGCTTCCAAGGGAGGAACTCGCCGAAGGGGACCAGACGGTGCTTGTCGTGCCGTCCGGCCAGACACCCCTGGGGGCTGAACAGGCTGGCTGTATTCAAGGTCGCCTTGTGACCTGCCGACTCGATCGAGCCGACCAGCAGCCAGACTTTCAGGTCTCGGGCCAGACGGGAGACCCGGGTCACCAGGGCCGGCGTCTGGAGGAACCCCCGATAGGGGATCGAGGTCTCGGGCCAGACCACCACCTGGGCTCCTTGACCAGCAGCCTGCCGGGTCAGGCTCTCCAGTCGCTCCATGGTCTCGGCCTGAAAGGCGGGATCCCACTTGACATCCTGGGGCATCGAGACCTGCACCACGCCCCAGGCCAGCGGCGGCCCGAATGGGGCCGGGGGATGCGCCAGGCGCCAGGCCCCGAAGAGCAGCACCAGACCGCAGAGCCCGGCCGCCCCGGCCAGGGCTGGGCCCGCCTCCCGGGTCCCTTCTCGCAGGCCCGAGCCCCGCCAGCGAACCACCCAGCCGGCCATTGCCGCGTTGGTCAGGGCCAGCACGAAGCTCAACCCCCAGGGCCCGACCAGCGACCCAACCTGGATCAGCACCGGAACCCGGGCCTGGGTGTGCCCCAGCATCCCCCAGGTGATGCCCAGCGGGCCCAGCGTCTGGAGGAACTCCATGGCCACCCAGGCGGAGGCGGCGAAGAAGGCGTCCCCCAGCGCTCCGCCAGGCCGTCGCAGCCCCAGGACACCGCCCAGGAGCGCCGGAGCGATGCTCTTGAAGAGGACCAGACCCACCAGGGCCAGAGGGCCGAAGAACAGCGCCCAACTCAAAAGCGACGCCTGGAAACCGATCCCCAGGAGCAGGCCCAGGACGGCCCCTCGAACGGCGCCCTGCCCGCGGCAGGCCAGCAGGAAAGGAACCAGGGCCAGCCAGGCCAGGGAATGAAGGCGGGCGTGAGGGAAGGAAAGGATCAAGAGCAGGGCCGTCGCGGCCACCATCAGCAGAGCCTGCCAGAAGGTTCGCGGGAAGGAGCCCGAACGTATGGGAGAGAACTCCCGGTTCACCTCCACCCTTTCGGCGGAATCTCCACCATGCACATGCATCGTCGTCTTCCTCTGCCTGCCAGGCTCGGCGCCCGAACCCGAGGTTGGCTTCCCATCCTGGTCCTTCTGGGCGCCCTGGGGGTTGCCGGCTGCGCCTCGGGCCCCTCCGAGAACTCCGTCGCCTCGGGGGGCTCGGGTCCCCGATTTCTCCACTTTACCGTCACGGTCAACCCCAACGGGGTGATCGACCGGACCGGCCAGGGCTATTACGCCATCTTGATCAACGCCCAGGGAGAGCCGATCGAGGTCACCAACCTGGACACGTTCACGGACTTCATCCGCTTCGACGGGAACAACGTGGACTGGTACCACCGGCAGGCCAACCTGCCCAATCCGGGCTTCACCTTCACCCAGGCGGGAAGCCTGAACGCCGCCAGCAGCGTCTCGGCCGACGGCAAGCAGTGGCGGGTGATCCTGGACGTGGGAGAATCGACGAACTTCATCAACCAGTTCGTGGTCGCCAACCGATTCACGGCCCACCTGGTGACCACCGACAACTACCAGAACTCGATCCTGGGGAGGATTCTGGATACCATGGGCCCGGGGCCCGGGTTGGCCTCCAATACCCAGCAGACCCTGCAGGTCCAGAAGGGGACGGGCGCGGTCAGCCCCCTGCCCTCCTACTACCCCGACGATCCCCTCAACGACTGGATCACCCGAGATGATCTGCCTCCGGCCTTGCCCTACACCAACTTCGACATCGTCAAGTTTGAGGTGGTCAGCCAATCCGAATAAGCCCGTGGCAGGGGCACTGGCAGCGCAGGACAAGGCCGGGGCCGTGCGAAAGGGGCCGGCCATGCGCGCCTTCCAGAGTGGGCTCTTCTGGCTTCTCTGCGGGGCGCTGGTCTGTCTGTGCCTGCCCTCTCCCGCCAAGGCTGCCCCCGCCGAGCCCGCCCACCTGACCGCCGACCGGGTCCACTCGACCCCCGAGAAGGTGGTGGCCGAGGGGAACGTGGCCGTGGACATCGAGGGAGCCCGCCTGCTGTGCCAGCGCCTCGAGCTGGATCGCGCCACCGGCAGGATCACCGCTGTGCAGGAGTGTGTCTTCTACTACAAGGACAGCTTCATCGCGGCCGAGACCCTGACCTGGGATCCCCGGACCCGCACGGCGCAGATGCTCAAGGCCGCGGGTCAGGGCCGGGACTTCAGCATGGAGGGAGGGTCGCTGGACCGCGACGTCTTCTTCTGGGCCGAGACGGTGAACTGGACCGCCGAGAAGGTGGAACTGCTGGATGCCACCTTCACCACCTGCGATGCCTCCCCTGGCGACTGGCACTACGACTTCCACTCGGAACGCGTGGAGGTCTACCCCGAAGACAGGTTGCTGGCGGCCAACACCAGCTTCACCTGGCACGGAAACCGGATCGCCACGGTGCCGACCTTGAACCTCTCGCTGGATCCCCGAGACCGTCGTCGCCGCAGCCAGATCCCCCAAATCGGGTCCAACACCACCGATGGGACCTTCGTCCGCAGCACCCTGGACTACGCCTTTGACCGGGACAACAACGGCCGGGTGATGCTGGACTATTACTCCAAGACCGGGATCGGCCGAGGCTTGGAGCATTTCTATACCCTGGGCGGCAAAGGCGAGGGGAACTTCTACCTCTACCACCAGAACGGGGCGACCGACCGGGAGCGCTACGAAGTCCGCAACAACCTGTACTACCGTCCCGACGACTACACCCAGATCGCCTGGAACTTCAACTCCAACCGCACCGAGATTCCGGGGCTCGAATCGCCGGACAACCTCAGCTCGTATCTCAGCGCCACCCGCTACGCCCCAGGCAGCGCCCTGCAGTTCTCCCACAACCTCAACAAGACCGGTTCAGACCGGAACACCACCTACAGGTTGTTCTACAACAAGGAGCTCACGCCCGAACTCTCGACGATCTGGGCGGCCGACCTGGCCACTGCCTCGACCGGGTTCACCCGCACCGAGAGGTTCCACTACCTGGGAGGGCTGCGCCACGTCGGCGAGCTCTTCGACAGCGAGCTGATGGTCGAGAACACCTCCGGCCAGCAGACCTTCTTCCTGAACCGGAACCCCGAACTCTCGTTCCGCAGCCGCCCCCTGCACCTGGGCGCCGTTCCAATCCTGGCCTCGGCCTCGTTTGGCCAGGTCCAGGAGAGTCCCAGCATGTTCCAGACCCAGCGCTGCGATCTGCGCCTGCAGGTCCCCGACCAGACCCTGGACTACGACTCGGGACGATTCATGCTGGGCGGAGGGCTTCGCCAGCTCTTCTATGGCAGCGGCGAGTCGCAGTACGTCCTGGCCACCCGGGTAGGCTGGTTGCAGCACCTGGGCGAGATGGGCGCCCTGCGCCTGGACTACAACTGGCAACTCCCCGAGGGCTACACGCCCTTCCAACATGACTTCGTCTACCCCTTCGAGAACCTGACCGGCGGGCTGGAGATCAGCCAGGCGGACAAGTTCAGCGTGTCGGTCCTGGGCGGGTACGACCTGCGCCACGACCAGTTCCAGAGCGTGACGCCCCGGGTCGACTTCCGGCCCGGACCCGACTGGAGGATCACCGCCGCCTCCAGCTACGACCCCAACACGTCGATCTGGCGCAACGTGGACGCCGGCATCAAGATGCAGATCACCCCGGGGCTCTCGCTCAGCCACTGGAGCGTGTACGACCTGGTCAACAGCCGCCTGACCTATCAGGACTACCAGCTCAACCTCGAGGACCACGACTCGATCACCAGCCTGGTCTACCGGGGCGTGCAGAACGAGTTCTTCCTGCAGTTCAGCCTCAAGGCATTCCCGCTGCAGCCGGTCAGCATCGGGCCCAACACCCAGAACCCGATCCTGCCCCAGTTCATGCCCAACGCCTTCGTGCGCTGAGGGGCGGGCCGCCTCACCCGCCCGAGGAGACCAGGCGCAGGCTCGTCCGCCGTCGGGTTGCGAGTCGGGCCCTCCCCGGCAGGCCCCGAGAAGGAAACCCTTCCGGTGCCGGGCAAGTTCCCCGGACCCAATCCCCAGGGAGGACCGCCCACAGTGAAAGGTCGACTTGTCGCCACCGCCGTGATGCTTTTGGGCCTGGCCCTGGCCCAGGCCGCTGGTGCCGAGACCCGACGGCCCCACCCCTCGGCGCCTGACCTCCCGCTGGCCAACGGCACGGGGACGGCCATCTACGACGTGAAGGAGCATCGCATCACCGGCTTCTTCACACACATGTACAAGAAGGGCACGGCCGACACCGTGACCGCTGACCTGGCCGACCGGGTGGATCTGGAGGTCTGTGGAGTCGGGGGAGCGCCGGACTCCGTGGGCTACCTGGAAGGCACCGGGATCCTGCGCGAGGTGCGCCGCCGGGGAGATCTGGAGGTGGAGACCTACCGCTTCATGCCTCTGGCGGGCGACCCTGGCCGCGTCCTGATCATGCTTGTCCATCTGACCAACCACGCGCAACACTCCCAGTCGGCCAAAATCCAGGCGGATCTGCTCTTCAACGTGGGGGCTGGCGACCAACCCGATCCCCACGACCAGAGCGACCAGGTCGATCACAAGTGGCGAGGCAACTCCGACGAGTTCATGCAGATCTCCCCGAACGAGGTCTTCGAAGGCTCTCCGGCCAGCCCCCACCGCCTGCTCTACCGCGGACTCAACCTGTCCACCACGCTGCCCGTCGGCAACTGCCAGGGCCAGGACTTGCGGGCCCGCTTCCAGGGCCAACTGGAGATTCCGCCGGGGAGGTCGGCCTGGGCCGGGGTGGTGATCGCCCATCAGGAGGGCGGGGAGCGCTCCACCTTGCGGCGCGAGTTGCAGGAGTGCCTGGGCCAGGCCTCGCCCTCGCAACTGCTGGAACGTGAGCAGGCCTTCTGGAGCCGATTCCACGCCGTCGAGCCCGACCTGTCCCACCTGACCTCCGACCAGCAGGCGGTCTACCGGCAGGGCACGGCCTTCCTGAAGATGGGTCAGGTGCGCGAACCGGGGACCCCGGCCCACGGCCAGATCCTGGCCAGCATCAAGGACAAGTGGGCCCGCTGTTGGATCCGAGATGCCAGCTACGCGATGGTGGGACTGGTCCACTCGGGACACACCCAGGAGGCTCGAGACGCGCTGGAGTTCGTCCTGGGCGGCCGACGCGATCCACGCTACCTTCCGATGATCAACCAGGACCTTCCCGAAGGCCGCAAATTGGACGACTATCTGGTGTCGGTCTGCCGCTATTACGGCCAGGGAATCGAGGAGTCCGACTGGAACGACCACGGCCCCAACATCGAGTATGACGGCTTTGGGCTCTTCCTCTGGGCCTTCGCGGAGTACGCCCAGGCGCTGCCTGAAGACTCGCGCCAGGCCTTCCTGGACCAGCACCTGGACCTGGTCCGGAACAAAGTCCTGACTCCGTTGGTCCGGCTCGTCGACCCCGAGACGGGCCTCGTCCGCCCCGACTCGTCGATCTGGGAGCACCACTGGACCCTTCCTTTGGAGTATGACGGTCGTCGCCACTACGCCTACACCACGATCACGGCGGCCAACGGCCTGCGCCGGATCGCCGAGGTCCTGGAGCCGGCCGAGGCCCGGGACTGCCTGAGGACGGCGGACCTCCTCCAGCGTGGCCTGCTGCGCCATCTGCGCAACGTCGACGGGTCGATCGCCTCGTCGTTGGAGGACCTGCGCCAGGAGCCTCGGCTGCCCTACGACGCCGCCACCCTGGAAGCCGTGAACTGGGGACTGACCTCCGATCCCCGGGTGGTCGAGCGAACGATCGACCGCTTGCGCAGCGCCACGCCCGGCTCCCCCGGAGTCATGCGCAACGACGACGGCAACTGGTATGACCGCCAGGAATGGCTTCTGCTGGACCTGCGGGCCGTCGAGTCCTGGCAGCGTCTGGGCCAGACAGCCAAGGCGAGCGCCCTGCTGGACTGGGTCACCGCGTGGTCCAGGGCCAACTACAACGGCATCGGGGAGTTGCTGGACGAGAAGGGCGACTTTCAGGGGCCCTTCCCCATGTGCGGCTTTGGGCCCGGCGCCTACATCCTGGCCACCGAAGCCTTCAGACCGGCTCCGCGCTGAACCACGAGGCCGTCAGCCACCTCCTGGGGTCGTCCGGCCGGGAGGTTCAGGCCAGGTCGGAGGTTGCGCCCCCGGGTGGCTGGTCAGGCGCCCCGTCGCCTGCGGATCCCGCGCCGGGGAAGGGCTTGATGCATCCAGCGCGTAACTACAGCCCCATGTCCGGCGTCGGCCTGATGGGTGGAACCTTCAACCCGATCCACCTGGGCCACCTCTACGTGGCCGAGGAGGCCCGGGTGCGCCTGGGGTTGGACCGGGTGGACTTCATCCCCAACCAGCTCCCTCCCCATCGCCAGGATCTGCAGGAGATGGCACCCGCTCGGGACCGCTACGCGATGGTCTGCATGGCCGTCAGCGGAAACCCTCGGTTCACCTGCAGTCCGATCGAGCTGGACCGCCCGGAGGTTTCCTACACGTTCGACACGGTCTCGGCCCTTCGCCAGAAGCACCCCGGGCAGGCCTTCACCTTCCTGGGCGGGGCCGACTCGCTGCTGGGGGACTGGTACCGCCTGGACGACCTCCTGGGCCTGCTGGACTCCTTCGTGGTCCTGACTCGGCCCGGTTCCACCCGTCAGGCCTTGGAGGCCCGACTGGACGGGCTGGGCCTGAGCCACCGGGGGAAAGTCCGCTGGCTGGAGATTGCCGGGATGAAGATCTCGGCCACCGACATCCGGGCCCGAATCCGCGCGGGGCAGGCCTTCCGATACCTGGTCAGCGAACCCGTCTACGACCACATCCGCAAGAATGCCCTGTATCTGCCTCCTGGAGCCCGAGCCTCCGAACCTGCCTGAGGCCCGGCAGCAGGAATCCGGCCCGGAGGCTGCAACAATGCCCTCCCGGGGAGGGGCCCGATTGGAAAGGAATATCAGAGTGGAAACACTGGAACTGGCCAGGCGCATCGCCGACCTGTGCGACGAGAAACTGACCCACGACGTGGTGGTCCTGGACCTTCAAGACGTCTCGATCCTCTGCGACTACTTCGTCCTGGCCAGCGCCCCGACGCGGGTGCAGACCCGGGAGGTGGCCCGCAACATCGACGGGATGCTCTCGGCCGAGGGTCTTCAACCCAAGAGCATCCAGGGGATGCGCGAGGGCGCCTGGATTCTGCTGGACTACGGAGTGGTCGTGGTGCACCTGTTCATGGACCGCGAGCGCGAATTCTACGATCTGGAGGGCCTGTGGCGCGAGGCGCCGGTCGTCTACCGGCCGGCTCCCCAGCCTGCTCCCGGCTCGAGGCGCTAGCCATCTGACCCCAGCGTTCGCGCCCCCTCCCGGCGGCGCGTGGCTGGACAATGGCCCGGAGGCCATCCCATGACCCGTCGCTGCAAGTCAAGAGGAAACGCTCTCATCGCCCTGCTGGCCGGCCTTCTTGGGGTCGTCGTCGGGGCTGGACTGATCCTGTTGGCCGTCTGGTTCCGTCAGGCCCCCCAAGCCAGGCCGGGAATCGTGGCCGGGCCGGCCCCCCTGCCCACCGCGGCCCCGATCCGGGCCTCGACGCCCCAGGGGGTGCCTCCCAACAGCGTGGCCGACGCCGTGGCTCGGGTCGAACCGGCCGTGGTGAACATCGACACCACCGTCCGGGTCCGCCGCCGCGTCATCCAGGACGGTCCCTTCGGGCCGGGCTACTGGGGCGAGACCCAGGTGGAGGAGATCCCCCAAGGGATGGGCACCGGAGTCCTGGTCAGCCCCGACGGGGTGGTTTTGACCAACAACCACGTGATCCGCCAGGCTCAAGGAATCACCGTGACCCTGGCCGATGACCGGCAGTTCCCGGCCCGGGTCCTGGGCACGGATCCCCTGACCGATCTGGCCATCCTGAAGATCGACGACCCCAAGCCCTTCCCGGTGGCCCACCTGGAGAGCTCGGAGGGGATGCGGACCGGGGACTGGGTGGTCGCCCTGGGCAACCCCCTGGGGATCGGACAGACCGCCACCGTGGGCGTGCTCTCGGCCCGGGGGCGACGCCTGGCCGATGCCTCCCAGGCCCTGAGCGATCTCCTGCAGACCGACGCCGCGATCAACCCCGGAAACTCTGGCGGCCCGCTGGTCAACCTCCAAGGCCAGGTGATCGGCATCAACACCGCCATCATCCGAGGGGCCCAGGGGATCGGCTTTGCGATCCCCGCGGAGACCGCCATGCGGATCCTCAAGGACCTCCAGGAGCATGGCCGGGTGGTCCGACCCTTCCTGGGGATCGAGATGGGCGACCTGACCCCGGCCTTGCGGCGCTACCTGGAACTGCCCCAGGACACCAAGGGGGTCGTGGTCGGACGGATCCTCCCTCAGAGCCCCGCAGACCGTGCGGGGATGAAGCCGGGGGACCTGATCACCTCGCTGGAAGACCAGCCCACCTTGACGGCCGCCGATCTGCAGGCCCGGATCCGTTCGCTGGCCGTGGGGCAGAAGGTCCAGGTCTCCCTGCTGCGTCAGAAGGAGACCCTGCAGCTCACGGTCGAGCTCCAGGAGATGCCCTCCCGCCTGGTTCCCGGGCGCTGAGTCCGGCCGAATCCGGGGACTCAGAGCCGCACCCGGAGGTCACCTCCTGAGATCTGGAAACTCCCCGATCGCCATGACGGAAGGCACCTGCTGACAGGTGCCTTTTGCCATGACGGAACCTGCTCTACGGAGCCTGGGGAGGAGTGGCTTGGGGCCGAGGCGAACCTTCCCGCCTGGTCCGTCCCGGTCTTTCGGTCGAACCAGACACGACAGAGGCCGGCTCTCCGGGAGTCTCCAGGTCAAGACCGGCCCGCACGAGGAGGAACTCAATGCGCGTGCTGCCAGCCCTGGCGCTGGTGGCGGTGTTGTGGTTTTCCCCGGGCCTCACCCAGGCCAGGGAAGACTCCAAGGAGGCCCCCGGCCGCACGGCCCACACCCCCGCCACCGCCCCACACCTGGACCCGGCGCCCACTCCCCAGGTCCCGACAGCGTCTGTAAACCAGGCATGGGACCAGGCAGGGAACCTGGTCACCGAGGCCTTCACGGCGGCTGCCAGGTCGGGCGCCGCCGAGGCCCGTCCCGTCCCCGCCCCGGTCACCCACCCCCGGACCGTCAACGCCCGTGCCCACGGCAACAACCACCAGGCTCCCCCTCCCCCACCCGGAGTGGGACGCAAGGTCCAGGTCCAGGCCTACGCCTACCACCTGCGCGGCTTCACGGCTCGGGGCACCCGCACGCAGGTGGGGACCGTGGCGGTCGATCCCCGGGTGATCCCGATGGGCTCGAAGATCTACATCCCCGGATACGGATGGGGCCGGGCCGTCGACACGGGCGGCGCCATCCAGGGCCGGAAGATCGACGTCTGGCTGCCAACCCTCTCGCAGTGCCTGCAGTGGGGCGTCCGCGACGTCACCATCACCGTGGTTCCTTGATGCGCATCGGCCTGGTCCAGTTGACCTCCACCCAGGACCGCGACACCAACCTGGAACGGGCCGAGAGGCTGATCCGCCAGGCCTGCTCGGCCGGCTCAGAGTTGGTGGTCCTGCCCGAGATGTTCAATTCCCTGGGCCCCGCCGAGGTGCGCCTGAAGGCCGCCGAACCCCTGGACGGCCCGACCGGCACCTGGGCGGCAGGGCTCAGCCGCGAGCTGGGAATCCACCTTCTGGCGGGAAGCCTGCTGGAGCGAATCCCCGACGAAACCCGCCACTTCAATACCTCCTGCCTCTTCGACCCGGAGGGGCGTCGGGTGGCCCTCTACCGCAAGATCCACCTCTTCGACTGCGACTTCCCCGGCGCCGCCTTTCACGAGTCCGAGACGGCCTGCCCTGGGGAGGGCCCCACCCTGGCCCGACTCGGCCAGGGGCCGGGGCTGGGCTTGAGCATCTGCTACGATCTGCGCTTCCCGGAGATCTTCCGAATCCTGGCCCTGCAAGGCGCCGATCTGGTGGCCCTGCCGGCGGCCTTCACCGAGCGGACCGGAAGGGACCACTGGGAGGTCCTGGTGCGCGCCCGGGCCATCGAGAACCAGGTCTTCATGCTGGCGGCGGGCCAGGTGGGCGCCTCGACGAAGAGCCTGCGCTGGTATGGACGCTCGATGGTCGTGGACCCCTGGGGCGTGATCCTGGCCCAGGCCCCGGACCGCGAGTGCTTCCTCACCGCCGAGTTGGACCTGGAAGCTCAGCACCGGCTTCGGCAGAGCATGCCGGTCCTGGCCAATCGCCGTCCCGCGGCCTACGTCTGGCCTTCCTGAGGCCCTCAGGCTACTGGATGAGCTGCACCTGGCGGGCCTCGACGATCCCCGCCGAATTGGAGAGCCCGTGCACCATCACGCCCTGACCGGGCCGGATGGACTCGACGGAAACCGCCTGACCCGTCGCACCATGGACCGGATAGATGGCGGGAGGTAAAGAGACCTGGATGGGCTGAGCCGAACCCGCAGGCACGACCGTCAGGACCCGATTCTGGGGGTCCGCCGACAGAACGCGGGCCTGGAACTGGACCACCTGCATGCCCAGTGGGCCACCGGCGTTGGCGTTGAAGCCGAAGTTGCTGCCCTCCTCCTCCTCGTCCTCCTCTTCGGAACCGCCGATCATCGAGGCCACTGAAGGCCCGCCGGCAGACTGATCCACCCCCAGCATCGCCGAGGGGCTCTGCGCGCCGTAGGGGTTCTGGGCTCCGTAGGGGTTGGCGGCACCATACGGGTTCGCCGCTCCGGCAGGCCCGGGCGCGCCGTAGGGGTTCGGGGCGCCATAGGGGTTGGCCGCGCCAGCGGGATTCGAGGGGGCGTAGGGGTTGGGCCCACCATAGGGGTTCGGAGCGCCATAGGGGTTGGCCGCGCCAGCGGGGTTCGAGGGGGCGTAGGGGTTGGGCCCACCATAGGGGTTCGGGGCGCCCCCGGGGTTGGCCACGGCCTGCCCGGTGAAGGGGCTGCCCAGCGGGGAGGGCTGAGCCCCGGTGTTGGCGCCCGGCGCCATCGGGGGAATCGACGGGTAGGCCGAATTCTGGACCGGACCGTGGATGCCGGGGTTGGTCAGGGAGCCCTGGAAGTTGCCCCCCATGCCCAGCGGGCCCAGGACACTGGGGCCGCCCAGGGAAGGCAGGCCCGGACTGACCCCGCCGGCCCCGGCCCCGGTGGCGAAGTTGCCGACGGGGGTGTGGTTCGGGGTTCCCGCACTGCGGGTGACGTAACGGCTGGAAGAGCCGTAGTCGGTCAGGAGATCGGCCTCCAGGGGGTCGTCGCCCAGCGAACCGCAGATCCGCACGACCACCCGCATGCCGGGCTTGAAGGTGGTGGGCGCGACCTTGTTGCCGTACACCTCGTAGACCGCGTTCTCGCGCAGCACCACGTTCTTGAGCGTGCCGTCCTCGCGCTGGATCTGCAGACGACCCGCCCCGGGGTTGAAGGCCTTCAAGGTCCCCGACACGGTGGGTCGGGCCTCGGCGACTGCACCCAGAAGAAAGACGAAGGCCCAGACGAAGACGGCCCAACGAGACGGCTGATTCATTCCCTGCACCCCTTCCTGCTTGTTCCCATGATGCAGTACATCGCCCCCCAGGGGAAGCCCGGACGGACGAAATCAGGGAGATCGAGGTCGGGTTGGCACGCAACGACGGGGTGCCTCGTGCTTCAAAGCCCCGTCTGCCCCGCTCGCCAGGAGCCTACGCCCCCTCGGCGTCAGCCCCCGCGAAGGCCTGATCCGGCATGGTTCTCGGGAACTTCCTGCGAAACATGACGGATTCGACCCCGGTCGTCCGCAGCATGGACCTGGTCCATCCTTCAGGCGCCGACCTGCAACCCGGGAGGGGGCCGAGGACCGGCCAGGTGTCCGGTCAAAGAAACCCTGATTCGGGAGGCCAAGAAAGCAGCAAACAGCGTCGTAAGATCCTCTCGAAAAAAGCACGATGAATCGCGTCATTCCCGCTTCTTCTTCATGCTCTCCATGGGATTCAGGTTCAGATTCAGGCGTTCGACAATGGTGTCAAAGCGCTTTTTCTTGCCGTCGTCTGTCCTGGTGAAGAAATGGGACGAGGCATAGGCCGTGCGGGCCGATTTCGGCATCCTCGTGAAGTTCTCATGAGCCGTTTGGTAGGGTCTCAGCATCTCTTCAAACTGCCTGAGCTGTTCGTCGGTCAGCGGCTCCGATTTCGAGGCCTCCCAGCGGCCGCTCCCTTTCGCCGCTTCAACCTTCGCCCGGCCGGAGTCGGTCATCAACCCCTGCATTTCCAGCTTCTCCACGAGCTTCTTGTTCGTTTCGGACCAGTTGCTGGTCACGCTGCGTTGCTTGAAGTATTTGATGTATTTCGTATCATCGACGCTCTGCATGAGCCCGTCGATCCACCCGAAGCAGATCGCCTCCTCCAATGCCTCTCCCGCCTTCAGCGTCACCGGCCCGCCCTTCTTTCCGAAGACCAGCCAGACCCCCTCATCAGACGACGCGTTTTCAGTCAGCCAGGCCCTGAATTCTGCACGGGAACTGAACAGGAATTCGTTCATGGGCTTGCTCCTCCGCTTGGCTCAATTCGAGCTTCATTGTCTTCTCGCCGAGACTCATTGCCCCCCGCCGGCTCCCCAGCGAGCCTCGAGGTGTCTGGTCCTGAAAACTCAAAGTGCCACAGCCAACCGGAGGGAGCAAGGACCCGGTCCACCGCTCCCTTCCCTGTTTCCCGGTTCCGCGGGTCAGTTCCGGTGGCCATCGCCATCGAGCAGAAGCGGCCAGATTCCGGCCAGGAAAAGCGAGCGGTCACGGCAGGCCGCAGTCGATGCCGCGTCGCAGGTGATCCTGGCGGGCCATACGGTGACCCGCCGACCCGGCTTGTCCCAGGAGGTGCATTGCCCGGCTCCGAAGGGACGGCCAAACCAATTCGGAGGCCGACCTGATGAGCAGCGAGATGCAAGCTTCTTCCCTGAGCCAGTTCCTGGAGCAGACCGGACAGAAGGACCGGGGGCAAGGTGTCTTCGAGCTGGAGTCCACCAAGATGCTCGAGATCAACCTGTCCGGCCGCGTGTGGACCAAGATTGGCGCCATGGTGGCCTACACCGGCCAGATCAAGTTCGAGCGCGAAGGGGCCTTCGCGGGCGGCGTCGGCAAGTTCCTCAAGAAAGCGATGACGGGTGAGATGACGGTGCTGGCATCCGCCAGCGGACAGGGCAAGCTCTACGTGGCGGACCGCGGCAAGCACATCTCGATCATCCGGCTCGACGGGCAGAAGCTCAACGTGCAGGGCAATGACCTGCTCGCCTTCGAGGACACCATCTCCTACGATGTGCGGATGATCAAGAAGATCGCCGGGATGATGGCCGGAGGGCTCTTCAGCGTGGAACTCAGCGGCACTGGCTACGTGGCCATCACATCGCACGGCCACCCGCTCACGCTGAAGTGCTCGGCCTCCGAGCCGGTGATGACGGACCCCAACGCCACCGTGGCCTGGTCGGGCGAACTGCAGCCCGAGCTCAAGACGGACATCAGCCTGAGCACGCTCTTCGGCCGGGGTGGCGGCGAGAGCTTCCAGATGCACTTCCGTGGCGACGGCTTCGTGGTTGTCCAGCCGTCCGAGGAGGTCTACTCGGCCAAGTAGTCCTGAGGCTGGTCGGACAAGCCTCGAACTGCCCGCCCGGGGCCGCAGAGGAGGGCGACCTGCGGCTCCGGGCAAACCCCGGGGGCGCGAGACCGCATCGGGGAGGCAAGTCGTGTTCGAGTTCCTGGATTCGACGGGGATGGGTCCGGTGACCAGACTTCCCAACGGCGTCGGCCTGGACCTGCGTTGAGGCCTGCGGGGAATCCCTCCTGCCCTGCCGAAGGCCACGA
Organism: Candidatus Xenobium occultum; assembly: GCA_002423485.1. Taxonomy (GTDB): domain Bacteria; phylum Vulcanimicrobiota; class Xenobia; order Xenobiales; family Xenobiaceae; genus Xenobium; species Xenobium occultum. Next base: position 26,030 of record DIWH01000034.1, on the reverse strand, counting down.
GATGCTGCGATACCTTGCCCCCCTCCTGCTCTTCGGCGCCATGGCGACCTGTCTGGTGCTGCCGGCCCTCTCCCAGGAAGGCCCGCCGACAACCCTGGGCCCCCTGACCACCCGGCAGGTGGCCCCCGGCACCCTGGAAGTGAGCCTGCAGGCGACCACCCTGCGGGCCCTGGACGGGGTTCCCGAGGTCCCCATCCCGACCAGTCGGTTGCGCTTCGTCGGTCCCGTCAAACTGGGCGCCCTGCTCGAGACCTGCCTGCTGGGCAGCCTCTACGTCGTGGACCTCAACGGGAACGGCCGCCTGGACCAGTTGTTGGTGCACCAAAGGGATCAGACCCTGCGGATCGATCAGATGGCCGTCGACCCCATCGGAGATTCCCTGGATGGCCCGCAGAGACCCTTCCGTTCAGACGGAAAACTCCGTCGTTCCATGCTGGACCCCAGTGCCCCGGAGTTCACGGTCCTGTTCTATCAACCGGACCCTCCCACCATGGGGCTGGACCTGCAATGGCGAGGCTACCGCCCCACCGCCGAGAAAAGCCCCAACCCCAGCCTGCACCTGATCGTCTTCGAGCCCTGCGGGAACGTGATGGGGCCCGACGACCTTCCCGACGATCCAACCTTCCGGCTGGATCTGGACGGCAACCCCTCCCAGCACGTGACCTTCACCTGGGAACCCTGGATCTTTGAAAGGATGGGTCAATCGCCCCAGTGGCTGCGCAGCCGTCAGGTCTTTCTTCCCCTGCCAGCCCATCCCGGCCACGCGGAGCTCTCCTTCCGGGTGGTCACCTCCGACCAGACCCGCCAGGTAGGAATGGTGGCGCAGGTGAACTACGCCCTGCATCCGGGTGAACGCCTGCGCGGCCCGGCGGAGGTGCTCCTCCTTCGCGACGTCCCTGCCCAACCCGAACCCTAGCAGCCCTGGGCCAGCAGGGCGGCGATGCCTTTGAAGGCCTCCTGGACCGAGCCCCCCACGAAGCCGTCAACGGTCTCCTCCCCGCAGCGACGATCGAGCCCCCGTGAAGCCTGGTCTCGTCCCGGTCAGGCCACCAGGGTCTGGCAGGTCGGAAGCGCCCGGGGAGCCTCCCAGAAGGTTCAGAGCCTGGGCAGTTGGGGCATCCAACAAGTGTCACAAGGACGCACGCCGAGCCCCCCCGATGAGCTGCAAGCACAGGATTCGCCTGGGCGTGATGTTCTCTTGTGGCTTCGTTCAGGCAGGGACGCGTGAGGGGCAGGCCGGACCTGGGAGCCTGCGTGAACAATGCTTCGGTGGCCTCTGCGAGGCCTGGTCCGAATGCTCACACAGGCTCCTGGCGGTCGTCCCCGGAGAGGAGGCCCCTGGTCGGCGCGAAGCACAGACGGACTCGAGCCGAGAACGGCCTTGCAGGGGCCGCCCCCGGAGGCCCTTCGGGCCCACGGGGCACACGGACACTCAGCACGCCCGGTCTACCGGGGCTTCAAGGCAACTTGGAGATCAGGTCGCCGAAGGCCACGGCCAGGACCTTCTTGGGGTCTCCCGCCTTCGGGAAGGTCACGAAGACACGGCCGATGGCCGGGTCGATCTTCGCGATCCTGGCCGGCTGCAGGGATCCCAGACTGGAGCGGGCCATCACCTGGCCGCCGGCCTTGAGGCCCTGCGGGCGGACCGGGAGGGCGTGGCAGGCCTTGGCCGGAACCACCCCGATTCGGCCCGCGAATCCCAGATACAGGACCTGAGCCGAGGTCCGGTTCAGGACCTGGCCCGCCTTCCAGAAGGAGCCATCCTTGAAGGTCACCATCGTGCCGGGCTCCAGGGCCTTGCCCAGGCGATGGAAGGTGTCGGGTTTCAGGGTATCGGGCTTCTTGCCCACCCCGGCCGGGTTTTCATAAGAAAGGTCCAGGTGCAGGACCTTCGGCTGGGTGGGTGTCCCGCCCTGGATCACCAGCGACTTCTGCATTCCCGAGCCGGATTGCCACCAGGTCAGCACGATGTCTCCCACGGCGGCCTTCTGGCCCTTGCGGATCGGCACGATCAGCGAGTTGGGCATGGCGAACTCCTTGCCCATGAGATCCTTCACGGTCGATTCCGCAGCGCCCGGCTTGACCATCGTGGCGGCGTAGAAGATGAAGGTCTGGGACTGGACCCCCTTCTCGAAGGCCTGGTCCAGCCACAAACGGGGAGGAGTGAGCACCCAATCCCCGGCCTTGGCCGTGGTGGGGACGACGGGGTAGTCGAGGGGGATCTTCCCGGGTGCGGGGGCCGACACCGAGGCTCCCGCCAGCAGCAGGAGGAGGGGCAAGGCCAGAAGGACTGAGCGAAGGTTCATGTCGAGTCACCTCCCAGACCTATAGGGGCCCGGTCGGAAACCCCGACCGAGCATCGTCGAGGGGTTTCCTGCCGGGTTCCTGGATTCGGCCAGGCGGGGTCCTCCTCCTGGGTCCAGTCCCGCATTCGGCCCCGGGCAGGTTCGCTCTGGTCACGATGCGAAGACCCGGCACCTGATGAGGATCCTTGTGGACGCCGATGCCCTGCCAGGCGACGCCAGGCAGATCCTCCTGCGGGCGGCGGCCAGGGTCGGCGCGGAGATCCTCCTGGTTGCCAACAAGCCCCTGCGGGTGCCCGACGGCGTGACTTGCGTCGTGGTGGCAGAGGGCTACAATGTCGCGGACGACTGGATCGCCGAGCGCGTGCAACCCGGCGACCTGGTGGTGACCGCCGACGTGCCGCTGGCGGGACGCGCGGTCCGCAGGGGCGCGTGCGCCCTGGACCCCCGAGGCTTCCTCTATACCGAGGACCAGGGCGCCGAGCGCTCGGCCATCCGCGACCTGAAGGAGGACCTGCGCAACGCGGGTCTGCTCCAGGGCGGGGGCCCGCCCCCCTTCAGCAAGAAGGACGCCCACAAGTTCGCCAACGCCCTGGACGCCTGGCTGACGAAGGCTGGTCAAGAGCCAGAAGCCTGATGGCGCCCCGGAGCGGCTTCCAGATCCACGGGGGCGAGGGGCGGAACACGAACTGCTGGGGCCGGCGCCGACGGCTCCGATCTTCGGCGATTGGAACCTCAGGCCGAGGCCTGAAGCTTCCCGGCCGCCTCCCACAACCTTCGGCGACCGGTGTCGACCAGGCCGCGTTCTTCATGCTCACCGCCTCGGTGCAGCAGATCCAAGGCCGCCTGGAACTCCTGGATCGCCTGCTGAACCTCCTCACCCTCACCCAGGCCCAGGCGCTGAGCCCGGAGGAACAGATCCTTCAGCCAGGCCACCTCCCGAAGGAAGGCTTCGACCTCCAGCGTGCCGCGGCAATACTGCTCGCAGGCCCTCAGAATCCTGGCCAGGTTCTCGGTCATCTGCGTCTGGCCTGAAGTGCCGTCGCCACCGATCCGGATGTCCAGAACCACCTCCTGGTCCACCTTGGTGGCGGGCAGGGGAGCCCCACACTCCTGGCACCGGGTTCTGTCGGGCATGTTGGAATGGCTGCACTGCACGCAGGAGACGCGGCCTCCCAAGGCACGCAGCCTCTCCATCTCGCGGAAGGACTGCGCCACGCAGTTCATGGCCAGGACCAGGGCCTGCCCCGCCTGCCGCAGGCCCTCCCGGGAGCTGCCCGTCACCGCCTCCTCCACCTTTCCCAAGGCGGCTCGAACCAACTCGAGTTGCTGCCCGCCGGTGCGAGCCACTTCCCGAAAGCCCTCCGTCGGCCCCCCGGCGCCCAGGTTGGAAAAGAGGGAAGCCAGGGTCGCCAACTCTGAGCCGAAGGCCTCGAGTTGTCCTGCGAACGGCTCTCGACTCTCGCCCTGAACGGCGGTCACGGCGGAATCCAAGAGCGCATTGGCCAAAGCCGAGGCCGTGGGGCCAACGGGCCCCAGGGACTCCACCGCCTGGCGGAGCCGGGCGACCCGGTGGGAAGAAGGCTCCCGAGACAGGCCTTCGAGGAGCGTTCGGACCTCCGAAAGGTCTTCCGCCAGAGGCTGGTCGGTCATCCAGATCATGCGCTCCAACGAGAAATGGACCTGGTGGGAGATGGGCTCACCCTCCTCAAGTCTCTCGATGAGGGCCTCGAGGTGGGTGAGTGCGTCGAGCAGAAGCGCTTCGCAGATCAACACGATCAGGCGTCCGCGTTCCGCGAATTCTGCCTGGTGCCCTGAGCCTGGAGGTTCTGCGGGTTGTAGGGGGAGCGCTGGAGTTCTTCGACCGGCATGTCGGACGGCGGGGGAAAGCCGTTCTTCAGGTAGACGTTGGCCCACGACTGCAGGGAGCACCCGTGCATCGTCATCAGGTCTCGGTTGGCGTCCCCCAGATCGGAGCCGATCCGGCCATCCTGATAGAGCTTCTCCATGTACAAGGAGCGCTCGCGCATCTCCTCGCGACCGGTCACGGGGTGCCCCTCGGCAGCCCGAAGCTCGCGGCGCTCGCGGAACTTCTCTTCCTGTTCGGCGACTGCCATCCTCTGGAGCAACGGGGCTCTCTTCAGTCGGCTGACAATCACGTCGTCTTGTTTGATCACCAGGTCATCCAGGTACTTGACCGCCGCCAGATCCTGCTTGGAATCAGTCCAATCAGCCACCGGTGTGCCATCCCGAGAGCCGCTTTCGCGGGCGAACCGATGAAGGTCGTGATACTGTTCGACGGGTGACTTGGACGCATCAGGCTGGAAGGTGGGCCGGTCCAGGTTGCTCAGCCAGGTCGAGAAGGTCTGTCCCCCCTGCTGCTGTCGGCCCCCGAACACCTGAGAGAGTTGCTGCATCATCGGCGCGGTGCCGGCCTGCATCTGGAAGCCACCCTTGACGAAGGCTCCTCCCAGAATGTTGCCCAGCAACATCTGCATACCCGGACTGCTGAAGCCCAAGCCCGGCATTGCGGAGGTTCCGAGCCCCCCAAGACCACCAAGGAAGATTGATTGCAGGAAATTCACAGGACCAGCCTCCTCATCTCTGCTCTACCGGAAGGAACCCTCCCTCGACGCCGACCTCTTCAGCAGGCGGAGGGTCCGCGCCCGTCCCGGTGTCGGGCTATTCGGCCGACGCGGCCGGCGGGACCTCATCCGCAACCCCTCCGACGCGGTCTCCGGCCTGACCGCCCATCGCGGTGCCGCCGAC
>DIWH01000034.1:17412-20908 GCA_002423485.1 Candidatus Xenobium occultum | reverse complement strand
GGCGCCACCACCAACCGGACCGCCCGTCACGGTGCCGCCAACACTGTGGCCGACCGAACCGCCAACGGAGTCTCCCAGAATGTAGGGAGGCCTCTTGTCAGTGCCCAGTCCATTCGGCCTCGGACCGACACCGCCACCGACTCCGACCTGACCATCGAGTGCGATGCCACCGAGACTGCTGCTGACCGCCCCGCCAACGGCGCCACCCAGAATGTAGGGAGGCCTCTTGTCAGTGCCCAGTCCATCCGGCCTCGGAGCGACACCGCCACTGCCACCGACCCCGATCGAGCGAGCCGGTTCCTGGGTCTCGTTGTAGACTCCGAATTCTCCGTCGGGACCCGGCTCGTCGGAGACGTAGATCAGCTCACGGGTCTGGGTGCTGCCGTCCGGATTGACCGTCGTCTTCGTGTGATCATCCAGGGCGGGACCGCACTCCACGCGAACCACCCGGTCCTCCTCCATCGAATAGGTCGTCGTCTCCCTGAAGTTTCTGGTCTCGGTCAGGGTCTGACCCTTGCGTTCGGTCTCACACATCTGATGATCCGCAGAGGTGTTCTGAACCCGGACGTCCTTGGGATTCTCCGAATTGTAGAAGACCTTCTTGGATGAACCGTCCGGAGACCTGGTGAATACCTCAAGATTGCCGCTGTCGTCCCGGGAGATCTCCACGACGTCGCCGTTGCTCAGCGTGTGGGTCCCCGGCCCCATCTTGTCGACCATCTGGCGAGCCGTGGCCGAATCCCCACTGAGGTCGTTGAGAAGTTGACTGTACCCCTGCTTGACCTCGCGGGCCGTGGAGTTGTCCTGGAGGCGCACGCGCAGTTTGTTGCGGAGCTCGATCTCTTCCAGGCTCCGCGGGAAGCAGGAGGACACGTCCTGAGGATACTTCGGCTTTCGAAGCTGATCGACGTCCTGCAGCGTGCTGTTGCAGAATGCCGTGAGTTCCTCGATCTCGGCCTCGGACAGAGCCTCGGCCTGCGCGGCCGCACGAGCCTTCTCGACCAGATCGGCCCGTTGGACTTCACGCCGGGGCGTGGTCTCCCGCGCAGAGTATCCATAGTTGCCCCTGACAGCATCCATCCTGATGGCCTCACTCTTTCTGGACAGCAACCACTGTCAACATCTATACTCCGAATATACCACTGTCCGCTCGGCTGTAAAGCCCCCCGGCAGGAGGTCCAACCAGAGCCAGGAACCCAAGGATCCGAGAACTCGCGTGGAGGAACGTCACCATGCCCATCTGCCCCTTCACGGATCGGGAGTGCTTCCCCGAATGCGCCCTGTATGTCCCCACGGTCAACAAGTGTTCCTTCATCGTCACTGCCGTGCTGCTGGAAGACCTGCAGAAGATCGGCGTCCTCCACTACGAGAAGAATCTCCGAGGGAGGCAACCGGAGGAGCCCGAAGATGGAAAATAGACCGGAAGATCTGGAACAGGTGAGCCTGTTTGAGCACCTTCGGAACCTCGGAGAGCAGATGCTGGCCGAGCCGGACTTCCACCGCGACGCCCTGGAAGGTGTCCTGGATGAAGTCATGGAGGACATCCAGACCCTGCACCGTGGATACCAGAAGCCACCCCCTCCCGGTGGCGAGGTCGTGCAGGCCTTCGTTGTCGAGGCCCTGGACCTGTACGCCCAGTGCGTCGAGTCCATGAAGACCTTCCTGGAAGAGCCCGAGGCGACGCTGATCCAGCAAGGTCTTGAAAAGGCAGAGGAAGCCGAGGACCTTCTGGTTGCCGTGGAAATGGTCGTCCAGGAAAACAAGGAGGCTCTGGGTGGGGGCCGGGTGACTTGAACCAGGAGCCCCTGCTGACCTCCGAACAGGTTGTCGCCGAAGCCCGCAAGCTCGGAGTCGAGATCAGCCAAAGGACGCTGAAGTTCTACGTCTCCCAGGGCCTTCTGCCCCACCCCGAGCGGCACCCGTCGGAATCGGTCGACAAGCGTGTGCTCTTCTTCCCCGCCCGGGTCCTCGAGATCCTGGCCGAGATCCGTCGTCTGCAGGAATCGGGCCTGACCCTCCAGCAGATCCGCCGATACCTGGCTGGCAGCGCCCGACCGGACCTGCAGGTCCTGGCCCGGGACTCGAACTCCGAAGGATCCAGAATCGCCGAGCAGGTCGTCAAGGCCCTGTTCAGCCAGGAGGTGAGCCAGGCCTACCAGGACTTCCTGACGTTGCCGGCTGAAGCCGGAGACCCGGCGGTGCGCCAACTGGGTCGGGAGTTCTACGAACGCGTGCTGCAGGCCCTGATCGGCGCCAGACAAGCCAGGCATCTGGTTGCCCGCATCTTCGATCGGCTGACGCATGCCCAGTGGGAGCGCAAACTGGCCCCACTGCTGCAATTGAGGGCCCGCCACACGAATCGCCGGGCCGGAACCGGAGGGAACGCCCTGGGCCGAACCCTGACCTCGCACCTGCACGACCTGGCGGGTCGAATCCGAGAGGGGCAGAACCCGGAGGCTGAACTGGCTCAGGTCAAGGCCCGCCTGGAACGCTTGACCTCCAAATACACCGGAGTGCCCGAGACCAACCCCCACCGGCACGAAATCGCCCGATTCATGGCCAAGGCCCTCGAAGTCTTTGGTGAGGCGCTGTGGATGCTGGAGGAGGCTTCCCACTCCCAGGACGACTCCCTGATCGACCGCGCCCTGAGCCGCGCCCAGAAGGCCGGAGACATCCTGGATCACTTGGAGGGGATGGTCGCCGAGAAGAGGGAGTTGCTGCGGTTGTGCCACGAGGAAGACCTGCAACTGCCTTGATCTTCGTGCTACAATGCAAACAGCAAAGACTGTCACTTGATGACTCCTGACGGAGCCTGACCTGGGGGCGTGTAGGAGGTCGGATCATGGATTCAAACATCTCCGGCGGGGTCGGGAGACAGCTCTGGGACCAGGTCCAGAAGACCAGCGGACCGGTCGGACCGAGCACCACGTCCATCAAGCCAGGCGTCTCGGTCGGAGGTGGCTCCTCAAGCGGTCCCTCGACCGGGCCCTCCAGAGGTTTCAACCCCAGCGGATTCACGGGCACAAGCGTGGGGGGGTCGACCTCCAGCACCCTGCGGACGCCGGGTTCGGCCCTGCGCACGCTGGCCGAGAACCGCCTCGATCAGACCGAACACCAGGACATCAACGAACGCACGCTCCGAGCCGGACGAATCTACCGTGAAGTCTCGGAAAAGCTGTCCAAAGGCCTGAGAAACCTCTCGCCAGAGGAGCTGGCGGACCTGGGGAACTACCTGGAAGACTTTCAACAGGAACTGAAGCACCTGCTGGACAAGTGCCGAGGCCTGCTGGCCAGCCGCGACCTGACCGCCCAACTCGAGCAAGCCCAGAAGGCGCTGCGCCTGAAGGAGCAACTGGACGGGACCTACGAGCGGTTGAAGGACTTCGTCTCGACCAATCGAGAGAAGAACCCGCCCCAGGCCAGAAACCAGGCCGAAACCCGGTCAGCGGATGGGACCCGATTGCCGAACGCGCCCAGGCCCCAGGTGCCCAACGCA
>DIWH01000034.1:0-17359 GCA_002423485.1 Candidatus Xenobium occultum | reverse complement strand
CCAGGCCCCAGGTGCCCAACGCACCCAAGCCCCAGACCCCCCAACGAGTCCAGATTCCCACCGGACCTCCGACCACACCGGAAGCCAGACCCCAGAGGGCCACCGCCAGCCTGACCCTCAGCCACTCCACCGGTGGTGCCGCCGGCACGACCCGATTCCTGCAGAATCTGGAGCAGAACTCTTCCAGCAAGACTCAGTTCTTCCAGGGGCTTGGCCGCGACCTGAAGACCCCGGAAGGTTCGAGCGCGTTCAAAACCCTGGTGAGCAATCTGGGCAAGACTCCAGGTGGCCAGTCGGCTCTCTTCCAGGGACTGGCCCGGGGGCTGCCCTCCTCGGAGGGCCGACAGTCCTTCTCGATGGCCATGCGAGAAGCGAGCGAGCCAGCCTTCCGTGCCCTGACCGATTCCAGCGCCACCCCTGCCGGGCGGACGAACCTGACCTCCTTCCTGCGCGAGCCCGAGACGCGCACCAGCCTGCTGCCCACCATGGCCGAAGCGACCCGCAGCGCCGAGGGCCGCGACCAGGCAACCAGGCTCATGGACAACCTCCGTCAGGACCCGGCTGCCTCCAAAGCCCTCCTGGGCTCCTGGAAACAGACCACCGCAACACCGCAGGGACGCGCCGACTTCGGAACCCTGATGCAGAACATCAGCAAGGATTCGGCGGCGTCCGGGACCCTGGTGAACACCCTGACTTCAGCGACCAGCAGCAAGGAGGGACTGACCGATTTCGCCAGGACCGCGGCCCATCTCTCGGGGGAACCCGCCGCAGGCCCCCCGCGCTTCGCCAGGGCCAGCCTGAGCCTCCCCACGCAGAGCCTGGCCGACCTCACCGCCAAGGTTCAGATGAACCGAGACCCCGCTGCCTCTGCGGAATTCGTCGGGGTCCTGGCCAAAGCCACCGAGGGGCACGACGGAGTGGCCAAGACCCAGCGCCTGCTGGCCAACGTCAGCCAGGATCCGGATGCCTCCAAGTCCCTGCTTGCCGTGGTGAACAAGGCCTCCGAGCTGCCGGAAGGCCTGGCCAGCGCCCGGCAGACCATGTCCGAGGTCAGCCGGGACCCGGCCGCCTCGACGAGTTTCATGAGCTTCCTGGCCAAGGCCTCCGAGGGCGACGACGGCATCGCCAAGATCAAGCGCCTGCTGGCCAACGTGGGCCAGGACCCGGAAGCCTCGAAGTCCCTGGTGGCGACGATGGCCAGCGCCGGCGAGACCATCGAGGGCCGCACCCAGACCGAGAACTTTTTCGAGAGGCTCGGCCAGGACTCTACTGCGGCCTCGGAGTTCACGAGCGCCCTGGCCAGTTCCACCTCGACTGAAGAGGGGCGCACCCAGGTCACCCGGCTCTTCAACCAGGCAAGCCAGGATGGCGAGACGGCAACCCCACTGCTCTCGGTTCTGGCCAAGGCGACCGAGAGCGTCCAGGGCCGAATCCAGGCCGGCCGCCTCTTCGACCAGGCCAGCCAGGACCCCGAAGCCTCCATCGCAACGACCCGGCTCTTGGGGACGGCCCTCGAGAGCCCCGAAGGTCGCGAACAGGCGACCCGGTTGCTGAACCAGGCTGGCCGCGACCCGGGCCTCTCGACCTCGACCCTCTCGGTCCTGGCCACGGCAGTCGAGAGCGTCCAGGGACGGCTCGAGGCCGGCCGCGTCTTCGACCAGGCCAGCCAGGACCCCGAGACCTCGACTGCCACCATCCGGCTCCTGGGGACGGGCCTCCAGAACCCCGAAGGACGCGAACAGGCCACCCGGTTGCTGAACCAGGTCAGCCACGACAAGGGCCTGTCGGCCTCGACCGTCGCGGTTCTGGCCACGGCCTCCCAGACCCCTGAGGGCCGCAGCGAGCTCACCGTTTTCATGAATCAAGCTGGCCGGGACCAGGAGACGTCGGTTCCGACGGTCCGGGTCCTGAACGCAGCGCTCCAGACCCCGGAAGGCCGCGAGCAGACCACCCTGTTCCTGAACCAGGCCAGCCTCGACAAGGGCTTGTCGGCCCCGACCGCCGCGGTCCTGGCCACGGCCTCCGAGACACCTGAGGGGCGCGCCCAGACCAGTCACTTCCTGAACGAAGCCGCCCGGCAGCCCACGCTGGCAGCCTCGGTGACCACGACCCTGGCCAGCGCGGCCGAGACGGAACAAGGGCGGAGCGAGGTCTCCCGCCTGCTGAGCAACTCCAGCAAGGACCCGACGGCTGCCGCCTCTTTGATGGGGACCTTCAAGACGGCTGCCGAGAGCCCCCAGGGACGCCAATCCCTGCAAGGACTCCTGGAACAGGCCGAGACCTTCGGTGGCTTCCTGGAGATGGCCGCCCTGACCACCCGTGAACCAGAAGGACAACTCCTCTTCCATGAGTTCGTGCAGGACCTGACCCGGACGCCGGAATCCCTGGAGGGACTCAGGAAACAGGTGGCCCTGCAGGTCCGCACATCGGAGGGCGCCCAGGCCTTCCTGACCCTCGCCGACAATCTGGCCGGCGACCACGCCCGGCAGACGACCCTCCTGTTCCTCCTGCTCCCCTCCCCCCCCGGCCTGGCCCCAGGCGCATCCGGCTCCGACCCGTTGGCCGGGCTCCTGCACCAGATCGCGGGATCCGATTCAGACGCCAGTCGCCTCTTCCGCTTGATGGCGGGAGCCGCTTCGACTCCGGTCGGCCGCGAAGTCGTGGCCGAGCTGGTCTCCTACCTGCGCACGAACACCCAGGCCCGCAATGACTTCATCCTGGGCATGGCCTCAGGGATGCAGGGGCCCGCGGGGTCAGAGAGCCTTCGCCAACTCACCCTGGAGATGAACCGCACTCCCGACTCGCGGGACGCCGTGCTGCGAACCCTGGCTCAGGCGACCACCAGCGAGGCCGGGCGCGACTGCCTGACCACCTTCCTGAAGGCCCTGAGCGCCAGCCCCGAGGTCCGGGACCCCATGCTGCTCCTGCTGAACAGCGCCGTGACCGGCGACAGGCACCGCAAGACCGTCAGCCTGCTCATGCAGAACCTGGAGAAGTCTCCGGCCATGCAGGCCCTCTTCCTGGAGACCGTCCGCCAGGCCCTGGAGACCCCCAAGGCTCGAGTCGAATTGAAGAACCTGGCTGCCTTCCTGAAGATCCCGCTGCCTGGCGCCGCCCCCGCGGCCCCGGCCGTGCTGCTGATCAACCCTGCGGCGGTGTCGGCCCGTGTGGCTGCTGCAGCCACGCTGGCCGCGGCAGCGCCCGAATCCCCCACGAAAGCCGTGGCCAACGCCGAACGGGTCGCCGCCTCGGGAGTGCTGGGAGAGTTGAACCGCGACCTGAAGAGGACCCGACGCACGACCCTGGAGCGCATCGAGGAAATCCGACTGGAAGCGCACAAGCGCACCTCCTTCGAAGCCCGGGACCTCTTCCCGGCCTCAGCCTTCACCGCTTTCCGCAAGTGCAGCCACTGCGGCTTCGAATCCAAGGCCAATCTGGGAACCTGCCCGCACTGTCACGGTGAGAGTCGCCAGGCCGTCATGCAGACCGAGATCAGCTACAACCTGGACGGGGACTTCTACCTTCCCCTGCGGGACCTGATCGAATTCTCGCCCCGGGCCTTCAAGATGATGGCCGAGGGCCTTCTGGGCGCCGACAAACTGGTCTTCCTGCGCTACAAGCAGATGATCCCCAACTTCAAGAAGTTGCTTGAGGTGGTCTACGCCTATCGCTGAGGGCAGGCCCGGGCACGACCCAGGTGGGACGATGCAGAACGGGGCGGACACGCGCGCGCACCCGTCGCCCGCGCTCTGGGAGAAACCGGCATCGAGTGACGAGACGCTGATTCAGGCCCTGCGCCTGCGCTGAGGCCACCGGCCCCTTCCTGGACCCTCGGCGCGGCCATCGAATCCGGGAAGTCTCAGGCCGCAAAGAACGGGTCACGTTCACGGAAGCCCGGGAAAGCTGTCGACCCACTGGATGGTGAAATCGGGGAAGCTGTCGACCCACTGGATCTTGAAGTCGGGGAAGCTGTCCACGAACTGCCACTTCCCCGGGCCGTCCGGGAAGGACGTCACCTTCTGCACCTTCAGGTCGGGAAAGCTGGTGACCACCTTCACTTTGAAGTCCGGGAAGGCCTGAACGATCTGGATCTTCCCATACACCCGGGCCACGTCGACCTTCGTGCTGGCCAAGGCCTTCCCGGGAAAGAGAAGGGCGGCGAAACCGACGATCAGGAAGCGGCGACGATCCATCATGCCCGGTTCTTTCTCCGCTCGAAGCGCCCGGTCCTCGGACCGCCAGGCCGCACAGCCCGAAGAGTCAAGGTTCTGCAGCCCGTGAAGGTCAGTCCGTGGGGACGCCCGGCAACCAGTGGAGGTGTCACGGAACCATCGCCGCCCCACCCCCGGCGGACGGGAATTGCAGCCAGGGAATGTTGACGCCGACCAGCCAGAAGACGTGGGTGGCAACCATGGCGCCACGCGAAGTCCCTGCCCCCGGACTTGCCCGCCTGCGACTTGTAGCGGCCTGGTCCTACCCCCCGAGGATCCCAACTGGTAGGTTCATCCCACCCCACCCCTCCGATCCTGCCATGGCCAGACAGGACAATCGGCCCTGGCGCCATCTTTCCCGAGCGGTTATTCTGGGTTCAGAAGCGACCTCTGCCGGGTGTCCCCCCCCGACCGGCAGGGGTTCTTCGCTTTTCGGGACCTCCCGCGCCCCCCCCGAGGGAGCGGTCGGAGGCGCACCAGCCACAGGCCTCACGAAGCCTGGCCGCGCGAGGAGGGGCTGGACCCGCCCCGACGGAACACATGCCCATGGACTATCAACTCGCCCCCGAAGAGGTGAGGGTGCTTGGGTGCCTGGTCGAGAAGCGGCTCAGCACGCCCGATTCCTACCCCCTCACGATGAACGCCACGGTCCTGGCCTGCAACCAGGCGTCCAACCGCGATCCCGTGGTGGAATACGACGCCTCCACCGTCAACGCCGCCCTGAAGAGCACGAGATCCGACGGGTGGTCCATGATCCTGAGCGGGGCCGGCGCGCGGGTCCCGCGCTTCAAAGAGACGCTGTCCGAGAAGTTGGACCTGCCGCCAGCCAGCACGGCCCTCCTGGCCGAATTGATGCTGCGGGGGCCGCAGACCCCCGGAGAGCTCCGCGTCCGATGCACGCGGATGCACCGATTCGACGATCTCGAGACCGTGGAGTCCGCGTTGCAGGAAATGGCTTCGCGTCCCCGTCCCCTGGTCGTCAAACTGCAGGTCCAGCCCGGGCGGCGGGAGGCACGATATGCCCACCTTCTCGGCGGCCCCGTGGAGGACCTCGAGGTGCCCGAGGAGTCGCCGGCGCCGCGCCGGTCCACGGTGTCAGACCTCGAGGAACGCGTGGCCCGGCTGGAAGACCAGCTTCAGGAGGTCTTGGGGAGGCTGAACCGGCTCGAGGAGTGACCCCTGCCGTTCGAGCGCAGGACAGGAGGGGGGCGGCGCGAGCATCTGCCCGCAGGACCTGCCCGTATTGGCAGGGCCGAGAGGCCTGCGCGACCGGCTGGCGGACGTCACCAGGCGCCGGGTCCGCTCTCCTCGCAAAGCCACTCGGGCGCTGCGGCCGCCCGCGCCCCGCAGGCCTCCCCCACCGACGACGCGAAAACGACCCCATGACTGCCCAGCAACTCGCCTCTGCCCTGCGCGCCTGCCAACCGGGTCTCCTCAGCGTGGTTCCCGGCTTCGGGGTCACCCCCGTCTGGGAGGCCCTGGGCCGCCCGATGCTGTCCTATCACGAGGAGATCGCCTGTGGCCTGGCGCACGGCGCCTCCCTGGCGGGGGTGCGGTCGGCCACCCTTCTCAAGACGCACGGGCTCCTGAAGGCCGCCAACCAGATCTCTTCGGCGCTCTCCTGCGGGGTCCGCGCGGGGTGGGTCCTTCTGGTCTTCGAAGACCCTCTGGCCAGCAGTTCAGACAACGTCCTGGCCGCCAGGCCCTTCCTGAAGGCCCTGAATCTCCCCCACCTGCCCTGCGACGACCAGCCCGAGATGGTGCTGACGGAGGCCTTCCACAGGTCCGAGCGGGTCGGGTTGCCCGTGGCGGTGGTGGTGGACGGCCGGCAGATGTCCCAGGACCCGAACGCACCTGCCGCCGAGTCCTGGAACGCAGTCTGCCCGCCCATCCTCCCGCCCTCCCGGGATCCCCAGCGGCACCTGGTGGCCCCGATCTTCGCCCCCTACCAGCACGCGGTGTTGCAGGCCCGACTGACCGGCCGCCCGGCGGACTCGGTGCCCCGACCCGCGCTGCCAGCCTTGCCCGAGCGAGCCGAGCTTCGGGCATTGGAACCCTTCTTCACGGCCTTCCGTCGGCACCGTCCCCCCTTCGTGGCGGGCGACACGACGCTGTCCAGCCTGTACGGCCTGCCCCCCGACGAATGCGTGGACGCGGCCACCTGCCTGGGCGGCAGCCTGCCGATGGGCCTGGGCGCCCTGGCCGCCGGCGTCCCCGAGGTGTGGGCTCTTACCGGCGACTTCTCGTTCCTGTCGATGGGCCCCCTGGCGCTTCTGGAAGCGGTCCAGAGGGGACTGCCCCTGAAGGTCGCGATCTTCGCCAACGGCGTGGCCGCCGCCACCGGGGGGCAACCGGTGAACCTGGACCTGCTGGACCTGGCCCTGGCCCCCTACGCCTCGAGGACTCGCCGCCTGGCCCCGGGCCAGGACCCCCATCCCCTGCTGCGCGCGACCCGAGAGGCGGCCGGACTGCAGATCCTGGTGGTCGACCTGCGCGAGTAGAGTCAGGCTGCTCGACCACGCGCGTCTCCCCGTGACTGCTCATTGCCTGAGCCATCATGGCGAGTGCCTGGCCCGGACTGGCCTCCCGTCTGAACACGGGCAGGAGGCCACCTGGGGTCCGTGTGTGCAGGAGAATCGCAGGACCGGCACGCGATCCCGGGCGCCTCTTCCGACAACCCCGGTCCGGCGTGCCGGTGAGTTCAGGGATCCGCTTCAGGCGCCGAGCGCAGCGAGTCCCGAATCGGGAGAAGCCGAAACAGCGGCGCCGCGGGGATCGGGTCCGAGTCGGCTCCGGCCCGAAGCGAGATCGAGTTGAGCACGACTCCAAGCCACCGATCCTGATTGAGGGTCAACGACAGCATCTGATCCCCCAGAGCGAATCCCAGAACCCGGTCGGACTCCTTCTCCCGGTGCTCCTTCCCGTTGCGCACGTAGAGACGGGTGTCGTCCGGAATGTTGGTGGGTCGTCCGAAGACCCAAACCGCGTCGGCGATCGTCACGTCGGGCGGCCCCTCCTCCGAAAACAGGGCGATCTTCAAGAGCAGGCGTCCGTCCTGGGTCACCTCCTCTCCGCACAGCCAGTTGACGCGCGGTTCTGCACCAGACGGAGGCGAGACCTCTCCCGGCGTCTCATCGGAAGCCTCGAAATCAAGGCGCACCGGGCCCGGAATCAGGAAGCCTCCGTCCTGGAGTTCCACGGGCCTGCGACCTGCAACCTGGACGACCTGGGTCCAGGTCATTCCGATGTGCAGGCCTCCGATGGTGAGAGGCCCCCCCGAGGGGTTGTAGACGCCGAAAGAAGTCGCCGGGTCCACTCGACAGGCCACCAGGACCCGACTGCCAGCAGGCCAGCGAGCAGAAGGAGCAACTGAAGCGCGCGTCTGGTCACGATGCCTCCCGCTGTCGGGGTGGCACCCCGCCCTGGAACTCCTGACGCCCTCGTTTGAGCACCAGGCACATCTGCGTCTGGCTTCTCTTTGCCGCGGAGCCTCCCTGCGCCGGGAGGATCAAGTTCCAAGTCTACCTGACCCCTGCAACCGTCCATCGCCGGGCTCCGGCGAAACCCGACCACTCCTGGCAGGACGGGTCCGCCTCGTCGCGACCTGATGAACGCAACGACGGCGGGCACGTGCCTGGAATCCAGCACGCTTCCCAGGAATCTCCTGCGAAACATGACGGGGAACTGGGGTGCAGGGAAGGGCGCGTGCGGACTCTTGCCCGAATCAAGCCAGTCCTCGCAGAAGCTCGCCCAGACGAGGGTCCACGACCAGGGGCTCCTGCTCCAGCCAGCGGCCCTCCTCTGCCAGTCGGCGGACCAACGGCGGATCGTCGGGGCGAACCAGACCTTCGGGCCAGCGGCACGGCCGCGCTGCGGGAAGGTGCTCGACCCAGAAGTCAGGGACCAACCAGCGCAGATCGCGGCTCATACGCTGCAGCTTGTGGGCGATGCGCACTCCATTGGGGTCGAGGTCTCCGAAGTGGATCCAGGGTGCCTGGGGGAAGGCTTGAAGCAGGGGGCGGACGGGGTCCAGGTGCCAGCCGGGCAGCAGCGCGACCAGCCAGCCCTCGAGCCGTGGAAGATCCAGGTAGGGGCCCTGGTTCTCGACGGTCAGGAGCGCCCGAGGTGGCGGACCCAGAAGTTCGGTTCCGTCCTGCAAAGCCCGCGAAGTCACAGGCAGCTCACCCAGGATCCGGGCCAGCGCCAGACCATCCAGGACCTGCCCATCCCGGCAGACCTGCAGGCCCTCGTGGGGACGCAGGCGCACCAGGAAGTCTCGGGAGACCTGGACCCCGTCGATCTCCATCGGGGCGCCCTTGGAGTAGCCACCCACCAGGGCCGCGGCCGTGCGCCGGTTCAGCCGGCCCGAGAGAGCCTCCGGCAGGTGCTCGCGCCGGCGCCGGACCTCCAGTTCGCGCAGACCCTCCGGGCTGGGAGGCAGGCCCTCCTGCTCCAGGTCCTCCCGGACCGTGCGCCATCCCGGCCAGCAACTGTCCAGGGTTGCCTCGACGTGTGGGCGGCGGCTGGGTTCCAGCGTCAGGAGGCGTGCCCGACCGCTGCGCCGCGTCCAGCCCAGTCGGATCAATTCCTCCCAGGCCTCGGCCTGCTCGACGCGGCGAGGCAACTCGCCCCGGACCAGCAGCTCCAGCAGTGCCAAACAGTGGGCGGGTTCCTGCCACATCAGGCCACCGGCTCCGGCGGGAGATCCCCCCGGACCGTCCGCCGACCGCTGACCAGGACCTCCTCACGGCCCTGGCCATCCACGCGGCGCACCAGGTGGTAGGTGGTGTTGCCCTCGGCCTGGGCCACTTCGGGAGCCGCGATCAACAGTTGCAGTTGCAGATTCCTGCAGAGATCGAAGAGAATGGCCAGATTGTCCCGGCTCAGGCGGTTGGCCTCGTCCAGGAAGAGCAGGCGCAAGGTCCCGCTGGTGCGGGTCTTGCGCAGGAGGTTGGCGTCCTGCTCCCAGGCGGTCAGGACCACCATCATTACCGCGGCCCCCACCCCGATGGCCTCGCCGGTGGACATCCGGGTGGGGTTGGCCTGCTCCCAGGCCGCGCTCCCCTCGCGCTGCACCTCCACCCTCAGGTCCACATACTCTCGATAGTCCAGCAGCCTGCGTCCAGAGGTCGAGCCGCCTCCCTGGCGGCGGAAGAGTTCATCCAGGGCTTCCTCGATCGGCATGGTGGCCTCGAAGAGCAGGTGTTGGGCCTGATCCTCCTTGAGACCCTCCAGGAGGTCCCACATCTTCTGGATCTGACCCAGGCGCAGGCGCACCGAACGGATGCTGCCGAAACGCACCCGGGCCAGATCGGTGTTGAGGTGCAGCACCTGCCTGCGGGCCCGGCGCACGTGGGTCTCGATGTTCCGTGCCACGTCCGAGGACTGGCCACGCAGGTCCCCCTCCTGCTGGCCCAAGCGATCCTGCAGGCGGGCCAGGTGGGAGCGCAGGTGCTCCAGGGCCTCCAGGGGCTCATCCACCTCGGCGATCTGGGCAGGGATGCGGCGGCGCAGCCAATCGCGAACCGCCAGCCAGGCATTCAGGTAGCGCTCCCCCTGCTGCAGGTCGGAGTCCTCGCCGGCCTGGTCGCGCACCCGGGCCAGGGTCTGGGCTCCGTCCCGGGAAGCTCCCAGGCGTTCCACCAGTTCGGTGCGGTGCCTCTGCGCCAGGGTCCACAGGTTCACGGCCGGACGGCTGCCCATGGCCTGGTCGAAGGCGGGCGTGGTGGCTGCCGCCAGGACCTGGTGTTCCGCCGCCAGTTGCTGCAACTGCACCCAACGCTCCTGGGCGGGGCGCCACACATTCTCCTCGTCGGCCACCGTCTTGCGGGCCGCCTCCAGTTCGACCTGGACTGCCTCCAGCCGTTCTTGCAGGCGAGCCTCGGCGCCGCCGGACTCCCGCTCTTGGGCCTCCCAGTCACGACTGGACGCCTCGGCGGCCCGGTGGGCCTCGATGGCCGCAGCCAGGGCCTCTGGCGAGGGGTCCTCCACCCCGGTGTCGTCCAGGCGGATTCCTTCCTGCCGGAGCAGTTCTCGTTTCACCTCCAGGACGTGACGCTGGGCGTCCCACCGGTCGCGGGCGTCCCGGGTGGTCTTCTCCGAGTCGGACTGGCGGCCCCGGCACGCCTCCAGAACCCGCTCGGCCCGCCGCATCTGCTCCTCCAGGCCGGGCTTGAGCGCCCCCTGGCGGCGCAGGGTCTCCTGGGCGTCTGACCAGGCCAGGGCGGGCAGGTTCTCCAACAGGTGCTTCAGGTCGTGGGCCACCGGGGCCAGGCGATCCCGTTCGGCCTCGGCCCGGAGCCGCTCGGCCCGAAACCGTTCCAGGTCCTGGTCGCTGGGGGGAAGGGTCTGCAGGATCTCCAGGCCCAGCTCGACCTCCTGGCGATCGACGGCGGTAACCTCCAGCCTGCGCGCGGCCTGACGGGCCTGTTCCAGGCGCTCCTCCAGGGCACGGACCTCGTCGGCCAGGTCGGCGCGGTCCAGCAGGCCCGCCCGGGGCAGCAGCGTCTCCAGGGCCTGGCGGCGGGTGTGCGCGGACTCCAGCGCGGAGTGCAGCGAATCCAGCCGGGCCTGAGCCCCCTCACGGTCGTCGGCAGCCCGCTGCCGCAGGTCCAGGGTCTCCAGGATGTCGCGGGCCGGGTCCCCGCGTTCCAGGAGATCCACCCGGGGCCACAGGGCGCCGGCGGCCCGAGCGCCCGCATCCAGTCGGCGCAGGGACGCGAAGGTTCTCTCCAGCTCCTGCTCGGCCTCGGCATGCTGGCGTCGCAGGGCCGCGATCCGGCGCTCGCGGGCCCGGCGGCCCAGCACCGGGTGGCGGGGCTCACGGGTCAAACGCAAGGCCCCCTGGTCGGGAACCAGGACCGAGCCCGGAAGCGCCTCGCCTGTCGGCTCCTCTTCGTCCAGGAGCGGAAGAACCGCGGTCCCATCCACCAGCCAGACGGTGTCCGGAACGCCCGGGGCCTGGGCCAGCAGCCGAGCGGCCTGGGGCCCGTCCTCCACCAGCAGGGCCTCGGCCAGTGGACCCAGCAGCGCCTGCTGACGGGCGGCCTGACCGACCTCCACCTCTTCGAAGCGCCCGGCCAGCAGCTCTCCCTCCACCAGGTCGCGAGCCCTCAGCAGTTCGGGCGAGAAGTGCCCACCCACGCCCTCGAGCTGACGGATCTCGTCGTGCAGGGCCTGCACCTCGGCGGTCTGCTCGGCCGCCTGCTGGCGAGCCCCGTCGCGCCGAACCCCGAGCGCATCCAGGAGCGCCTGCAGGTCCTGGCGATCCTTCAGGGGATGCTCCCATGAGGTCGACAGGGCGACGGCCTCCTCCTGGAGGTCCTTCCAGTGCAGATGCACCTCTCGCAGCTCGGCCAGTCGCCCTTCTGCCGCCTGCTCCTGACGGGAGGCCTCGGCCGCTCGGGTCTGCTGCTGGCGCAGTTCCTCCTCCAGGTCGGCCGCCCGCCGCCGAATCGTCTCCAGGACCTCGCCGACCTCGGCCGAGGTGCCCACGCCCAGAGCCTCGGCCTCGGAGCGGGCCTCGGCCTGGGCTCGGGCCAGGCGACGCGCTTCGCTCAATCTGTCGGGCAACAGGGGCAGCTCGACAGCCAGGGCCTCCAGGTTCCGCAGTGCGGCCAGGACCTCCAGGGCGCGCGGGCGGGCCTGGATGGGATCGACCGCAGCCGCCACCAGGCGCTGCAAGGCCTCCAGGACTCGTCGGAACTCCCGGCGTTTCTCGGCGGCGGTGGCCTCGGCGCGCTCCAGACGGACAAAAGCCTCCAGATGCTCCTGCATCCTTCGAGTGGTCTCGACCTGCAGTCCGGCGAAATCCGCAGTGCGGGTGTCCAGGGCCTGGTGGACCCGCTCGCGGGCCTCGACAGCCAGTCGATGAGCGGCGGCCCGGCGATGCAGCTCCTCACAGCCGCGCTGGAAATCGGCCAGCCCCTGGCCTGCGGCGTGGTAGTCGGCTTCAGCCGTGGCGGTCTGACTGCGGGCTTCCTGGAACTCTCGTTCAGCGGCCTCCAAGGCCCGGCGGGCTTCCGCCTCCCGGGGTTCGATCTCGGCCACCTCGGCCTGCAGGCCGCGCAGGCGGGCATGGATGTCGTGGGCGGTCTTGACCCGGTCGCGCTGCTCGCGAAGATCGGACTCGCGGTGGCGGGCCTCCTCCAGCGCCTGCCGGGCCTGGCGATGGGTCTCCTCGGCCCGAGCCAACTCCCCAACCACCAGGTCCAGCCGTTCCTGTCGCCGGGCCAAGAGATTGCTGGCCTCCTCCAGGCGCTGCTCCGACTCGCGCAAGCGGGCCCGGGTGGCGAAGAGGGCCGCGGCGAACATCTCCTGACCGGCCTGGTAGACCCCGTGGATCTCGGCTTCCAGGCGGCGGGACTCTTCGACCTCACGACGGGTGCGGCGACAGGCCTCCAGGTTCTCGCGCATGCGGCGCAGCGTGTCGGCCAGACCCGTCTCCTCCTTGAGCAGGAAGTCGCGCAGCTCTCCGGTCAGGGCTCGCGAGATGCCACCCACCATGCTGGTGCGCAGCATGTCGTTGTACTTCTTGCGCTCCTCATCCACGGCCAGGCGCAGGGGCGTAATCCCACGCTCGAAGAGGGCTCCGAAGTATTCCTTGGCCGTCGAGAAGGTGGTCAGCTTCCCGCCAGCCATGGTGGCCATCTCGCGCAGGGCCTGAAGCTCGGGGATCTCGTCCCGCAGGACGGGGCCCGAGGGGTCGGCTGCCGTGCGGGACAGCAGGACCTCCTGCAGCGCCACGTCGGGGGCCAAGCCCGTGAGGATGAAGGGGGTCAGCTCCACGGTGGGTTCGGAGCGGCGCTCGAGCTGCACCCCGGCCAGCACCCGGGTCCCATCCGCCTGCACCAGGTCCAGGACCGCATAGGAGGGGCGTCCAGGCTCGCCCAGGCGGCCATACAGGCCCCGGTCGCCCCCGATGGCGCCGCTCTCGCCCAGGTTGGTGAAGCGCAGGCGGGTGACGTCGGGCAGCAGGACCACGTAGGTGGCGATCATCACCGTGGTCTTGCCGGCGCCGTTGGCGCCCTCCAGGGCGGTGACGTGCCGATCCAGGAGGTAGCGCTCGTAGAAGACCCCCCGCCAGTTCACCAGGGCCAGGGCCTGGGCTCGAACGCGCTTCATTCGTCCTCTTCCTCCTCCTCGTCACCCACCTCGATCTCGCCGCGCGAGAGCATCTCCCGCAGGGCCCCGGCGGGGTCGGCGAGCGTGCGAACCGGGTCGGCAAAGCGCAGCAGGGGCAGTCTCAGGCGCAGGGCTTCATCCTCCAGCCGGTCCAGGAAGCCCATCTCCTCCAGGGCCCGCAGGCCCTTGTCCAACTCCCGGCGGATGGTCTCCTGCTGGGCCGTGTCCGTGCGATGCCGGCGGCGCGGGTTCAAGGCCTGCAGCAGCCGATCCTCACCGACCAGGTTGCCCAGAAGCTCCAGCACCCGGCTCCTGGGGATCACCCCGGCCTGCTCCACCAGGGAAGGGTCGAGGTAGAGCAGCGCCAGGGCCTGCCCGGCCAGCATGGCCCCCGGGGTCAGGCGCCGTCGGGAGACGTGCGGGTCCACGGGCAGCAAGTAGAAGTAGCCATCCTCCAGGCGCACCAGCTCCATGCCGAAGCGGCGGTAGAAGGGCTCCAGCAGGGCCTGGGCCTCGCACAGGAAGCCATACAGCTCGGCTTCGTCGCGGTCGATATGACGACCTCGGCGCAGGGCCGTGTCAGCCCGCGGGAAGGCCTCGTCCTCCAGGACCGACTGCAAGGTGGGATAGGCGTGTTCCATGTCAGTCCAGGCTCCAATCCTCGATGGCCAGGTCCTCGACCTCGACCCAGGGTCGCTCGAGGTCGGAGTGGGGACGGGCTTCCCGAGCCACCAGCCCGGCCACCCGGCCGGTGGTCAGGTATCGGCTCTCGGCAGGAGTCTGGGGCAGGACCTCCCGCAGGACTTCCGAGAGGGTGTGGGCCCCTTCCAGGGCGCTCCGGATCCTGTCTTCCAGGTCGGCGGAGGCCTGGTCCGGAGGTGTGGGAAGCAGTTCGGACTCTCGGTTGCGGCTGGGGCGGGTGACCGCAGGTCGGATCGGGCGGGTGTCCGGCTCGCGCAGCACCCAGGCGCTGGGCGCCTGGCCGGCAATCAGGTAGAAGGGGCTCTCCACCCAGCGGGCCAACTGGTCGCGCAGCCGCTGGGACAACGCACGATCCGGATCCAGGCGGACCACCGAGCGCAGGTAGTGCTGGACGTACTGGAAGTAGTCCGACCAGGCCCCCAGCCGCGCCCCGCCCCAGGCCGCCACCCGGTCCACCTGCTCCTGCACCCGCAGGCAGGCGTCCCGGGCCTCGAGGTCCTCGGCCGCCTCGGCCAGGTCCTGAATCTCCTGCAGCAGGGCCTGGAGGTGGCTGGTATCCTGCAGCAGCACTTCGTTGAGCTCGCGCAGGGTGGTCGAGGTGCTGGCCAGCAGGTCCTCGCAGGCATCCACCGCAGAGAACCAGTCCTTGCTCAGCAACCGGCCGATCTCTTCGCGCACCTCCCGCTGCTGGGCGTCCATCCCGCGCTGGCGCCTCTCGATGCCGGAGATGAGGTCGGCTACGGTGATCCTCAGGGGAGCGGAGACTCGAACCTTCCAGTCCTCCGGACTGCAGGCCCGGGAGGCCTCGCTCTTGATCTCGGTCAACTGGGACGCCAGGGTTCGGGTCAGGATGGTCAGGCTGTCCCGGGTCAGGGCCTCGTCGGCCAGGAAGAAATCGACGATGGCCGTGGCCAGGCGCGTCAGGGCGTACTCGCCGGCCCGCACCAGCCCCGCTCCGTCCACCCGCCCCAGCAACCGCTGCTGGCGCAGGCGCTGCAGGGCATGGGTGGCCCTCTTGCGCACCTGGCCGGCTCCCGGGTCGGTCAGGTCGCAGACCTGCTCATACACATCGTAGAGGATCTCCTCCTCCAGGGACGCCAGGGCTGCCCGGTCGGCCCGGTCGCGCAGGACGATCAGGAAGCACAGATCGGTGGTGTCCAGGGTGAGCCCGGCTCCCCGCTGTTGCAGGGAACCCACCAGGCGGTGGAGGTCGGTCATGGGCAGGCCGGGGTTTCGCGTTGCCAGGGGAGCAGACCTGTCGATCAGCCGGTTCGGAGTGGGGCGGAGGCTTCCGCCGCAACATCGCAGTCTGATTCCAGCACCCTTCCCAGGAATCTCCTGCGAAACATGACGGAGAACGGGTGTGCGAGGCCTGCCTGCAAGCCTGAAGACAGGACCGCGGCTCCAGCCGGACGGGGGCTTCCAGGGCAACCCGTCGGAGGGTGGGGAAGAATCTGCGTTGGTCGGCGACTTCCCGGGTGAAACCAGCTTCGGAGGACCCCCCCGATGAACCGACGACAAAGCCTGATCCTGCTCAGCCTGGTGCTGGCGCTGCTGAGCGTCCCCGCCGCAGCCAGCCGTGACCCCGAATTCGCTGAAGCGATCCGCCGGACCGCGGGAATGGTCGCAAGTTCCGAGGTGCAGAACCTGGCCAGCCGGCACGGCCTCCAGGTGCTGAACGTGACCTGGGAGGATACCGGGCGCTTCAAGGGTTCCTGCGTCGGCCCCAACATTTCCGACATGACCTTGCAGGTGCAACAACAAGACCCGCACACTCAAGGGTATCACCTGACCTGCCTGCCGGTGATCCGCTTCCCCAACTTCAGCGACCGGACCGGCGACATCCCCCTGGACCGATTCTTCCTGCTGGTCGGCAACGAGAAGGGGAAGGAGCTTCGCAAGGTGACCCTGCGCCAGTTCCTGGGCGACGTGCGCGCCTACCTGTCCGAGCCCGAATCCTGGACCGGCAAGCGGACGTCCCTTCTGGCCCGGCGCGACACCCACGCCCTGGTCAGCGCCCAGGCCTGCTTCCTTCCCATCCCCCGCCAGGGAAAGGCCGAGTTCAACCCGGTTCTGTTCAACTACCAGTCGGTGGCCGGCGACCCGGCGGTGCTGACCATCCTGGCCACCCGCGAGGGGACCAGCGTGACCGTCATCGACAACCAGCGCGACGGCTTCGCCGCCGGCCGCACCTGGGGGCAGAGGCTCTTCTTCAACCAGCACGGCGAGCGGGCCAGCCTGACCGGCCAGCGCCAGAGCGAATTCCAAGGCGCCAACCGCCCGGATTCAAGCCGGCCAGATTCGCCAGGTTCAACCGAAGCGGCAGGTCCGGAAGGGCTGAACATGGTGCTGCTGATCCAGGTGCCCCTCAAACAGAAGCAGCCTGCCCGCGGCGGCATGTCGATGGATGAGACCTGCGCGGCTCCCAGCATGAATGCCTGCAAGTCCCAGAACTCCGACGTGGAGTCGGCCGTGATCGGCCACGGCAAGACCGAGGGGCCCTTCACCGAGATCGCCGGCTTGGACATCGAGCGCGACGAGCGCTTCCCGGTCCGGGTCACGGTCCAGTTTTACCAGGCCACCAGCAACGGGGTGGTCTCGGAGAAGGACATGGCTGGCCTGGCTGCCCAGATCGAAAAGGTGTACAGCCAGGCTGACTACGTGGGCAGCCTGGTGACCGGCGGCGAGACCGGCCGGCCGACCGAGTCCACCGGAACCCCCAAGGTAGAGCCCGCGGACTGGTGGTCCGACTTCTGGAAGCGCCACGAGTCCAACACCGGCCAGACCCGGGAAGAGACCCTGGAGATGCTGAAGCGCCTGGTCGGGGCCTGGTGGTGGGACGGCCTCTCCGGGTAGGCGCCTGAGCCGAAGCCTCCCGCCCGCCTCGGTCCGGCGGGGCGTCAGGGTGAGACCGGACGTCGGAATGGCGCCCGGTCTCGGTCGCCCTGACGAAGACCCGTGGCGATGGCCCGGGCCGGTGATCCCTCAGACCCGGAGAGGAGCCTGGCGGGATTGGACCTGAAAACGGATGGAGCAATAGCCGAAGCGTCTTTCCTCAGACGGAGGGCCCGGCTCGCTCCCCGAGCCCAATGGGCTTCTGCCCCGCCCCTACTCCTCCACACCCAGTTCGCGCAGCCGGGCCAGGAGTCTCTCCGCCCGTTCCCGCTCCTGCTCGGCCCGCTCCTCGGCTGCCTCCGCCCGGGTCTCGGCAACCTCGGCCCTGGTCTCGGCAGCCTCCGCTCGGGTCATCTGGTCTTCGGCTCTCTCGTGCTCCTTGTCGGCCCGGAGGCGCTCCTCTTCCGCCACCTCGGTGGGCAGGGGCA
>DIWH01000020.1 GCA_002423485.1 Candidatus Xenobium occultum | reverse complement strand
GCCAGCAGCAACTCGACCGTCGAGAGGGGCCCGGGTTGCAGGTGGACCTCAGGGATGTCCGAGGGAACCTGCCCTGCGCTGACCACCCGCAGCCATTCGGCATCCGCCTTCTCGGCCTCCTCGGCGGGATGATACAGAGAGATGATCTCCCGCGCCAACCAGCGCTTGGAATCCCGCGGATTCTCGGTGCCCAGGCGGGCCTCCACCTGGTCCAGCGGCACCTCGGTGCACAGCTCGAAGTAGCGCCGGATCATCGAGTCCGGAAGCTGCATCAGCTTGAGGAACATCTCGGTGGGGGTCTCGGTGATCCCCACGTAATTCCCCAGGCTCTTGGACATCTTCTGGACCCCGTCCAGGCCCTCCAGGATCGGCATCAGGAAGACGACCTGGGGAACCTGCCCGTATTCCCGCTGCAGCTCGCGGCCCACCAGGATGTTGAACTTCTGGTCGGTGCCGCCNNCCACCGAGTCGTAGCCCTGCATCAGGGGATAGAGGACCTCGTGCAGCCCGATGGGGACCCCTTCCCGAAAGCGTCGCTCGAAGTCGTCGCGCTCCATCACCCGGGCCACCGTGTAGCGGGAAGCCAGCGCGATCACCTCGGCGAAATCCATGGGGCCAAGCCACTCCGAGTTGAAGCGGACCTCGGTGCGCTCGGGATCCAGGATTCTCGACAACTGGTCGCGATAGGTGCGGGCGTTGTCCTCGATCTCCTGGGGCGAGAGCACCTTGCGGGTGACCGAGCGACCCGACGGGTCACCGACCCGGGCGGTGAAGTCCCCGATCAACAGGACCACCTGATGCCCCAAATCCTGGAACTGGCGCAGCTTGCGCAGCACCACCGCGAAGCCGAGGTGGATGTGTGGCGCCGTCGGATCCAGCCCCAGCTTGATGCGCAAGGGTTTCTGGTCCCGAAGACTTCGGGAGATCTTCTCGCGCAAATCGTCGCGGCTGATGATCTCGGCCGTCCCGCGCTCCAGGCGGGCCAGTTGCAGTTCGACTTGTTCTTCAATGGACAACTTCAAGGACTCCAACGGACGAATGTGGCCTACAAGGAACGGGCGGACCGGACCTGGAACACGGCCCCCATCATCCCCAGGCTCATCTGGGAGGATTCCTGCCCCTGGACCTCCAGGCGGGCCCCCTCGCGAGACAGGGCCTGGGGAAGGCCCTCCAGGTGATATTGACGACCGTTCTCGGCGGCCAGGACCCAGACCCCGCCCTCCAGATCCGAATGATGCAGCGTCCCGATCAGCTTCTCCATACAAGACCTCCCTACAGATCGACTTGACTCTTGATCTCCTCGAGTTTGGCGGGCCCGATTCCCGGAACGTTCAGAAGGTCCTCGTAGGTGGTGAAGGGGCCCTTCATCTCACGATACTCGACGATCTGGCGCGAGAGCTCGGGGCCCAGCCCCTTGACGTTCGCCGCCAGGTCCTCGGCCGAAGCCTGGTTGAGAGCCAGCCGCCCCGTGGCCGAAGCGGCCCCTTCCTGATCGAGGACCACCTCGCCCGCACTGTCAGGGCCTTGGGACTCCATCGAGCCGCCCCCTGTTTCCTCACCCTCCCAGGTGGAAGTCGAGGTCTGCCGAGAAGCCCTGCCCCGAGTCTCGCTCTTGGAGCGCACCACGATCTGGTCCTCGTCCCGAATCTTCTTGGCCAGGTTGATGCTGAGGGGATCGGCGTCCGGAAGCATGCCGCCGACGGCGCGAATGGCGTCGTCCACCCTCGTGTTGGCGGGCAGGGTGACAACCCCGGGCTGATGCACCGCACCCACGACGTAGACCTTCACCGTCTCTGGAGCGGCAAGCGTCGGCGAGGGGACCGGGGTCGGCGGGACCAGGGGGACGGTCTCGGTCGGGGGAATCGGACCTCCGGCAAGATCCTCCCCGCGATGGAGGGGCGACATGTAGAACGAGAAGACCAGCGCCAGCACCAGGACGACGAAGAGTCCGAAGAGCAGGGGCAGGCGCCAGGACGGCTCTTCGCGATCCGCAGACTCGGCCGGGTCGGGAAGCTCCGGGGGAAGATTGGAGAAACTCGGTTCCGATCTCATGCGTGCACAACCTCCTCCACCACCAGGCCCCGGTCATCCAGGCGAGCCTGCAGGATCTCCGCCCCCGAACGCTCCAGGGCTCCCTGGACCGCCTCCCGGGCCTGCGGCCGGGCCAGGGTCAACAGGCAACCGCCCCCTCCGGCACCGCAGATCTTCGAGGCCAGGGCCCCCGCCTCCCTGGCCGACTGGACCATCCGGTCGATCTCCGGAGTGGTGACGCCCTCGGCCAGGGCCCGCCGGTTCTCCCACTCTCGATCCAGGGCTTGGGCCACCGCGGTGAGGTCCTCGGCCCGGAGGGCCTCCCACATCTGGTGGGCGGTCTCTTCGATGGCCCGCATCCGCTCCACGGTCTGGCCCTGCCCCTCGACGTATCCTTTGAGCATGTTCCAGTTGCTGGTCCCGGAGAAGTGGCTGATCCCGGTGAAGGAAAGCACCAGCGAACGGTCCAGCTCCTCCCGGAAGCCCTCCGAGGGGGCCAGGCGCTCGACGCGGGTCCCCTGGACCCCGAAGTGCAGTCCCTTGATGCCTCCCAGAATGGCCCCGTAGTAGTCCTGCAACCCCGTGGGAATCCCCAGGTTCTGGGCTTCCAGGGCGGCCCCGTGACGGATGAGATCCTCGTCGGCGTCTTCCCGACCCGCGAATCGGCACAACACCCGGGACATGGACATCAACAGACTGGAAGAGGCCCCCAGGCCAGAGCCTCGCGGTGCGGAGTTCCGCGTTCTCAGTTCCAGGCCGCCCTCGGGAGCGTAGAAGCGGACCGCCCGGGCCAGGAGGTCCAGATCCTGGCCCAAGGCCAGGTCGCCAGGATGGCCAGCCTCGACGGACAAGCCCAGATCCTCGGAGACCAGACGAACCCGACTGCCCTCCAAAGGCCGGACCTCGGCCCGCGAGCGCAGGTCCACGCTGGCGTTGACGGTCAGGGGGCGTTCCAGGAACAGGAAGAGCGGATGAAGGTCCAGGGTACCTCCCGCCAGGTCGATCCGGGTGGGGGCCGTTGCGAAAAACATGAAGGACTCCAAGGGAAAGCTGGCCCTCCTGTTTCTCGCTGAGCGGGATCGCTCCTCCAGGAGGGTTTCAGTCCGAACCGGATTCCCGGCCCAGGCGCAGCAGCAGGCCGTACCACAGACTTCCCAGGCGCTCGCGCCAGCGCCGTCGCAGACGGGCACGGCTCACCGAGTCCCCGACGGGCCGCAGGATCTCGCCGTCGCGTTCCAGGCTGACCAGCCGGGCCAGGATCTCTTCGAAACCGTGCCGGGTCGGGGGGGCGTCCAGACCATCGGCCACCACTTCGAAACGCTCCCCGCCTTCGGTCAGGACCCGCTGGCAGACCCTCCGGAGCAGGCAGACTCCCCGCGTCTGAACCAGCACGACGTCGTCCCGATGCAGGCCCAGCAAACGGGCTTCCTCCAGTTCCAAGACGTCCCCGGGAAGAAGGGTGGGAGCCATGTCCACGCTCTGCATGCGCAGGCGAAGACGCCCTCCCCCTCCCAAGAGTCGCTTCCAACGGTCCACGTTGAAGGTGCGGTCCAGAGGGCGGGGGGGCTCAGCCATGAGCACGACGCAGGGCCTGGAGGCGGGCCAGCATCTCGCACTCGGAGGCCGACATCTCGGAGGTGAAGGTCAGGACCACCCGATATCGCTCTTCGGGCAACACCGTGCAGCGCGACACCGACGCCCTGGCCTGCAGCGGCCCCCCCATGGCGTTCATGCGGAATCCGACCTCCTGCCCCAAAGGCAACGGCTCCGAGAGTTCGACCTGCAAACCGCGCAGGGTCAACTGGCGCCCGATCCCGGAGAGAGACGACTCGGAATCCCTGGAGATCTCGACCGGAAAGTCTCCCATCCCAGAGTCGGCGGGGCGCAACGGGGTGCAGTTGGAGGACGGATTGCTCGGGTTCAAAGGAATTCCCCCATCTCTTCGACCTCCTCGGCGTAATCCGGATACATGGCTCGAAAACACCCCGGACACATCCCGTGCGAGAACTCGGCGTCCGTGCGGTGACGAACATACTGCTCGACCGGGGTCCACCGCCCTTCCTCGTCGCGGATGTTCTTGCAGCGCGAGCAGATCGGCAGGATGCCGGTCAGCAGGCGCAGTCGCGCGGTGCTCTCGCGCAGTTCGGCATCCATCCGTTGGCCGTTGTGGACCAGGTAGAAGGACCCCAAGGCCAGATCGATCATCCCGACGACCAGAAAGAAGATGGCTTCGCTCGGACCCAGCACGAAGAGACTGCGGGTCGGTGGGGCAAGAAGCCAATCCACTCCGCGAATCGACATGGCCACCACGTAGGCCAGGCAGAAGACCGCGCTCATGCGGGAAAGCCGCCGGGCTCCCTCCCTCGGGTTCTGCAACCAGAGTCGGGCGCACAACAGCGCGAAGGCGGACAGCAGAACCGTATTCCACAGGACCCGAGCCCGCAGGAGGTCTCCCCCCAGATACAACCCGACCCCGATCAGGGCGGCGAGGACGGGGACGAGGTACCAGACACGGCGAATCGGACGACCGTGGACGTAGCGGGCAGTTCCATCCAGCATCAACACGACCATCAGGGTGTTGAAGAGGTTGGCCAGCACGACGCTGGGGAACGCGGCGAAGGGGTGCAGGATCAGGGCCAGGAAACCCAGGATTCCGCAGAACATCCCCGCCACCCAATGCGAGAACCCCGGATAGGTCCGGTACAGGCGGGCATAGAACGCTGCCGCCAGGGTCACCGAGGTCCGGGCTGCGACGATGGCCACGACGGTGCTCCATGTGTCCAGACTTGGGGTCATCGACCGCGCTGCATCCTTTCATGGCCCGACCGGAGGGGTCTCTTCGAGGTTCTAGACCGGGATCCCGAATCCCCCGTCGGGCCTGAGGAGGACCAATTCGAAGCGGCCGGGGGAACTTTCTACCCACCTTTGGGGTCTAACAAAGTAGATCGAGGGACCGGAAGGCTTGGGTCGTCCCCTTCCAGGATCCTCGACGCCTCGGGACGCGGACCCGTGCGCCCCGATTTTCACGCGTCAGATGACCAGAGGAGGAGAGAAGCAAATTGGCATCATGCCCACACTGTGGCGGAATGGCCGTCGTCGAAGAGTACATCCGAATCAACGAGCGGGGCACCTCGCGAGTGCGAATCAGGCGTTGCGTGTCGCTGGGAAGGGATCGCAGTCGGCATCGCCAGCGCAAGGACCCTCGGCTTCGCTCGACGCGCGACTGCGGCGAGGTGGAGATCCTGGACGAAATCCAGGTGAAGCGGACCGCCTGACCGCCACGGTCCACCCAAGTCCAGAGCCGGGCCCCCCAGGGTCCCGGCCCTTCTTCTGGTGGGAGTGACCGCTGAGACCGACCGGGTGACCGTGGTCTTGGGACCCCCAGGCACCCTTGTCCTCCCGGCAGATGCTCCCTTCAGGGCATGAGGATCCGCCCCAGAATCACCGCCGAGGTGGCGCCCGTCGCCCGGGGCACGTTGGAAGGCCGGCCGTGGGCCGTCTCGTGCCCCAGCATGGCAAAGGCCACCGCCTCCCGCGCCTGGGCGGGGACCCCCACCTCCTCCATCCGCAGCATGTGGACCCCCGCGGGCAGCCGGCAGAGCAATTCCTGCATCAGCACCGGATTCTCTACCCCTCCCCCACCGACCAGGATCTGCGCCTCCCTCCTCAGGAATCGTTGCACATGCAGCATCACCGAGACGGCCGTGAAGGCGGCGGCGGTGCGCAGGAGGTCCTCCGGGTTTCCCCGACCCCAAAGCCGCTCCGCCAGAGGACGGCCAAAGTCTTCCCGCCCGGTGGACTTGGGTGCGGGGCGTGCCAGGAAGGGGTGGGCCAGGAGCTCGGCCAGCAGGTCCGGCAACACCCGGCCCCGAGCCGCCAGCACTCCTCCCCGGTCGCAGGCCTGCCCGGTGGCCCGCCAGGCCAGCGCGTCCATCAACGCGTTGCCGGGTCCCGTGTCGCAGGCCTCCACCTCCCCCTGGGAAGGGATCCAGGTCAGGTTGGCCATCCCCCCCAGGTTCAAGGCCAGGCGATCCACGTGCGGGTCGCGAAAGAGCAGGGCGTCGGCGTAGGGGACCAGCGGAGCGCCCTGTCCCCCCGCGGCCAGGTCGGCCGGCCGGAAGTCACAGACCGTCAGGCACCCGGTCCGCCGGGCGATCACGGCCCCCTCACCGATCTGGAGGGTGCCTCGCACCCACTCGCCACAGAACTCTTCGGCCTCGGGGAGGTGGGCGATGGTCTGGCCGTGCGAGGCGACCAGATCAGCCCCGGCCTTCATGACCGAAAGGGCCGCCCGGGCGAAAAGTTCCCCCAGCAACCAATGCAGGCGCAAGATTTCGCGGGGTGAGCCGCGATCTTCGAAGACCTCCTGCAGCCGCCGGCGGACCTCCTCGGGCAGAGGGTGGGAGCAGAAGTCCAGCAGGCGGGCCTGGGGGCCCATCTCGACCAGGGCGGCATCGATGGCGTCGGCCGAGGTGCCCGACATCAGCCCGACCACCCGAGGGGCCTTCAAAGCCCGATAACGGAGCAGTGCATCACCCATGGACGGGCTTCCTGCCGAGGTGCAGGGTCACGATCCCACCCGTCAGGGGGACGATCCGGATCTCTTCCAGGCCAGCTCGGCGCATCCGGGCAGCCACCTCCTCCACCGGCAGGAACTCGGCGATGGAGCGGGCCAGGTACTGGTAGGCCCCCCCCTGTCCGGAGAGCAACCCTCCGACCAGGGGAACGATCCAGCGCAGGACCACACCGTGCAACCAGCCCAGCAGACCATCCGGACGGGTCAGATCCAGCGAAACCACCTGCCCGCCTGGACGGACCAGGCGGATCATCTCGCGGAAGAGGGCCTCGACGTCCTCCACGTTGCGCAAGGCGAAGGCCACGCTGGCGCCATCGAAGGTTCCCTCGGGCAGACCCGTGGCCAGGGCGTCGCCCTCCACGAAGCGCAGCTCCGGATGGCGAAGCCGGGCCCGCTCCAGCATCTCGGGAACGAAGTCCACCCCCACAACGTTCTCGGGGCCCGCCAGGCGGGCCAGGGCCTCGGTCAATTCCCCGGTGCCGCAGCACAGATCCACCACCCTGGACCCGGGGGCCAGGTTGAGATGAGCGGCGGCCCGGCGCCTCCAGGATCGATGCAGTCCCAGGGAGAGCAACCCGTTGAGCAGATCGTAACGGCCTGCGATCCGGGCAAAGATCCCCCGAACCAGCGAGGCCTTCGCGCCCGGAGGCGGGGTATCGGGGCCGGGGTGACTCACGAAAGAACCTCCAGGATCTCGTAGCGGGAGTTCCTCACCGCGGGAATCCGCCCGGCCCCGCGGATCAGGCGAACGAACTCTTCGGAGTTGTAGTGGTAGCTGACCCCGGTGGCGGCCAGGACCAGTTCCTCCATCAGGACGCTTCCCAGATCATCGGCCCCGAAGTCCAGGGCCACCTGGGCCAGGCGAGCCCCCTCGGTGACCCATCCCGAATGGACGTGTCGGAAGTTGTCCAGGTAGAGCCGGGCCACGGCCAGGATCCGCAGGTATTCCACGCCCGCCGGGGGGATGGTGGCAGCCAGGTCGGTCCGACGCGTGGAGAGGCTCCAATGGATGAAGGAGCGGAACCCGCCCGTCCGGTCCTGGAGGTTGCGCAGGCGATCCAGGTGCTCGATGCGCTGCGTCGGAGTCTCGCCGAAGCCGAAGACCATGGTGGCCGTGGACTCGAACCCCAGGCCATGAGCGACCTCGTGAATCTCCAGCCAGCGATCCGCGGAGATCTTGCGCGGCGAGACCTGACGACGGATCTCATCCACCAGGAGTTCGGCCCCCCCTCCGGGGAGCGAATCCAGGCCCGCCTGCTGCAGGCGCAGAAGGGTCTGATTCAGCGAGAGGCCGGAGGTGGTGGCGATGTGGTCGATCTCGGAGGCTGCCAGGGAGTGCAGATACAGGTGAGGATAGCGGGACTTCACCTGCGAAAAGAGGTGCTCGTAGAAGTCGATCCCCAACTCCGGATTGTGTCCTCCCTGCAGGAAGACGGTGGTCCCCCCCACCTTCTCCATCTCGTCGATCTTGCGGAAGATCTCGTCCAGAGAGCGAACGAAGGACTCGGGATGACCGGGAGGACGGTGGAAGGCGCAGAACCGGCAGCCGGTGACGCACACGTTGGTGTAGTTGAGGATCCGGTCGCGGATGAAGGTGACGTAGCCCTCCGGGTGCAGACGGCGACGAACCTGGTCGGCCGCGGCGCCCAGACGGAAGAGATCGGGCTCGCCCAACAGGGCCTCCCCCTCCTCCGGCGCCAGGCGACGGCCCGCGGCCACGGTCCGCCAGGCCTGCTCCAGGGACACGCTCACGCTGCCACCTCCTCCAGCAGGCCCTCTCCACCGGGCGGCAGCAGCCCCAGATGCCCGGCCCTGCGATAGAACTCCCGCAATCCGGCCACGCACTCGGCGTCCAGACGATGGTGCAGGCCGGAGAAATAGTCCTCCAGCCGCCGGCAGGACAAACCGGTACGCTGGGAAGCCTCCTGGAGCACCCGCCGGCGATGGGCCTGGCCCCAGGCCCGGGAACGCTCCAGCAGGTCCAGGCCTTCCGGGGCCAGCTCGGCTCGGGTGGTCACCCACAGGGCGAAGACCATCGGCAGTCCCGTGGTCTGGGCCCACAGTGCCCCCAGGTCCACCACGTGGCGCGCCCCGGTCACCTCGCCCAGGGCCCGGTCGCCGATCAACAGGACGGCGGGGACGCGCTCGTCCAGATGGGGCTCTCCGAGGAGCGGGACCGGCTGGATGCCCGCCAGCAGCACCTGGACCAGGATTCGGGAGGTCGCGCTGGCCGAGGTGATGGCCACCGGGCGCCCGGGCAGATCCTCCAGGGGCACCCGCGAGAAGAGCCTGACGCTCTGGACCGGTCCCCGAGAGGCCACGCAGAAGCCCGGAAGGATCCGATAGGTCCCCGGTGCGGCCGCCACCTCAGCCGCCGAGACGGCGGTCAGGTCCAAGCGGCCAGCACGCGCCTGCTGGTTCAACCAGGACGGCTCTCCGGAAAGCAGTTCTCCCGGGAAGGGGACGGCACCACACTCCAGGCCCAGGGTCACCGGCAGAGCGTTGACCGACTTCAGGACTCCCAAGCGCATCCGCGCACCTCCACGGGCTCTCGAGCGGCCTCGGCAACCCCGGCTCGAGCCTCATGCCGGCCCACCGTGCAGGAGGGCCCCATCTGACCTCCCCAGGCCCTCTCCTCCTCCAGGCCCCAGCCGGCCACCTCGTTCGCCCCACAGGTCAGCAGGAATTGAGCCATCTTCCAGCCGTAAGCGGCCCAGGAGGCGCGGACGCGCACTTCGGGGGGCAGGGCCAGTCGGCTCACGGCCAGCAACCGGGCGTCCATCAGCCCGTCGGTGGCCTCCGCCCGGCGCACCAGCTCGCCCGGGCACTCGGGCAACCAGACCAGGCAGCGCAGGCTCCGGGCCTGGCGAAGCCGCTCCAATCGGGCTGCCAGTTCCCCCGGGGTGCTGTTCGGACCGTAGGTGGCGCAGACCACCAGCGGCAAGGGCAGATCCAACTGGTCGCACCAGGAGCCCTCGCCCTCGCGAACCGGCCCGCTGTCGACCGACAGGCTCTGGACCCCGGCCCGCGCCAGACTCCGAGCGGCTGCGGCGTCCAGGTCGGGCGGCGCGGCCGCGTGAACCCACAGACCGGGATGAGACCCGATTCTTTCGCAGACCTGGGGCCCGGTGGATTCCAGGAGGTGCAGCTCCCGCGGGGCCGTCCCATCGGAGGCGGGTCGCCAGGTTCGCGTTCCGTCCGCCAGCACGACGGCTCCATCCTCCCGATAGCCGGCGCGTGCAAAGACCCGTGCCCTCTCCACCCGGCTTCCCAGGTCCAGGATTGACCCCTGCTGCAGGAGTCGTTCGAGGTCACGGACGGGCAGGGGGACGGGGCACACGGGGCCTCGGTTCCAGTCCCTCCCGGCAAGTCCTGCCGCCCCCGTCGGTGCCGGGGTCAGGTCAGGATCTCGAGCAGGCAGGCCACCAGCAAGGACAAGCTGATGGCGGCGTTGCAGGTGAAAAACGCATGCTGCATGCGGGACAGGTCCTCTGGCGAGAGCAGCGAGTGTTCCCAGACCAGAAGGGCCCCCACGATTCCCAGCCCCAAGCTCCAGGCCCCTCCCAGTCCCAGGTGAGCCCCCACCAGGGCCAGGAGGATCACCGCCAGAACGTGGCAGCCCCGGGCCACCCAAAAGGCCCCTCGCGCCCCCAGCCGGACGGGCAGCGAGTGCAGCCCCACGGCACGGTCGTGCTGAAGGTCCTGACAGGCGTACAGGATGTCGAAGCCACCCACCCAGAGCAGGATGGCTCCACCCAGCAGCCAGGCAGGCATCTCGAAGCGACCGCTGACCGCCAACCAGCCGCCGATGGGGGCACAGGCCTGAACCAGCCCCAGGCCCAGATGACAGGCCCAGGTCAGACGCTTGAGGTAGGAATAGGCCAGCAAGAGGAGGACTGCCAGCGGAGAGAGGGCCAGGCACAGGGGGTTGAGGAACCCGGCTGAGAGCACCAGGAGCCCCAGAGAGAGGAAGGCCAGGGCCTGCACCGATCGGACGGAGACCCTTCCAGCCGGAAGATCGCGTTGACGTGTGCGCGGATTGCGGGCGTCGATCTCGCGGTCGATGAGCCGGTTGAGGGCCATGCCGGCCGTGCGGGCGCCCACCATGGCCACGGTGACCCAGAAGACCACCCGCCCCTCCGGCAGGCTGCCCCCGGCCAGGAGCATCCCGACCCAGGCGAAGGGCAGGGCGAAAACGGTCTGTTCCAGCCGGACCAGGCTGACGAAGCGTCGCCAGGGTCCAAGCAATCCGGTGACTCTGCCGTCGTCGTTCACGTTCGGGGGATTCTCCTCTGTCCCCCGGGTTCCTCGCCAGACCCCCGCGAGTCCCCGTGACTCGTGATATTTCGTCAAGGGAATTTGAGCCTGGGACGCAGAACCCTCCCGAGAGGCAGCTTGTGTCAAAGGGAAGGATGCACAAGATCGCACGACAGACGCTTTCAAACGGATCCACCACGCGCGTGGTCCAGGCAGACCTCACCCCCCTGCCGGTCGGTGGCGTGCTCCATGCCGCCAATCCCGCGCTGCGAGGCGGGTTCACCGGGATCTCCACCGGGCTGTCTGGGGACCCCGTCTCGGAGGCTGCCCCCCTGGCCGTGCGCAGGGTCCGTGACCTCCTGATGGAGCATCGGTCCCCAGCCCAGGGGGTCTTCTGCACCGTCGAACCCGAGTCCACCCGAACCTGTCGGCAAGTGCTCGAACCGAGCAGATCCAGTCCCGACTGAGTCCACGGAAGAGGGGAAGCATCTTGAGCGAATTCGCCCTGCCACGAAGACAGGACGCCTTGTTGCGCCTGATCGCCCGACACCAGAAGGACGGGATGGTGCCTTCGGCCGCCGTGCTGGCCCAGGAGATGGGACTGGCCGGAGAGTCCAGCGTCACGCCAGCGCTGCGTGCCCTGCAGTCCAAAGAGCTCCTGCACATCGAGGGCGGAGTCCGGGGTCGACAGAGGTTCATTCGCATCACGCCGAAAGGCGCCCGCTACCTGCTGGAGGGCCTCCCGGTCCTGGGGAGGATCCCGGCGGGCGCCATCGGGCGAGCCACCCAGACCAGCAACCGGGTGGTGGCCAGCCTGGATGAGCTGTTGGAGTGGGAGGCTGGAGACTTCCTCGTGGAGGTGGAAGGCGACTCGCTGGTGGGAGCGGGCATCTGCCCCGGAGACTTGATCCTCCTTCGCCCGGGGCAGGACCCCCAACCAGGAGAGATCGCCGCAGTCCAGATCCCGTCAGCCTCTGGAGGAGCGCTCAAGAGGGTCTTCGTGGATACCCAGGCGGGAAGCATCTGCCTGAAGGCGGCCCACCCGGAGCATCCCGACCAGCGGATGCGCCTCTCCGAAGTCCGGATCACCGGAGTCATGCGCGGCCTGATCCGGCGTCACCGAGGCGAGGAGCCGACGCCCCCGCGGATCTGACGCCAAGCTCCGAAATTCCTGGGGCCAAGCCCCCCTCCAACGCGCCCTGCCAGGAAATTCAGGACCGGTGGCCGGGAGCGGACTGCCCTGCTCGGGGGCGACGCCGGGCTCCAGTCAGGGCCAGGAACATCCGAGCGAACTCCCACACCACCGCCAGCGAAAACCTGCGCCGGGGCCGGGGTGTCCCGGGGGCCACCGGCCAGGGGACCTCCCGCATCCGCACTCCCATCCGCCCCAGGCGGATCAGGAGCTCCACCGGGCCGGCCTCTCCCGAGAAGGTGACCAGATTCCGACCGTGAAGCGCGAAGGCCCGCTCCAGCGCCGAGAGCCGAAATCCGCGAATCCCGGAGGTCTGGTCGAAGACTCCGGGCAAGGGGAAGAAGAAGCGAAGAAGCCCTGTCAGGAAACGGTCCCAGAAGGTCCTCCAGGGCCCCAGGCCGGGTTCGGAGCCTCCTTCCACCCGGCAGGTGCCCACCACCACCTCCATCCCCGCCTCCAAAGGCCGCAAAAGGCCCTCCAGGCCCGCTGGATCCGGGTTGCAGCGCGGGGGGAGGGTCAACACCAGGTCGGTCGAGGGCGTCCCCCCCTGCAGGACGCGACGAAGCCCCACGGCCAGGGCCAGTCCGGGACCGTGCTCTCGGACGTGCTGGACCAGGCTCAGACGGTCCCGCAGGCCGGGATGGTTCTGGACCACCTGCGCGGTCCCATCCTTCGAACCGTCATCGACGACCAGGACCCGCAGCGGGAGGTCCAAGCCCTCCAGACGGTGCAGCAGGGTGGAAAGATCTTCGGCCTGGTCCTGGACAATCAAGACGACATGGATCACGGCACACCTCGGGGCAGGGCATTTCCTGATCAAAGTCAGGACCCCTCTCGGATTCCTGACTTCCGGGTTCGCCGAACCGGGTCGCCGTTCCGAAGTCCTCCGAGCCACCACCAGAACCCCGATTTCACGGGATTCAGACAGCATGGCAGGAGCAGGATGGAGGAATTTTCGCACCCCTCGGATTGTGAAATATTCTGCACTCTGATATAATCCTCGGGTGAGTCGGAAAAGGAGGATTGGCATGTAGATGAGGAATCAGGCCTGGGCCAACTACGTGAAGGACAAAAGAAAGGCCCGTGGGCTGACGCGTCGCAAGCTGGCCGAGCTGGCGGGCATCGATCCCAGTTACGTGACCTTGATCGAGAGGGACGGTTACGTCCCCCGCAAGGACAAGGTGCTGGAAGTCGCCCGAGCACTCGAAGCCGACGTGGACCACACCCTCCTGGTTGCAGGCTACGCCCCCGAGAAGATCCCCGTCAAGGACCTCTTGGAGAGGCTGGAGACCTTCAAGTCGGAGAAGGTCCTGGACAAGGAACTGCGGGCATCCATCCGCGAACTCTTCGATCTGACCAGTGCTCAGCAGAAGAAGGTCTCGGAGATGCTCACCGCCTACGTCAAGACCCTCAAAGACCAGAAGAAGGCCCGCGCTGCAGCCCGGGTGACCCGCTCGGGACGAGGTGCAGGCCTCCAGGCCTGACGCCACAGGACGCGCAGA
Organism: Candidatus Xenobium occultum; assembly: GCA_002423485.1. Taxonomy (GTDB): domain Bacteria; phylum Vulcanimicrobiota; class Xenobia; order Xenobiales; family Xenobiaceae; genus Xenobium; species Xenobium occultum. Next base: position 11,036 of record DIWH01000020.1, on the reverse strand, counting down.
CAGACACAGACACAAGGCCCCAACCAACCAACCAGGACCGAGCGGCCTGCCCTTCCGGCAGGCCGCCTTCTCTTCCAGTCTAGAGGTCGTCCGGGCAGGCTTCCCGATCTGCCAGGAACAGGGTACCTTCCCGCCCCCTCACCCGACTGGCCGGGAAGGGCCCACCGGCCAGGACGCGCCGAAGGATCGAAGCCTTGGCGCGCCCCCCGACCAGGAACATGGCGCTGCGAGCCAGGTTCAGGACTGGCAGGGTCAAGGTCAGGCGTGACCCCTTCCCCGGCCCCAGCGGATTGGCTGCCGTGGCCCGGTCGAAGACCTGCAAGGCCGGACTCCCCGGGAAGAGAGAGGCCGTGTGGCCATCCTCGCCCAGGCCCAGCAACACCAGGTCAAAGCACGGGGGGGCACCGGCGAATTCGCGATCCAAGGCCTGGGCGTAGACCCGGGCGGCCTCGTCGGGCCCTCGCTCGGTCTCCCAGCGGAAGACCTGCTCGGATTGCAGGGTGGAACCCGCCAGCAGGGTCTCACGAACCATCCGGAAATTCGAATCCGGATGGTCCTCGGGCACGGCCCGTTCATCCCCCAGGAAGATCCGCAGGCGTTCCCAGGGCAGATCCCTCTCCGCCAGAAGCGAGTAGAGGCGACGGGGGGTGCTTCCCCCCGCCAGGGCGAGCCGGAAGGGCCCCTCCTGTTCTCGAAGTCGAGCTTCCAGGTGGTCGGCCGCCGCCTCGGCCAGGTCGGCAACCACCTGCAAGCGAGGCTCGGGGGCCTGGAAGGCCACCTCCAGGGCGGACTCCAGGGTTTCCTGGTAGACCACGTCCCGACTCAACGTCGAAAGCTCGCGCCCCATCTGTTCCAGCCTGCGGGCGACCTCAGGTTCCAGGCCGCTCTTCCACACGTCCCGCCCCCCGCGTCGACGGGGACGGACCTCGTCAACCCGAAACTCCCGGCCCTGCCGGGTCTTCGCCACCAAGCCGACCGGCCGGCCCGACTGACCCTCAGCCCAGACGGGCACCAGGCGCAACTCGACCCGCCCCGACCCGCCGGACAACCGTGCCACGAACGCGTCGTCCGCCCAGGTCATCGGGACAGGCCTCCAGCCCAACCGGGAAGCCAGCCAGCCTGCCAGGAGCAGAGGCTGGGGGGGCACCGGATCCGGACCCGGGACGAAGCGGATCTCGACCTGCGCCAGGGCCGAGAGGCATTCGGTCGCCTCGGGCGGATCGAAGAGCGAGGCGATCTCCTCGCGCCACTCCTCCAGACGCCCCCAGGACAGATCCGAGAAGGCCTGTTCCTGATGATAGCGATCCGTGACCAGGGCCTGGACAGATTCCATCCGGGAGACCGGGAAATCGGCCGAATCAAAGACCACCCGGTCCGAGAGTTCCAACACCTGTTCCAGAAGATGGGTGCCGAAGGGGGGCTCTCCCCGCCACCAGGACAGGGTCGGCACCTCGGGCAGGAGCGTGGCCGAGACCAGGCTGGGAACCGACTCGCCCTGCCCCCCGGGACAATAGAGGATGACCTGCTCACAACACATGTGCTGCCGGCGATGTGGGTGACAGGTCAGGGAAGCCCAACCCTGCAGGGTTCCCTTCTCGGCCTCCGGGTCCAGGACGGCCACCAGACAGCGGCAGGGGAACTCGGCGCACAGCTCCCCCAGAAGCAGGCCCAGGCCGCGAACCTGGTCGGGTCCCGAGCAGACCACGACCAGGTTGGTGGTGGTCAACCGGAACTGGACGCCGGCCTCGATCCCCAGCTCGCGCTCCAGGTCGTCCAGCTCCCTCATGATGCGACCGATCGACAAAGGGCGGGGATGGCCGACCGAGACCTCGGCCAGCATGGTCTCGAGATCCATCAGATCCTCCTCCAGTGGCGTCCCTCATCCTCGACGAAGGCCTCTGCGGCCCGGGGGCCCCAAGAGCCCGCGGGATAGGAATCTGTTGGCTCGGGGCTGGACTTCCAGGCCTCCAGGATGGGATCCGCCACGGCCCAGGCCGCTTCGACCGCGTCTCCCCGCGAGAACAACGTGGCGTCCCCCAGCATGGAATCCAAGAGCAGACGCTCGTAGGCCGCGGGTGAGGGAGCGGCAAAAGCCCGGCCATACTGGAAGTCCATGTTGACCCAGCGAACCCGGGTGACCATCCCGGGATACTTGGTCGCAATCCGCAACGAGATCCCCTCCTCGGGATCGATCTTCAGGACCAGCAGATTGGGTTCCAGGGCATCCTCGGGTGTGTTCGAGAACAACAGGTGAGGCACGGCCCGAAACTGGACGGCCACCTCGGTGACCTTGCGGGGCATGCGCTTGCCGGTCCGGACGTAGAACGGCACCCCGCTCCAGCGCCAGTTGTCCACCAGGAAGCGGACGGCCGCGTAGGTCTCGGTCTGGGAATCCGGCTGCACCTTGGCTTCCTGACGATAGCCTGGAACGGCCGTCCCCTCGATGTGGCCGGCGGCGTACTGTCCGCGGATCGCGCAACCCGGCACTTCGCGCGGCTTGTAGCGGCGCATGGCCCGGAAGACCTTCACCTTCTCGTCGCGGACAGCCTCGGCATCCAGGCGCGCGGGTGGTTCCATGGCCACCAGGGCCAGCAGTTGCATCAGGTGGTTCTGGATCATGTCGCGCAGGGCGCCGGCGGCGTCGTAGTAGCCCCCCCGCGACTCGACGCCCAGGGTCTCGGCCGCCGTGATCTGGACATGGTCGATGTAGCGGCGATTCCAGACCGGCTCGAAGATCCCGTTGGCGAACCGGAAGGTCAGGATGTTCTGGACGGTCTCCTTGCCCAGGTAGTGGTCGATCCGGTAGATCTGGGACTCGTCGAAGTGACGCAGCAGCTCGCCGTTAAGCTCCATGGCCGAGACCAGGTCCCGACCGAAGGGCTTCTCGACCAGGATCCGGACCCATCCGCGGGCTGGTCGATTCATGTCCCGCGCTGCCAGGTTGGAGGCGATGATCGGGAAATCCGCAGGCGAGACGGCCAGGTAGAAGAGCCGGTTCCCCCCGATCCCGTGGCGCTCGTCGAGCTCCTCGAGCCGTTCCTGGAGGGCGGCATATCCTTGAGGATCGCGGTGATCCCCGGCATGGTAGTGGATGCGCGAGGAGAAGGCCTCCCACAGGGCAGGGTCCGCCTCCTGAGGCAGGCCCTGACGCAGGCGCTCGCGGAACTCCTCATCCGAGAGCGGGGTCCGGGAGACCCCCAGGATCGCAAACTCACGGGGGATCAGGCTCTCCTCCGCCAGGCGGAAGAGAGCGGGGCAGAGCTTGCGCCAGGTCAGGTCTCCCGACGCTCCGAAGATCACCACCGCACAGGGTTCGGTGGCGCAGGTCCTGGCCAGCCCCACGCGCAGGGGATTCTCAAGGATCACCGGAAGAAGACCTCCCCTCCGAGACGTCCCCGCCCCCTCACCCCGGTCGAGGGCCCGGGGCGCCTTGCCCCGGGGCCCCCGAGGTGGTCAGGAACCGGCCAGCAGCTTCTCGCGCTGGATCCGGACGGTTTCGACCAGGTCCTGGTAGGAAACCGCGAACTTCTCGACTCCCTCCCGGACCAGGGTGTTGTTGGTCATGTCCTCGAGACTGAACCCCAGGGAGGCGAAGCTCTCCAGGACCTTCTGGGCGTCGGCGAGGTTCTCGGTCGTCAGGGTCGGGCGCACGGTGCCGTGGTCCCGGAAGGCCTCGATGGTGTCGTCGGGCATGGTGTTGACGCAGTCAGGCCCGATCAGGTCATCGACGTAGATCGTGTCGCGGTAGGCCGGGTTCTTGGTGCTGGTGCTGGCCCACAGAGGCCGCTGCACGGACGCGCCCTGGGCCTGAAGCCGCTGCCAGCGAGGGGTGGCGACTTTCTGGAGGAACAGTTCGTAGGCCGCGCGCGCGTTGGCCACGGCGATCCGTCCCCTCAGGGCGTCGCACTGGGCGGCCAGGGCCGGGTTGGCCTTCACCTGGGCGTCCATGCGCTTCTCGGCTTCGGTGTCCACCCGGCTGACGAAGAAGCTGGCCACGGAATGCAGACCACGAACCGCAGCGCCCTTCTCCAGACGCTTCTCCAGGCCGGTCATCCAGGCGTTGAGGACCTGTTCGTAGCGCTGGACCGAGAACAGCAAGGTCACGTTCACATGGATGCCCTGGGAGAGCAGTTCGGTCACCACGGGAAGACCTTCGGGGGTGGCCGGAACCTTGAGCATGAGGTTGGGTCGATCCACCCGGGGCACCAGTTGAGCCGCCTGGGCCAGGCTCCCAGCCACATCGTGGGCCATGGTCGGGTTGAGCTCCAGGCTGACGTAGCCGTCGCGCCCTTCCGAGGACTGATGGAGTGGCAGGAAGATGTCACAGGCCGAACGCACGTCCTGGATCATCAGCTCCCAGACGATCTCCTCGGCCTGCTTGCCGGACTTCGCCAACTCCAGGATCTGCTGGTCATACATCGACCCCTGCGAGATGGCCTTCTGGAAGATGGTGGGGTTGGAGGTCTGTCCGCGGATCCCGTCCTCCCGGATCATGCGCTCCAGCAAACCGCTGGAGAACATGTCTCTCTTGAGGTTGTCAAGCCAGGGGCTGACACCCTCCGCGTGCAAGCGAACCATGGGGTTGGCCATGTCGGTCTCCTTTCGCCTTCTCTCAGGCCTGCAGCAGCGCACGTGCGCGCCGGGCGATGTTCTCGCCGGTCAATCCGAACTTCTCATACAGGGTCTGGTAGGGAGCCGAGGCTCCGAAGCGGTCCAGGGCCACCACCTCTCCGTGGTCTCCGACCCAGCGGTGCCAGCCCAGGGAAACCCCGGCTTCGACGGCCACCCGGGCTCGGACCCCGGAGGGCAGGACCTTCTGGCGATAGCTCTCGTCCTGCTCCTCGAAGAGCTCCCAGGACGGCATGCTGACGACCCGGGTGGGGGTCCCCTCCTGCTGCAGGAGCGCCCGCGCCTCGAGACAGAGATGGACCTCCGAGCCGGTGCCCAGCAGCAGCACCTTCGGGTCGCCCCCTTCGGCTTCCGCCAGGATGTAGGCCCCCTTGTGCAGGCCTGCGGCCGCACCCAAGGTCGTCCGGTCCAGGGTGGGCACGTTCTGACGGGTCAGGGCCAGCGCCACCGGACGGTCCTCGCTGCGGACGGCGTGCTTCCAGGCCTCCAAGACCTCGGCGGCATCGCAGGGACGCAGCACGGTCAGGTTGGGAATCGCCCGCAGGGCCGCCAGGTGCTCGACGGGTTGATGGGTGGGTCCGTCCTCGCCCAGACCGATGCTGTCGTGCGTCCAGACGTACACCACCGGCAGGCCCATCACGGCTGCCAGGCGCACGGACCCGCGCATGTAGTCGGAGAAGACCAGGAAGGTGGCTCCGTAGGGGATCAGACCACCGTGCAGGGCCAGACCGTTGACGACCGCGCCCATGGCGTGCTCGCGGATTCCGAAGTGGATGTTGCGCCCTTCGGGGTGCTGGGCAGTCTGCGAGGCGGCGCCCTCGATCAGGGTCTTGGTGGAGGGTTCCAGGTCGGCAGAGCCCCCGATCATGTTGGGCAGGCGCCTGGCCAGGGCATTGAGGACCTTGCCGGAAGAGACGCGGGTGGCCACGGACTTGCCGACCTCGAACTGGACCAACTCCCGGTCCCAACCGGTTGGCAGGCGGCCGTCCATCCAATCCTCGAACTCCGCGGCCAATTCGGGGAAGTCCTGGCGATAGGCCTCGAAAGCCTGATTCCAGAGTTCCTCCAGCTCGTGACCGTGGTCGACCACGCGCATCCCCTGCTCGCGGACCTCATCGGGAACGTAGAAGGTCTGATCCGCAGGCAGCCCCAGGATTTCCTTGGTGGCTGCGATCTCGGCGTGGCCCAGGGGTGTCCCGTGGGCCTCGGCGGTATCCTGGGCGTTGGGAGCCGGCCAGGCGATATGGGTGCGCACGGCCAGGAGGCTGGGCCGGGGGTCGCGTCGGGCTTCGGCCAGAGCCTGCTCAAAGGCCTGCAGGTCGTTGGGGTCCTCCAGGCGCTGCACGTGCCAGCCATAGGCCCTGTAGCGGGCCTCCCGATCCTCGGTGAAGGAGAGGTCGGTGGAACCGGCGATGGTGATGTGGTTGTCGTCGTAGACGGCGATCAACTTGCCCAGGCGCTGGGTTCCGGCCAAGGAAGCCGCCTCGCTGGTGACTCCCTCCATGAGGTCGCCATCCGAGCAGAAGACGTAGGTGAAATGGTCGACCACCTCGTGCCCGGGGCGATTGAAGCGGGCCGCCAGGTAGCGCTCAGCCAGGGCCATGCCGACGGCACTGGAGAGGCCCTGTCCCAGAGGGCCGGTGGTCATCTCGACACCCGGCGTCATGCAGTGTTCGGGGTGCCCTGGGGTGATGCTGTCCCATTGCCGGAAGCTCTTCAGGTCGTCCAGGCTGACCCCGTAGCCCGTCAGGTGCAGCAGGCTGTAGAGAAGCATGCTGGCGTGCCCGCAGGACAGGACGAAACGATCGCGGTCGACCCAGGCCGGGTTGTGCGGATTGTGGCGCAGGACCCGGCTGAACATGACCCAACCCAGGGGAGCCAGCGCCATGGCGGCTCCAGGATGACCGGAATCGGCCTTCTGTGGGCCGTCCATGGCCAGGCCTCGGATGACGTTGATGCAGAGGGAATCGAGTCGGGTCTCGGGGGTGCTCACGGGGAGGGCGCTCCTTTCCAGGCCGACGCCACCTTCCGGACGGCAGCGCGGGGAGCCTCCCCTTCGCGGCCGGTGCCCAGGCCCCTACCGAGGCGCAAGCTTCATTCGCATGATCTGGGGATTTGAGTCCCAGGCCCCATCCTGCCGCGGTCAGTGCCCGCCTGAGTCCGGCGTCCTGGTCCGGACGACCCTTGTCGAAGGATCCCATGACGCACCCGGCTTGACCTCCAGGACCAGGATGGCCAGGTCGTCGGTGAGGTTCCCCCCCGAGTAGGCCATCACGGCCTCTTCCAAGCGACGCAACAGCTCCTCGGAGGTTGCCCCCGCGTGACGGCTCAACATCCTCTCCAGACGCTCCATGCCGAACAAGTCGCCGGAGGCCGAGCGGGCCTCCACCAGACCGTCGGTGAAGAGCACCACCCGGTCCCCTGGCTGGAGGGTCTTGCGACTCTCGGTCCAGGTGATGTCGTCGAAGACCCCGACGGGCAACCCCTCGGCCCGCAGCTCCTCGACCTCTCCCGAGCTCCGCAGGAGCAAGCCCGCATGGTGGCCTCCGGAGGCGAAGGTGAGCACGCTGCTCTCTTCGTCAAAGACCCCATAGAACAAAGTGGCGAACCATGTCGTGTCTTCGGCGCACAGGCGCAGAAGGCGTCGATTGAGGCGCCCCAGGACGACCCCCGGCGAGGGGCTGCGCTTGCCCCATTCGAAGAAGAAGCCCATCAGGATCGCCATCAGCATGGAGGCCGAGATCCCTTTGCCCATGGTGTCGCCCAGGCAGAACACCACGTACTTCTCTTGGAAGGGACGGAAGTAGTAGAAGTCTCCGCCGATGGCCTGACACTGACGCATCAGGCCTTGAATCCGGATCCTGCCGAAGTCGTAGTCCGGTGGGACAAGGGCGGACTGCAGGGTTCGCGCCATCCCGATATCCCGATTCACCCGGGCCTGGTAGCGCTTGACCGCTTCGAAGCGGTCAAGGGTGACCAGGATGAATCCCGCCAGCAGCAGCCACTCGGCCAACTCCAGCAGATCCCGGACCAACAGGCCCGACCAGCTCAGGCGATCTCCCGCCAGTGAGCACAGATGGTACAGGAACAGGGCCGGCGGGATCACCCACAGGCCCTTGCGTCGGAACAGGATGCACGCCACCAGGACCGGGGCGAAGAAGAGGTCCAGGGGCAGACGGGGGCCCGTCCCGATCATCAAGGCGGCGCAGGCCAGAAGCGACAAACCCAGGACGGTCCACAGGACCCGCGCGACAACACCCTTGGGCTGAAGCAGGAAGAGGCCCTCCAGGAAGCGGCTCGACTGACTGGCAGGAGTGCTCAAGATTCCTTCCGCCTCGGACGCCCCCGTCGGTTCCCAAGAATCTGGGCGGCCAAGGAGAAGACCAGGCCGTGTGCGTGGCACGCAGGGATCGTCCCAAGGGACTTTGCCCAATTCAAGCGGGTTCCTGCCCGCAGGACTTGGCCCCACCTCGCCGAACCGCGGCACGCCCTTTTCGGGAGGTAGCTTTGAACCGCAAGAATCTGCTGGTCGTGCTGGTGTTGACCCTGGGAGTCGGCGCCGCGTGCGCAGCCCTGGCCTGGCACCGGAACCGTCCGGTCGCCCGGGTCAACTCCCAGAGCATCTCGTCGGCTGAGCTGAGCCGCGAGCTGCACGAACGCTTCGGAGCCGAAGTCCTCCAGGACCTGGTCAACCAGCGTCTGGTGGCCCAGGCGGCCGAAGAAGCGGGTCTGACCGCGGGAGAAGCCGAGATCGACGCCTGGGTGGCGGATTTCCGGAGAAGGCCCGAGGCCCGAGCCCTGCTGGACTCTGGTCGACTGGCCGAGGAGCGCCTGCGACGCAACCTGTCCACGGTGGTGCCGTTGTACCGCCTGGCCCTCCAGGACGTCGCCGAGGAGGAACGCAAACAGTATTTCCGCCTGCATCGCCCGGAGTTCGAGGAGCTTCAGGTGCGTCACATCCGACTGGGAACCCGCGCCGAGGCCACCGAACTGCGTCAGCGAATCCACGCCCCTGCAGACTTCCTCACCCTGGCGGGCGTCCATTCCCAGGACCAGAGCACCCGTGCCAACGGCGGGGACCTGGGACGTGTGACCCGGGCCGAACTGGAGCAGTCCTTCGCAGCCGCCGACGTGGACGGCTTGTTCAGCCTGGCCCTGAACGGACTCTCCGAACCCCTCCAGTCCGCCAGCGGAGGCTGGCACCTGTTCCTGGTCGAGGGCCGGACGGTGCACTACGACGGTGTGCGCCGACGGGTTCTGGAAGTGATGGCCCGACAGCACCTGGACGCCTGCCTGGAGAGACTGCGTGCCAAGGCCCGCATCGAGATCCTGCTGCCTTCAGCCCAGGCCATCTCGCCCCAGGCTTCGCCGCCCACGGAGGTCCCGAAATGAACTGTGAAGTCTCTTTCAGGAGACTCGTCGACCTCCTCGCCGTGCTGCGCGGCGAGACGGGTTGTCCCTGGGACCGCAAACAGGACCACCACAGCCTGAAGCGCTTCCTGCTGGAGGAGGCCTACGAGGTCCTGGAGGCCGTCGACGAGGAGGACCACGAGCACCTCTGCGAAGAGCTCGGCGACCTCCTGATGCTTCTCCTCTTCCATGCCCGGATCGCCCAGGAAGCCGGCCACTTCGACATCCACGACGTGTGCCGGGGCATCACCGAGAAGATGATCCGCCGCCATCCCCACGTCTTCGCCTCCTCTCCCGAGCTCCAGGCCGAGGACGTCGCCCGACAATGGGAACAGATCAAGCTCCAGGAGAAGAACCGCCCGGCCCGGACCTCGGTCCTGGACGGTATTCCCCGAAACATCCCGGCCCTCAACCGCGCCGAGAAAACCGTCCAACGCGCAGCCCAGGCGGGTTTTGCCTGGCCCGACGCAGAATCGGCCCTGGCCAAGGTGCGCGAGGAGCTCGGGGAGGTTGAAGAGGCCGTGGAATCCGGCCCCAAGGGCCAGGTGGAGCAGGAAATCGGCGACCTGCTCTTCGCGGTGATCGGCCTGGCCCGGGCCGTGGGGGTGGATGCCGAATCCGCCCTGCGCGGGACCACGGCCCGATTCGCGCAGCGCTTTCGTCGTCTGGAGGCTCGCTTGGACGCAGGACTTGCCGAGACGACCCCGGACGAGATGATCCGGATCTGGCGGGAGGTGGCCACCGAAGGCTGAAGGTACGGCCCGTTGTTACAACCGGGGAGGGCCACCCATTTTGCGACACGCGTCCATTGAGCAAGGTCAGGAGGGTTCAACGTGAAATTCAACTTTCTCCCCCGTGAGGAGACCTTCTTCCAACACTTCCAGGAACAGGCGCAGTTATGCCGACAGGCAGGCGACCTGCTGGTGACCCTGCTGGAGGATTTCGAACACTTCGAGGTCCATCTCAAGGCCCTCAACGAGATCGAGCATCAGGGCGACGCTCTGGTCCACAAGGTCTCGCTGCAACTGGCACGCAGCTTCGTGACCCCGATCGACCGGGAGGACATCCACTCGTTGTCGGGCTACCTGGACGACATCCTGGACTACTGCCAGTCTTCGGCCGTCAAGATGTCCACCTACCAGGTCCAGAAGCCGACCGAGGAAGCCTTTCATCTGGCCCGCTTGATCCAGAAGATCTCCGGAGTGATCCACCAGGCCGTGGATCGGATGGTGGAGCTGCAGGACATCTCTGAACTGCGCCGGGAGGTCAAGGTGATCGAGAAGGAAGCCGACACGGTGTACCGCACCGCCGTGGCCGAGCTGTTCCGCCACGAGACCGACGCCATCCGCCTGATCAAGTGGAAGGAGATCTACAAGAGCCTGGAGACCGTCACCGACAAGTGCGAAGACGTCATGGACGTCCTGGAAGGTGTGGTCATCAAGTACGCTTGACCCCGACCCCAGCCACCGGGGTGGAGGACCCCCCAGGAACGTGGAGAACGTGGCCGCATTCCCACCCGACAGACCCGGTCTCGAAACGATCGAGGCCAAGGAGGTTTTTTAATGAGTGAAATCATCGAAGTCAACGCCCGGCAGATCCTGGACTCTCGCGGCAACCCCACCGTCCAGGTGGATGTCCACCTGGCCTCGGGAGCCTTCGGCAGCGCTGCGGTCCCTTCAGGCGCCTCGACGGGCGTCCACGAGGCGCTCGAGCTGCGCGACGGCNNGGCAAGGGCGTCCTGAAGGCCGTCGCCAACGTCCAGGAGAAGCTGGGCCCCGAGATCCTGGGCATGGATGCCCTGGACCAGTTGGCCCTGGACAGCGCGCTGATCGAGCTGGATGGCACCGAGAACAAGGGCAAGTACGGAGCCAACGCCATCCTGGGCATCTCGCTGGCCACGGCGCGGGCCGCCGCAGACTGCCTGGACCTGCCCCTCTTCCGCTACCTGGGCGGACCGTTCGCCCACACCATGCCCGTCCCCATGATGAACATCCTCA
>DIWH01000061.1 GCA_002423485.1 Candidatus Xenobium occultum | reverse complement strand
GCATCAAGGAGGAGACCAAGGCCACGGTCCGGGTGATCCCCTTCCAGCAGCCAGGGGGAACCGGAAAGTGCGTGGTGACCGGCCGCGAGACATCCGAACAGGCGATCTTCGCCCTGGCGTACTGATCCGCCCACCCAACCGGAGGGTCTGACCCGCCAGCCCCGGGCGCATCCTGGCGCTCGGGGCTGGCTTTCAGTTCACCCAGACGGTCTCGCGGCCCAGCAGGTCCTCCACCTCGCCCACCAGACGGGGGCCATCCTCGACGCCGAAGGCCTCGGGCAAGTGCAGGACGGTGGTGCCCTGGGGGCTCTCCAGGTGCAGGAAGACCTCCCGGGCTCCCCGATGGCGCAGCAGGATGTCCCGCAGACGCGACAGCGAGTCTCCCTGGAAGAGCTGCACCCGGATATTGAGTCCCCGGAAGCGGCCCTCCAAATCCGAGAGATTGCGGGCGCCAGCGGAGTTGGCGGCCATCTTCTCGACCGAGAGCATCTCGTCGGCGGTCAGCTTGACCTCCTCGGCCGGAGCCTCCTCGTCCTCCTCCTCGTCCCGGGCCTGACGGGCCTGACGGACCTCCGTCACGCCCTTGGCCACCACGATGGCCCCGTCCACACACAAGGAGGAAAACTTCTCGTAAGCCTGGGGGCGCAGGGTGACCTCGGTGGTGCCTGAGAAATCCTCCACCTGCAGGAAGGCCATCTGGGTCTTGAAGCGGGTCACGATCTTCCGGACTGAGGTCACCATCCCGGCGATGGCCACGCTGGCTCCAGCCCCCAGCGAGCTCAGGTCGGCGATGCGGTGGGTCGAGTAGCGCGTCAGGAGCTCACGGTACTCCGAGAGCGGCGAGTCGGAGAGGTAGATACCCAGCATCTCCTTCTCCATATCCAACAGGACCCGCTTGTCGAACTCGTTCTCGCGCAGCTTGCAGACCTCGGCGAAGGTGGTCCGGCCCAGGTCGCCCTCGTCGAAGAGACCGAACTGCCCGCTCTGGGCCTCCTTCTGGACCCTCTGGCCGTGGTCCAGGCAGCAGTCCAGGTTGGCCAGCAGGGTGGCCCGGGTCTCGCCGAAGCCGTCCATGGCCCCGGCCTTGATCAGGCCCTCCAGCACCTTCTTGTTGACCTGGCGCAGATCCACCCGGGCACACAGGTCCGCCAGGTCCTGGAAGGGGCCTTCCTTCTCGCGGGCCGCCACCAGGCAGTCCACGGCCCCCCGGCCGACGTTGCGCACCGCCGCCATGCCCCAGCGGATTCCCGCCGGCACCACGGTGAACTCAGGCCCCGACTCGTTGACGTCGGGTCGCAGGACCTCCAGACCCGACTGCGAGCACTCGGCGATGAAGAACGACACCTTCTCGATGTTGCTCATGACGCTGGTCAGCAGGGCCGCCATGTACTCCGGGCGGTAGTGCGTCTTGAGCCAGGCCGTCTGGTAGGTGACCACCGCGTAGGCCGCCGAGTGGGACTTGTTGAAGCCGTAGGCCGCGAAATTCTCCATGGTGACGAAGATGTCGGCGGCCACCTTGGCGTCCACGCCCCGCTCGACCGCGCCATCGACGAAGATCTTGCGGTGCTTCTCCATCACGTCCATCTTCTTCTTGCCCATGGCCTTGCGCAGGCTGTCGGCCATCGCCATGGTGTAGCCCGCCAGGACGTTGGCGGTGAGCATGACCTGCTCCTGATAGATGAAGAAGCCGTAGGTCTCTTTGAGGATGGGCTCGAGCTTGGGGTGGGGATAGACGATCTCGCCACCTTTGCCGTGGCGCTTGCGGATGAACTCGTCCACCACGCCCCCCTTCAGCGGTCCGGGCCGGTACAGCGCCAGGAAGGCCACCACGTCGCTGAAGCGGTCGGGCTTGAGCGACCTCAGATAGCGCTTCATCCCGTCGGATTCCAACTGGAAGACCCCGTTGGTGTCGGCGTTGCCCAGCAGCTCGTAGGTGGCCGGATCGTCGAAGGTCAGGTTGTCCAGGTTCAGCTTCTCGCCGCGCGAGCGCTCGATGTTGCGCAGGCAGTCGTTGATGACCGTCAGGTTCCGCAGCCCCAGGAAGTCCATCTTGACCAGGCCCACCGTGGCCGAGTCGTTCATGTCGAACTGGCAGACCACCTCGTCGCCGTTCATCCGCTGCAGCGGGACCAGCTCGGAGAGGGGTTGACTGGCGATCACCACGCCGGCGGCGTGGATGCCCGCGTTGCGAGCCAGGCCCTCGCAGCGCCGGGCCAGGTCCACCAGCTTGCGGCAGGTGGGATCCCCGTCGTACATGGCCCGGAAATCCGGGGCCTCCAGGGCGCTCTCCAGGGTGACCTTCAGGTCGGCCGGGACGGCCTTGGCGATGCGGTCCACATCGGGCAGGGGAACGCCCAGCACCCGTCCCACGTCGCGGATGGCGGCCCTGGCCTTCATCCGGTTGAAGGTCACGATCTGGGCCACCCGATCGGTGCCGTACTTCTGGCGGCAGTATTCGATGACCTCGCCGCGCCGCTCGACGCAGAAGTCGGTGTCGATATCGGGAAGCTCGGTGCGTTCGGGGTTCAGGAAGCGCTCGAAGAGCAACTGGTGGGGCAGCGGGTCGAGCTGGGTGATGCCGATCAGGTAGGCCACCAGGCTTCCCGCCGCCGAGCCCCGTCCCGGTCCCACGGGGATCCCCTGGCTGCGGGAATAGCGGATGAAGTCCCAGACCAGCAGGAAGTAGTCGGCGAAGCCCTTCCCGATGATCACGTCCAGTTCGGTCTGCAACCGTGCCTGGTACTCCGGCCCGGGGTCGGGGTTGCCAAAACGCTCGATGAAGCCCTCTCGACACAGTTCGCGCAGATAGTCCTCGGCCGTGCCTCCGCCGGGGACGGGGAAGCTGGGCAGGTAGACGCTCTCCAGATCCATCTCCAACTGGCAGCGTTCGGCCACCTCCAGGGTGTTGTGGACCGCCTCGGGCACCCAGTTGAAGGTCCGCAGCATCTCCTCGCCCGACTTGAGATAGAACTCGGGTGCGAAGAACTTCATGCGCCCCTGGTCGTCCAGGTTCTTCCCGGTCTGGATGCAGACCAGGACGTCCTGCAGCGAGGCATCGTCCCGAGTCAGATAGTGGGCGTCGTTGGTAGCCACCGTCTTCAGGCCGAAATCCCGGGCCAACCGGACCAGTTCGGGGTTGGTCTTGCGCTGCTCGGGAAGCCCGTGATCCATCAACTCGACGAAGAGGTCCTCTCCGAAGACGTCGCGATAGAACCCCAGACGCTCGGCGGCCAGCCGGGGATCGTCCTGCATCAGGGCGTCGTTGACCTCACCGCGCAGGCAACCCGAAAGCGCCACCAGGCCCTTGCTGTGCCGGGCCAGCAGTTCACGATCCGCCCGGGGCTTGTAGTAATAGCCCTCCAGGTGGGCGGCGCTGACCAGTTGGGTCAGGTTGCGATAGCCCTCGCGGTCCTTGGCCAGCAGCGTCAGGTGGAAGGGCCGGTCGTCCTTGCGCGGCTCGCGATCATGGCGCCCCCTCTGGGCCATGTAGATCTCGCATCCGATCAGCGGCTTGATCCCGGCCTTCTTGCAGGCCTTGTAGAAGGTGACGGCCCCGGACATCACGCCGTGGTCGGTCATGGCCAGAGCCGGCATGCCCATTTCCTGGGCCCGGGCGACCATCTCGGGGATGCGGTTGCAGCCATCCAGCAGGCTGTACTCGGTGTGGCAATGGAGATGGACGTACGACACGGGGCAGGGACCTGCTTTCGAGGGGAGGCTTCGCGCGGAGGAAACCGGATGGGCGAAGATTAGGCCGACCTGCCTGCCGATCCTTTCGAACGGACATGCGCTCGGCGCGCCGACCTTTTGCGCCGGGGTCTGGATCTGCGCCGATGCAGGAAGACGGTGGCGCTTCCCCACGAGAAAGCCATTTCCCGGCGCCCCAGAGCCTCCCACTCCGCCGAGGGCAGGGCCTGGCTCAGCGAGACCGCGCGGGCCCGCGCGGGAGCCGAGTCGGCCAGGTTCCGGGTGACGGCGGCCCAGGAGGAGGGTTCCAGGCAGGTCCCCGCCAGGAAGTAGACTGTCCCTCGGGGCAGGGGCCCTTCGCGAAAGTCCCCCTTCTGGAAGTCGACTCCATCCAAGCCCAGGAACTCCGCCGCGCGCCTTCCCCGGCTGACGAAGCCCTCCAGGACCTCCAGGCCCACCGCCCGGGCCTGGAAGGCCAGTCCGGCCACCAGGGGTAGCACCCCGCGTCCGCAGCCCAGATCGATCACGATGTCCTGAGAGCCCACTTCCAGGGCTTTCAGCAGATCGAACGCGGTTCCCGGGAGCGTCTCTCCATAGACCAGGTCCTCCTCGGACAACCCCGAGGCTGCGCCCTCCCGTCGGACCACCCCGAGAGGGGTCTGGCCCACCCAGGCGCGAATCATGGCCCACCTCAGGCGCCACCACCAGGAACTTCGACCGAAGCGAAGCAGTTCGATCCCGGTGCGGGTGGTCACCCAGGCCGCGTTGGCCAGGCCCACCCCCAACAGCTCCAAGGATTCGGTCGCTCGCAAAGGCCCTCCAGACGTTCCAGGTGGGCAGGGTTTCAATCGGGGTGGACAGGTTCCTCCGGGCGGAAGGCAGCGTGGCACCGGCTGCGAAGGGGAGACAGAGCGAGGAGGATGTCCAGTGGCAGAGATCGAGACCGAAGTCCTGGTGGTCGGAGCCGGCCCGGTGGGCCTGATGATGGCGGTTGAGCTGCAGCGTCACGGCGTGCCCTGCCGAATCATCGAGCGCTCGACCGAAGCCTCGGTGGAGTGCCGAGCCCTGCATGTCCAGTCCCGCACCCTGGAGCTTCTCGAGCATCTGGGACTGGCCGAGGCGGCCATGGAACTGGGGGTCCGGGTTCGGGCCGAGAACTTCTGGAAGGACGGCAGCCTGCTGCAGCGGATTCCCATGGACTGGGACCCTCTGCCGGACATCCCCTTTCCGATGGTGCTGAACCTCGAGCAGAGCATGATGGAAGCCCTGCTGAGCGACCATCTGACCCGCTTGGGAGGCCGGGTCGAGCGCGGGGTGGCCCTGACGGGCGTGGCCCAGGTCCCGGATTCGGTCACCGCCACGGTGTGGACCCCCAATGGAGTGGACCACATCCGCTGCCGCTACCTGGTGGGCTGCGACGGCTCAACCAGCCTGGTCCGCAAAGAGATGGGGATCCCCTTCGAGGGTCACCCCTACCCGGACACCTACATCATGGCCGACGCCGAGGTGGAGGGGTGGCTGGCTGCTGAGGAATCCCACCGCTTCATCCGGGGCGACGAGGTCCTCATGGCCACTCCGATCCGCGGCAGCCACCGCTTCCGGTTGACCACGCGGGACAACGGTCCTTCCCAGGTCTCGCCCTCCGAGTACGGGTTCCTGGGCGAAGGCCGCCCTCCCGCCCTGCGGGAGATGCAGAGGGCCCTGGACCGCATCGCCAGGCCCGGTCTGCGCCTGGTGAACAGCCGCTGGACCTCCTACTACCGGGTCAGCCGCCGACTGGCCTCGCGCTTCCGCAAGGGGCGCATCTTCCTGGCAGGAGACGCGGCCCACCTCTTCCCCGATGCGGGCGGGCAAGGCATGAACTGCGGGCTTCAGGACGCCTGGGCCCTGGCCTGGAGGCTGGCCTGCGACCTGCGAGGCTCCAGCACCTGGACCCTGCTGGGTGGCTATGAGGTCGAGCGCCGCCACGTGGCCACGGAGATCGCGGCCCGAACCGATCGGGCCTTCCGAACGCGCACCGAACTGCTCGACCAGCAGCCGGAGAGTGCTCCCCAGCGCTGGATTCAGAACTGGGCCCAACTGGAGACCAACTATCGCGATCTGCCGGGCTTCGAGCAGCACGGCTCGAGGCCGGAACAGACGTCCCTGGAGGCAGGAGACCGGGCACCCGACGGCCGTCTGGAGCTTCCCGGCAAGGGAACCCTGCGCGTCTTCGATCTGCTGAAGGGGACCTCCAGCCACGCGCTCTTCTTCTTCCAGGGCCTGGAGTTGCCCGACGAGCTGGCCCGACTGGCGGACTGGCTGGTGCAGCATCGCTCACATCAGGTGCGCTGTCACTTCATCCGGAAAACCTGCTCGCTGCCCCCTGAGGGCCTCTCGCCCCTGTACTGCGACCCCGGCGAGGCCGTGGCGACCAGCTATGGAGCCCAGGAGAGTTCGGTCATCCTGATCCGCCCCGACGGCTACGTCGGCTTCCGGGCCGACGCCGAGCATGCCAGCCGGCTTCTGGGTTGGCTGGATCGGCTGATGGGTCCGGTCACCGGCTGATCCGGGCGGGTCGCGGGCCCTCTCGACCAGCCCAGGACGCCAGGGCTCGGGCCCCGACGGGTCGAATCGCCGGGGATGCTGGACCGCCGAATCCTTCGCGAAGCCCGACGCCTGGTGATCAAGGTGGGCACCCGGGTCTGCATCCGCCCCGATGGGCTTCTGAACGGAGAGGTCCTGCTCTCGCTGGCGCGTCAGGTGCATCGGCTGCGCGGGGAGGGCCGCGAGGTTGTCCTGGTCAGCTCGGGCGCAGTGGGGATGGGGCGCGCGCTGATGAGAGGGAACTCCGCCGAGGAGACCCTGCCCACCAAACAGGCCCTGGCGGCCCTGGGCCAGGTCGAGCTGGTCAACGCCTACAAGCAGCTCTTCGGGCTGCTGCACATCCCGGTGGCCCAGGTCCTGCTGACCCGCGACGACCTGGGGGCCCGGGATCGCTACCTCAACGCCCGCAACACCCTGCGCACCCTCCTGGCGATGGGCGTCCTGCCGGTGGTGAACGAGAACGACTCGGTGGCGACCCAGGAAATCCGCTTCGGAGACAACGACAGCCTGGCAGCCATGGTCGGAGCCCTCCTGGACGCCCCGGCCGTGATCAACCTGACCTCAGCGCCGGGAATCCTGACCCCCGACCCCCAGAATCCCGGACGGGACCAGGTTCTGGACGTGGTCCGACGGATCTCACCCGAGATCGAAGCCCTGGACCGAGGCACCCTGAGCGCGGGCGGCACGGGCGGGCTGGCCTCGAAGCTGGAAGCCGCCCGGATCGCCACCCGCTATGGCGCCGCCATGGTGATGGCCGAGGCGGCGGCGGAGGACATCCTGCTGCGCCTGGTGGCCGGCGAGAAGGTCGGGACCCTCTTCACCCCGGGTTCGGTTCGCCTGCGGGGTCGCAAGCGCTGGCTGGCCATGGGCGCGCGCACGCGAGGGACGCTGCACGTCGATGCCGGCGCCGCGCGGGCCCTGCTGGCCCAGGGTCGAAGTCTTCTGCCCGTCGGGATCGCCCGCGTCGAGGGCCGCTTCAAGGTGGGCGACCTGGTGGGTGTCTGTGACCCGGAGGGCCGCGAGATCGGCCGAGGTCTGACCAACTACGCCTCGGAGGACATCCTGCGCCTCAAAGGGCTTCCAACCAGCCGGATTTCGGAGGTCCTGGGCCACCCGGGCTATCCCGAAATCATCCACCGGGACAACCTGGCCGCGTCCGAATCCCCCTGAGCCACCGCTCGGCCCCTGCCCCGAGCGGGGGCCGCTCCAAGGAGACACCATGTCCGAGAGACCCACCCTGCTCGAACAAGCCCGCGCCGCACGGGAAGCCGCCCGCGTCCTGGCCACCCTGCCGGGCTCCGCCAAAGACCGGGGGCTGTGCGAGATGGCTGGCGCCCTGCGCCAGCACACCGAAGAGATCCTCCAGGCCAACGCGCGGGACCTGGAATCCGGAGAGGCCGCCCGCATGAGCCCGGCCTTGCTGGACCGGCTGAGGTTGACCCCCGGGCGGGTCGAGTCCATGGCCCGCGGGGTCGAGAAGGTGCGGGACCTGCCCGACCCGGTCGGTCAAGAGGAGGGCTGGACCCGACCCAATGGCCTCTCGGTCCGCCGGATCCGAGTCCCACTGGGCGTGGTGGCCATGATCTATGAGGCCCGCCCCAACGTCACCGTCGAGTCGGCCATCCTGGCCTTCAAGTCGGGGAACGCCTGCCTGCTGCGAGGCTCGACCTCGGCGGTGAACTCCAACAGGGTCCTGACCGGTCTTCTGCGCCAGAGCCTGCAGGCTTCAGGTTTGCCGGTGGAGGCCATCCAGGCCGTCGCAGACATGAACCGGGAGGCCATCGACGAGATGGCCCGGATGCGGGGCCTGATCGACTGCCTGATCCCGCGGGGCGGCGCCGAGTTGATCCAGCGGGTGGTGCGCACGGCCAGCGTGCCGGTCCTGGAGACGGGAGTGGGCAACTGCCACCTGTACGTGCACGCCCAGGGCGACCTGGACATGGCCCTGGCCCTGGCCCTGAACGCGAAGACCCAGCGCCCCGGCGTGTGCAACGCCCTGGAGACCTTGCTGGTGGACGGCGCCGTGGCCCCCAGGTTCCTGCCCATGCTCGGGGCGGCCATGAGCGAACGCGGGGTGGAGCTGCGGGCCTGCCCCGAGGCCCGGAAGCACCTGCCTGAAGCCCGCGTCGCGTGCGAGGAGGACTGGGACACCGAGTATCTGGACCTGATCCTGGCGATCCGGGTGGTGGAGGGTCTCCCTCAGGCCCTGGAGCACATCTCCCGGTACGGGACCGGCCACTCGGAGGCCATCGTGACGGGCGATCTGGCTGCGGCCCGCCGCTTCCAGCGCGAGGTGGACGCCTGCGCGGTGTATGTCAACGCCTCGACGCGCTTCACCGACGGAGAGGAGTTCGGCTTCGGGGCCGAGATCGGGATCTCGACGCAGAAACTTCACGCCCGGGGCCCGCTGGGCCTCAAGGAGCTGACCACCACGAAATACCTGGTGGAAGGCCAGGGCCAAGTGCGCCCCTGATCCTCCGGCCGCTCAGTTCTCGCGGACCAGCCGCACGGTCTGCCCCTCGGCCTCCAGGACCATCTCCCCCGACGAGATCCGCCCGGTGAACATGGTGGCCATCCCGTCCTCGAGGTATTCCCCGCGCAATTCGTCCCCGCGGCGCTCGATCAGGTGCAGGGCCTCGTCGGAGGACCCAGGCGGGCGAGCCACCAGGATCCCATCCTCCAGCACGAACTCGACGCGGTTGGCCTCGGGGTCTTCGGGGTCATGGCCCGGGTCGCCGGGCCGCAGCGTCCACACGCCCGCCAGGGCCTCCAGCCCGGAGGTGGCCGACGGGCCGGATTCAGCCGACGAAACCTCCTGCTCGGGTGCGCCCTCCTCCTCCGATGCGCCTCCCTCCTCCGGTGCGCCCCCCTCCTGCGGGGAGGCCACGGTCCCGATCGCGATGGGGAGGGTGCCCCCCGACTGCTGCCAGAAGTACCATCCCAGGCCGCCGGCCAGACCCAGGAAGGCCAGGCCCAGGCAGCCCAGGACCAGGAACAGTGCCCATAGACCCGACTTGCGGGCCGGAGCCGGAGGGGACTGGGGGGCCCGGCAACCGTCACAGAACCGCGCCCCCTGGACCAGTTGCCGCCCACACGAGGGACAATTCATTTCTGCTCGACCTCCAAGTCTTCTCCGGGCGCGTGCCCTTGCTGGTGGCCCGCCTCGACGGTGCGCCGACGCAATCGCGAGAGGACCTCCCGGGCGTCGCTATACGAGCGGGGAAGCCGAATCAAGAAGGTGCTGCCCTCGCCCGGCCGGCTGCGGGCCCGGATGTCTCCTCCGTGATCGGCCACGATGTGGCGGGTCGTAGCCAACCCCAGGCCCACCCCGCCTTCCTTGCGGGTCATGTAGTCCGAGGCCTGATAGAAGGGGTCGAAGATGCGCTGCAGCTCTTCGGGGGGAATCCCCACCCCTTCATCCTGCACGCGGATCAGGATGCGGCTGCCCCGGTCGCGGCACCCCACCACCACACGCCCTCCGGGGCGGCTGAACTTGATGGCGTTCTCGACCAGATGGTGCAGGGCCTGGGCCAGCCGCTCGGGGTCGGCCCGCATCCGGACTTCCCGGCGGGGGAAGTCGAACTCCACGCGGACCCCCTTCTCGTCGGCCGCCCAGGCCAGGCCCGAGACCACCCCCCGGATCAGTTCGCGAAACTCCAGAGGGCGCCGGCGCAGGGTCAGTACCCCTGCGCTCAGGCGCGAGTAGTCCAGCAGCTCCTGGATCAGGCTCTCCAGTTGCGCCAGGGCTCCGCTCATGTCGTTCAGGCTGCCGTCCAGGACCTTGACCGACGAGGCCTGTCCCCGCAGGCCTCCCAGCAGGCCCAGGTAGCCCTTCAGGACGGTCAAGGGAGTGCGCAGCTCGTGCGAAACGATGGCGACGAAAGACTCCTTGAGGCGATCCGCATCCTGCTGGGCCTCCAGGCGGATGCGCAACTGCTCGGCCTCGATCTGGCTGCGGTAGAGATGGTACATCCGCAGCAACGAGCGCACCCGGATCAGCAGTTCCTGGGGCTGGAAGGGCTTGGCCAGGTAGTCGTCAGCCCCCGCCTCCAGGCCCCTCCAGCGATCGCGCGAGGAGTCCAGCGCGGTCAGGATGATGATCGGGATCACCTGGGTGCGCACCTCAGCCTTCAAACGGGCGCAGATCTCCCAGCCGGCCAGGTCGGGAAGGTTCACGTCCAGGAGGATCAGGTCGGGCAGCTTGTCGGCCACCTGGCGCAAGGCCGCGTTCCCCGTTCCGGCCTGGCGAACCTTGTATCCCTGATTCCCCAGTTGCAGCGCGATGAGCTCGCGCAGGACCTCGTCGTCCTCGACCACCAGGATGTCTTGAACCCGAGCCGCGGGCTGGATCGCCACGGGCGCACCTCCGGGCCTGCCCCGTCCCCGCGGGCGGGGTAGCTGGCTGCTGGAGGATTTCCCCACAGACCCAGGAAGGTTCCTGCGCACCGAGGATCCTGAAATCGGGGAGGCTGCGATGGTCAAGAAGCGCGTGTTGGTGGTGGAAGACGATGACCGGGTCCGCAAGGTCGAGGCCCTGATCCTGGCCTGCGAACAACTGGAGATCATCGAAGCCAGCGGTGGGCGCGAAGCCCTGGACCTGCTGGACAAGGAGCCGTTCGACCTGGTGGTCCTGGACCTGATGATGCCGGAAGTGGACGGGATGCAGGTCCTGAGTGCGATCCGCCAGCGCCCCGAGACCGAGGACCTGCCCGTCGTCCTGGTCACGGCCAAGAATACCGATCGCGACATGCTGGAGGGCTTCAAGGGCGGAGCCAACTACTACATCACCAAGCCCTTCGAGCCGCGCGAACTGGTGGACAGCGTCGAACTGATCCTGGGCATCCGCCTGGAAGGCTGAAGACCGGCGTGCCCTTCGGGGCACCCGCCAGGGTCCATCCCGCGATGTCTGACCTTCCAGGGTGGCTGCGCCGAGTGGACCCCTTCCGCCCTGGTCCGCTCCCCGATGGCCTGTCCCAGGCCGAGCGCGCCTTCTTCCGAACCAGCCTGGCCTGGCTGATCCTCCTGGCCGCCCTGGGCGTGGTCAGCCAGGTGGCCCAGCACTGGGGCCTGGGCCGGGTGGAGTTCCAATTCAACCTCTCCACCGCGGGTTTCGACCTGATCACCAACTCGGGCTTCCTGGGCATCTTCCTGTGCTATGCCCGGCTGCGGACCGGGTGGCGCGACCAGGCCCTGGTGGTGGCCGTGGGCCTGCTCTTCGAGGGGATCTTGTGGAGCCTGCGCCCACCTTCCTGGGGCCTGACGGGCAACCTCCTGACCGTGGGCCTGGGCCTGGGCAGTGCCGCCGCCCTGGGCCTGGCGGCCCAGTCGGGACTTGGTGGGCCCCAGGTGCGGACCCGAGCCCGGGGCTACCTGGTCCTGGCGGCCTTCATGATGCTCTTCCCCCACGTCACATTGTGGGCCCACTTCGCCGTCATCGACTGGACCCCGCAGGTCTACGACCTCTTCGCCTACCAGGTGGACGGGCTGGCGGGCTTCCAACCCAGCTTCGCGGTCGGGGCCCTGCTGGAGGGAAGCCCCGTGCTGCTCAGCCTGGCCATGCTGGTCTACAACGAGCTGCCTCTGCTGTTGTTCCTGGCGCTGTTCCTGGCCCTGGACCACCCCGAGCGTGCCTACAACCACGTGATCTCGTCCTTTGCCGGCATGGGCCTGGCGGGCTTCCTGCTGTACAACCTCTACCCGGCGTCCGGGTTGGTGGTCCTCTTCCCCGAGACCTTCCCTCAGGGGCCGGCCCCGCCCTGGGACGGTATCCCCCACCTGCTGGAACTGCCCGGCACCCGGAACTGCATGCCCTCGCTGCACATGTCCTGGATCCTGTGCCTGGCCTTCGCGGTCTTCCGGATGGGGCGCCAGGTTCGGGCGGCGGCCCTGATCGTGGTCGGCTTCACGGTCCTGTCCACCCTGTACCTGGGGCACTACTGGATCGACCTGGTGGCCGCCTTCCCCCTGGCTTTGAGCTTCCAGGCCCTCACGGCCAACGGGTTGTCCTGGCAGGCTCCGGCCCGAAGACAGACCCTGGCGGGCGGGTTGGGCATGCTGGGGGTGGCCCTGGTCAGCCTGCGTTGGTTCCATCCCTGGGTGGTGGCCTGCCCCGCCCTGACCCTGGGCGCCCAGGCCGGAATCATCCTGGGGAGCCTCCTCCTGGAGCACCGGCTGGCCCGAGCCGCCCTGACCGGGCCTCGACGGGATCAGGCCTGAGTATTACCGCTCGAGTCTACCGTGTCTTTCCGGCAACCCTGCCCACCCCGCTCGGCAGGCCGGTCGCTTGGTCTCGAGGCATGGCGATGCCAGCCTGCGGGCGCGGCGGTCGGTCCTGGTGGCGGTGGGCGTAGAGGCGGGCGGCGCTGATCAGCCGGGTGCGGGCCGGGCCAAGCGCTCCTGGTAGTTCCAGGGCATCCAGCCGGCGGGATTGGCCCGGAGCTCGGCCGCGTGGCGCTGCAGCTCGGTCAGGTAGTCGAAGGGGTTCACCTGGTTCAGCCCGCAGGTGTGGATCTGGACCTCCAGGACGCACCCAGCCATCTGGCCTGCCTTCATCGGATTCAAAATCTCGATGAAGGCGGGGGCGGCAGATGCTTCGGTGATATCAGCAGGGAGCGGGCCCTGGGCCTCCAGGCTCCACTTCACGGTCGAGTCACAGAGCCCCAGAACCTGCGCGGCCTGGTAGGGCCCCCACTCCGAGGCCACTTCAAGCGCCTCAGTCCAGAGGCTCTCCGGCATCCGGGCCCGCCCCACCCGCTTGCGCCGCCAACGGTCCACGCGACGCGCAACATCCTGAACGTCCTGGGGCAACCGACTGTCCTCCCAAACCAGCATGCGAGGGGCCTCCTTTGCCCCTCACGAGGCTACCAGGAGGCTGCGGGCCGGTCTAGGCACACTTGCCGGAAACTCACGTCTCAACTGCGGCCATCGAGGACGTCGGACACAACACCGTGTTTGTCAATGTATATTACGGTGTAATCGCCCCATCTGCAAGGATACCACAGTGCTTTGTTCTCGATACTTGGAAGAGCGTTGGCGGGAAGATCTCTCGCATGTAGGTACCGGCTGGTATATCTCCAGCCATCAGGACTAGATGGGATGATAGTCCGGACCTGTGACGGCTGTCCATATTCGGCAATGACTGCTGACTCAGGGTCGCCGATCTTTGGGTTGGGGCTTGGATCGGACAGCGTCATAAACACCCCCCCTGCAAAGAGGAAGCCAATGAACATGAGAGTCGCCAGCAATGCACGAAGAATGTTGAATACTATAGTTTTCATTCTGCAGGCCCCATCCAGTGGCGGCATGTCCTGCAATCTTCAAGACAGGACCCAATGACGGCGAACCCGAGAAAAGCCCCGATTTCGTTAGCATACATATCTTCCCATGAAAAGTGTCCCTGGACGACAAGTTCTCGGAAATACCCCCCTATCCAATGAGTAAATGTGCCCGTGAGCGCTGTGCACTTATTGAATAAGCAGTTTGCAATGCAGTGCTGGAGCTTGTCGTCACCAGGAGCCATACGCTCGGCCATGTCGGCCCCATAGCGGGCGCAGGCTGAATGCCAAGCGATCGCTGCCCCCCCAACCAAGATGACTGTGAGGTGCCCAACTGCAGTGCCGCTTGGGTCTGCAAATCTCACAGGGTTGCCGTTGGAATATTGGTACAAATTATTTCCACCTTCATGCCCGATGGGGTCTCGCCTCAAGAAATTTCCCTGCCACGGTGAATATTTCCGGTGTCGCAGGTAGTATGAGTTCACGTCCCCATCCCACTGCTGCCCGGTATAGCGCATGGGGTTGTAGCTGGTGCCGGTGGCGGAGATCTCCACCCCGTATTCATCATACGCATACGTATCCGTCACCGCCCCCGTCTCGTCCGTCAGGGCCAGCACGCTGCCCAGGGCGTCGAAGACGTAGTAGCGCTCGTGGCCTTCGCCGTCGATGAGGGCGATGAGGCCGTTGGGGCCCAGGACGTAGCTGGCCTTCGGGGTGCCGGTGCCGTCAGTCTCGTTGAGGACCTGGGACAGGCCCAGGATCCCGTCGGGAACCCAGTAGTAGTTGGTCTCGGCGCCTGAGGGGTCGCGGCGCCAGGTGCGCAGTTCGTCGCCGTTGTAGCGGTATTCGGCGGAGGTCAGGTCCGGCAGGATCACCTTGGCCAGGCGGTGGGCGGCGTTCCATTCGTAGCGGGTCGGGTTGGCCTGGGCCGGGGCGTCCTTCTCCACGAGCTGGCCCACCCGGTCCCAGCGGAAGCGCGTGGAGTTCATGGCCACCAGCTCGTCGGAGGCGTCGTACTCGTACAGCTCGTCGGAGTCCACCACGACGCAGTCGCTTGGAGACGACAGGGTGGGCGGTCTCTTCTTCAGCAGCCGGTTGCCGGCCGGGTCGTACTTGTAATGGGCTCGCAGGGAGCCGCTCTCGTCCACCCGCACCAGCCGGGAAAGGGCGTCGTAGTTGAAGTCCTCGATGACCGCCGCTTCGGGGGACTTCGTCACCATCCGTCGGGTCCGGTTGCCGGCCCGATCGTAGCGGTACTCGAGGTGATACAGGAGGGTGGCGTCCTTCTCCCAGAGCATCCGGGTCACCCGGGAGTCGTGGTCGTAGGTGAAGTCACAGCTCACGCCGTTGGGGTAGGCCAGGGATGCCAATCGTCCAGCCTCGTCGTACTGGCAGGTGGTGGTCTTCCCCGCCCGGGTGACCGTGGTCAGGCGGTTTGCGACGTCATAGCCGTAGGCCGTGGCCGCTCCGTGGATGTCGGTGAGGCTGCTCAACCGGCCCGCGTCGTCCCAGGCGAAACCCAGGGTCTGCTCGCCCGGGCAGGTGAGCGAGGTCAGGCGGCTTGAGGCGTCGTACCCGAAGGTCGTCTCCTCGANNGTGCCCCCTCGGAGGCTGGAGGCTCGGACGCGGCGGCCCTCCGTGTCGTAGCTGAACGTGAAGGAGGAGCCGTCCGAGAAGACCCGTTCCGTCACCTGGCAGGTCACGTCCCGACAGAGGGTGGTCGCGTGGCCCTCGGCGTCCGTGGTCACGGTGATCCCGCAGTAGGGCGGATGCTCGACGGTGGTGACCTGCCCCATCGGATCCACCGTCCGGACCTGCCGGTCGAGGTCGTCATGGCCGAACTCGTAGGCGTGGCCGTTGGGGTCCACCTGGCGGACCAGGTTGCCGAAGAGGTCGTAGGA
>DIWH01000087.1 GCA_002423485.1 Candidatus Xenobium occultum | reverse complement strand
CGGGTGAGCGGCCGGACTCGA
Organism: Candidatus Xenobium occultum; assembly: GCA_002423485.1. GTDB lineage: Bacteria > Vulcanimicrobiota > Xenobia > Xenobiales > Xenobiaceae > Xenobium > Xenobium occultum. The sequence goes on along the minus strand of DIWH01000087.1, from coordinate 42,978 downwards.
CGCGGCCCACCCGGCCCAGCGTGGAGGCCCGGCCTTCGCGGCCCTCGCGGCCCTCGGGGGACAACTCCGGCATCAGCCGGCCCACCCGGCCCAGCGTGGAGGCCCGGCCTTCGCGGCCCTCGGGGGACAACTCCGGCATCAGCCGGCCCACCCGCCCCAGCGGGGAGGCCCGACCTTCGCGGTCTTCGGGGGATCGTCCACGCTCCCGTCGCTGACCTGAAAGGGGCGGGATCCGGCTCCCGTCCTTCCCTGATCCGTGTCATTACCCGGCCCCCGGCGGGAGTGCTACAAGGGGGGCACCATCCTCCTCTGGGCGCGATGTTTCAAGGCTTGGTCGCGAGGGTGGATCCGGGGCCCCAAAGGAGCTTGGAACACCTTGCCTGGCACGCTGCAAGGCCCGCGCCGCCGCATTCACGTCCTGGTCCGCGGGGCCGTGCAGGGGGTGGGTTTTCGCCCCACCGCCTACCGCCTGGCCCGCGAGTTGGGGCTGGGCGGCTGGATTCGCAACTCTGGGGCCGGGGTGGACATGGAACTGGAGGGGCCCGGCGGGCTGCTGGACGGGTTCCTGGAGCGCCTGTTGGACGAGCTTCCTCCCCACGCCTCGGTGCGCAGCCTGGCCACCCATCCGGTGGACCCCCTGGGTGCGACGAGCTTCTCCATTCTCGAGAGCGCTCCGGAAGCCCATCCGACCGTGCTGGTCCTTCCGGATCTGGCCCCGTGCGTTCACTGCCTGCGCGAAATCGGGGATCCACGCGATCGCCGGTTTCGATATCCCTTCGTCAACTGCACCCTGTGCGGTCCGCGCTACAGCATCCTGCACTCGCTTCCCTACGACCGGCAGGGGACCACCATGGCCGGGTTCCCGATGTGCGCCGATTGCCGGGCCGAGTATGAAGACCCCACCGACCGTCGCTTCCATGCCCAACCGGTCGCCTGCCCCCGCTGCGGCCCGCGCCTGGAACTCTGGGACCGCACCGGACGCGTCCTGGCGGATTCGGACGAGGCCTTGCAGGCGGCCGCGCAGGCGCTGCGCGAGGGGCAGATCGTGGCGCTCAAGGGGTTGGGCGGCTTCCAGTTCCTGGTCGATGCCCGGGACGGCGCAGCCGTGTCCCGTCTGCGCGAGCGCAAGGGCCGGGAGGCCAAGCCCCTGGCTTTGATGGCACCGGACCTGGACTGGGTTGCCCGGGCATGCCGAGTGGGTCCGGTGGAAGAGGGTCTCCTGGTCTCGCAAGCCTCTCCGATCGTCCTGCTGGAGTGCCGGGACCCCTTCCTGGTGGCCGGCCAGGTGGCTCCCGCAACGCCTCGGCTGGGGGTCATGCTCCCCTCGACCCCTCTGCACCACCTGCTCTTGAAGGACCTCGGATTCCCGGTGGTGGCGACCAGCGGGAACGTCTCCGAAGAGCCTCTCTGCTTGGAGGAGGGGGAGGCCTTGCTGCGCCTGGGGGACATCGCCGACCTCTTCCTGGTCCACAACCGCGCGATCGCCAGGCCCGTCGACGATTCCGTGGTCCAGGTGGTGTTGGGAGAGGGGCAGGTCTTGCGCCGGGCCCGTGGCTATGCGCCCTTGCCCATCCCCCTGCCCGAGTCGTTCCCCTCGCCGCCACCGACCCTGGCCGTGGGCGGGCACCTGAAGTCTGCCGTGGCCATGACGGTCGGCCGCGAGATCATGCTTTCCCAGCATCTGGGCGATCTCCAGACCCTCCCTTCGCGCCGCAACTTCCAACAGACCCTCCGCAACCTGGCGTCCCTGTTCGGCTTCGAGCCGACCCGGGTGGCCTGCGATCTGCATCCAGACTATGCCTCCAGCGTCCATGCCCGGGAATCCGGCCTGCCCGTCCTGGAAGTCCAGCACCACGAGGCCCATGTCTACGCGGGGATGCTGGACGGGGCCTTGGAACCACCGCTGCTGGCCGTTTCCTGGGATGGGACGGGGCTGGGGCCCGATGGGACGGTCTGGGGAGGGGAGTTCTTCGTGGTGGACGGGCCATGCCGTCGGGTTGCCCGACTCCGGCCGTTCCGGCTGCCGGGCGGGGAGGCGGCGGTCCGCGAGCCGCGCCGGGCGGCGCTGGGGTTGCTGCACGCCCTGGCCCCCGACCTGTCGGCCTGGGGCCACCTTCCCCCCGGGCAGGCCTTCCAGACCAGCGAACTGCGGGTCATCCAGGGAATGCTGGACCGAGGCCTGCACAGCCCCTGGACCTCCAGCGCCGGCCGGCTCTTCGATGCGGTCTCGGCCCTGCTGGGTCTGTGCCAGTGCAACCGGTATGAGGGGCAGGCGGCGGTCCAGCTCGAAGCCTGCCTGGGTGGAGAGCGGCCCCAGGGGCAACCCGTCCCCGTCGAACTGCACGACGGGGACGTGTTGGACGTGGACTGGGCTCCGGTGCTCCGGGCCCTCCTGGACGGAATCCAGGAGGGTCAGGCTCCCAGTCGCCTCTCGGCCACCTTCCATCTGGCCCTGGCCGGAGCCATCCTGTCGGTGGCCCGACACTTCGGCCTGGAGCGGGTCCTCTTGACGGGAGGTTGTTTCCAGAACCAGGCCCTGACCGGACTGTCGGTGGACCTTCTGCGCCAGGCAGGCTTCGATCCCTTCTGGCATCGAAATGTCCCCCCCAACGACGGCGGCCTGGCGGCCGGCCAGCTCTTTGCCGTCCTCTGCCGCAGCCGGGCCGGCGAAAACGATTGATCTGGAGGAGGGGTGACCATGTGCCTTGCCGTGCCGGGCCAGTTGCTGGAGATTCGAGGAGAGGACCTGGAACGCTCGGGCCGCGTCCGCTTCGGAGGGGTCGTCCGCGAAGTCAGCCTGGCGTGCCTGCCCGAGGCCCGGGTGGACGACTACGTCCTGGTCCACGCCGGCATGGCCATCTCCCGACTGGACGCCGACGAGGCCGAACAGGTCTTCCGGTTCCTCGAGGAAATCGGGCTGGCCGACCCTGAGGTCGAGGCTGCGCCGATCGGCGGCCAGACCAGGGGGGGCGGGGCGTGAAGTACCTCGACGAGTATCGTGATCCCGAGACCGCTCGGCGCTACGTCCAGGCCATCCGCCGCTGCGTCACCCGGCCTTGGACCTTGATGGAGGTCTGCGGGGGGCAGACCCACGCCATCGTTCGCTACGGCCTGGACCGCCTGCTGCCGGAAGAGGTGACGCTGCTGCACGGACCGGGATGCCCGGTGTGCGTGACCCCCATCGAGCGGATCGACCAGGCCGTGCACCTGGCAGGGCTTCCCGAGGTGATCTTGTGCTCCTTCGGGGACATGCTGCGGGTTCCCGGATCTGTTCGCGACCTGCTGGAGGCTCGGGCGGCCGGGGGGGATGTCCGGGTCGTCTATTCGCCCCTGGACGCCCTGGCCCTGGCCCGCAGACATCCCGACCGGCAGGTGGTCTTCTTCGCCGTGGGCTTCGAGACCACGGCTCCGGCCAATGCCCTGGCGGTGGCCATGGCTCGTCGGCAGGGCCTGGAGAACTTCTCGCTTCTGGTGTCGCACGTGCTGGTCCCTCCCGCCATCGAGGCCCTGCTCTCCTCTCCCCGGAACCGGGTCCAGGGGTTCCTGGCGGCGGGGCACGTGTGCACGATCACGGGCTATCGGGAGTACGAGCCTCTGGCTCGCCGCTATCGGGTGCCCTTTGTGGTGACGGGCTTCGAACCGCTGGATCTCCTCCAGGGGATCCTGATGTGCCTGCACCAGTTGGAAGAGGGACGCTCGGAGGTCGAGAACCAGTACTCGAGGTCGGTTTCGGCGGAAGGCAACCCCCAGGCCCGCAGGTTGCTGGACGAGGTCTTCGAGGTCGTGCCCCGTCGCTGGCGTGGCCTGGGGGAGATCCCGGCCAGCGGCCTGGACCTGCGCGCCGGCTGGCGGGAATTCGATGCCACGTCTCGCTTTGGCCTGGTCGACCATCCGCGGAAGGATGTGGGCGAGTGTCGAGCCGGAGAGGTGCTTGCCGGGGTCCTGAGCCCGGTGGACTGTCCGGCCTTCGGGGTCCGCTGCACGCCCGAGTCCCCCTTGGGAGCTCCCATGGTCAGCGGCGAGGGGGCCTGCGCCGCCTATTATCGCTATCGGCGCCTGGAGGAGGTCACGTGAGGCTGGATTTCTCGCTGAACTGTCCGCGACCCCTGGAGGGAGAGCGGGTGCGCCTGGCCCACGGGGGTGGCGGGCGGGCCATGCAAGGTCTGCTCGAGAAGGTCTTCTTCCCCGCCTTTCCCAGTCCGGCGACGGGTTTACGGCACGACGCCTCGGTTCTCGATTTCTCCGGACCGCGTCTGGCCTTCACCACGGATTCCTACGTGGTGCGCCCCTATTTCTTTCCCGGAGGCGACATCGGCAGCCTGGCCGTGCACGGCACGGTCAACGATCTGGCCATGGCGGGCGCGCGTCCCCTCTACCTGAGCTGCGGCTTCATCCTGGAGGAGGGCCTGCCGCTGGAAGACCTGCATCGGATCGTCGATTCCATGGCGCGAGCGGCCGACCAGGCGGGGGTGGCGGTGGTCACGGGAGACACGAAGGTGGTGGACCGGGGGAAGGGGGACGGGATCTATCTCAACACCGCCGGAGTCGGGTTGGTTGAGCCTGGCGTCTGTTGGCACCCCGGGCAGGTCCAACCCCGAGACGCGGTCCTGGTCAGCGGGGATCTGGGCCGCCACGGGATGGCCATCATGGCCTGTCGCGAGGGCCTGGAACTGGAGACGCGGCTGGAGAGCGACTCGGCGCCGTTGTGGGGGCTGGTTGAGGCCTTGATTCGCGAGGGTCTGGCGGTCCGATGTCTGCGGGACCTGACCCGGGGGGGCCTGACCTCGGCCCTGGTGGAGATCGCCGAGGCCGCCGGGGTCCGGATCACCCTGGAAGAAGGTGCCGTCCCGGTCTCCGACGAGGTGCGCGGGGCTTGTGAGTTGCTGGGGTTGGATCCCTTCGCGGTCGCCAACGAGGGAAGGCTGGTGGCCTTCGTCGCCCCCGAGGATGCTTCCAGGGCCCTGAGACTGATGCAGGAGCATCCGATGGGGCAGGGGGCTGCCCGGATTGGCCAGGTCGAATCGGGACCCGCCTCCGGCGTGGCGGTCCGAACCTGCCTGGGAACCCTCCGCCCCCTGGACATGCTGAGCGGCGAGCAGTTGCCCCGCATCTGCTGAGAGGCCGGACCGGGCGCCCTCCTGCCCGGAAGGGGCTGCCCAGGCCGCCAGGTGGCGGATTCAGGCGGGTCTTCAGGACTTGTGGATGGCGGGGTCGTGGCGGTCCAGATACTTCCTGCGCAGGGCCTCTTCGAGGTCCACGCCGTGCATGTTGGCCAGCGTGGCCAGCCAGCCCAGGACGTCGGCAAACTCATCGGCCAGGGGCTGGGGGTCCGCCTGGGGTGTGGCACGCTGAAGCGCGCTGGCCAGTTCGCCCACCTCTTCCATCAGCCACATGAAGGTGGCCGGGGTGCCGCGGGCCGAGTCGCGTTGATGATAGTGCTGGCGGATGAAGTCCTGGAACTCTGCAAAGGAGAGGGGGGAGGCCATGCGCGGGCCGTTCTCGTTGTCCGGGGAAGGCTCCTCTGTGCCGAGCGTCGCGGAGCTTTGCCGGGAAGGCGAAGGGCTCGGCGGGTCCGGCTGCGAAGTTCTCCGTTCTTCAATGACCTTTTTGGAGGGCTCAATGGCTCTGGACCTGTATGTGGGAACCTTGACGCGCTACTACTCGGGAGACTGGGAACCGGCCCTGCTGAGCGGGGGAAGACCGGGCGAACTGCGCCGGGCCCGGATGGGCCAGAACGGGGTCGGAGCCGAAGACCCCGACGAGCTCCGGCAGGCGGTCCTGGGCTGGATTCAGTGGGCCAACGAGGAGGTGGACCTCCTGGAGGAGACCCTGGACTGGTCCGAGGAGCCCGATCTCCCCTACGCCACGGCCCGTCCCACCGAGGAAGGCTTCGGAGCCCTGCAGCTCTGGGCCGCCTATGCCGAACACCCCGAACTCCCCCGCCCCGAAGCGATGCCCGCGGACTGGACCGAGGACCAGGTCCTGGCGAAGAGCCTGGACAACGACTTCCCCAGTCGCTTTCCGCAGTTGCTCTTCGCCGTGGATCTCTGGCTGCCGGCCCGGATCGGCGAGGTCTTCGATGCCCCTTCGCCCCTCTTTTCGGGGGAGCCGGAGGAGGAGGACGAGGACGAGGAACAGACCCGCTTTGGTTCGATTCCGGCCCTGCTTGAAGAACTGCAGGCTCTGAACGGGTTGACCTGGAAGGCGGATTCCTTCACCCTGGAGCGCTGGAGGCAGGAGGACACCTCCCCTCAGGGCAGCCTGGAGTCGCTGGCCCGCCAGACCTTCGCTACCGTCCTGGACCTGGGCAGGCGGGCTCAGGACCTGGGAATGCCGATGGTGCTGCACTGGTCTTGATCGGCGTGGTCCCAGGACTCGGGCGGCGAAGGAGTCTGCGCTCCAGCCGGGCCTGAGGATCGAAGGGCGACCGCAGCGAGGAGGCGTCGGGTTTCGATGAGGCGTGCGTTCACCTGGATCCCCTGGCTGGTCTTCCTGCTCTTCGGCGCGGCCCTGGCGACGCCACCTCCCCCGACTCCCCTCCCACTGGCCTCGCCCGCCCGGTTGGGAGACCCCGGGACGGTCCTCTCGCCGATTCCTTCCCCTTCCCCGTGGATCTTCGACCTCCCGCCCCTGGTGGTTCCTCGCTGGGGGGACAACCGGTGGGAGGAACCCTTCCTCTTCGAGATGGCCGATGGCGGCAAGCTGACCGGCCAGCAGAGAGCGCGTCGCGTTCTGGAGAGGGTCCATGAGGTGGTCGATGAGGCGGTGAAGCAGGGGGGGTATCCCCTGCCAGAGGTGCTGGTGGATCAGGACCACGGGATCACCGTCGTCCGGGCCGGAGCCGAGGTGCTGGTGACGGCCCTGGCCGAGGATCTGCCGGAATACGCCCAGCAACTCACCCCCGAAAAGCGCCAACTGGTCGAGAACCAGGTGGCGGCACGCTGGGCGGAGGTTCTTGATCACGAGATCCAGGGGCGGGTGGCCATGCGGACTCCCCAGCTCCGTTGGCTGGGTCTGGCCGTAGCGGCCGGGCTGCTGGTGGGGGTCATCCTGCTCAACGCCGGTCTGGACTGGTTCGCCCGCCGCTACATGGGCACACCGCTGTGGTCCTTGCGGGCGCTGGTGTGGCTGGCCTGGGTGGTCTTCCTGCTGGATGTGGTTCCCGAACTGGACTCGCTGCGACGGCTGGTCCAGGGGGGGCTGCTGGAGCCGCTCTGGCTGGTGTTGACCGCAGCCCTGGGCTCCTCCCTGCTCTTCCAGATCCTGCGGGCGGCTGCCCGGCGCTATGTTCGGACGCTGTCTCGCCACCGCCCGTCCACCCCCCGACAGGTCCAGCGGGTGGCCTCGCTGGAAGGGGCTGCCTTCTTCGCCTTGCGGTTGGGCCTGGTCATCGGGGCGACCTTCTACGTGGTCATGGGGCTGGGGATCGAGCCGACCCACCTGCTGGCCGGGGCGGGCCTCTTCGGAGCGGCCCTGACCCTGGTAGCCCAGGACCTGATCCGCGACCTGATCGCCGGGGTCGCCATCCTGTTGGAGGACCAGTTCGTGGTCGGAGACTGGATCGAGGGCGAGACCGTCTCGGGGACCGTCGAGGCCTTTCACCTGCGGGGGACGAGGTTGCGCGGGACCGACGGGACCGCCTGCGTGGTGCCCAATTCCGAACTGCGCACCGTCCGAAACCACTCGCTGGAATGGTCGGCGGTGGACTATCAGGTCACGGTCGCGATGGACGCCGACGCCGAAAAGGCCCTGCGGGTCCTGGGTGAGGAGGCCGGGCAACTGGCCTCGGAGCGGCCCGAACAGGTCCTGGGGCCGCCGGAGGTCCTGGGCCTGGACAGCATGGGACCCGCCGGCTTTGCCCTGCGCCTGCTGGTCAAGACCCATCCCCTGCAGCAGTGGGCCTTCAAGCGCGAGTTGAATCGTCGGGTCCTGGCCCGCTTCCAGGCGAAGGGATCGACCTGGCAGGCCGTCGGGCTCGCCTGGTCCTGGAACGGGACCCTGGCACCCCCGAGGAGGATGCCCGGTGAGGCGTGTCGCCCAGGCCGTTCTGGGAATGCTTCTTCTGGCAGGGGTCTGCGCCTGTGCGGCCGGTCCGCCTGCCTCTGAAGAGCGGACCTCCCGCCCCGGCCCGCCCTCGACCATCGTCTCCGAGAAGGAGGAGTCCTCCATGTCGAAAGTCCCAGCACTCCGGACGGCCACCCTGGGAGGCGGCTGTTTCTGGTGCACCGAGGCGATCTTCCGCGAGCTGCGCGGGGTGCTTTCGGTCGAGCCCGGCTACTCGGGAGGGAGGATTCCCGACCCGACCTACGGGCAGGTGTGCCGAGGAGACACCGGGCACGTCGAGGTGGTCCAGGTCCGCTACGATCCGACCATCCTGTCCTTCGAGCGGCTCCTGGAGGTCTTCTTCCAGGTTCACGACCCGACGACCCCCGACCGTCAGGGCGCCGACGTGGGGCCTCAGTACCGCTCGGTCGTCTTCTTCCACGACCCCGACCAGCAGGCCCGGGCCGAGGAGGTCCGGCGTCGGGCCGAGGCCTGGTGGGAAGAGCCGATCGTGACCCGCATCGAACCCTTCACGGCCTTCTACCCGGCCGAGGCCGAGCATCGAGCCTACTATGAACGGAATCCCTCTCAACCCTACTGCGCGTTCGTCATCGCTCCCAAGCTCAGGAAGTTTCGTGAGGGCTTCTCTTCGGAGCTCGGACCCTCGCCTCTGGGCCCCTAGGGCTTGGGTCCCCGCCTGCTCTTCTACGCCTGTGGGGGAGGGTTCGGCCACGGCGTGCGGGCCCTGGGCCTGGCTCGGGTCTGCCGGGCCCAGGGCGCCTCGGTCCTGGTGCTGGCGCCTCGGCGCCTGGAGCCTTTCGCCTGTTGGGCGGGAGTCCCCCATCGGGCCCCCCCGGTCGAGCCGCCCGACCGCTCGACTCTGCGCGATTGGGTCCTGGGCGAGGTCCAGGCCTTCGTCCCCGACGGGGTGGTGCTGGATGTCTTCCCGCGCGGAGTCCTGGGTGAACTGACGGGTCTGGTGGAGGGTCTGGCGCCCAGCCGGGTCCTGGTCACCCGCCATGTCCACCCCGGCTTCTACGAGCTTCCAGGGATGGGCGACGCTTTGAACGCTTTTGACCTGGTCCTGGCCACGGAACCTCCCGCCCCCGTCCTTCTGGATCATCCCGGTCTGCGGCGCGTTCCTCCGATCACCCTGGTGACCGGTCAGGACCTCTCCCGCCGTCCCGAACCGCCCTGGAGCCGTGTCCTGGACCTGACCGGCCCGCTTCATGTCCTTCCTGCAGGTCTGTCCATGGTGGGGGCCCAGGTCGTGGTCGCCCACGGGGGCTATGCCTCCTACTACGAGATCTACCAGGCCGGCGTCCCGGCCGTGGTGTGTCCCCGGGACCGCCCTCTGGACGACCAGCTCCGAAGGGCTTGTGGCCAGTTTGGCCTGCCTTTGAGGGCTCCTTTTGAAGTCGTCTCGACTCCGGACGAGGTCCCGGCAGCCTTGCGACGTCTGGCCGGGGCGCTTCCGGCCGGGATTCTCGACCCGGGTGGGGGAATGCAGGGGGCGCGCCTCGTCCTGGACCTGCTGGCGACCCGCTCGACGCCGCCTCTCCGGCCGGTGGCTCTTCGCCACCCGGAGAGCCGCCGAGGAGATTGGGTGCCTGCACCGAAAGGAGCGTCGTGAGTCGCGTCCTGAAGCTCCGCCTCCCGGCCAACTCTGAACCGCTTCGCTTGCAGGGGCTGCTGGCGGAGACCCGGGGGAGGCTGCGCTCTTGCCTGCCCGCCTCGGTGGCCGTGAAGGTTCGCATCGAACCGGGTGTCGGACCGGTTCGGGTGGACCCGGAGGCCATGGCCGGGGTCCTGGTCGCCCTGGTTCGCGGGGCCGAGCGGCAGGGAGGCGTTCTGACGCTGGCCCTGGATCAGGTGTTGCTGGCGGCCCAGGAGGCGTCCAACCTGGCTTTGGCGGCCGGCGCCTATGCGCGCCTGGAGGTGACCGACACCAGCCTGGAGGTGGACGAGGCGGATGTCCCGCGCCTGCTGGAGCCGCTGTTGCCATCCCCAGGGCTGGACTCGGCGATTCCGGGCGAGGGGGTGGTGGAGGTCGAAGCCCTGCCGAGCCAGGGAATCGCTTTGCGATTCTATCTTCCCCTCTGCCTGGAGCCGTCGCCGGAGTTCCCGGCCGACCCGTCATCTTCCTCACCGCAGTGCCCGGGGAAGAGCGAGCGGATCCTCTTCGTGGATGACGAGGGGGCCCTGGCCCGGATGGGGGCTCGCGTCCTGGGGCGCCTGGGGTATCGGGTGGTGGAGTCCGTCGATCCGCAGGCCGCCCTGGAGCAGTTTATGAAGGACCCCCAGGATTGGGATCTGGTGGTCACCGACCAGAGCATGCCCGGCATGACGGGGGCTCGGCTGGTCGCCGAGATCCGACGCCTTCGCCCCGACCTTCCGGCCGTGTTGTGCGCGGGTTCCTCGCGGGGGTTGGATCAGGGGGACCCCGAGGTGGCCGGGTTCGACGAGTTCCTCTTCAAGCCCGTTTCGGCGGAGCTGCTGGGGGAGGTGGTTCGCCGGGTTCTGGACCAGGGAGCCAAGGGCGCCGGGCGGGCGGACGCTCCGGGACACACTTCGGGCCAGGCCGGGTCAAAGACGCTTGAGTGCGCTCCAGGCGGGCTGGATCTGGCCGAGGGGCTCGCCAGGGTCATGGGAGATGAAGAACTCTATCAAGACCTTCTGGCGCGCTTCGTGGCCTCTCATCGCCAGGCGGCCCGCACGATCCGCTCGGCCTGGCAGGCCGGCAATTTGACGGAGGCCGCCGATCTGGCCCACGGCCTGAAGGGGGTCTCCAGTACGCTGGGAGCCACCGAGGTCTCGTCGCTGGCGGCCCGCCTGGAAGAGTGCTTCTGGGCTGGAGGCGACCGGGCAGCTGTCGAGCCCACCCTGGAGAGGCTTGAGGAGGAATTGGCCGGGGTCTCGCAGGCCATGAAGACCCACCTGCCGGAGGGCGATCACGCCGGGGGGCGCGTGGACTTGAGCCGTTTTGACGCGGTGTGTCGTCAACTGGAGCAATTTCTCCAGGACAGCGACCCCGACGCCGGCAGCCTCTTCAGCCGCGAGTCGGCGCTCTTCGAAGTCGCGTTGGGCGCCGACCATGCCGCCCTGCGCCGGGCCATCCGCAACTTCGACTACGACGACGCCCTGGCCCTGCTCCCGGAGGCGCTGCGCCGGAAGAACCGACCCGTTCCGGAGGAGAGAGGCCTGTGAGCAGACCCGATCCGGGCAACGGAACCCGGGCGCACCGGGCCCAACCCCTGGTCCTGGTGGTGGACGACACGCCGGACAACCTGGCCTTTCTCAGCGGCCTTCTGAAGCGGGACTACCGGGTCCGGGTGGCCAACAGCGGAGAGAAGGGGTTGCGCCTGGCTCGCACCAGTCCCCAACCGGATCTGATCCTGCTGGACATCGTGATGGTCGGGATGGATGGCTACGACGTCTGCCGGCGCCTGAAGGTGGATCCCAGCACCCGCCACATCCCGATCATCTTCCTGACCGCCCGGGGCACCATGGAGGACGAGAGGTTCGGCCTGGAGCTGGGGGCTGCCGACTACATCGCCAAGCCGATCAGCCCGCCGATCCTCATGGCGCGGGTCCGTGCCCAGCTCAGCCTGAAGTTGGCGGCGGACTTCCTGCGAGACAAGAACGAGTTCCTGGAAGAGGAGGTCAGCCGACGCACCCGCGAGGTGGTTGTCATCCAGGAGGTCACCATCCTGGCCCTGGCCGGCCTGGCCGAGACCCGGGACACCGACACAGGAAACCACCTGCGCCGCACTCAGCGCTTCGTGGCGGCCCTGGCCCGGAAGATGAAGGACCATCCCCGCTTTCGGGACTACCTGACCCCTCAGAACATCGAGCTTCTCTACAAGACAGCGCCCCTGCACGACATCGGCAAGGTGGGGGTCCCCGACCGGATCCTCCTGAAGCCCGGGGCCCTGACTCCGGACGAGTTCGAGATCATGAAACAGCACACGGTCCTGGGCTGGGACGCGCTGGAGAAGGCGGAACGCTCCGTCGGGACCGACGTGGCCTTCCTCACGACGGCCAAGGAAATCGCCTTGTGCCACCAGGAGAAGTGGGATGGGACGGGGTACCCCCAGGGCCTGGCTGGAGATGCGATCCCCATCTCGGCGCGGTTGATGGCGGTGGCGGACGTGTATGATGCCCTGACCAGCCGTCGGGTCTACAAAGACGCCTACGCTCACGAAATCGCCGTGCAGATCATCGAGGAGGGCCGGGGCCGTCATTTTGATCCCGACCTGGTGGACAGTTTTCTGGAGATCCAGGAAGAATTCCGGGAAATCGCCGTGTGCTATCCCGACACGGCCGGCGACCTGGCCCGCAAAGCGGACTATCGGGCCCAGGCCGTCGAGAGCTGAGCCTCAGGGCTCGTCCAGGATCTCGCGGACCTTGCGGACCAGGTCCTCGGCGGAAAAGGGCTTGCTGATGAAGCGCCCTCCCCATTCCGGCAATCCCGTGCTCGAGGCCGAGGGCGCCGAGTAGCCTGACATGAACAGGACCTTGAGGCCCTGATGCGTCAGGGCCAGATCGCGGGCGAAGTCGGTGCCCTTCATCCCCGGCATCACCACATCCGTCAAGACCAGGTCCAGCCGCTTGGAGTGCCCCCGCAGAATCGTCAGTGCTTCCTGGGCGCTCTCGGCGACCAGGACGGAATAGCCTGTGGCGCTGAGGACCCTCCGGGCCAGGTTGCGGACCGCGCGTTCGTCCTCCACCACCAGGATGGTCTCTGCCCCTTCGGGCAACGGGCTGGTCTGTGGACCGGACGGCCGATCGAGGATGGCCGACAGCAGTCGGGGCAGCCAGACCCGGAAGCTGGTGCCCTGGCCCGGAAGGCTTTGGACCTCCACGGTCCCGCCACTCTGCCGGACGATCCCGTACACCGTGGGGAGCCCCAGGCCGGTCCCTTTCTCCTTGGTCGTGAAGAAGGGCTCGAAGACCCGGGACAGGGTCTCTTCGTCCATGCCCGTGCCCGTGTCCTGGAGGGTCAAGGTCACGTAGGGTCCGGAGGCCACCCCCAGCCGGGCGGCACCCTCCTCCTCCAAAGAGGCGTTGGCGGTCTTCAGGGTCAGCGTGCCGCCTTCCGGCATGGCGTCCCGGGCGTTGACGACCAGGTTCATGATCACCTGTTCGATCTGGTTGGGGTCGGCCAGGGTCAGCCCCAGGTCCGGAGCGAGATCGCTGACGAACTCAACGTCCTCGCCCAGGATTCGCAGCAGCATCTTGCGGAACTCGACCAGGATCAGGTTGAGCGAGAGGACCTTGGGTTGCAGCATCTGCTTGCGGCTGAAGGCCAGCAACTGGCGCACCAGGGCGGCCGCGCGCTCGCCCGCCTTGCGGACCTCCAGGAGGTCCTCGTGCAGGGGCGACCCCTCGGAGTCGGTCTCCAAGGCAAAACCGGTGTAGCTGAGGATCACCGAGAGCAGGTTGTTGAAGTCGTGGGCGATGCCCCCGGCCAGTCCGCCGACGGCCTCCATGCGTTGGGAGGCCCGGAGCTGCTCTTCCAGTCGGGTCTTCTCCTCCTCTGACCGCCTCTTCTCGGTGACGTCCTGCAGCAAGCCCGAGACGACCCGAGGTCCGGACCGGGTCTGTCGGGGGCTGGCCAGGCCGCGCAGCCAGCGGAGCTCGCCGTCGGGACGCTGGATCCGGCAGGAGAAGTCCCACTTGGAACCCGTCAGCAGGGAATGATCGAATCCACGGACCACCTCCGGGCGGTCTTCGGGAAGGATCTGCTGCAGGAAGTCCTGGTAGGTCCAGCGGGGAGGGGGCGATCCGTGGCCCAGGATGCGGTCATACTCCAGGGTCCGATGGATCGACCGGTCGGCCAGGTTGAGGGTCCAGGCCCCCGTGTGGGTGGCCTCCAAGGCCATCTGCAGGTTGGCCTCGCTCTCGAACCGGGCGGCCTCGGCCCGTTTGCGAGCGGTGATGTCGTGGCCATAGAGGTTGGCTCGGCCCTCCGTCACCAGGGGGTGCACGGTCAGGACGAGGGTGCGTTCCGGGCAGGTCACCTCCAGTTCCTGGATCCGGTCCTGATCGATCGCCTGGGCGACCAGGCGGGCCTGGACGGGGGGGATCCGATCTCCAACGCAGCAGGCCCAGTGCTTCAGCAGATCCGCCGAACTGGGATTGGCATACAGCAGCGTGCCGTCCAGCGCAACCCGCATGACCGGCGACGGGTCCTCCTCCGGAAAACGGGACAGGCTGTGCAGCTCCTCCTGGGCCCGGCGCAGCTCTGAGAGATCCTGGAAGACCCCCTGGATGATCGTCCGGTCCCCCATCTGGAAGGTGCTGGCGCTGAGCGTCACCGGGATGTGGCGCCCGTCGCTGTGCAGCAGGACCGTCTCGGCCTCGCGGACCCGGCCGGCCGCGACGTGGCGCGAGAACTCGCTGGCGAAGACGGGTTCCGGGGGGTGCAGGGCGGCCCGGTTGATCCCGATCAACTCCTGGCGGGACCGGCCCAGCAACCGCTCGGCGGCCCTGTTGGCGTCCAGGATGGTCTCGGTGCGGGCGTCCGCCACCAGGATGACGTCGCTGGCATCCTCGAAGAGCACACGATAGCGCATCTCGCTCTGAGTCAGGGCGCGCGCGATGCGCGTCCTTTCGGCAGCGAGGTGGACCCTGCGGCGCAGGGCCTGGGCGCTGAGCAGGCCCTTGACCAGGTAGTCCAGGGCCCCGGCGCGGATCCACTCCAGGGCGGCCTGGTCGTCCTCCTGCTCCGCCAGGACCACCACCTGGACCTTGTGCCCCGAGGCCTGGATCGCCTCGATGACCTGTGGGCCCCCGGCGTCCGGGATCTTCGGGTTCAGCAGGACCACGTCGATCGGGTTGCTCTCCAGGCAGGCCAGGGCCTCGGAGAGGGCCTGCACGTGCAACGATTCAGCCTCTGGAACCCGGCGCAGCAATTCGTTCACCAGCCGGGCGTCCTCGGGGTCTCCCTCCACCAGCAGGACCAGGATCGTCTCGGTGCTCATCGGTCCGCCAAGGCCTCCCTGTCTCTGCTGGGCTGGACATGCGGCTCGTCAACCTCGTCGGTCTGGCCCTGGAGGTGCTCCCGGTGGGGGGTCTTCCCGGTCTGCAGGGGCAGATTCCTTCCGCCGCTCAATTCGGCCCGGGTCAGGGATCGCTTCTTCGGGCCCTGGTCTCCATCTCCCGGGCTCCGGAGATGTTCTCGCGCAGGGTCTGCAGGGCCCGTCGGGCTCCCAGTGGTGTGGTGCGGGCGGCCTGCCAGTCGGCCCGGGTGTGGGCCTTCATCAGGGGAGGCATCAACTGGGTGAACTGGCCCGTGTGCTTGACGCGTCCAGAAACGTCAAGCGCGCTGGCCAGCCACATCAACCCGGTGACCACGGCTTCGCTTCCCTGGGCACGCATCCAGCGCAGCAGGTGGTGGCGCTGCCGCGAGTCGACCTCGGAGGAGATATCGGCCTCCATCGCCTGGTTCCGCGCGACCAGTGCGGCCAGTTCGTCGGCCGACATCTTCGGGTCGGGGCACAGGTCGGGAGAGGTTGCCCTCTCGTAAGGGGTCTGGCCCGTGTCGTCGCGCTGGAAGGTGATCTCCAGTTTCTGGTTCTTCTCCCAGTCGAAGCGCTCATCGCTGTTGCGGTAGTACCAGTCCGTGAAGACCTCGACCCGGTCGGATTCGGACAGGAGCAGGAACTGGTTCTCCTTGTGATGCATCCGTTCCAGGTAGCCTTCCACGAAGGCTTTCACCTCGGGGTCCGTGCTGGTTCGGACCTCTTCGGGCAGTTCCAGGGTCCCGATCAGGACCTTGGGCACGCCGGCTCCTTCGCCCAGCAGCTCGGTGTCCTGGGCGCGCACGGTGTAGGGGGTGTATCCGTCCCCGGTGCGCAGCAGCGCCTGGACGGTCTTGCCCGAGTCCAGGGTGAAGCGGATCCGGCTGGGCTGGTCCTGGGTCTGGAAGGGGTGGAAGTCCAGGAGTTCGACCTGGCGCAGGGGAGCGCCCTGCAGGTCGCCGCCCCAGGTCGCCCGAGGGTAGTCCCGGGTGACGGGTCCGGGAGTGGCCTTGAGCGGGTCGGGTTGGCCGACCTGAATCGGTTCGCCTTGCAGGGGGCCGGAAACCGGCGTGAAGCTCCACACCGACTCGGTGATGCCCTTGTGGTAGTAGCCGGGGTTTCCTTCCGCGTCGCGACCGGCCAGACGGACCTCGCGGGCGGCATTGCCCTGGCCGGTCAGCCGGATGTCGATGTGATCGGTCAGCATGGCCTTCCCCGAGAGGGGAGGGAAGGGGATTCTGGCCCATCCGGGGGGGGCAGCATCTGGATCTGCTCGGAAAGCGAGTAGACCTTGTCGTTGTCCAGGGCCGAGACCTCGGACGAGTCGTAGCTGTAGTGCCGTCCAGGGCAGTCGCCGTTGACCTCGTAGTCGTACATCCGGGCGTACAGCCCCGGCGCGCCGTCGGGTTCATGCCCGTACAGCAGCCAGGTGGCCCCGGCGGCGGCCAGCTTCTCGCCGGTGAATCGGCCGTGGTGGGGCGTCAGGAAGCCCCGGGCAAAGTCGGCTGGAAGACCCGTGTCACGATAGCGGACCTCGCGGCCGTTGCCCATCAGGACCCCGGTGGTGGCCGGGAAGCCGAAGTCGCCCTTGTTTCCCTGCGTATCTTCGAAATACCCCACGATGTCCGTGAAGGGGTTCATGGACTTCAGGCAGTTGCGCATGGGCTTGACCGCCACCGCCTCGCCGAAGGTCCAGTCGCGGAACCCCTCCGGCAGGTGGATGTCGCCTCCGAAGGGGCATCCGGCCTCGGCCTTCCAGACCACGGGACCGGGCTTGGTCGGGTCATAGGAATACATCTTGTCGGTGTTGGTGCGGATCTCGACGAAGTCGCCCGCCACCTGCATCTCGACGGCGTGCTCGCCGGGTGGCAGAACGGGGCCTCCCAGGCCGTCGTGCAGGTGCCACTCCCGGGCCTCCTCGGCCGAGGCGGGAACCAGGCGGCCCTCCACCATCTTGAAGCCGCGCTCGGCGGCGTCCGGCAGGGGGGTGGCCACGAACCGGTTCCCTTCGGGCTCGTATTCGAAGGAGTAGGGGCCTGAGGCGTCCCGCAGGACGGATTGCGCCCCCTCCTCGGTCATGGGCTCACCGCACCGGACCTCAACGGGCCCCTCGGGGAGGATCGGATCCCAGCGGGTCCAGACCTTGCCGTCCTTCAGGGCGTAGTGGAAGTAGCCCGAGCGGGCCTGGGTCGGAGTGCGCAGGTGGACCTCGCGGAATCCTGGAGGCTCGACCGGGGGGGCCGGTCGCGGCGAGGAGACCGGTCAGGGCCCCGCCAGGGCCGTCACTCCGGCCACGGCGCCCCAAGCGGCCGCCTCCAGTCCATCCTTGGCGGCGGCGAAGGGGGCCTTGACCAGGTCGAGGATGTCTGCGGCCAGTCCGGCCAGAACCCCGTGCACCGGAACCGCCACCCCGCGACGGGCTTGGACCGCCTTCTTCAAGGCAGTGGCCATCTTGTCGGGCAGGACGGCGGCTCTCAGGGTCCGACCCAGGGCCTGGAGGTTCCTGGTGGCGCTGGCCCCGGCATCGATCGAGCGGCCGTCCACGGCGGTGGAGTCCGGATTCCTCCGCCGCACCTGCTCCGCGTCCCGCGGGATCCACGCCTCGCGGCCCTTTCCAACGGGCATCTTGGCGGGATTCTCGGGAAGGGATTGTGGTCCTGGACCGCCGACGTTCCTGGTCATGCTCGCTCTCCTTGTGTGCCCGACGCCTCGCTGGCGCCGCCCCTCATTGGACGAATCCAGGATAGGGGATCGAGGTCCCGACTCTATTTCAGGGGTGTTGACGTTTGGCCGGCAGGCGTCGTCTCTCCGGATATTTCGCGGTCGAAGGTCCCCAGTGCCTGGTGGAGCAGGCGGTTCTCCACCAGGAACATGTCGCATCGCGCACAGGCGGGATGGGATCTTCCCGCCAGGAACTCCTGACGGACTTCAAGCATCTTCGGCCCCAGGAAGATGTCCCGCAGGGGCTCATGGGCCGCATTGCCCAAGGAGGCCATCCGCTGGTTGGTCATGCAGCACAGGTAGGCCTCGCCGTTCCAGGCCAGGAACAGGTGCATCCAGGGCGCCAGGCACGGTTTGTCGGAATAGGCGCCGCGGGCATACAGACCCCGGGCCGACCAGCGGACCTCCTCCTCGGTGACGCCGAAAGGATAGACCAGTTCGGGGGCCGTCGAGAACCCGTAGCGCTGGCGAAGCTGAAGGACCTGCGGCGCGATTTCCCGGTTGTAGCGACGGATCTGGGAACGGGACAGGCGGTTGCGCCGTTCTCCCTTCTCGTCCACCGGCATGGGGTTCACCTCGGTGACGCCCAGCTCCGCCGCCAACTCCAGCATCTCGGGCAGGTGTCGGTAATTCTGCTGCATCAGCACGTAGTTCAGGCGGACCCGCGGACGCTGCCCGTGGCGGCGGGACTCTTCAATCAGGCGGCGCAGCGCCCGGACGGTCCGACGGAAGCTGCCCGGGATTCCGCGCACGGCGTCGTGGATGCGGGGGCGAGGGCCGTCCAGGCTGCTGGAGACGCCGCTGGGACGGGCTCGCACCAGGCGTCGGATGCGTTCGGGGGTCAGCAGGGTCGCGTTGGTGGTCAGGGTGACCTTCATCCCCAAGCCCGAGGCGTGCTCGACCAGATCCAGGAAGTCCGCTCTCAGGAAGACCTCACCGCCCGAGAAGTGGACCTTCAGGCAGCCCAGGTCGCGAAGCTGGTCCAGGACCCCTCGCCACTGCCCCGTGGTCAGCGAGACCTCATCCCGGGTGCGCCAGTACCGGCACATCCGACAGCGCAGGTTGCAGCGGGACGTCAGTTTGATCTTCGCACAGCGCAGTTGCCGGGGGGCTCCCGTCTGCAAAGCCTGAAGGAGTGCACCAGGGTCTTGGGCGACCTCCCGGACGTGGTACATGGCCCCCAGGTATTCCCGCTTGCTGCTCGAAGCTCCCGCTCCCGATGCAAGTGCTGTTCATGGCTCCGGACCCCGTGCCCCACCCCAAAGGGGCAGCCCAGAGGATCGAAGCCACCGTGCGTGCCCTGGCACTTGCCGGCGCCCAGGTGAGGGTCCTGACTCCCGCCGGACCGGCGGGTCGCCTCCTGGAAGGCCTGGATCATCGGACCGTCGCCTTGCCCCAGGAAGGCTTCCTGCAACGGGCCCTGGCCTTCCGTGAGGCCGCCCGCAAGCTCCTGACCCGGGAACCTCCGGATCTGGTCTGGTTTCGCAGCCCCTGGGAAGGCGTGCCCGCGGTCCGGGAAGCCTGGCGTCGGGGGATTCCGGCGGTGTATGAGGCCCACGGCTTCCCGTCCGTCGAGTTGCCGGCCCACCATCCCGGGTTGCGCTCCAGGGAGGTCACCTTGGAGCGCCTGGTGGCTGAGGAGAACCTGCTGCTGCACGGATCTCACAGGCTCATCACCCCCTCCCGAACGGGGCGCCTCTTCCTCCAGAGGCGCGGAGTGCCCCCCGAGCGGATCCGCGTCGTGCCCAACTCGGTCCGACTCGAGAGCTTTCCTGCACCCACGCCGCCAGCTTCCGGGCTGCCGCTGCGCCTGGCCTACCTGGGCACCCTGGCCCCCTGGCAGGGGCTGGGAACCCTTGTGGAGGCCCTGGCCCACCTCAAAGGGCGCCTGGAGGTCCGACTGCGGGTCGTGGGCACCCGCAAAGGGGCCTGGTTGCGCGACCTGCGCCACCTGGTTCGCGCCTTGGGGGTCCGAGGAATGCTGGAGGTGGAAGGGCCGCTGGCTTCCGAGCAGATCCCCTCCTTCCTGGCCCAATCCCAGGTCTGCCTGGCCCCCTTGCCCGACGATCCCCGTAATTCGCTGCAAGGGTGCTGTCCGATCAAGATCCTGGAGTATCTGGCGGCGGGTCGGGCCGTCCTGGCCACTCGGGTCCCCCCCGTCGAGGAGATTCTGGAACACGGGAGGACCGGTTGGCTGGTTCGCCCGGGTTCACCCTCGGCCCTGGCCGAGGGTCTGTTGACCCTGGCCAGCCGCCCGGACCTGGTCGAGGCCCTGGGGCGGAATGCCCGGGCCGAGGCGGAGGCGCGCTGGGTCCGCCAGCGATTTGAGGCCGCCGTGGCGGGGGTGCTGGGCGAACTGAAGACCTCTGTCGGCTCTCAGGGGCGGATCAGGCTCCGGTAGACGTCCAGCAATCGTTCGCGCTCGGCCTGAGGCGTGAAGTGGGCCAGGACATGCTCTCGGGCCGCGCTCCCCAGGACCTCCCTGACGGAGGGCGGTTCGGCCAGGGCCCGCAGGATGCGCCGGTCCAGCAGGTGCAGTTCTTCGGGGGGGAAGAGCCAACCGGTGGTGGAGTCGATCACCAGGTCCGGGACGCCGCCCACGGCGGTGGCCAGCACCGGCCGGGCGCAGGCCATGGCTTCCAGCAGCGCGTTGGGCATCCCCTCCCACAGGGCGGGAAGGACGACCAGGTCGGCACGGCAATACTGCGCCGCCAGTCGCTGGGGGTCCTCCGTCTGGGGAATCTCCAGGACCCGGGCCTGGGGGTGGGCCTGCTGAAACGCTCGAAAGGCCTCGCGGGCCTCGCGACGCACCCCTCCAGCCAGGACCAGGCGCACGGGGTTCGGGGCCAGTCGGGCCGCGGCGTCCAACAGCGGGAGCAGGCCCTTCTTGAAGCGCATCTCGCCCGAGAAGAGGACCACCTGGTCGGGGCCCAGGTCCGAAGCGGCGGGGACGGGCCGGAAGAGGTTCCCGTCCACTGCGTTGGGGGTGAAGACCGCGTCCTGCCTGGAGGCGAAGGCTGCCACCTTCAGCCCCAGGGCCCGGCTGACCACCAGGATCCGGTCGGAGTGGATCAGGGTCCAGTGCAGCATCCCGGTGCGATCGAACACGCCCCGGTCCAGGTCGTTGCCCCGCAGGCTGACCACCGAGGGGAGCCCCAGTTGCCGGGCCGCGAGGGTGGCCACGAAACCGGCCGGGCGGGCGTAGAACCCGTGCAGGATCTGGGCTCCCATCCGCCGGGCCAGGCCCAGGGCGGCCATCTCGAGCAGCCCCAGCGAGTCTTCCTCTCGGGCCGCCCGGCCCAGGCAGTGCACCAGGTAACCCTCCTCCTCGCGGGTCTCGCTGACACCGGGTGGAAGATGGTCGACCAGGTGCAGGACTTCCAGGCGCTCCAGCGCCGGGGCCAGGTTCCGGGCGTTCCGCTCGGCCGCCACGGCCACCCCTCCGGGCTGGGGACGGAAGCGCTCGGCCACAAGAAGGACTCTCATTTCTGAACCTTCCACGCCGGGAACACGGCTCCCCTTCCGGTGCGGCTTGCCGGGGGGCCGGAGAGGGCCGGCGGTCCCGATTCCTCAACAGGGGATTCAAGGGGACTCGCAGGACGTCGCCTCCGTCCAGGGAAAGGGGCCGGGCCGGATCTGCTGGGGATCCGAGTCCCCTCTTGGCGTGGAGGCCACTTGCGCGCACGCGGATACGACTGGCTGGTGGTGGGCGGAGGGATCGTCGGCCTGGCCACAGCCCTGGCCCTTCAGGAGCGCTTCCCCGAGGCCAGGCTGGCCCTGTTGGAGAAGGAACCCGGCCTGGCGGGCCACCAGACCGGACACAATAGCGGCGTCCTTCATTCCGGGCTCTATTATCGCCCGGGCAGCCTGAAGGCCCGCCTGTGCACCGAGGGCAATTCCCGGATGCTGGAGTTCTGCCGCGAGGAGGAGATCCCCCACTCGGTGTGCGGAAAGCTGGTGGTTGCCACGAAACCCGATGAGATCCCCCGCCTGGAGGAGCTGGCCCGGCGTGGTCTGGCCAATGGCGTTCCGGTGCGCCGTCTCGCGGCCGCCGAGGCCCGGGAATTCGAGCCCGGGATTCGCTGCCTCGAAGCCCTTCACGTGGCCAGCACCGGGGTCGTCGACTTCCAGGTGGTGGCCGAGGCGATGGGCCGGCGACTGGTGGCTCGAAGGGCCGACATCCACCTCCAGACCCGGGTTCTCGGGATCCGCCTGGACGGGGAGGGGGTCCAGGTGTCCACGACGCAGGGGGATTTCCGTGCCGCCCGGATGCTCAACTGCGCCGGCCTTTTCAGCGATCGGCTGGCGCGGGCCGCGGGAGCTCGGCTGGAGGCCCGGATCGTGCCCTTCCGCGGCGAATACCATGAGCTGATTCACGAGCGGCGCCACCTGGTTCGCGGCCTGGTCTACCCCGTTCCCGATCCGGAATTCCCCTTTCTGGGGGTCCACTTCACGCGGATGCTGGACGGCTCGGTCCATGTGGGGCCGAATGCCGTGCTGGCGTTGAAGCGAGAAGGCTACCGACGGGCCGACTTCAACCTGCGCGATACCCTGGAAACCCTTCTGTATCCCGGTTTCTGGAGGCTTGCAGCCCGGCATGCCGCCGAGGGGCTGCGTGAGATGGCCCGCTCGGCCTTCAAACCCCTCTTCGTGGCCTCGGCTCGGCGGATGCTTCCTGCCCTGGGTTCCGGCGATCTGGTCCGGGCTGGAGCTGGGGTGCGGGCCCAGGCCCTGACGGCCTACGGGACCCTGGTCGACGATTTCCTGGTCGTGCATCAGGACCGGGCCATGCATGTCTGCAACGCCCCCTCCCCGGCGGCCACTGCCTCGCTGTCCATCGGGCGCTGGCTGGCCGAGGAGGCAGCCTCTCGGCAGTAGGCCCCCGGGCCCGAGCGTCGAAGGTCCTCTTCCCGGGCTGGGCCGGGGATCCGGAGTCTGGAGAGACCATGCCTGTCGCCGAAACCGAAGTCGGCTTTGCCAACTGGGACTTGACTGCGTTCTTTGCGAGTCTCAGCGAGGACCGTTTCACGGCCTGCCTCCATGACGTCGAGCGCCGGGTGGTCTCCTTGAGGGACCGCGCTCGGGTCCTGGGCCCCCTGGAATCCGCCCGGCTGCAGGCCTGGAGCCAGCTTCTGCTGGACCTGGAAGAGGCCTCGGCCCGCATGGGGCACCTGGCCGCCTACGTGTGCTGCCGTCGCGCCGAGGACACGGCCGACGAGGAGGCTGGACAGGCCGGCTCGCGGTTGGACCTGCTCCAGGCTGCCTTCCGGCAGGTCGAGGTGCCTCTGGAGGCCGCCTTGAAGGTCGCCTCCAAGTCTGATTTTCAAGCCCTGCTGGAGGATCCGGCCCTGGCGTCCGCCTCCTGGTTCCTCCAGCGGATGCGCCAGCGCTCGCAATTCACCATGGAGGCTCCCTTGGAGTCCCTGGCGGCGGATCTGGAGGTGACGGGGTTCCAGTCCTGGGAGAGGCTGTATGAGACCCTGGCGGGCAAATTGGAGTTCGAGATCCCTGGTCCCGAGGGCACGACCCGCCGGATCCCCATGTCCTTGAAGGTCAGCATGTTGGAGGACCCGGATCCCGAGGTGCGCCGGGCCGTCCTGGCAAGCTCCAACCGGGCCTGGAGCCAGGTCGGAGACGTGGCCGCCGCCTGCCTCAACTGCGTGGCGGGGCACCGCCTGACCGTCCAGGCCCGCCGAGGTGTCCGACACTTCCTGGACGAGGCGGCCTTCGACTCGGCCCTGGGCCGGGGCACCCTGGACGCCCTCCTGGAGGCCATCCGGTCACGCTGGGAGATCCCTCGACGCTACCTGCGTTGGAAGGCCCGCCTGCTGGGGGGAGAACTTCTGGGGTTTGAGGATCTGGCGGCCCCGCTTCCACTGCCCGAGCCGGAGAGGGTCTCCTGGCGGGCCGGATGCGCGCAGATCCTTCAGGCTTTCGGTCGCTTCGACCCCGAGCTGGCAGACTTCGCCCGGATGGCCCTGGAACAAGGCTGGATCGAGTCCGAACCCCGTCCCGGCAAAGCCCCGGGAGGCTTCTGCAT
Organism: Candidatus Xenobium occultum; assembly: GCA_002423485.1. Classification (GTDB taxonomy): domain Bacteria; phylum Vulcanimicrobiota; class Xenobia; order Xenobiales; family Xenobiaceae; genus Xenobium; species Xenobium occultum. The sequence continues at coordinate 19,149 of DIWH01000087.1, read as the reverse complement.
CAGCTCGATCCCCTTGGGTCAATCGCGGATCTTCATGACCTTCCAGGGCAAGATGGGCAACGTCAGCACCCTGGCTCACGAGCTCGGCCACGCCTGGCATGAGTGGGTGGTTCGGGAACAGCGGCCCTGGGCACGGGACTACCCGATGACCCTGGCCGAGACGGCTTCGACCTTTGCCGAGCAGCTTCTGGGCGATTCGCTGCTGGAGGACCCCAGCGCCGACGAGCGGCGCAAGACGGTCCTTCTGGACCGGCGCCTGGAAGACGCGGCCACCTACCTCTTGAACATCCCCATGCGCTACTTGTTCGAGAAACGCCTCCACGAGGAGCGCGCACGGGGCGAGTTGACGGTCAGCCGTTTGAAGGAACTCATGATGCAGGCTCAGCGGGAGGTGTACGGAGATGTCCTGGATCCGGGCCGGTCGGACCCCTGGTTCTGGGCCTCGAAGGGACACTTCTACATCACCTCGACCAGCTTCTACAACTTCCCCTACGCCTTCGGCTACCTCTTCAGCCTGGGGGTCTACGCCCGAGCCCGACGCGAAGGTCCAGCCTTCCTGCCGCGCTATCAGGACCTCTTGCGCCGGTCGGGCGGCGATTCGTGCGAAGGCGTTGCCCGGCAGGTCCTGGGGGTGAATCTGGAGGAACCGGACTTCTGGTTGGAGAGCCTGGAACTGGTCCAGCGGGACCTGGAACGCTTCGAATCCCTGCTGCCCCGGGTCTTCCCGTCGCCGTGAACCCCTCCGGAATTCCCCGACACCGGGCGCTGGCCGGGGACCCCCCGGGGGGGCAGATCTCTGCTTTGGTGGCCGAAGACGAACCCCTGGCCCGGGCCGTCGTGGTGGAAAACCTGCGGCGTTGGGGCTACCGGGTCCTGATCGCCGAGGATGGGGACCAGGCACGCCAGGCCCTGCTGCAACATCCCGAGATCCGATTGCTGATCACCGATTGGCGCATGCCTGGGTGCGACGGCCGGGAGCTGTGCCGGATGGCGCGCGACATGGAGCGTCCCCGCTATCTGCACATCCTGGCCCTCACCGTGAGGTCCGCCAGGACCGAGGGCCTCCAGGCCATCCAGGCCGGGGCCGATGCCTTCCTGGTCAAGCCTGTCGACCCCTCGGAGCTGGAGGCCCAGGTTCGGGTTGCCCGGCGCATCCTGGACCTGGACGAATTGAACGCCCAGAGGATTGCCGAGCTCGACGCCATCGATCGGCGCGTGCGGCTGGACATGGAGGCCGCCACCCGGGTGCAGGTCTCCTTTCTGCCCGAGGCGATCCTGCAGACCTCAGGGATCCTTTGCGCCTCGATCTTTCAATCTTCGCGCCATGTGGCCGGGGACATGTTCAACCTGATGGACCTGGGTCAGGGGAGGTTGGCCGGTTACGTCCTGGATGTCAGCGGACACGGAACCCAGGCCGCTTTGCTCTCGGTCAGCATCCAGATGCTGCTCGAGAGCCTGGGAAGGACTCGGGGCGGGTTCGGCGACGCCTCGACCGGACCGGGCGAGGAGGTCTCGCTGGACGATCCTGCGGCCGTCCTGCGAATGCTGAACCGGCGCTTCCAGGTGATGCGCCAGTCCGGTCAGTATTTCACGATGATCTATGGTGTCCTGGATCCTGTGGAGCGCACCTTCCGCTACGCTCGAGGGGGACACCCCTGGCCTGCGCTGGTCGATGCTCGGGGAGCCCGCCTGCTGAAAGGCTCGGCGGGATCGGCGCTGGGAGTCTTCTCCGAAGTTCGGCTCGATTCCGAGGTCCTGCACCTGGAACCGGGCGATCTGGTGCTCTTCTACTCCGATGGCCTCACCGAGGCCCGCAGCGCCGTCAACCGCCGCGAGGAGTTCGACACCGGCAGGCTGCTGGCCAGTCTGGAACGCACCCGGGGACAGGGAGCGATCGCGGCCGTGCAGGACGTGGAGCGGGCCCTGCGCGAGTTCGTCGGGGACCAGGAGCCCCACGATGACGTGACGGTCCTGGGGATGGAACTCCTCAAACAGTAGCCGGGCCGAGGGATCCGCCTGCCTGGCGTGGAAGGGCCGGCCCCCGCAAGCCGGGAGGCGCCCTTCGCTGGGGGGGGCCGTCTGGCATCCAGAAAAGGACAGGCTCTTCATGTCCCGACTCACCGTCCTCTGCGTCGCCAGTTACTTCAAGGGAACCCGATTCATCGAGGAATGCCACCATCAGGGGTGCCGGGTCTTCCTGTTGACCCGTCCCGACCTGGCCGACCACCCCTGGCCCCGGGAGTGCCTGGAGGAGGTCTTCTTCCTTCCCGAGGTGGTTTCCCGGGACGAGGCCATCAAGGCGGTCTCCTTCCTGGCCCGGAACCACGAGTTGGACCGGATCGTCCCCCTGGACGACTACGACGTGGAACTGGCGGCGGCCATGCGCGAGCACATGCGCCTGCCAGGCATGGGCGACACGACGGCGCGCTTCTTCCGGGACAAGCTGGCCATGAGGGTCCAGTGCCGGCAGGCCGGGATCTGCTGCCCGCGCTTCGAGCACGTTCTCAACCACGGCCGCCTTCACCGTTTCATGGAGGAGGTGCCCGGACCCTGGGTCCTCAAGCCCCGGTCCGAAGCCGGGGCCGTGGGGATTCGCAGGGTCCAGGAACCCTCGGCGTTCTGGGACCTCGTCGAGACGCTGGCCGACCAGCAGTCCCACTACCTCTTGGAAGAGTTCGTGACCGGGCCGGTCTTCCACGTGGATTCGCTGGTCTGGGAGGGGGAGGTCGTCTTCGCGGTGGCCCACCGGTACCTGCGACCTCCCTTCGAGGTCTGGAATCACGGGGGGGTCTTCGGGACCCGGACCGTGACCCCCACAAGCCCGCTCCAGGCCGACCTGCTCCAGGCCAATCACCGCGTCCTGGGGGCCATGGGACTGGTGCGGGGGGCGACCCACGCCGAGTTCATCCAATCTGAGAAGGATGGCCGGCTCCACTTCCTGGAGGTGGCCGCCCGGGTCGGTGGGGCCCACATCGACGACCTGGTCGAGGCCTGCACGGGGGTGAACCTCTGGCAGGAATGGGCGCGAATCGAGCTGGCGTCGGCTCGAAGAGAGGACTATCAGATTCCCGGGGCGCGGCATGATTGCGGGGGGCTCATGATCTGCCTGGCCCGCCAGGAGACGCCCGATCTCGCAGGCTTCGACGCTCCCGAGGTTGTCTGGAAGCTGAACAGGACCCACCACGCCGGCCTGATCCTGAGCAGCCCGGATTGTCAGCGGGTCGAGTCGCTGTTTTCAGGCTACGTCGGACGCTTCGAGAGGGACTTCCTGGCCGTCTGTCCGCCCACCGACAAGCCCCTGGCCTGAGGCCTCAGAGGCCATGCCAGCGCCAATCTCGGCGCCGAGTCGCGGGCCGATCGGCGCTCCGGCGACCAGCCCGACCAGGCCTCTGCATGGATCCCCAGCCAGCCTGAAAAACCTCCTGAAGATCCCTGCGGGAAGGCCGCCGCAGGGGGGGCGGGATCAGCCTTCTGGACCCAGGATCTCCCGGGCGCGCACCAGGTACAGGAACTGAAGCAGGTTGCGCTCCGAGCCCGCCTTCATCCGCCCTTTCAGGAACAGGGACAGACCCACGGCCAAGCCGACGGGCCAGTGCAGAGGGGTCTTGCGCCAGGCTTTCAGGCCGCGCTGGAAGTCGCGGTCCTGGAGCAGACCCTTGTGAAGACCCGCCAGAAAGCCCGTGTTGATTTCTTCCTGGAGCCCTTCCAGCCCGCCTGCCGCTTCCAGGCTCTCATGGGCCGCGCGCAGCGAGGCCTCGTGGGTGCCAGGCAGACCCTGCGAGGGTCCTCGGGGCAAGAGCTTCTCGCGCGAGTCCCAGAACTCGCGGCTGACCTTCTCCTTGAGCTGGGCAGCTCGGGCCGTGTCGACGCCCAGGGCGGAAGCGATGCGGTCGTACAGACGTGACTCCTCCAGTTCGAAGCTGGAGTCCGCCAGGGCCACCACCAGGGCCAGGATCAATGTGGGTTCGGCCAGTTCGGGACGGGCCGCCAGGAACTTCAGGTCTGGGGCCAGGCGTTCGAGAAATTCGGAATGGTGACGGGCCGGGCGGGCGCACCAGGCCTCCCACTCCGTTCGCATGGCCTCCCGAGCCTTCTCGGAGGGCAGCAACCGGGCCGCCACCCGTTCCAGGAGCCTCTTCTCGTCCACCAGGGCATCCGGGGGGCCCAGAGCGGCCATGCACGAGCCGACCCGCCAGATCGGCATCAACTGCCGGGCGGCCTCCTCCGAGAAGAGCTCCCAGACCCTGGCCTCCAGGGCCTGGGGGGATTCCTCCGGCAAGGGGTCGACCCCGGCGACCCGGGCCAGCCAGTTGGCCGTTGCGGCGTCGAGGTCCTCAGGTTCTCGGGTGGAACAACCGGTCGCGGTCCCCACCCAGTCGAGGAGCTGACCGAGCAGCTCCTGGCGCGTGGCAGGGTCGCGCCCGGTGCGCAACCCCGCCAGCCGGGCCCCCAGGCCCAGCTCCTCTGCTGACATCGCTTGCAGGCCTTTCCACATGTGGACCCGTTTCGGGGGCAGGAGGCCCGAAATCCTGCCCGGGCTGGCCTCAGCGGAACAGCCGGCTCCACAGCCCGAGCGCGCGGACCGCACGCTCGGCATCCGGCAGGACCGGGATCCGGTGCTGCTCGAGGAAGCGACGCAGGCCTTCGTATTGGGCTCCGCCGTTGACCGAGGCGACCAGGGGCTTGCGGTGGCGCCCGACCAGGTCGACCAGGATCGAGCCCATCCGCTCTTCGCCTTCGTAGGGCGGGAACATCCCCATCATGCCGTTGCCGTGGGGCATCACCGCGACCACGGCGGCGTCGTAGCAGGAGGCCGAGAGGGCCGCGTCCAGCACGGGACCGTGAGCCCTGTCGGGGGTGGCCGGACCGACGTCAGCCGGGTTGTTGGTGCAGTCCAGGATCTCGCCCAGGTAGGGCTGGAGCTCGCGCGAGACCTCGGGGGGAGGGGGAGGCATCTCCAGACCTTGGCGGGCTGCTTCATCCGAGGCCAGCACTCCCTCGTAGCCCGCCGCGTTCATCAAGAAGAGGTTCGGGCCCTGGGGGTGGCGGTCTCCCAACAGCGAGGCCAGACGCACGACATCCAGGAAGTCGGATTCGGACTCCACCACCAGGGCGCCGGCCTCACCCAGCAGAGCCTCGAAGACCTCGGCCGAACCGCTCATGGAGGCCGTGTGGGAGCGGGCCGTGGCGGCCCCCTTCTCGGTGCGCCCCCCCTTCTGGATCACCACGGCCTTGCCCCGGCGTCGGCACTCGCGGACGGCCTCGGCCAGGCGTGCCCCGGCTCCGGGGTGCAATCCTTCGAGGTAGACGGCCACCACCGAGACCCCGGGATCCTGGGCCGCCATGGCCACGCCGTCGGCGGCGTCGGTCTGATAGGCATTGCCCACCATGATCGACCAACGGAATCCCAGGGAGGGCGAACGGTCCAGGAAGGAGACGAAGCGGGCGCCGCTCTGCAGCACCAGGACCGTGTTGTTCTGGCTGGGGGGGGCGAAGGAGGGGATCAGCATGCGCCCCTTGGGCAGGAAATCCACCTGGACGTCGCCGCAGGAGCCCGTGTTGGAATACAAAGCCATCGTGTTGGGCCCCAGGATCGGAGTGGAGCCCATCTCACGCACCGCGGCCTTCAGGTCCTCGGCGCCGGCTGCTCCTCCAGAGGTCTCGTCGAAGCCCGAGGCCAGCATCAGCACGGTCCCCAGGTCCTGCCCGAAGGCCTCTCGGGCCTGGCGAAGGGTCGGTGCCGTCAGTCGCGCGGGCAGGGCCAGGACCAGGACGTCCGGGGCCTGGGGCAGCTCCGCCAGGCTGCGGAAGACCGGTCGGCCGGCGATCTCCCCGCCTCGGGGATTGATGGCCCAGGCCTCGCCCTGGAAATCCGTCAGCAGGCGCTCGTACAGCACCCGGCCGAGGTTGTCGGGATCCGTGGTGGAAGGGCCGACCACCGCCACGGCCTGGGCCTGGTTCATCGACTTCAAGAGCCGGGCCAGGTCGGGGCGCACGGTCTTCTCCTCGACCCGAGGTTCCACGGTCAAGAGCAGGTCCAGGGCCACCGGCTCGGTCCCGGTCAGGGCCAGGGGGTTGATCTCGAGATCGCGGATCACCAGGTCGGGCCGCAGGCGGTGGAACTCCCGGGCCATCTCTCCAAAGGACTCCAGCCAGGCACTCAGCGACTCCAGGTCGGCCAGGGGAGAAGCGGAGCGGTAGCCCGAGAACCAGGCCCGGGCCAGGGGGAGTCCGGCCAGGATTTCGGCGATTCGCCCGGCCGGGGTGCCGGGTTGCCAGCGGACCACCGAGCGACGCAGCTCGGTGAGCCGGCCGCCTTCGCCAAAGACCACCACCGGGCCGAAGGCGTCATCGAAGACCAGGGCCAGCAGGGCCTCGCCTCCCTCGGGGATGGAGATCCGCTCGTCCAGCGTGACCCGTCGGACTTCCAGGCCGGTGCGCTCCTCCACTTCCCGGGCGAAGGCCAGGACCTCCTCGGCATCTCCGCGCAGGGCCGGTCGGACGGCGCCGACTTCGGTCTTGTGGGGGATCACCGGGTCGGAAACCTTCAGGAAGCTGGGATGGCGGGGAAGTTCCCCAGGGGCCCGGGGATCCACCTCCAGCGAGGAGGGGAAGCGCAGACCCAACGCTTCCAGCGCGCGCCGGGCTCCGGCCGGGCCAGGCTCCTGGGCCAGGATGGTGGCGGCCTTCAAAGCGGGGGTTTCGAGAGGACTCTGGGACATCGGTCAACTCCAAGTGAAATCCTGTGGTTTGAGGGGGGGGCTTGCCGGGCCGGGTCAGCTCGAGGGCGTGAGCTCTTCAAAGGTGCCGCTGGAGCGGTTCTTGCGCACGTTGTCCCAGACGAAGCAGCGTCCGTTCATGGCGATATAGACCCCGGGAGGCAGGGTCTGGACGAAGGCCAGGGCACTGCCCAGGTTGAAGAGCCCGTCGGAGCTGCCGAAGGCATAGGGGACCATGGCCCCGGTCAGCACGACCGTCTTCTCGGTCATCGAAGGCCCCAGGTGTCGGGCCGTCTCTTCCATCGTGTCGGTTCCGTGGGTGATCACGATGCGGTTCTCGGTTGCCCGCAGACACGTATCCCGAATCAGATCGCGGTCGGTCTCGGTCATCTCCAGGCTGTCGACCATCATCAGCGTCCGGGTGTTCAGGTCGACGTGGCAGCGCCCCAGGCGCAGCATCTCGGGCAGGTGGGTGTCGCGAAAGAAGAGGCGTCCTCGGAGTTCGTCATACTCCTTGTCGAACGTGCCCCCCGTGATCAGGACTCGGATCGGTTCCATGGTGCAACTCCAATGAGCAGTTGCGGGTGCTTCGCAGTCCGGGAACAGGCCCCTTCCAGGGGAGGGAATGTGTCGGGTTCCTCCCCGGTCGGCAGGGAAGCGCCCCCTTGGCCGTCGAATGGCCGCCTCTGCATTCTTGTTCGGGCACCCGAGCGTGGTGTCCCGAGGCAATTCGTGAGGAGGTCGCATGTTCCGAAGGATGTCCCGGGGCGCCCGCCACGTGCTCGGCGCCGTGCTCCTGGTTGCATTTGCCCTGACCCTGTATGGGGTGGCCCAGGCCGCCGTGGTCAGGAACGTCGTGGTCAGCAAGGCTACCGGCCAGTGGGTCAAGGTGGCCGTTCACACCGACGGTCGGGTGAATTACCGCGTCAAGGAATTGCCGCCCGGGGCCTATGACTATCGCCAGGTGGTGATGGATGTCTGGCCGGCTTCGATCGTCGCGGGCAAGGAGCCCAAGGCCGTCCTGCCGGTCAACGAGGGGCTGGTGGCCCAGGTCCGCGTGCGCCAGCTCAAGGGCGGGGTGGTCCGGATCGTGGCCGACGTGATCTACTGGCCTGAATACCAGGTCGTGCGCGAGGGTGGCTCGACGGGGCTGTTGTTCTGGGTCAACAAGCAGCGCGGGACGAAGTAGGCCTGTCTCATCCTCCTGCTCTGGTGAGCCTCCCGGAGACTCCTCCGGGGGGCTTCTCTCTTCGCGCCAGGTCCGTCCCTTTCCAGGGGCCAGGTCCGGGAAATCCCTCTTGGGGGAGGCGCCCCCCCGCGGCGTCGAAGGGGGCTCGATGTTGACGATTCTGTACCAGGATGACCAGATGCTGGCCGTGGACAAGCCGCCGGGTCTGCTCACCACCCCCTCGCCCATGGCCTCCGACCGGGTCACCTGCATGTCCTTGCTGCGCGACCAGATCGGGTCCTGGGTCTACCCGGTCCATCGGCTGGACCGGGCCACCTCGGGGGTCCTGCTCTTCGGGCGGGATTCCGCCTCGGCCGGCCGGATCGCTGTCTGGTTCCGCGAGCGCCAGGCCCGCAAGGCGTATCTGGCCCTGGTCCGAGGTTGGGTCGAACCGGAGGGGGAGATCGACCATCCCGTCGAGGGGGCCCACCCGGGCGAGAGGGTCGAGGCCCTGACCCGCTATCGATGTCTGGGGCAGATCGAATTCGACCACCCGGTGGGCCGCTACACCACGGCTCGCTACTCGCTGGTCGAGGCCAGTCCCGTGACCGGAAGGCGCCATCAGATCCGGCGCCATTTCAAGCACCTGCGCCACCCTCTGCTGGGAGATCCCGAGTACGGCGACACCCACCACAATCGCTTCTTCCGCGAGCGTTACGGACTGCGTCGGCTCATGCTGCACGCTTGGCTTCTGGAAGTCCCAGAGGCGGGTCTCCGGATTCAGGCCCCGGTTCCCCAGGATATGCGTGCCATCCTGGAAGATCTGGGCATGCTCGTTCCTACGGGCTGACCGGGCTGCCGGCCTGCAACCGGGCCACGAACTCGACGAAGCGATCCATCCCCTTGTCGATCTGCTCCATGCTTGTGGCGAAGCTCAGCCGCACGTGGTCCGGGGCGCCGAAGTCCTCGCCCGGAACCACGGCCACCCGGGCGTGCTCCAGCAGGGATTCGGCAAAGGCCTGGGCCGTGTCCAGGATCCGGCCGGCCGGATCCCGCCGGCCGAAGACCGCCTGGGAGATGTCCGGAAAGATGTAGAAGGCTCCCGTCGGGCGAGGGCACTTGACCCCCGGGACCGCGCTCATGCGGCGGTGGATGTGTTCGGCCCGCCGGGCGAATTCGGCCACCATGCGCTCGACAGGCTCCTGGGGGCCTTCCAGCGCCGTCACCACGGCCGGCATCGTGAAACTGGTGATGCTGGAGGTCATCTGGCCCTGAAGCTTGGCCATGGCCGAGATGACCTCGGTGGGACCCACCGCGTAGCCGACGCGCCAACCCGTCATCGCGTAGGCCTTGCTCACGCCGTTGAAAACCACCGTGCGCGCGGCCACCTCGGGGCTCAACGAGGCAAAGCAGGTGAAGGGGTCCCCTCCGTAGACCAGGCGTTCGTAGATCTCGTCCGAGAAGACCAGCAATCGGGGGTGGCGCAGGACCACCTCGGCCAGGGCCTGGAGTTCGGCGCGGGTGTAGGTGGTCCCGGCGGGGTTGGAGGGCGAGCACAGCATCAGGACCCGGCTGCGCTCGGTGAGGGCCTCCTCCAACTGGCGTGGGGTGATCTTGAAGTCCTGATCCACCGAACCTGGGACCACCCGGCAGGAGGCTCCGGCCAGGGCCGCCTGCTCGGGGTAGCTCACCCAGTAGGGTGAGGGCAGGACCAGCTCGTCCCCAGGGTTCATGATCGCCATGAAGGCCAGGTACAGCGCGTGCTTGGCGCCTGTGGAGAGGATCACGTTCTGGGCCGTGACCTCCAGGCCGTGACGGGTCTTCATGTCGCGGGCCACGGCCTGGCGGGCCTCGGGGGTCCCAGCCGTATCCTCGTAGCGGGTGCGCCCGGCCTGCAAGGCCGCCCAGGCCGACGCCGAGATATGCTCGGGCGTCCCGAAATCCGGTTCCCCTGCCCCGAAGCTGACCACGTCGACGCCTTCAGCCTTCAAGGCCCGCGCCCGGGCCGTGACGGCCAGCGTCGAGGAAGGCTTGAGTTTCATGACGCGGTCGGACAACTGGATCATGGCGACCTCCAGAGCAGATGCTGCGCGTCCGGCTTCGCGGACCCCCAGGGAACTCCTGGCGTTCTGACGGCAGGTCGCCGAGCAGGCCACGGGGAAGGCGGCCGCTGGAGGTGGCCGATGATCTACGAGTACAAAGGGAAGGCCCCGCAACTGGCCCGCGACGCCTACGTGGCTCCCACCGCGGTGCTGGTCGGAGAGGTGGAGCTCGGCGAGGGCGCCTCGGTCTGGTTCGGTGCCGTCCTGCGCGCCGACAACGCTCCCATCCGGGTCGGCCCCCGCAGCAACATCCAGGACAGCTGCGTGGTCCACGTGGATGAGGGGCTTCCGGTCCACCTGGGCTCGGACTGCGTGGTGGGCCACGCCGCCGTCCTGCACGGATGCACCTTGGGGGATCGCGTCCTGGTGGGGATCGGGGCTCGGGTCCTGGACGGGGTCGTGATCGAGGACGACGTGGTGATCGGGGCCGGCGCCCTGGTTCCCGAGCGCGCCCACCTCGTCTCGGGCCAGGTCTACCTGGGGGTGCCGGCCCGCGCTGTGAGGGCCCTCCGGGCCGAAGAGCGCGAACGGATCGCCCAGGGGGCCCTCCATTACGTGGAAAAGGGGAGATCCTATCGGCAGGCTCGTCGGCTGGACGAGGAGTCGGGGTCCCGTCCGGCCCAGGCGACCTGAGCCGGACGAAAAGACGGGCCGCTGCCTGCCTTCCTTCCGGGGCCCCTCAGTGTGAGCCGGATTCTTCGGTCAGCTCCAGGAGCACCCCGTGGGCGGCCTTGGGGTGCATGAAGGCGATGCGGGTGTGGTGGGCACCTCCCCGGGGGGCCGAGTCGATCATCCGGATCTTCTGTTCCTGCATCCTGGCGATCTCGGCCGACACATCCTCGGTGCGCAGGGCCAGATGGTGGATTCCGCCGCCGCGCTCGGCGACGAACTTGCTGATGGGCGAGTCCTCGGTGGTCGCCTCGAGAAGCTCGATGCGCGTCTGGCCGGCCAGGAAGAAGGCCATCTTCACCTTCTGGTCGGGGACCACCTCGGTCCCCTCCAAGGTCAGGCCCAGGACGTCGCGATAGAACGGGATCGTCTCCTCCAGGCTGCGGACGGCGATGGCGATGTGGCTGACTCCGGTGATCATGGACTTCTCCTTCCCGCCCTCGGCCATTGGCTCCCCCGGGGGACCGGGGCGAGGGTCGGGGTTCGCGTCCTGTCGGAAGCCTCCTACCTCTCCAGGGAGGCACGCCCGGCGCGTCGAATCCGCAAGGGTCCTCGTCGCAGGCCTGAGGATTCCTGGGAGGGGCGGGCCGGGTTGAAGCCCAGGCGGCGGGGCGAGGAGGCCGCGATGAAGGTGCCGGAGTCCGAGGCTGGCGGAGTCGTCGTCCGGCTGCGCCGAGGCGGGGGATTGGCCCATGCCCGGCTTCTGGCGGAAAACTTCCTGAAGGCTCACGGACTGGACCCCGAGCGTCACGTCCTCTTCCAGAATTCGACCACCTCCTCGTGGCTCTTCTGGGTCAAGACGCCTGAGGCCGATGTGCCCGCCTCCGGGACCCTCCTGGTCCTGAGTCTGTTCGTGGCCCAGGACCAGGAGTACCTCCGCTTGAGTTCGCCCATCCTGTCGCTTCCCGTGGAGGGCGTGGACCCGGCCTTCTACCGGCGCCTGCTGGATCTCAACTCCGAGATGGTCTGCGCCGCCCTGGCCACGGTGGCCTTGGATGTCCATGTGGTGGCCGTCCGTCCGGTCGGCGACGCGGGTCCCAATGAACTTGAGGATCTGCTGGTGCGGGTGGCCGGCTATGCGAGCCTCTTTCGGACCCAGCTCTCCGAGGAGTTCGGGATTCCGGTCTGGGAACTGGCGTCCGCTGCGGAGGGGAGCGATGAGGGAATCGACCTGCAGACTCTGGGATGAGCGTCCGGACGGCCCGCCGGAAGTACTGGTCCTGACTCGAGATCGGGCGCTGGCCTCCTGGCTGGTGGCCTCGATCCTGGAACCCTTGAATCTGACCTGGCGGGTCGAGGCGGAGGTCCCCGGCCAGCCTCAGGCGGCCGTCGCGATCTGCGCTTTGGGGCCGGTCCAGGCTCGCGAGCAGGAGGCCCTGCGACTGGCCGCCGGCTGGCCGATTCCCGTCGTGGTCCTGCTCGGGCGCACGGTGCATGACCTTTCAGCCCTGGACGCCGCAGGGGTTCGGCCGTTGCGCTGGCCCCATGCCCCCTCTCAGGTGCGGGACGCCTTGCTGGAGGCTCTGGGGGTGGACCCCGCCACCTTGCGCCATCCGCCTCCGGGCGCTCCGCGGATTCGTCGGGCAGAGGAACACCGGGGCGGCTTTGGGAATTAGATGGTTCGTGTTGACGTCCCAGCCATCCTGCGCCTCGAAATACACCCGCCAACCAGCCTCCTGGCTGTGGAGCCCATCCCGATCGGGCCCCGCCGGGTTCCTCTTCCTTCTGATCGTCGCGTTTGGGATTCTGGCACCCCGGCCCGGATTGGCGCAGCCGAACCTGATCCAAGGAGGGCAGGGAGTGGGGCTCGTCCGCCTGGGCCAGACCCTGGGGGAGCTCCGCAAGGTCCTGGGCCCGCCGACCCGGGTCACGGCTTCCCCCAACGATCCGAACTCGAAACTGCTGGACTACCCGAAGCGGGGGATTTCAGTCTTCCTGGGTTCCAGTGGAGCCGTCATCGGGGTCGTCATCAGCGGTCGCTCCTGGCGGACTCCCGAAGGGGTTGCGGTCGGGACGCCCCAGGGTCGGGTCACGAAGTCCTTCGGCAAGGGGCTGGTCCGGGGGGAGGGGAACCTGACCTACCCGGCCCGAGGTCTGGCCTTCAGCTTCCGGAATGGCAAGGTCCACACGATCTACGTCTTCCAGCGTGAGGGGGACCGGGCGTTGATGGGAGACCGCCTGATCGAACCAGGGCGACGGGTTGGTCAGATTCTGCTCGGTGACCCCATCTCCCGGCTCGAGGACGCCTGGGGCCGGGCCGATCGGGTTCTTCCCCTGGGCCAGGGCGGCCAGGAAAGGCTGCACAGCTTCAAGGAGGAAGCCATCGGCGTGGTCGTGCTGGCAGGGCGCATCCAGGGCGTGATCCTCGAGACCGGGGACTTCATCACCCGTGAGGGGGTCAAGGTGGGGTCCACCCGGGCCGAGGTCCTGCGCGTCTTCGGAACCACCTACCGGGCTGAGCCCGAGCGGATCTGGTATGACATCCGGGGCATCGGATTCTGGTTCCAGGGGGACCGGGTCCGCCAGATCCAGGTCGTCTCGGGGCGCCGCTGACCGATTCCCACCGGGCTGGAACCCGCGGCGGCCAGTGTCTTGGAAGTCCGACCCCCGTTTCCGGCCTGAAGATTTTGCCAGGGGAGTTTGACCCGGTCGGGTTTTGGGGACCATCCCTCCACGGCGGTGTCTGGCTTCCGCATTTGTCTGCCCCTCTCCGGCAGGACACTCGCAGGTCCCAGAATCGCCCGGTTCGGTTCGGGTCTGTCATCATCCCATTTCAGGCGCCGACAGGAACCCGCAGGTTCCGAATCCTGCCCAGTCCCTGGGCTACCACAAGAGACGAGGAAGCGTCATGAAAACGCCAGTTCGCGTGGCCGTCACCGGTGCGGCCGGCCAGATCGGTTACAGTCTACTTTTCCGGATCGCTGCCGGCGACATGCTCGGACCCGATCAACCCGTGATCCTGCATCTGGCCGAGGTCGGGTTGGGGATGAAGGGCTTGGCGGGAGTCGTCATGGAGTTGGAGGATTGCACCTTCCCGCTGCTGGCGGGGGTGGAGTGCACCGACGACCCTGAGGTGGCCTTTGCCGATGTGGACGTGGCCCTCCTGGTGGGCGCCAGTCCGCGTCGGGCGGGCATGGAGAGATCGGAGCTGCTCTCTCTGAACGGGGAGATCTTCAAGCCCCAGGGGCAGGCCCTGGGCCGCAATGCTCGCAAGCACGTCAAGGTCGTCGTGGTGGGCAATCCCGCAAACACCAACGCCCTGGTCGCCTTGCGGAACGCTTCGGGGTTGGAACCCCGGCAGTTCACGGCGCTGACCCGACTGGACCACAACCGGGCCATCTCCCAACTGGCTGCCCGCCTGCGCGCGCCGGTGGCCTCCATTCGCCAGATGACGGTGTGGGGAAACCACTCTTCCACGCAGTATCCCGACCTGCACCATTGCCTGATCGACGGTCGCCCGGCGTTGGAGGTGGTGGCCGACCAGGAGTGGTATGAGAAGACCTTCATCCCCACCGTGGCCAAACGCGGAGCCGCGGTCATCGATGCCCGCGGTCTGTCTTCGGCAGCCTCGGCGGCCAACGCCGCCATCGACCACATCCACGATTGGGTGCACGGCACCCCGGAGGGGGACTGGGTGTCGATGGCCGTCTGGAGTGATGGGAGCTACGGGGTCCCCGAGGGGCTGGTCTACAGCTTCCCCTGCGTTTGTCGGGACGGGGCCTGGAGCATCGTGCAGGGCCTGGAAATCAACCCCTTCTCGCAAGCCCGGATGGATGTCACGACGCGTGAACTGGAAGAGGAGCGCCGGGCCGTCCTGGACCTGGGGCTGATCGACAAGACCTGATCCGCCCCCCAGCCTGCGCGTCGGAGACCGACGGCGCAGGCCCTCTCCTCCGAGGCCTGCGTCGTCCTTCGATGGCGCAGGCCTTCTCTTCTCGTGCGTCAGGCCTGGCGCGCGTCCATCCAGCCCCGACTCAGCTGCTTATGCTCATGATCACCTGATACAGGGGCAGGAAGACCGACAACAGGACGAAGCACACCAGCAGGCCCATGCCTGCAACCATGATCGGCTCGATCAAGGCCAGCAGGCCATCCAGGGTGTAGATGACCTCTTCGTCATAGAACTGGGAGATGCGCAACAGCATCCGGGGCACTTCGCCGGTGCTCTCGCCCACCGCCACCATGTTGGCCACCATGTCGGGGAAGAAGTCCAAATCCAGCATGACCTGGGAGACGCCCTGACCTTCACGGACCCCGTCATAGAGCGGGGTGACGATCGAGGTCCGGAAGAACTCGTTCTCCGAGAACTCCATCAGGATTTCCAGGCCTCGGGTCAAGGGAATTCCGGTTGACAGCAGGGTCCCCATGACCCGGCAGAAGTGGGCCACCAGCATCTTCTTGTTGATGTCCCCGAACAAGGGGACTGTCAGTTTCAAGCGGTCGAACTTGTATTTGCCCGTCGGCGTCTTGAGATAGTCCTGGAAGTAGACCAGATAGTACAGGACGGCCAGGAAGAGTCCCAGGAACACGTAGGGGTTTCGGGCCAGGGAGACGATCATGAACATGACCCGGGTCGGCACCGGAAGCTCGCCGCTGGCCATCTGGGAGAAGACGTCCAGGAGCCCGGGAAGCACGAACATGAAGATGCCGGCAATGACCAGGATGCAGAAGACCAGGATGAAGGCCGGGTAGGTCAGGGCGGCCTTGGCCTTCTTGCGGACCCGCAGGTCCCGTTCCAGGAACTCGCCCAACTTGTCCATCATCCCGCCCAGGTCGCCCGTGGTTTCGCCCACCTTGACCATCGAGATGTAGAGCGAATCGAAGACCACGGGATGCTTGGCCATGGCCCAGGAAAGGGTGGAGCCGACCCGGATGTCGTGCAGGACCGAGGCCAGGATGGGCTTGAGCCTCTGGTCCTCTTCCTGCTCGTGCAGGACCTGAAGGGATCGGTCGACGGCCAGACCGCTGCGGACCAGGGCCACCATCCGCCGGGTCATCATGACGATGGACTCGCGGTCCACCTTGCCCAGCGCCGCAAAGACCGCAAAGGGATCGAAGCGGACAGGCTTGATTTCCAGGATCTTCAGCTTGCTGGCTGTCAGGGTGTCGATGGCCAGGTTCAGGTTGACGGCTTCGATCGTGTTGGTGACAAGTCGGCCGTCACGGGTCTGGGCCTGGTACCGGTAGGTCGGCACGGACGACGTTCCTCCTCGCAGACTGAAGACCAGCATTCCCCCCAACGGTCGCTCTCGACAGCCAGGGACAGAGTCCGTCCCTGAAGCGGTTTTCGCTTTGAATCGTCTGAAGGCCTTCCTGGAATCAGGTGAGGCTTGAAGCGTCCTCTTCGCGGGCGGGCTTGCGCGCCTGCAGGAACAGGATCAAGTCGCTCAAGGCCCGCCGGACCGGTGCGCTGTTGAGGGTGACCTCAGGTTCGAACCTCATCTGGCAGAGGATGTACTCGCCCTTGCCCTGTCGGATTACTCCGATCACCGCTCCCTTCACCCCGGTGCTCTTGTTCCTCCCGATCAGGTATTCCTCGTTCAGGGGGCGCTGGTTGCCCAGGTTGTAGATCTCCGGCGCAGCCAGGGCTCCAGCCAGCCGGGCCACATCGTCTTCCGAGATGGTCTGGAACAACCCCGACTTGGAGACATACTCGGTCGCGACATCCGAAGGCGACATGGGCAGGAAGGAGGCCGTGAACGGCATCCCGGCGGCCGATCGGGGCGAGTGGTACATGACCAGCACCCGGCCTCCCTCTTCGACGAAGGCACGCACCAGGTAGAAATAGGACTTGGCCTCTGCAAAGGATTCAGGAGCGACCAGCACCCCGCGGGGCCGCCGCGTGGTATCCGCGGTGGCGCCCTTGCCCAGAAGCATGCGTTCCTGGGTCAGGATCTCGGCATTGAAAGGAGTCACCGCGTAACCCAGATTGTTGAGAAGTTCCGTGAAGCGGCCATCTTCTTCATCGATGACCAGGAGCTCGTCCGAGAACTCCTGGCGCGAGACCGCGAAGCGAAGATAGCGGTAACCCAGGACGGCCAGGACCAGTCCCAGGATCGAGACCAGGACGATCAGTCCGCGGGTCAGCATGTGGACGGCCGGTCCGATGTCCGTGTTGGGGGCCGGAGTCCGCTCGTCGGAGCCGGGTCGGGCCTGGGTCGTGCGGGTGATCATGATCTTCTCGGGGTTGATCACCAGGCTGCTCAGGACGACCAGGTACAGAGGCTGGTTCTCGACGTCCACCTGGGCGCGGCTGTACATGGTGAACCCGGTCTTGGGGTCCGGAGGATGGAAGCCCGCGTAGGTGGTCCGGATCTTCTTCCCCGTGCCGGAATCCGTGACCTGGATCTGGGTGATCAAGCCGGCTTTGGGATCGACCCAGATCAGGACGGGATGGCGTGAGTCCCGTGGGGTGGCCTGGATTCGCAGGCACTTGCGCCCGTAGACGATCTCGTTTCGGGAGACCACGGTGTAGGTGTAGGTCTGGGACGACGGATGGAGGGCATAGGGCCACAAGAAGAGCAGGGGGTGCCCCGAAACCGGGACCCTGGTCGCGGGGTCGAGATCCGTGATCATCGTGGGGGAGGCCGAAGGAGACGGATCGGGTGAGGGTGAGGGCTCCTCCTGGGGGGATGCAGAGGGAGACGGCGAGGGCGAGGGCGACGGTTCCAGTCGGATCGGGGTGGGGTCCGACATCAGGTTGTAGATCCGCTCCGCGCCCAGGTAGGTGACCGCATCCCCGCGGAGAGCGAAGTGGTGGTAGTCCACCCCGGCCAGACGGAAGTACAGGTTGTACTGGCCGGAACGGGCGTCGAAGTTGACGATTCCGTTCAGGCTCAGGTTGTCGTAGAACGGGCTATCGGGGAAGAACTTCTGAAGGAAGGTCTGGTCCTGGCGGAGGAGGTTGAAGTCCGCCTGGAAGGATGTGATGCGGATGGACTTGGAGTTGACCGCCGCGATGGCCTCAATGGCCTCGGGATCTGAACTGCGGGCCCCCGCGGGTGCCGCCAAGGCAAACCAGCTCGTCAGCGCCAGGACGAGAATTCCGATCCGCAGTGTCCGACACCTGGTCAATGAGTTGGCTGCCTCCTGAATACTTCCGCCGCGGCGCTCGGTCGCGGACCCGGGCCCTCCTCGGGGTCCCGAGTGCGGGTCTCAGGCCCCGCTCTTCCAGGCACGTCCTGCCGTCCGGTCTCATCGGCCCGGGTGCCTTCTCTCGCCAAACCAGGTCTCCGGCTTCTGGCCGGGAGGCGATTCCCCTGCATCCGTCGACACTGCTGGACCCGCCTCCCAGGCTCCTGGAGTCCCGCACAGGGGCTTCAGGGACGGGCGCAGAAGGTTCACCCGTGTCCTCAGCCAGGTCCTCGCTCTTTCTCAAGAGGTCCGACCAGGCCCTGTCATCCGGCCCGCCTGCGCGGGCCTGGCGCACCGGCCTGTGGGGCTTCCTCTTCTTCGTTCTTCTGGTGGGGTCCTTCACTTCCGGGGCCGGCGCGGATGTCCGCGGGGACTACGTCCTGGCAACCCTGCGTCAGGTCCGCAACCTGCTTTTGGAAGAGCACATCGATGCCCCCTCGGAGGCCCGGCTCTCAGCCGGGGCCTTGGCGGGGGTGCGCGAGATCCGGCCTGTTCAGGCACCCGCCACCGGGGGGTGGCCTGCCCTGGAGGAGGCCCTGCTGGCGCTGCAGGTCCGAGAACCGCAGGCACTGGGGGCAGCAGCCGAGAGGGCCATCCTCCGCATGGTCGAGGCGGTTGCGGACCCCTACACCGCCTTGCTGGATCGGGAAGACATGGCGGTGGACCGACAGGCGCGCGAGCACGGGACCTTTACCGGAATCGGAGTCGAGCTGGCCTGGGATTCAACCCTGGTGGTGGTGGCCTGCCTGGACGGTTCGCCGGCCCACGCCGCCGGAGTGCTCTCCGGGGACCGGATCGTCTCCGTCGACGGGCGCGCGGTTCGGGGGCTGTCCTTCTATCGGGCTGGCGACCTCCTGACAGGTCCCCAGAACTCCTCGGTGCTTCTGGAAGTCGAGCGGAAGGGCCGGTTCCTGAAGATCCGCGTTCAGCGCCGGCAGTTTCGGATCCCTGGAGTGCAGGCCCGCCTCCTGCACCCCGGAGTCGGACTGGTTCGCCTGGGGTACTTCGGGCCCGAGGCGGGGACTCAGGCGAGGAAGGCCCTGGAAGCCCTGGCGGCTCGCGGGGCGCGTCGCCTGGTCCTGGATCTGCGGACGAATCCCGGGGGTGACTTCCAGCAAGGGCTCCAGGTGGCCGCCTTGTTCCGGGGCGGAGAGCTCCTTCGCGTCCAGACCCGGGCCGGCACCCGGAAGGTCCTGGCCTCGGCCGAGCCGGTCTGGAGGGCTCCCGTGGCCGTCCTGGTCGATCAGGGAACCGCCAGCGCCGGCGAAATCGTGGCCCAGGCCCTGAAGGGGACGCCGGGGATCCGGGTCTTCGGCCGTCGGACTTTCGGAAAGGCTGTGATCCAGACGCTCCATCC
>DIWH01000052.1:3244-79144 GCA_002423485.1 Candidatus Xenobium occultum | reverse complement strand
GCAACCTCCCCGGTCTACCCGACCCATTTCCGCACAATCACGGCGGAGACCGCGTCCCTTCCCTCCTCTGGCTCGAAACCAGGAGACCCAGAAGGTTCGAACTGGAGGCCGGGGAATCTTCAAGCCGCTTGGGGGTCTGGTCGCCCGACCGGCCCCTCTCCCGACAATTGAATCTTCCGTCTCCCCCAGGCACCGGGCGTGCGACGCCTCGGGCCTGGAGACCCACCCGCTTTGATCGGAGGCTCCGACATGTCCAATCCAGGAGGAGGGCTGGGCTTCCTCTCCGCCCCGCCCGCGAAGCCGCGTCTGCCGCAGCAGGAGGTGGAGCGCCTGTACCCGCGCCTGCGGATGCAGGTCTTCGCCGGCATCTTCCTGGGGTATGCGGGTTTCTACCTGATCCGCAACAACCTGACGCTGGTCTCGGCCCTGATGAAGAACCAGGGCCTGATGACCGACCTGGAGTACGGCATCATCGCCAATGCCGTCCTGCTGGCCTACGGGTTCTCCAAGTTCTTCTCGGCCGTGGTCTCCGACCGGGCCAACGCCCGCTACTTCATGCCCCTGGGCCTGGCCCTCTCGGCCCTGATGAACTTCGTGGTGGCCTTCGTCCCCGCGGTGGCGGCCTCGGTCAGCCTCTTCGCCAGCGTGATGTTCCTGAACGGATGGGTCCAGGGCATGGGTTGGCCCCCGTCCGGGCGGATCCTGGTGTACTGGTTCTCGACCCGGGAGCGGGGCTGGAAGACCTCGATCTGGAACTGCGCCCACAACGTCGGGGGAGCCGGGGTGGGGGCCGCGGCCGCCCTGGCCCTGGAAATGACCGGGAACGACTGGAGGTCGGCCTTCTGGTTCCCAGCCCTGATCGCCCTGGGGGTGGCCCTGCTCACCTTCGTGCTGCTGCGCGACCGGCCCGAGGCGGTGGGGCTTCCGCCCATCGAGGAGTATCGCGACGACCCCGCCAAGGTCGAGGTTCGCGACGAGGCGGTCCATCGGATGGGGATCTGGGGCGTGATCCGCACCTACATCCTGACCGACCGGACGATCATGCTGCTGGCCGTGTGCAACGTCTTCGTCTACACGCTGCGCTACGGGGTGCTCAACTGGATTCCCATCTTCCTGCACGACGTGCGGGGAGCGGACATCGCGGATGGCATCACCGGGTTCGCCGTCTTCGAACTGGCCGGCATCGTGGGCACGCTGCTGTGCGGCTGGCTCTCCGACCGGGTCTTCAATGGCTATCGGACGGGCGCGGGCAAGGTCTTCCTGGGCGCCCTGGCCGCCGCCATCGCCGTCTACTGGCTTCTGCCCGCCGCCGCTCCGATCTGGATCTCCATCGTGATGGTGGCGATCATCGGGGGACTGATCTACGGGCCGGTCATGTTGATCGGGCTGCAAGCCATCGACCTGTCGCCCCGGGCCGTTTGCGGCCAGGCCGCTGGTTTCACCGGGCTCTTCGGCTACGTGCTGGGGGCCACCCTGGCCTCTTCCGGGGTGGGCCTGATGGTCCACCACTTCGGTTGGGACTTCACCTTCGTCGCGCTGATCCTGTGCACCGTCGTGGCCTGGGTCCTGATGGCCATGGTCGGCAAGCAGGAGCGGGCCCTCATGGAGGCCCACGACCTGAGGTGCAACGACCTGAAGTGCAATGGTCAGGAGGCTGCCCCGAAAACCTGACGATGCTGGCCCTGACCTGCGGGCGCCATGCCGTGTGGCGGGTGGGGTTCGACGGAAGGCACCTGGAGGAGCTGGTCGGCCCCGACCCTGCCCGCCTGGGAGCCCGTGCGGCCAATGGACAGCCAATCCGCGCCACGGCTCCAAGACTGTCCCGGACAACAGGCCCAAAAGAGGTCCATCCTGCAGACCAGGAGCCACATGAAGGCCAATGGGTCTCCGGCCAGATGGAGGACCTCCCGGGAGCGTGACCGCAGGAGGGCAGGCCGGCGTCAACGCCGCAACGGGCGAAGCCTGGCGGAGGGCACCAGGACCCGTCCGGCCGGTTGGCGGGCAGGCAGGACTGCGCCGTCCTCAGTCATCGATTCAGGGCACGGGGTGGAATCGTTCACGAAGGCCTGGACGACGCGCTCGGCGCCTCACCCGCCACCGCCTCTTCGAGGTCGTCACCCCTTCTCGGTGGGGTCGGACAGTGGTGAATCATTTTCACTATTGTGGCAGGATTGGATTAGTCTTTCTGTTCTATGTCGCGAGGAGGGGGGCGGGCTCATCCCCACGAAGCCTACGCCCGCCGGGGGGGGGCTGTCCGGTCCCCGCCGGACCTTTCGGGTGGAGGAACAAGAAATGCGACGAAAGAGCCTCTTGATAGCGGTCCTGCTCCTTGTCGGCACCGCTGGCCTTCTGGCCGGCTGCTCGGGTAGCAGCGGCGGGAGTGGGGGGGGCATCCCCCATTGGATCGCTCAACTCGTGAACTTCGTCTCCGCGCGTTCCTACGCGACGGTGGCGGAACCCAACAGCATGGTCTCTGGTGACCTGAACAACGACGGGATCCCGGATCTCATCGTCGCAGGCACCCAGGATCCGACCATCGGGACGCATCTCGGTCGCGCCGATGGCACGTACGCCCCGGTCCAGATCTTCATCGCGGGCAACCGCAACAAGGAAGTGGCGGTCGGCGACTTCGACGAGGATGGGTTGCTGGACGTCGTCACGGTGGCTGAGAATGCCAATACGATCTCGGTTCTCCGCGGCGATGGCACCGGTGGGTTCTCCTCGGTGTTGATCCTGGATACGGGCAACCAGCCCATGGACGTGGCGGTGGCCGATTTCAACAACGACACGAATCTCGACCTCGCGGTCGTCAACGCGAACGACGACACCGTCGGAGTGTTCCTGGGCAACGGGGCGGGCGCTTTCGCTGCCAGGGTGGACTACGCCACGGGGAATGAGCCGCACGGCATCGCAGCGGGCGACTTCAACGAAGACGGACTGCTGGACCTGGTCACGGCGGATCGGGATGCCTCCACGGCGTCCGTCCTGCTGAACGCGGGTGCCGGGGTCTTCGGCGCCCCCTCCCCCCTCGCCACCGGTGGCAGCCAGCCCCGTGACGTGGTCGTGGCGGACTTCAATGGGAACGGCCACCTGGACTTCGCCACGTCCAACTTCAACAGCGACAACGTGTCGGTCTTCCTGGGGAACGGCAACGGCACGTTCGGCGCAGCCACCCAGTTCGCCGTCGGCGACGGCCCGAGACGGGTCTACGTCGGCGACAACGGCGACGGGCAGCCCGACCTGATCACCGGCAACCGCTTCGACCCGCCGAGTCTGCTGGCCGGCAATGGGGACGGGACCTTCGACGCCTTCGTCACGGTGCCCGTCGGCTCCAATGAGTCGCTGGCCCTGGTCGTCGACGATCTGAACGGTGACACCTATGACGACCTTGCGGCCGCGAACCTGTTCGGCCGGACCATCCACGTCGCCCACGGCGACGCTGCCGGCGGCGCCTTCATCGCTCCCCTGGTCGACATGGGAGACGGCGAGCGGGGCGTCGTGCTGGCAGACCTGAACAACGACCACATCCTGGACCTCGCGGTGGCGAACACCTACGATGACACCCTGGGTGTGCGCCTGGGCGTCGGGGACGGAACCTTCGGCGGGCTCACCAGCTTCGGCGCAGGCAACGATCCTTCGTCCATCGTCGCAGGCGACTTCAACGAGGACGGCAACGTCGATCTCGCCATTTCCAACGCCAACGGCGACGACGTCTCTGTGTTCATCGGCGACGGGACCGGCGGCTTCGCCGGGGCAGTGAACCACCCGGTGGGGCAGCAGCCGGTCCACATCGCGGTTGCGGACGTCACCGGGGACGGGAATCTCGATCTGCTGACCGCGGACGACGACGACAACACCGTGTCGCTGCTGCCGGGCGACGGTGCCGGCGGTTTCGGTGCCGTCATCGCGATCGCCACCGGCGAGGGGCCGATCAAGGTCGTTCCAGCGGACGTGGACGATGACAACCTGCCCGACCTCGTGGTCGCAGCACGGGACCAGGACGCAGTGGTCGTCCACCGCAGTCTGGGAGGCGGCGCCTTCGCGTTGCCCCAGCTCTTCGAGTTCGCTGACTTCGAGGTCGAGACCGTCGACGTCGGCGACCTGAACGGCGACGGCCGGCCGGACCTGGCGATCGGCGAGGACGACAATCGCCTGCTCGTGGCACTCGGCCATGGTGACGGCACGTTCACCGCCTTCGGCACCTACGCCATCGGCGGTGAGTGGGTGCGTGACGTCAAGATCGAAGACATCAACCAGGACGGGCGCAACGACGTCGTGCTCATCACCTTCGAGGGGGGCACCCTGGAGGTGATGCTCGGCAACGGCACGGGCTCGCTGGTCTCGACGGGCCCGCAGTATGCCGCCTTCAACGAGCCGCGGGTGTTCGCGGTCGGCGACCTGAACGGTGACGGCCTGCGGGATGTCGTGACGGCGAACCGGGGCGGGAACTGCGC
This sequence comes from Candidatus Xenobium occultum, assembly GCA_002423485.1. Lineage (GTDB taxonomy): Bacteria > Vulcanimicrobiota > Xenobia > Xenobiales > Xenobiaceae > Xenobium > Xenobium occultum. The sequence goes on along the minus strand of DIWH01000052.1, from coordinate 74,690 downwards.
CCAGGTCTTCCTCCGCAACTAGGAACCAGTCGTCTGCCCCCGGGCTACTGGGGAGGCGGGCGTGAGCCCGCCTCCCCTTTTTATTGGGGGCGCTTGGACCGGGTCGGTGCGTTCCTGCGGTGCGGGCGCCCCGGCAGTCTCCTTCGTTCAGGCTGGCGCCCAGGAGGGCGAGATGGCTCAGTTCGTCCGTCAGCCTTCGCTTGTAGGATTCGAGACCGCCGGCGGAACCGCGGGGGAAGGCGGGTCTGTCGGAGTCCCTTTGGCCGGGTGGCCTTCCTCACCTGGAGGCGCAGTCGCGGCCTCTTCGGTTCCGACGGGGCCGGCCGGGTCTCGATGCCGGCGGCGCTGGCGCCACCAGGCCCCCAGACACCGCACCTGCAGCACCAGCCAGAGCACGCTCAGCAACCACAGCGCCCGGGCCAGACCCGTCAGGGCCTCCGCGAACCAGGACCGGCCCAGGAAGACCTCCCCGGCCAGAAGGAGCACCCAGCCCCAGGCCAGGGCCTTCCAACTGCCCGGGTCGGCCAGGCGAAGGGCCCCTGCCATCAGGACCAGGGCGAAGAGCAGCCAGCCGAAGGAGGCGGCCAGGGAGCGCGAGGCCGTGATGACCTCGATGGAGGGGGCCTCGTCGCCCGAGACCATCAGCCGGCTGAAGTTCAGGGGCTGACCCACCCGGGGGACGTGCGCCTGCACCGGCAGGATTCCGCGGACGCGTTCGCGGGCCAGGCCGGCCTGGGAGTCCCGGCCGGTCGCGTCTTCTTCGCGGCTTGCCTCGGAGGGGGCGGGGGCCGCGGCCTCCAGGCTGCCTCCCAGCAGCGTGGGGAAGGAGCTGCTGCTGCGGCGCGCGGGCGCCGGAGGCTCCATGGTGCCGCCCAGGTGCAGGACCTGGCGATCCTCGGGCAGGTCGACCTGCCAGGTCATCTCCGAGATGGGGATGTCCACCCGAGGCGCCTGCAGGCGGGTCCGGGCCACGGGCCCTTCCCCACCGGCCCGGCGGACCCAGGTCAGGACCACCGGGAAGGTGGCCATCTCGCCTCCGCGACCGGGGGACAGGACCAGGGGAATGCGGACCCGGCCGTCGGGCTCATGGGTCGGTCGGGCTGGTCGGCCGTCCACGAAGGCACTCCAGACCTCGGAGCCTTCGGGAAGGGCCAGCAGCAGGCCCTGGCGGCTGTTGTTTCGCACCTGCCAGGTGAAGAGCGAGAGGGCCTTGCCCTCCTCGGTCAGCAGGGTCCGGCCTCGAGCCGAGTCGATGGTGGCGTCCAGGACCGCCACCTCCTCGCCCTTGCGGGACTCGATCTGCACATGGTAGGGCTGGCGATGGTACTCATAGGCCAGCAGCACCGGCGAGCCGGCCAGCGCGTGGATCTGGGCGGGCAGGTCCTGCTGGACGTCGATCCGGCGCGCTTCCTGCAGGTCGTCGCGGGGCAGAAGCTCCAGGGCTCCCGAGCTGCAGACCCCGATCGAGCCCTTCACCCGTTCAGCGCCCTCCAGGTAGACGTAGGGCAGGCTCCAGCGGCTGTTGGTCTCGGCCAGGGGGGTCTCGGTGGTCACCTCCAGCGAGAGCTCGCCCGAAGCGGGCTGGCTCAACAGGATCGTCAGGAGGCGGTCCTTGGGACGCTCGATCGTGCGCCAGGAATCCAGGTTGGGGCATTCGACCGAAAGCACCTCGGCGTCCCGGGGCAGGAGCACCTGCAACTGGCTCACCTCGTTGCGCAGGACCGAACAGTCGATCCGCGCCCGGTTCTGAAGAGCCTTCTCCGAGACCCGGACCAACTGGTAGACGCGTCCATACAGCCGAGGCGTCTCCCGAGTCACCAGGCCCCTGGCTCCGGGGTCCGCCTTCAGGGAAAGCCAACTGAGCTTGACCGGGGGGGAGGCGCCCGCCGGCAAGGCGCCCCGAGCCACCGTGCGCTGGCCCTCCGGATGGGACTGCAGGGGAATCTCCGGGGTGGACTTCAGGCGGATCTGGTTTCCCGGCACCGAGAGGGTCCAGGTGGAGATGGCGGTATCCGGGACGACGAGATTCAGGCTCCGCGAGGGCGATTCGTCCTGGATGGGCAGGTGGTAGACCAGTTCCAGGCGATGGGTCCCGACGCCTCGGGCCACGAAGCAGCCCACGGAGTCCTTGGGGAAGACCGAGACCGGCTTGCCGTCCAGCCGGGCTTCCTGAACCACCACGTCGGCGGGGAGGAGGGGGATCTCCTGGAAGCCCCCGCTCAGGACCCGGACCGCCAGGTCCGCCTGGATGCGGGCCCAATCACCCTGGACGACGATGCGGTACTGGCCTCGGGCCAGGGAGAAGGGGACGGGAGCCGGGGCCCGGGTCGTCCCGGAGGATGAGGGGGCCGGTTCGGTCAATTTCAGGAACTCGGCCAGGGGGAGCGTCACCTTGCCCTGGGACTTCGGGGCTTCTTCGGCCCGGGCCAGGGGAATGCAGGCCAGGAAGGCCACCAGGATGGCGGTCAGGATGCGGGTTTTCAAGACGGCACCTCCTCCTTCGGGCGGTCCGGGCCGGGATCCACCGGACGCTGCCGGCGACTCCGGAAGGCGTCGAGGAGCCAGCGGCGCTGGCGAATCAGCCAGACCAGGCCCAGAAGGGCCAGGCCGACCATGGCACCCGAGACCAGCACGTCCCCGGGCGTCCCGGCCAGCAACCAGCCCAGGAGGCCCAGGGCCAGCGCGCTCAGGACCAGCTTCTTCCAGCCTTCAGGCCGGCCCGTCAGACCCAGACCCAGGCCCAAGGCCAGGGTCGCCAGCAGGGCTCCCCACCAGGCCGCCTCGAGCAATTGGGGCCGGTAGTAGCGAACCCGCAGGGTGGGGGACTCTTCGCCCACCATCAACTGGGTGAACCGGTGCCCCTGGCCAGCCACGGGCACCCGGACGCGCACAGGGAACGAGCCCTGGCTGGTGGTCTGGACCATCTGGGCCATGGCGCTCTGGGGGGCCTCCTCCGGCTCGCTCTCCAGACCCTTCGCCGAGAGGGCTCCTCCGTCGGCGTCCGCCGCGCTGGCGGCGATCCCGGGGAGGGCCGCCTGGGGGGCGGGGGGCGGCTGGTCCTGGGAGAGCTTCCTCTTCTCATTGCCTTCGAAGCGTTCGGACTTCACCTCGTCGGCCAAGGCCGGCGGCTCGGGCAGGAAAGGCTCCTCGTCGGAGGGCTCGACGCTGCCCGAGAAGTCCAGGGTCTTCCAGTCCTTCGGCAGCAGGACCGTCCAGAAGAACTGGGAGGTGGGGACGCCCCGCAGCCGGGGCGCCTCCAGCAGGACCGAACCCAGCCAGGCCTGACCGGTCTCGGCGCCGACGAAGGTGATCTCGACGGGGAAGATCTTCAGCTCCTGTCCGGTCTGCTGCGAGGAGACCAGGGGAAGCTTCAGGGTGGGTCCTTCCTGGACGGGCTTGACCGCCTGGCCGTCGACGAAGGCGCTCCAGATTCGGGATCCCTCGGGCAACTGGACCTTCAGGTACTGGTTCTGGTTGTTCCGCAGCTTCCAGGTGAAGGTCGAGATGGTCTTGCCCTGGGCGGTCACCAGGGTCTGCCCCGACGCCTCGTCGACCGCCGCCGTCAGCAGGGGAACCTGCTTGCCCAGGCGGCTCTCCACCCGCACCGACCAGGGAAATCCGCTGCCTTCATAGGCCAGGAGCGGAGGGCGCGTCCCCAGGGCCTGGACCTGGGGGGGCAACAGCGAGGGGTCGGTTCGCCGGATCGTCTTGGAAGAGTCGGCGGGCGTCAGCTCCAGGGCCTCGCTGGCCGCCAGGCCCAGCCATGACTTCGACTTCTCGGCTCCGGTGAGTCCGACCCAGGGAACCTCCCAGGTCGAGTCGGGGTTGGCCAGGGGGGTCTCCAGCGTCAGGTTCAGCGCAAGGCTGCCGGTGACCGGCTTGGACAATGCCACATGGACCCGGCGGCCCGAGGGTCCCTCCAGGACCTCCCAGCCCGCCAGTCCGGGGCAGGTCAGCTCGGCCACCTGGGCACCTGGGGGAATCTCCAACACCAGCGAGTCGATCTGGTTGCGCTGAATTCCGCATTCTAGCAGGACCCGGCTGCGGATCTCCCGCTCCGAGACCTGGGCCATGTGAAAGATTCGCGCCGAAAGGCGGGCCTTCTCGCGGTTGGCCTGACCCGCAAGCCCGGGGTCCGCCGAGCGGGGCGACCAGGTCACCCTTGTGCCCTGCGAGCCGGGCAAGGGCATCCGCGCCACGGTCCGGCCTCCCTCGGCCGAGGTGTCCAGGGGGAGGGGGGGGAGGGTCTGAAGCTTCAGCGAGCTCCCCGGCAGGACCAGACGTGCTGTTCCCGGGGCTCCGGCCACGGAGCGGAACTCGAAGTGGCGGGCCGCTCCCTCGACGCTCAGGGGGGCGTGGTAGACGACTCGGACCTGGTGGTTTCCTCGGCCTCGGGCCAGGAAGCGGAGGGTGGCTTCCTTTTCGTAGACGGGGACGGCCCTCCCGTCCAGGGTGACCTCGGACAGGACCACCCCCGAGGGCAGGAGGGGGATTTCTCGCCAGCCGTCGGCGTGGAGGTTCAGGTCCACCCGGCCGTCGACCACCACCCAGTCGCGACCGGCCTCCAGCGAGTAGCGTCCGTTCGAGAAGAGGTGGGTTCGGGGCGGAGACGTCGCGGAGGAGGCCTGCGTCGGCGTCGGGGCGGTCAGGCGCAGGTACTCCTCCAGGGGAAGGGTGACCGAGCCTCCCGGCCCGGGCTCGGCGCGCAGCGTCGAGGTGGCCGCCAGGCACAGGGCCAGGGCCAGCAGGATCCGGGTTCTCATGCTTCCCCTCCTTGTCCGCGCAGCCGCGAGACCAGCCAGGACCGGTTCCGGTAGAGCCAGCAGGCGACCAGCAGGTACAGGCCCCGGCTGGCCCAGACCAGCGCCAGATCCAGGGGGGTTTCCGATGCCCATCCCCGGACCACCCACAACCCGACAACAGCCGCCAGAAGGGACTCCAGGCCCCGCTCACGTCCCGTCTGGCGCCAACCCAGCCCCAATGTCAGGCTCAGCGCCAACAGGGCTCCCAGGGCCTTCAAGAGGGGCGAGGCGTAATGCAGGAGCACCTCCGGGACCTCCTGGTCGGTGACCACCAGGCGAGAGAACTGGAAGGACTGCCCCCGGGCGGGAATGTTGAACTTCACCGGCAGGGTGCCCCGGCTGGCTTGCTGGACCATGCCGGAGATCTGTCCGGAGTTGAGGAGCTCGTCCTTGGAGACCTCCTGGCGCAGGGCCTTGCTCCGGGCCTGCCCGGCGCCGGGTTCTACCATCGCGTCGGTGCCCGGGCGGCCCGGCGAGCGCCGGACGGTCTCGTGGATCAATCCCGGGCGCATGTTGCCGCCGACGTGCCAGATCCATTCGTCCAGGGGCAGGTAGAGCGTCCAGTTCATCACCGAACAGGGCATGTCCACCTGGGCCGCCTGAAGGCGGTGTCGCCCCAGCCAGGCCGAGACTCCTGGCTCCTGAACGTAGGTCAGTTCCACCGGGAAGGTGGTCTGGCCCTCCTGGCCCGAGGCCACCAGGGGAAGGCGGATCTCGCCCTCGGCCCCCTGCACCGGCCGGGCCGGCTGGCCGTCCAGCGTGGTGGTGAGAAGGGTGGCGCCCTCGGGCAGCCGGATGTTCAGGCTCTGTTTGAGGTTGTTGCGGACCTGCCAGGTCCAGGAGGTGACCAGCTTCCCGTCCCGGGTCACCAGGGTCAGCCCCGAAGCCTCATCGATGGCGGCCGAGAGCACGGGCAGCTCCTGACCCTTGCGGGTGGTCAGTTGGATCGACCAGGGCTGGCGGTGGAATTCGTAGGCCCGCAGCAGCGCAAACGAGGCCAGGTCGCGGACCTCGGAGGGCAACTCCGAGACGTCGATCGCCCGGACCCCCTCCAGCTTGCCCGGCTGGATCTCGAGGCCTCCCGTCGCTCCCAGGCCGATGGATCCCTTGACCGTCTCGGCCCCGACCACCTCCACCGCGGGAAGCTTCCAGGTCGAGTCCGCCTTCTCGAGGGGTTGCACCAGGACCAGGTTCAGCGTGTGGCTTCCGCTCACCGGAGCCGCCAGGCGGATCAGGAGATCCTTGTGGCCAGCCTGGATCGACTCCGACCAGCCCGCCAGGTTGGCGCAGGCCACCTCCTCGATCTCCACCCCCACCGGCAGGCGCAGGGTGAAGCGGTCCACCTCGTTGCGCAGGATCGTCATGTCCACCCGGGCCTGACAGTGGACCTCCGTCTCCGAGACGGTCACCAGGTCGTACATCCGGGCGCTGAGGCGGGCCTTCTCGCGGTTCGCCTTGCCGCGCAGGGCGGGATCGGCTCGGCGAGGGGTCCACGAGAAGCGGACCTCTCCGGCCCCCCCTCCGGGAATGGTTCCTTGTGCCAGGGTCCGGGTCTTTTCGTCCTGCCGGGTCAGCGGCAGGGCGGGGGAGGTCTTGATCTCCAGGTCCCGGTCCGGGATCACCAGCAGGAATCCCGAGACCGAACTGGCTGGAGTCTTCAGGACCACGCTGCGGGTGGCGCCCGAAAGGTTGACCGGCAGGTTCCAGGTGGCTTGAAGCTTGTGGGAGCCTGGACGATCGACGGGAAGGAAGAACTGTCCGTCCTTGCGGTACAGGGCCAGGGAGCTGCCATCCAGTCGGGCCTCCTCCAGCACGACGTCGGCGGGCAGCAGGGGGACCTCCACCCAACCGGGCTGGTAGACCTGCAGGTCCAGCGTTCCCTGAACCTGCACCCAGTTCGGACGGGCCTGCATCCGGTAGTGTCCTCGCGAGAACAGGAAGGGAACCGGCACGACCGACCCGGTCGCCGAGGGCTTGGGCTTGCGAGTCAGTTCCAGGAACGTCTCCAGGGGTAAGGTCACCTGCCCCTGGGCGGGCGGCACCGGCTGGTCGGCGACGGCGGGTGGCCCGCAGGCCAGCAGTGTCAGCAACATGACGCTCAGCAGGTGCCAGGACGAGAGCCGCATCGTTCACCCCCGGGTCTGGATCTTCAAGATGGGTCGCCAGACCAGCCAGGAATATTTCGCCCCGCTCCGCTGGACCCCCCCAGCATCCTTCATCTTGATTCGACTTTGTTCTTCTTTTCGTCCGCAGCGGCGGGGAGGGCGGCTGGCCGCCTTCGCGTCCCGGGCCCTGACCGGTCCGCCCTGGGGTGCGAGGGTCGCCGGTTTGTGGAGGAGCGCGACGACTGGAAGGTCGTGGCGGGGCTCCCGGGTCAGGCCTGTTCCGAGGCGGTGCGGGAAGGCCGACCCCGGGCTGGCCCGGACGGGGGTATTTGCGCCCGGGGCAAGAATGCGGATCTTCGCCGGGGTTCTGCTCCGCCACCACTTCGTCGTGCGAGGAGACAGCCGTGCCGATCCCGCCTGACTTCGCCAAGAAGGAAACCATCCTGGTGGTCGACGACACCCCCGACAACCTGTCGCTGATGTCGAATCTGCTGAAGGACCACTACCGGGTCAAGGCCGCCCAAAGCGGGGAGAAGGCCCTCAAGATCCTGCGCGGAGGGGAGCCGCCGGATCTGATCCTCCTGGATGTCATGATGCCGGGTATGGACGGCTACGAAGTCTGCAAGGCCGTGAAGGCGGACAGCCGGACCCGGGACATCCCCGTCATCTTCCTGACCGCGATGACGGCGGCCGAGGACGAGAAGAGGGGCCTGGAACTGGGTGCGGTCGACTACATCACCAAGCCGATCAGCCCGCCGATCGTGCTGGCCCGGGTGCGCGCCCACCTGAACCTGAAGTCCGCCTCGGACTTCCTCAAGGACCAGAACGCCTACCTCGAGGGCGAAGTGACCCGGCGCACCGAGGAGGTGATGGCCCTGCAGGACGTCACCATCCTGGTCCTGGCGTCACTTGCGGAAACCCGGGACAACGAGACCGGGAACCACATCCGGCGCACGCAGTACTACGTGAAGATCCTGGCGGAGAAGCTCAAGGACAACCCGAGGTTCAGCGAATACCTGACCGATCACCAGACCTACGTCCTGTTCAAGTCGGCACCCCTGCACGACATCGGCAAGGTGGGCATTCCCGACCGCATCCTCTTGAAGCCCGGGCGCTTCGAACCCGAAGAGTTCGAAGTCATGAAGACGCACACGACGCTCGGGTACGAGGCGATCCAGCGAGCGGAGGCGCAATTGGGCGAGGAAGTCGACTTCCTCGCCTGCGCCAAGGAGATCGCCTTGTGCCACCAGGAGAAGTGGGACGGCTCCGGCTACCCGCGGGGCCTTCGCGGTGACGACATCCCGATCTCCGGCCGCTTGATGGCGCTGGCGGACGTGTACGATGCGCTGGTCAGCCGCCGGGTCTACAAGACCGGGATGCCCCACGAGCAGGCCATAGAGATCATCTGCGAGGGGAAGGGGTGTCATTTCGATCCGGATATCGTCGACGCGTTCCTCGAGGTTCTCGACGAGTTCAAAGAGGTCGCCGCCCGTTTCCAGGACCTGGACCAGGAGTTGGCCGCGAAGAAGGAACAACTGGAGGCCAGGACCGGGCAAGCCTGACCCCCTTTCACCAGCCGGAACCCGGCAAGGGCCGACGCGACGGAGAAGCCATGATGAATCGACTGTTGACCGCGTTCGAACGTCGTAGGATGTCCTGGAAACTGACGGTGGGCTTCCTCGCGGTGCTGTCGCTGGCCCTGGTCATCGGCATCTTCAGCCTGAGGAACCTGAACGACCTGAATGGCAGGATCCAGCAACTTTACGACAGGGACCTGCTCTCGGTTTCCTACGTCAAAGAGGCGGAGGCAAACCTGGTCCAGATCGGGCGCGCCCTGCGCCAGTCGGCCCTGTCGCAGGACCCGGCGGAGAGCGCGCAGGCGCTGCAGATGCTGGCGGACGCAGACGCGGGCGTCGAAACGGCGATCGCTGAAGTCCGCAAACGGGCCGGCACCCAGCAGGCGCTCGAGCTGCTGGGGGATTTCGAGCGGCAGTTCGCCGCCTTCAGGCAGGACGTGAACCTCGCCATCGAGCTCGAGCGCCACGGCAAGAAGGCCGAGTTGGCGAACCTCATCACCCGGCGCGAATTCCAGGTCGGCGCGCTGAAGGCGGTCAGTTCGCTGGACAAGCTCACCGCGAATGTCCAGGAACGGGCTGGCGCCTCCGCGGCCGACGCCCAGGAGATCGCGCAGAGCAGCTACCGGATGACCTTCCTGCTCCTGGTCGGGGGCCTCGGCCTCGGCCTTGGTCTGGGGTTCGTCATCAGCGTGTCCATCAAGAGGCCGCTCGAAGGCCTGACGAACGTGGTCGAGAAGCTGGCAGCCGGTCAACTCGACCAGGTGATCCCGCATACCGGGTACCCGAACGAGATTGGCGCGCTGGCGCGATCCGTCAGCGTGCTCCAGGCCGGCGCCCGGCAGACGGAGGGCCAGCGCTGGGTCAAGACGCACCTGGCCGAGATCTCTGCCGAGATGCAGGGGGCGGACAGCCACAGCGAGCTGGCGAAGAGGTTCCTCTCCAAGATCGCGCCCCTCCTGAAGGTGGGTCACGGGGTCTTCTACGTGCACGACGAGGGCGAGCAGCGCCTCCGGCTGCTGGGCACCTACGCCTTTCGCGAGCGCAAGAGCCTCAACCAGTCCCTGGAGCTCGGGCAGGGGCTGATCGGGCAGTGCGCGCTGGAGCGCACCCCGATCCTTCTCACCCAGCCGCCCGACGACTACATCGACATCGCCTCGGCCCTGGGGTCGGCGCCGCCGAAGTCCATCCTGGCCCTCCCCATCCTGCGCAAAGAGCGGTTGCTGGGTGCGGTCGAACTGGCCGTCTTCGAACGCTTCGGCGAGAACATGCAGGCCTTGCTGGACGGGGCCATGCCCATCCTGGCGATGAGCCTGGAGATCCTCGACCGCAGCGTCAGGAACCAGCAACTGCTGGAGGAGACGCGGCACCAGGCGGAAGACATGGAGCGCCAGGCGGCGCGCCTGGAGGAGCAGACCGTCGAGCTCGAGGCTCAGCAGGCCGAGATCAGGGCCACCGAGGCCTGGCACCGCGGGATCATCGAGTCGGCGCCCGACGGCATGCTGGTGCTGGACGGCCGCGGCGTCGTGATCCTGGCCAATCCCCAGGCGGAAGACATGTTCGGCCATGACAGCGGGACCCTGATCGGTCTGACCCTCGACGCCCTGGTTCCGGAAGCGACAGTCGGCCAGCAGGCCGGCCCGGGCGAGGTTGGCGGGCCCCGGCTCACAACGGGTCAGAGTCGCGAGATGCAGGGGAGACGCCGCGACGGCGAGGCGTTCCCGGTCGAGGTGGGCCTGTCCCGGTTGCCGGCGCTCGGTGGGCGCGACATCTGCTACTGCGCCTCGGTGCGGGACATCACCGAGCGCCACGAAGCAGAGCGGGCCCTGGCCGAGCAGCAGGCCGCGCTTCAGAGCATCCTCGACCAGACCCCCGTGGGCATCGCCTTCACGGCCCACGCCGCCTTCGGATACGTCAACTCGGAGTTTGAAAGGATGTTCGGCGCTCGCGCCGGGGACCTGGCCGAGAAGGTCTATGTCCGGTCGGAAGACCGGGTGGACCTGCTCGACGCGGTGAAGCGCCAAGGCCTGGTCCGCGATCGCGAGATCCAGTTGCTTGCGGCGGGCGGCGAGCGGCGCGACTTCCTGGCCACCTTCATCCCCTACACGCACCTCGGGGAATCCGGCGTCATGGGCTGGCTGCTGGACATCACCGAGAGAAAGCGTATGCAGGAGGAGAACCTGCGCGCCAAGGAGGCGGCCGAGGAGGCGACCCAGGTCAAGAGCGACTTCCTGGCCAACATGAGCCACGAGATTCGGACACCCATGAACGCGATCATCGGCATGTCCCACCTGGCCCTGCAGACGGACCTCGACCGCAAGCAGCGCAACTACATCGAGAAGGTCCATCGCGCCGCAGAGAACCTGCTGGGGATCATCAACGACATCCTGGATTTCTCCAAGATCGAGGCGGGCAAGCTGACCCTGGAACGGATCGACTTCCGCCTTGAGGATGTCATGGACAACCTCGCCAACCTGGTCGGCATGAAGGCGGGAGACAAAGCCCTGGAGCTGCTCTTCGACGTGGCGCAGGACGTGCCCACCGCGCTGATTGGGGACCCTCTGCGCCTGGGCCAGGTGCTGGTCAACCTGGGCAACAACGCAGTCAAGTTCACCGAGGCCGGCGAGATCGTCTTTGGTGTCGAGAAGGTCGCGGAGGACGAGTCCGGGGTCGATTTGCACTTCTGGGTCCGGGATTCGGGGATCGGCATGACCCCGGAACAATGTGGCAAGCTGTTTCAGTCCTTCAGCCAGGCCGATTCCTCGACGACGCGCAAGTACGGCGGGACCGGCCTGGGGCTGGCGATCTCCAAGAACCTGGTCGAGCAGATGCAGGGGCGGATGTGGGTGGAGAGCGAGGCCGGGTCGGGCTCGGTCTTCCATTTCCACGCTCACGTGGGCGTGCAGGCACGCCCCGCCGCGCGCCGGGTCATGCACACCGACGAACTGTCCGACGTCCGGGCCCTGGTGGTGGACGACAACGCCTCCGCCCGGGAGATCATGGCCTCGCTGGTCAGGGCCTGCGGCCTGAGGGTCGACGTGGCCCAGGATGGCCGGGAGGCGCTGGAGATGGTGGTCGCGGCGGATCGCGGCCGGTTGGCCTACGACCTCGTGCTGATCGACTGGAAGATGCCGTTGCTGGACGGTGTCGAGACGATCCAGAACCTCCAGCAGGATCGACTGAAGCATCCTCCAGCCTGCATCCTGGTGACGGCCTTCGGCCGCGAGGAAGCCCTGCTGGCGGCCGAGCAGCGCGGCGTCACCTTGAAGTCGGTGCTGACCAAGCCGGTGACGGTGACGACCTTGATGGAGGCGCTCGGCGAGGCCCTTGGCAAGAGGCTGCTGGCAGACAGCCGCCTCCAACTGACGGATGACCGCAGGGCGGAAGCGATCGCCCGGTTGCGCGGGGCGCGGATCCTCCTGGTCGAGGACAACGAGATGAACCAGGAGTTGGCGGTCGAGCTGCTCGTCCAGGCCGGCGTGGAGGTCACGGTCGCCGACAACGGCCGCCGGTCGCTGGACATCCTGGCTGGAGGCCAGGTCTTCGACGGCGTGCTGATGGACTGCCAGATGCCGGTGATGGACGGCTACGCGGCGACCCGCGAGATCCGCAGGAACCCCTCCTGGGACAAGCTGCCGGTGATCGCGATGACCGCCAACGCCATGGCCGGGGACCGGGAGAAGGTCCTGGAAGCCGGGATGGTGGACCACATTGCCAAGCCGCTCGACGTGACCGAGATGTTCGAGATCATGGCCCGGTGGATCACGCCGGCCCGTCCGGCGGGCTCGGCTCCGGCTTCAACCGTCACGCCCACGCCCGCTGCCGGCGATGCCCTGCCCCCCCTGCCGGGGATTGACGTGGCGGCAGGCCTCGCGACCACCAACGGCAACCGGTCGCTCTACCTGCGCCAGTTGGTCCGGTTCCGCGAAGGACAGGGCCCCTTCGCCGACCTGTTCCGGGCGGCGCTCGCGGACGCGGACGTCAGCGCGCCGGCGCGAGCGGCCCATACCCTGAAGGGGACCGCGGGCAACATCGGGGCCCGGGGCGTCCAGGCCGCGGCGGGCGACCTGGAACGGGCCTGCGGCGACGGGGCCGACCCGGCCCGAATCCAGGAACTGCTCGAGCGGACCCTGGCTGAACTGGACCCGGTCATCCAGGCCTTGAGCCAGGTCTCCCCGGCCAGCGTGCCGGCGGCCTCCAGGACCATCCCGGCCGACCTTGGCAGCCTCAGGGTCGGACTTTCGCGCTTGAGATGGCTGCTTGAGGAGAGCGACACCGAGGCCGGCGAAGTGGTTGGGGACCTGTTGTCCCTGGTGCAGGGCCTGCCCCTGGAGGACGCCCTGAGGCGCGTGGCGGACGCTGTCGCCTCCTTCGACTTCGACGCGGCGCTGGACCGGCTGGCCGAGGTGGGCGAGGTGGGTGAGGTGGGCGAGCTCTCGTGACACGGGGTCGCCCCGCTGCGCAGGAGGCGCTGTACGTCGCGGGCCTCGGGCGCCTCGGCCGGGGGACTGGAAGCGCTGATCGCCTTGTGCTCCCGCTTGCGGCCGAACCGGCGTCTTGCCTGCGTTGTCGCCCAGCACATGGCCCACGACGCGCATGCGGACCTGATGGTGCGCCTCTTGAGCCGCCACGCCGGCTTGCCCGTCCTGCTGGGCGCCCACGGCGCGAAGCTTGCGGCCGACCGGATCTACGTCATCCCCGCCGGGTCGGACGGCGTCGTGGAAGACGGGAGCCTGACGCTGAAGCCTCCCGGGGCGGAAAGCATGTCCACCCCGTCGGTCAACGGCCTGTTCAGCTAGCTGGCCCGCCAGAGCGGCTCACGGGCGATCGGGGTCGTCCTGTCGGGGGCGGGATCGGACGGCCGGACCGGCTGTCGCGATATCCAGGCGCACGGGGGGCAGACCTTTGCCCAGTCCCCCGACGAAGCGCGGTTCAACGGCATGCCCGGTGCTGCGATCGAGGCGCGGGTCATCGACAGGACGCTTCCTGCGGGGGAGATCGGCCGGGCGCTGGCGGAGATGTTTCCTTCCCATGCCCGAGATCCGAGCGGTCCGTCCTCTCCCGCTGCGTCCTCTCCGGCCGTGAACTCTCCCGCCGCGAGATTCCGAGATCTGGCGCCCGACGAGCTGGAGCGCCTGCTGCCGCTTGTTCTCGAAGCCTCCGGCACCGATTTTGGGAGTTATAAAGAGGAGACCCGCCTGCGCCGGCTGGAGAGCCGGAAGTCCAGGCTGGACCTCCGTGCGGCCGAGGACTACCTCGCCCTCGTGCGACGCCATCCCGACGAGCTGCGGAGGCTGCAGCAGCGATTCCTGGTGTCGGTGTCTTCGTTCTTCCGGGATCGCGCCGCGTTCCGCGAGCTGGAGCGCGCCCTGGCGCAGTGGCTGGCCACGGGAGGGGCGGAGGCCGTCCGGGTCTGGGTGCCGGGCTGCGCCTCCGGCGAGGAGGCGTATTCCCTGGCCATCCTGGTCCTGGAGCTGCTGGCTTCCGGTCGCCAGGGAAGGGAGGTCCGGATCGTCGGGACGGACCTCAATTCCGAGGCTTTGAAGGTGGCAGCCAGAGGGATCTTTCCGCGGGGGGTCTTCCGGGAGATGGAGCCCGATCTCCTGGCGAGGTATTTCACCGGGCACGGCCCGGACTTCGAGATTTGCCTGTCCCTGCGCGAGGTCGTGAAGTTCGAGCAAGGCGACGTGTTCGCCGGCCCTCCGCTGGCTCGCCTGGCCCTGGTCAGTTGCCGGAATCTCCTGATCTACCTCAAGACCCACCTGCAGGATCGCCTGCTGGCCAGCATCCACCGGGCCCTGCTCCCGAAGGGGCTGCTCTTCCTGGGCGAGGCCGAGACCCTGGGGCCGGGCAGCGTCCCTTTGTTCACGCCCGTGGACTCCCGTCACCGGATCTACCGAAGGCGGGGGTGACTTCAGGGCTCGTCCTTCCGCCTCCTGCCCCACGCTCGGCCGCGTTTCTAGAAGTGGACCGGGCTTCCCGTGACCGCCAGGGCAGCCTCCTTGAGGGCCTCCGAGAGGGTGGGGTGGGCGTGGCACGAGCGCGCCAGGTCCTCGGAGGTGGCCCCGAACTCCATGGCGACGGTGACCTCGGCGATCAGGTCTCCGGCGCGGGGGCCCAGGATGTGGGCTCCCAGCAGGCGGTCGGTCTCCTGGTCTGCCAGCAGCTTCACCAGCCCATCGGTGCTGGCCAGGGCCTTGGCCCGGCCATTGGCCGAGAAGGGGAACTCGCCCTTGCGGTAGGCCACGCCCTGCTCCTTCAGCTCGTCCTCCGTGCGTCCCACGCTGGCCAACTCCGGATCGGTGTAGACGATTCCCGGGATGGCCTCGTAGTTCACGTGGCAATGCCCGCGCGAGAGGAACTCGGCCAGGGCCATGCCCTCTTCGGAGGCTTTGTGGGCCAGCATGGGCCCCGGCGTGCAGTCGCCCAGGGCGAACACCCCTGGGACCGAGGTGGCCAGGTTCTGGTCCACCAGGATTCGACCCCGCTCGTCGGTGCGCACGCCCAACTCCTCCAGGCCCAGGCCCTCGGTGCGCGCGCGTCGGCCGGTGGCCAGCAGGACCCGGTCGCATTCCAGGGCGGGGGCTCCCTGGACCTCCACCAGGCAGCCTCCTTCGACGGTCCGGGCCGAGGTCACCCGGGCGCCCAGGTGGAACTCCAGGCCCTGACGCTCGTAGAGGCGTCGGGCCTTGCTGCAGATCTCCGAGTCCATCCCCGGGAGGATCCGGTCGGCGTACTCCAGGAAGACCACCTTCGAGCCCAGCCGCGACCACACCGTCCCCAGTTCCAGGCCGATCACCCCGGCCCCGATCACCACCAGGCGCCCGGGAACCTCGGGATAGGCCAGCGCCTGGGTGCTGGTCCCGATCCGGTCCCCGTCCACCTCGACTCCGGGCAGGGTGGCCGGGACGCTGCCCGTGGCGATGGCCACGTGGCGTGCGGTGTAGACCATCTCCTCGCCCTCGCCAGGGCGAACCGCCACCCGGTCGGGGGCCAGCAGGCGGGCCGTCCCGCGCACCCGCTGCACCCCGTTCTTCTCGAAGAGCCCGGCGATCCCGCGGGTCAGTTGTCGGACGATGGCGTTCTTGCGCTTGTGGATGGCGGCCAGGTCGAATCCGACCTCGCGGGCCTGGACTCCGAAGACCTGCAGGCCGTGGAGGGTGCGATGGTAGACCTCGCTGGATTCCAGGAGGGCCTTGGAGGGGATGCAGCCCACCCGCAGGCAGGTCCCGCCCAGCAGCTCGTCCTCCTCCACGCAGGCCGTCCGCAGACCCAGTTGAGCGGCCCGGATCGCGGCCACATAGCCGCCCGGTCCGCCACCGATCACCAGAAGATCGAAACTCTCAGGCATGGAGGCCCTCCCAGCAGGTCTTCGAAGGGTTCCCTTCTTTGGCGGGAGGGCGGGAACCTCTCGGCTCCAGGGCCGGTTCTCTGGTTGTCCGGTTCGAGATTTCCTCGGCTTTCTCGAAGGGAACCGTCCCCGCCGGCAAGAAGGAATCACTCCCATGGAAACGCGCAACCTTGTCCTGATCGGCACCAGTGACCTCAACGACATGCGGATGCTGGCCGCCCTGCTGGAGGGCAACGAGTATGATGTCGCCAAGGCCAGCGATTCAGGCAGCCTCCGCGACCAGTTGCGGCAGCGCCAGCCCAGCCTGATCCTGGTGGATGCCTACCTCCCCGGGTTGGAGGTGGCCGACATCCTCCGGGCCATGAAGTCGGACCCGGACATGGCCGAGATCCCCGTCCTCGGCATCGTCCCGGCTGCGGATGTGGGGCTTCGCCAGACCCTGCGGCGCTCGGGCGCCGACGATCTGGTGGGTCGGCCCTTCGAAGCCGACGAGATCCTGCTTCGCCTCAGGACCGCCCTGGAAACGCGCCATCAGGCCCAGGAGTCGGCCAACCTCGAAAAGCTGCTCTTCTCGGTGATCTCGGCCTTCGAGTCGCGAGAAGAGGCCAAGAAGGGCCATCCCGAGCGGGTGGCCCGGATGACCCGACGTCTGGGCGAGCGGATGCAGCTCTCCCCGGCTGACCAGGAGGCCCTCTACAAGGGCGGAATCCTGCACGACATCGGCATGATCAAGGTGCCCAAGCACGTGGTCGACAAGCCCGGGGCCCTGACCTCCGAAGAGTTCGAGCTGATGAAGCTGCATACCATCTGGGGAGAGCGCATGTGCCGTCCCGTCCAGTCGCTGCAGCGGGTCCTGCCCATCATCCGACATCACCACGAGCAGATGGACGGGAAGGGCTACCCGGACGGTCTGGTCGGCGAGCAGATTCCCCGACTGGCCAGGATCCTGGCCGTGGCCGAGATTTTCGATGCCCTGTCTTCGGATCGGCCCTATCGGGCACGCATGAGCCGTCCCGAAGCGCTGCGCTACCTCCACGAGTATGCCAGCCGGAACTGGCTGGACGCCGAGATCGTCGCGCAGTTCCTGAAGATGGTCGACGAGGAGGGCTGGCCGGAGATCCCTCCTCTGGAGCACGAGACCCTGAACCTGGAGAAGTCCGGCGCCCCGGGGGGAATCCGAGACAAGAAGACCCCGGTCTGATCCCGCGACCAGCCGGACCCCTCCCGAGTTGAGATCCCCCTGTCCTCGCAGTGCGCATGGTCGGGCCCCGGGAGAATCCAAGGAGTCCTTCATGCCACAGTCCGCCCTTCCGGGCCTGGCCGACCGCGTTCGCGAGGCCCGGGAATACGCCCTTTCCAGGGGGCTCATGAAGTATGGTGCCCAGGGGCAGGTGGTCCACCTGCCCTTCACCTTGACTCCCTGGCAGGCTCCGGAGCGCTTCGTCCAGCAGGTGCACTCGCTGGCCGGTTCCTTCAACCGCCTCTACGCCCGGGTCAGCCACGATCACGACTTCCTGCGCCAGACCCTGGAGCCGGCGGCCCCGACCGATGAGTTCGTTTCCCGGATGCTGGCCTGCCTGCCCGAGGATCCCCCCGAGCGCCCCGAGCTCTTCCTGACCCGCAACGACTTCATGCCTTTGAAGACGCCGGATGGCCCCTCGCCGCGCCAGGTGGAGATCAACATGATCGCGGCCTCGCTGGGCCCGGCCTCGCAGAAGGTGAACGACCTGCAGCGCTTCCTGTATCGTGAGGAGGAGCTGGGGAAACGGATCCTGCCGACCCGGCCCGGCGACGAGCAGATTCGGGTGCTGGTCCAGGCCTGGAAGCTGTTCGGGGATCCTCAGGCGCGGATCCTCTTCCTCCTTCCGCCCGGCGAAAAGGGGGTCTTCGACCAGCTCACCCTGGCCAGCGCGCTGGTCCTGGAGCACGGGGTCCCCATGTTGCGCTGCACCTTGGAGGATCTGGGCCGCGAGGGCGAGATTCGGGCCGGAGATCTCTGGTTCCGCGGGCGTCGGGTGGCCATGGGCTACTTCCGGGGAGGCTACGCTCCCGGTCACTACGAGGGCGAGGCCAGTTGGAACGCCCGTCGTCTGCTGGAGGCTACCACGGCCATTTCGGTCCCCTCCATCCCGGCCCAGCTGGCGAACATGAAGATGGTCCAGGGCCGGCTGACCTCTGCTGAGGTCCTGCGCCGATACCTTCCGGATTCCGAGGCCGAGGCCGTGGCGGCGACCTTCGTGGCCATGGCCCCTCCTTCCGAGGAGATCCACTGGAAGGGGCAGCACGCCTCGGCTCGGGACCTGGCCCTGGCCTCTCCGGAAGACTGGGTCCTCAAGCCCCAGCGGGAGGGCGGAGGCAACAACCTGTACGGGCAGGACATGGTCTGCCGCCTGCAGGCGATGCGCCCCGAAGAGGATGCGGCCTTCGTCCTGATGGAATACATCCGGCCGGCTGCCTTCCGCTCGGTGCGACTGGTGGAGAATGAGCCCGTGGAGGGCTTGTGCCTGACCGAGTTCGGAACCTTCGGGGCCTTCCTCATGGAACCCGGGGGACTGGAAACGCCGCTTGTGGACGAGGACCTGGGCTACCTCTTGCGGACCAAGGACCACCAGAGTCGGGAGGGCCTGGTGATCGGCGGATACGCGGCCCTGGATGTCCTGGCCCTGGAGGAGCCCGCCGACTTCCCGGGGCGTGGGGAAGGGAACTTGCCGGGGCGCTGATCCGGTCGGCATGACCTGAACCAGGAGATGCGAGGGACTCGACAGATGCCCCAGGACCAAGGCCGACCTCAGGCCTCAGAGCCTGCCGGAGCGGGGACGTCCGCCCAATGCCCTCGGTGGACCTGGCTGTGGTGGCTGGTTCCAGCCAGCGCCATCGCGCTGTGGTATTGGGGACTGGCGACCGTGGCCCAGCAGCGGATCGAGTCCCTGCAGATCCTCGGCCCCTCCGCCTTCGCGGTCTACAACCAGATCTTCTGGAACTTCGCCCAGACGGGATCCTTCGAACAGACCATCCTGTCGGGATACGCCGACAACTGGGTCTGGTCGGGCCA
This sequence comes from Candidatus Xenobium occultum, assembly GCA_002423485.1. Taxonomy (GTDB): domain Bacteria; phylum Vulcanimicrobiota; class Xenobia; order Xenobiales; family Xenobiaceae; genus Xenobium; species Xenobium occultum. Next base: position 55,806 of record DIWH01000052.1, on the reverse strand, counting down.
CCGCTCACCCTGGATCTTCGTCGTCGGGTGGATCTATCACCTGGCGCCAGAACCGCTGACCCTGTGCCGGATCCAGATCGCCGCCGTGGCCCTGGGAGGACTGCCGGCCTTCGGCCTGGGGTGGAGGGTCTTCGGTGGGCCGTGGGGGGGGGTTGCCGGGTTGGTCATGTACCTGGGCTATCCGCCGTTGGCCGTCCTGGCTCTCAACGACTACCAGGAGATCGTCCTGGGGATCCCTCTGGCCGTAGCCGCCGTCCACCAGGCCTGGCGGGGCAGTGCCTGGGGCTTTGCGTTGGCCTGTCTGGCGACGGCAGCCAGCCGAGAGGAGTGGATCCTGGTGGTGCCGTTCCTGGGCCTGCTGGCGCAGGGGGCGTGGCGCGAGCGTCTGGTCTGGGTGGCTCGCGCCCTGGCCGTGGTTCTGGTCTACTTCGGGGTCCTGTGCTGGGTGAGCTTTGACGGAAGGCCTCATCACAACCCCGAGGTGGCGCGACCCGGTCCGTCGCTGCCGAGTTCCTGGGGCAAAGCCCTGGAGCGCGCCAGGACGGTCCTCGCACCGGTTTCCTACCCCACCGAGGTCCGAGCCGACCAGTCCTGGAAGCAGACCTGGCTCGGCTTCCGGCAGATCACTCGGGGGCCGCACGAGTTGATTCACTTCTACCTGGATCTGGGCGCGCCCATCCACCTGGTTTCCGTCTTCGCGCCTTCGGCCTTGATCCCCGCGGTCGGGGCCCTGGCGGTCCACATGACGGCCCCTGGGGACATCGCCATCGATGCGGATTGGGGCAGGGCCGTCCACCACATGGCTCCGATTGTCGCGCTGATCGTGCTGGGGGCGATTCTGGGGGCGGGTTGGTGCTATCGCCGCACGGGTGGCCAGAGGAGGCTCTGGATCCCGCTGGGACTGGTCGCTGCCTTCCTGGTGCTGGCGGTGGGGAGGCCCTGGGAGGTCGGGCTGGAGCTGCCCTGGGCCCCTCCTCCGCCTCGCGGCTCAACCTGGAAGCTTGCGCTCGAGTGGCACCTGGTCGCCCAGGTCCCCCTGGAGGCCCGCGTCGCGACCGACCAGAGGGCCTCGCTGACCGTCTCTGGCCGCCGGCACTGCTACACCTACGACGACAGTCTGCAAGAGAAGGCACCCGGCCGTGGGGCCAGGGTGGAGGCTCCGGAAGGGCCGGCAGCCCGCGCTCTTCCCTCACCTGACCGCGGTCTGAGGGCCGTGGACTACCTGCTGGTTCGCAGGGAGCACCGAGACTGGGTGGCGCAGGTTCAGGGGATGCGTGGAGCCCTGCTGATGGGGGAGACCCCCGATTACCTGCTCTTCCGTCTGCCCTGGGCTGGCCCGCCCCCGGCCCCGCCAGAGCACGGCGGAGCCGGGGAGAAGAACGCTCGGAACTAGTGGCAGCCGCCCTTGGCGGCGGCGGAAGCCACGGCCGCCAGAGGCTTGCGGCACAGATACCAGTCGGTGCAGTACTGGCCCTCGGCGGCCAGGCGCTTGTCGGCCCCCTCATCGGTGTTGGGGGCGGGCAGGATGACCTCGTCGCCGGGCTGCCAGTTGGCCGGCGTGGTCACCTTGTGCTGGTCGGTGGTCTGCAAGGCGCGGACCAGGCGCAGGATCTCCTGCATGTTGCGGCCCGTCGAGAGCGGATAGTAGATGATTGCGCGGATGACGCTCTTGTCATCGACCACGAAGACGCAGCGCGAGGTCTCGGTCTGGCTTTCGCCCGGCATGATCATGCCGTAGGCTTCCGCCACCTTGCGGTCCAGGTCGGCGATGATGGGGAACTCGATGCGCACGCCCATCTTCTCTTGGATGTTGCGGACCCAGGCGATGTGCGAGAACACGCTGTCGATGGACAGGCCCAGCAGGTCGCAGTTCAGCTTGCGCAGCTCGGGATAGATCTCCGAAAAGCCGATGAATTCGGTGGTGCAGACCGGAGTGAAGTCCGCCGGGTGCGAGAACAGGATGAACCAGCGGCCCTTGTAGTCTTCCAGCTTGAGCCGGCCGTGGGTGGTGACGGCGTCAAAGTCCGGGGCGGGCTCGCCGATGCGGGGCAGGGTGGCGTTTTCGTGACACATGGAATCGAAGGTCCTCCTCGAGTGGCAAGTTGTGAAGGGGATCATTCCCCTTTGGACAGGAAGTAAACCTCCGCTTCAAAGAATCGGTCCGTCTCCGCCGGGTCGATTCCGGTCAGGGGGCAGGATCGAAGAGCGGCGTGCTGCAAGTTCCAGGAAGAGGGGCTCATCCCTTCAGGAGGAGCTCCTGTGAGCACGATTTGCTTCGGGAGGACACGCCATGTTGGGACGATTCAGGAAGGTCTTCTCCGGGCTTCGCGGCCCCGAGGCGGAAGCGTCGGCGGGCCCGGAACCCGCCGAGTCGCCCGCCCCGCTGGTCCTCGACTTCCTGTCTTTTGGAGAGGTGCTGACCTTTCGAACCTCCTGCCTCCTTCCGGTGCACCAGCAGTTTGAGGCCCCCGCCGGACCCGACCATGTCCTGGTCTTGAACCCGCGGACCCGCCGGGTGCTGGCCGAAGAGCCCATGGAGGTGGAGTACACCGCAGACGCGCGTGGTTCGGATGAGGCCCTGGCCTGGCTGCGCGGCCGCTGCGGGGTCGAGGTGGTGGCCCGGGGCGGGCAGGAGGAGCGACGCGCGGTGCCGCGAGTCCGCAACCGGATTCGGGTGCGCTCGCGGCATCTTCCCCACTTCCAGGGAATGACCCACGACCTCTCGGAAGGGGGAGTGCGTCTGGTCGCCGAGGGGGAGGTGGCCCGGGGGACGGCCTTGGAACTGGACATGCAGCTCGATCACGACCGGCTGCCTGACGTCAAAGGCCGGGGCGAGATCATCTGGATCGGGCCCTGCGAAGAGGGACGGACCTGGTGGCTGGGTGTCCGCCTGGATCAGGTGGAGGACCCCCAGACGCTCAAGGACTACGTCGCCGAGCTGTCCAGTGCCACCGACGACGGGCTGACGCGCAAGAACTTCCTGGACTCCTGAGCCCCATCACCCGGATCTCTCCGCCCTGAGCTCTGGTGTCTTCCGGCTCGTTCTGGCCCATTGGACCTAGCCGTTGGGGGGCGGGGTACCCCGGTCCTGGACGAGGGGCGGGGACGGCGTGGTATAGTGGCATGGAATCAATGAACGGTCCTGAATTCACCAGGCCACCTGAAAGCACACCGGCCCTGGAGGGGGGACTTCCGATTCGCCGCCAACGGATTCTGGGGCACTCGCTTCTGGAGGCGATCCTGGCGAGCTCGCTGGGGACGCTGGTGGCGTTGTTGCTCTTGTCGATCCTCCCAGGGGCCCTGGGAGGGATGGCGGCCTCGGCCCACCAGATGCAGGCCTGCGACCTGGCCGGCGAGGTGCTCTCCAAGGTCGAGGCCCTTCCGTTCGCAAGCCTGCCCGTCGGTCGGACCTTTGACGGTCGGGTGCCGACCGAGGCGCTCAATTCCGGCCAGCCCGCCCAGTTCCCACCCGCACCCTATCCCTTCGTCCAGAGGCGCTTCGTGGAGGGAAGTCGCGAGCGCGTCGTGGACTATCAGGTCAGCGTGGCCGTCCAGCAGGGCCGGGACCGGGACGGCGCGGTGGCGGCCGACCTGGTCCAGGTCATCGTGAGGATCGACTGGAAGACCTTCAGCCCCTGGGGGCGGGCTCACCCTCATCATCTGGAGGTTTCTACCCTGGTGGTGGACCAGTCATGAGAAGGCCTGCAGGCATGAGCCTGGTCGAGCTGCTGATCGCTTCGGGGCTGGGCATGATGGCGCTGGCGGCGGCCTTTCTCTCCTTCTGGCCCGCTTACGATTTTTTCCAGCAGGCCAACCAGACTTCCGCGCTGTACAATCAGGCTCTGGTCGCTCTGGACCGACTGGCTGTCGAGATCGAGGAGTCCGGGCCCTGGCTGGTGGAGGCCACTTCCTCCAACCCTCCGGTCCTGGCCCTGCCCTCGGCTCGGGACGCCGAGAACGTCTTCCGCCGCACCGAGGACGGCAAACCTGCCTGGCGCAAGTGGATCCTCTACTACGTGTCGGCCGAGCCCTCCGGCCTGGTCCTCCTCCGACGCGAGGTTCCCGGCACCTTCCCACCGGACCCCTCTCCGTGGTCGGTCCCCCAGGCGCTTCTGACCCCCCCCGGAAATGAGAACCGGGTGGTCTGTCGGAACCTCTCGTTGTTCCGGGTGGCGGCCACTCCGGCCGATTCCGGGGGCCTGACCTGCCAGGTCGAGCTGGTCCTCAGCCAGCAGACCCGCCATCCCGTCGGAGCCGAGGCTCCGTTGACCCATACGGCGCGATTCCAGCGGACCGCGCTGACGAGGAACCTGGAATGAGCCGTTTGCAGCGCCCCCGTGGCTTCATCATGGTCAGCATGATCATGCTGCTGACGTGTCTCTTCACGGTCCTCTTCGCTTTGCTGACCCTGTCCGAGCAGCGCAGCCGTCTGGTCCATCTCAACACCGAGCGCACGATCCTCAGCGCCGAGGCCCGGGCGGGGCTGAGCGAGGCCACCCACTTCCTGGCAGGGATCCACGACTGGAGCCTGGCCGCCCAGGAGCTTCCCTCGGACCCGGTCAGTCTGAACCAGGGCGCCGGAGCCTGGCATCGCCTGGAGGTGGTGTCGGCTCGTTCCAGCGAGGTGACGGTCCGCAGCGTGGCCTGGTTCGAGGCGGCCCCAGGTCGCCCCGGGGTCACCCGGCACCTGGAGGCCACCTTCCGCCGACAGGGCCTCTCCTTCCCAGACGCGGCCCTGTACGGTGCCCGTTGGGTGGTGATGGAGTCCAATGCGCGGACCGATTCCTACAACTCGGGGGCTGCGGGATACGACCCGAAGAATCCGGGCACGGCGGGTCATGTGGGAAGCAACGCCGACGTGACGCCCATCGCCTTGTACTCCAAGGCCGACGTGAAAGGGGACCTGGTGGTCGTTCAACATGCCGAGGCCACGGTCCGGCCCAATTCCCACTACATCCAGACCCAGCGTCGCGAAGAGCCCCTGCCCTTGCCGCTGGTGGCCGTGCCCGTCGACCTGGCCGCCTCCTCCTCGCGAGGCGACATCCATTCCGGGGTTCCCGTCGAACTGGCTCCGGGGCGTTACGGCGACCTGACGACCGGGGCCTGCGGCCCGGCGACTATCTCTTCGACCGCATCGAGATGGGCCGGAACAGCGTCCTGCTGCTGTCCGAAGGGAAGGTCCGGATTTTCGTCCGCGAGAGCGTCGAGTTCGGCTTCAACACGCAGATCAACATGGACGCTGCCAGACAGGACTCCACCACTCTGTTGATGTTTGCCGATTATTCCACCGGGAAGAAGACCGAATTCCACTTCGACAGCAACTGTGACCTGGTAGGCGCACTGTACAACCCCCTGGGGCCCATCCACCTGGAGTCCAACACCCAGGTCTTCGGGAACGTGACCGGGGCACCATCCAGATGGACAGCTTCGCCCAGGTCCACAAGGACAGGGCTTTGCAGAACGTCGTCCTGGCGCCCGATCCCGATGGAGGGCAAGGGGTCCGCAGGACCTCCTGGTCAAGCTGGTAACCGGCCCTCAGGCCTCCGGGGACGCGTAGCCTTCCAGCAGGTCCACCAGATCGCACAACAGTGCGGACAGATCCTTCGGCCACTCCTTGATCGAGGAGGGGAAGGGGACCTGGCAGACCAGCCACTCGCCCAGGCCCTGACGGGTCAGGCCGATCACCGTCGCCTGGCGGGAGTCGGCCGCCCGGAACCCGACAAGGTCCTGCTGGATCGGTCGGCCCTCCAGGCTCACCAGGCAGGTTTCGCAGCCCCGTTCCAGGACCAGCTCTGCGACGCGCCTCGAGTCCAGTCGGCGCCATGGGTCCGACGGGTCATAGGTGACCCCCCGGATCTCGGCTCGGGTGACTCGGGTCAGCTCGCCCTCGAAGGGCAGGTCGCGGGCCTTTTCGTGCGCCACACCAGGACCCGCCCTCCGGCCTGGACGAAGGATTGCAGCAGATAGCGCTGGGTGCGGATCAGCTCGCCTGCCCCCGGGGCGACCACGATGGATCGAGGTGGATCGTCGGTGGCGATGGCCCGGCCGCGGTCCAGGATCTGCAGCTCCTGGCTCACGCATTCGGGGCTGAAGCGGGCCACCGGGTAGCCCAGGCGTTGCAGGCGTCGAGCCCAGGGGCCTTCAGGACGGTCCAGGAGGATCAGCTCGCGGGCCAGGGTGCGCCGGCGCAGGAGGTGATACAGGAAGCGGGCGGCGAGGATTGCCAGGCCCAAGGCCAGGGCCCGCAGGACCCCCCAGACCCATTCAGGCCGTTGAACGGCACTGGGGCCTGCCCGGGCCGTGATCCCCGCGGGTCGGCGCAGCACCAGCGAGATGGCTGGAAGCCGGCTTCCGGGGGGGGCGACCAGCGGTTCCACGGCCACGGCCTGGAACAGGGGACGCCGGTCGGCCTGGACCTCGACCTGCGACCAGCAAGGGGCCCCTGGCTCCCAGCGGTAGTCCGCCAGCAATGTGCCCAGACCCCCCGGGGGCTGGATCTCCATGCGCAAGGGCTCGAAGGTCAGGCGATCCGCCCAGACCCGGGCGCGCATCCCGTTGTCCAGCAGAAGGCCCACCCGCAGGCAGGCTCGGCCGAAGAGGGTCTCGGCGCCTTCCAGGGTCGGAGCCTGGCCGGGCAGGGCCCGCCACAATCGCGGAGGCCACAAGAAACACAGGGGGTGGAAGGGGACGGTCTCCGCGCTGTCCTGGGCCAGGTCGGCGAACCCCAGCTCCGGATCGGGCGAGGTCTCGGGGGAGGGGGCACCACGGCGGGCCCCCCTCCCAGTCGGACCAGGCCCGAGTAGCGCAGGTTGAAGCCGGCCCGCCTGTCGAAGCGGAACCAGCGCGCTCCGCCCTGCCAGAGGTGCAGGTCGAAGTCGTCGGGCTTCTCGAACGTGACGACTCCCCTGAGGTTCAGCGCCGAGGGAACATAGAAGAAGCGCAGGAATCGGGGGTCGGTCCGGGTCAGGTGGACCTCCACCTCCAGACCGTCGATCTGCGAGGCACGCGAGCGGACCCGTTGCAGGACCCGCGAGGCCAGCTCATCCGGGGCCTGGGCGAGGACCGGTCCACAGCACCAGACCACCAGCACCAGGACGGCGCAACACAACCGACCGCAGCCTCGAACTGCCGAGCGGCGGGGGCCAAGGGGACGGGCGCCTCACAGAAGGGCGGAGACGATCTGGTAGATCGGCATGAACACGGCCAGGACGACGACGCCCGTCATGATTCCCACCAGGGCCATCAGGACCGGTTCCAGGATCGAGGGAAGCGAGTCCAGCGCGGACTCGACCTCGACCAGGTAGTATCCTGCCAGGGTTGAGAACATGTCCTGGAGACGGCCCGTGGACTCGCCGACTGCAATCATGTGGACTCCCAATGCCGTGAAGAGGTCCTGACGGCGCTCGAAGGCTTCGCTGAGGAGCAGGCCTTCATTGAGGGCGCTGGAGACTCCTCGCAGGGCCTCCGCCAGGTTGCGGCTGGAGGTGACCTGGGCCGCCAGATCCAGGGAACGCTGCAAGGTGAAGCCGGCTTCCGTCAGGACCTGTTGCAGGGCCAGGAACAGCGCGGGAGGGCCCAGGACCAGGGTCAGCGTGCCCAGGGGGTGTGTGGCCATGCGCACCGCCCCCATCAGCATCGAGGTGAGCCAGGGCAGTTCGACCCCGCTCCCTTCGAAGATGGGCTGGAACTGAGGCAAGACCCAGCGGAAGGTGACCAGGTTCAAGACGATGGCGCAGAAGACCACCACCAAGGGGTAGGTCATGACCGCCCGCATCCGGGCCATGAGGGCCACCTGTCTCTCCAGGCTGGCTGCCAGCCGGGGCAGGATGTCGTCCAGGCTGCCCGAGAGTTCGCCCACCTCGATCAGGGCCGAGTAGTGCGTGGGAAAGCACCGGGGGTGGCGGCGCATGGCGTGCGAGAGCAGGTGCCCGTGGCAGACCGAGACGTACAGGTCCCGGGCCACGGCGCCCATGGTCCAGTCTTCCGGCTTCTCGGTCAGGCTCTCCAGGGCGCGGGTCAACGAGACGCCCGAGCGGTGAAGGATGGCCAGTTGGTGCGTGAACAAGGCCAGCGAGCGCAGGCGGACCCGGTGGAGCTTGCGCCGCCCCAGGGCTTCGTCGGCGTGGACCTCGACCATTTCCAGGATGGTCAGTCCCTGCAGGTGCAGGGACTCTACCGCGCGCTCCTGGGTCAGGGCCGAGACGTAGGATTGCTCTTCGGCACCTTCGCGGTTCCGCCCCCGATATCGATAGAAGTGGAGGCCCGGCTGCTCGACCCGGGGGGAGGGCTGGGGAGCCGGCACAGGGGTGGAAATCGACTCCCCGGGGGGGGAGGGAACCGGGATCCCTTCCGGCGGGGCAAGGGTCGGCGGGGGCGGCAAAGGTGACGCTTTGGTGGCCTGGTTGTCGTCCCGGGCCTTCTTGAGGAGATCCCCCCAGGAGAGCTCGGCCTCTTCGGGGGCAGGCCGGGCTGAGCCGACGGCCGGTGGCGGCGAGGACTGTGCCCCCATGCGCAGGATGGCGACGGCTTCGCCACCCGCCTCCATCTTCGGAGCATTGTCGTCAGGTCGAATGATCAGCCCCCCCGCGGCGCCCAAGTTGATACCGGTTGGCGGTCATCCCTCCCCTTGGTCCCGACTCAGACGACGGGATGAACACTATTCTATAAGCCCAGCCCCGTCCTGGCAAGAGTTCCCCGCTGTTCGGGCTCACCGTGCCTGAACAGCGGGGAGGGGAAAAAGGATTCGGCCCGGTCGCGAGGGACCCCGCCCTGGACGCAGAAACCCCGCGGACCACAACTGTCCAGGAGTGTCCTTTCGTGTCCAATTCGGAACCCGCCGCCTCGCACAAACCCTACATCCCGCCCGAGAGCGACGTGCCGGAGTTCACCGTGCGATCCGTCGTCGTCGGAGCCTTCTTCGGCATCCTCTTCGGCGCGGCCACGGTCTACCTGGCCCTCAAGGCCGGCCTGACCATCTCGGCCTCAATCCCCATCGCGGTCCTGGCCATCTCGCTGGGGCGGAAGTTCCTCAAGACCAGCATCCTGGAGAACAACATCATCCAGACCACGGGCTCGGCGGGCGAGTCGATCGCGGCGGGCGTGGTCTTCACCCTGCCGGGCTTCCTGTTCCTGACCCTGGGCCCCGACGGTCAGAGCGTCGGGGCCACCTACTTCAACTACTGGACCATCTTCACCCTGGCCGTCTTCGGCGGCGTCTTGGGGGTCCTGATGATGGTGCCACTGCGTCGGGCCCTGATCGTCAAGGAGCACGGCACCCTGCCCTATCCGGAGGGAACCGCCTGCGCTTCGGTCCTGATCGCGGGCGACAAGGGAGGCGACTTCGCCCGGACCGCCTACCAGGGAGTGTTCTTCGCCCTGGTCTACGCTGCGTTCCAAAAGCTTTTCCACGTGATCACCGACGTCCCGTCCTTCGTCACCCGGCAGACCAACAAGTATTTCCCGTCGGCCACGGTCAACGGAGAGATCACCCCCGAGTATCTGGGCGTCGGCTACATCATCGGTCCGCGGATCGCAGGCGTCCTGGTTGCCGGTGGCGTCCTGGCGTGGTTGGGCCTGATCCCGCTTTTGGCCACCCTGGTTCCCATGGCGGCTATCGCCGAGCAACTGGTCAAGCTGGGCGAGCTCAAGAGCGTCCTGACCCCCGGCGGCCCCGGCGGATGGGATCCCCTCACCCAGACCTTCTCGGACACCTCGGTCGCCATCTATCGCGCCTACGTCCGCCAGATCGGCGCCGGGGCCGTGGCGGCCGGGGGCTTCATGACCCTGCTGAAGACCATGCCGACCATCCTGGCTTCCTTCAAGTCCAGCCTGGCCACCTTGAAGGACCGCACCGGCGCCGCCGAGGTGCTGCGGACCGAGCGGGACCTGTCGATCGTCACGGTGCTGGTGGGCAGCGTGGCCCTGGTCCTGCTGCTGGCGGTCTTGCCGGTCCTGCCGGGCGGTTCCTTTGGCCACAAGCTTCTGGTGGGCGTCCTGATCGTCGTCTTCGGGTTCTTCTTCGTGACTGTGGCCAGCCGGATCGTCGGCCTGATCGGCTCCAGCTCCAACCCCATCTCGGGGATGACCATCGCCACCCTGATGGGAACCTGCCTGATCTTCATCGGGGTCGGCTGGACGGGCAGCTTCTACGAGCCCCTGGCGCTGGTGGTGGGCAGCATGGTCTGCATTGCGGCCGCCAACGCCGGGGCCACCAGCCAGGACCTCAAGACCGGCTTCCTGGTGGGGGCCACCCCGCGGGCCCAGCAGATCTCCCTGTTCGTAGGGGCGCTGGCTTCCGCCCTGGTGATCGGGGCCACCATGCAGATCCTGGACAAGCCGACCGCCGACATGGCGGCCCAGGGGATCGCTCACGCCATCGGTTCGGACAAGTTCCCGGCGCCTCAGGGGACGCTGATGGCCACCCTGATCCGGGGGCTTCTGTCCTTCAACCTGGACTGGCAGTTCGTCCTGGTCGGCGCCTTCCTGGCCGTCACCATCGAGCTGTGCGGCGTCAACGCCCTGTCCTTTGCGGTGGGGGCCTACCTGCCTTTGTCCACGACGCTTCCCATCTTCGTGGGAGGGGCCATCAAGGGGCTGGTGGACTGGAGGACCCGCTGCACCGGGCGCGAGGTGGACGAGAGCGAGCTGGGCTCGGGGAGCCTCTTCGCCACGGGCCTGGTGGCCGGGGGAGCCCTGGCCGGAGTGGCCGTGGCCTTGTTGTCGGTGAACGAGACGGTGTTCCGGACGCTGGAGTCTTGGAGCGCCCGTCCGGCGCTGATCGGGATGCTGGGCGAGGGAGGCTATCAGCTCTTGGGGCTGGCCTTCTTCCTGCTCATGGGGGTCGTCCTCTTCGCGGTGGCCCGCAAGCCCCAGGCTCCGGTGGACTAAAGATCCCGGGGGGGGCTGGAGGAGCTCTGGTTCAGCATCCTGCGCACAGTCTCGCCCAGGTCCCGGCGGGTGAAGGGCTTCTCCAGGAACTCGAAATCCCTGGAGCTGGCCCTTTTCTCTTCCTGGACCAGGTGCTGGTGGCCCGAGGTGCACAGCACTGGCAACCCGGGGCGCAGGTTCCGGGCCTGCCGGGCCACGTCCCAACCTTGCAGGCTTCCGGGCATGACCAGGTCGGTCAGAATGAAGTCCAGGGTTCGGTTCGGGTCGGCCAGGATCTCCAAGGCCTCCTCGCCCGTCCCGGCGGTCAGGGTCGAATAGCCCAGGGATTGGAGCATCCGCACCACCAGATCTCGCAGGATCGAGTCGTCTTCCACGACCAGGATGGTCTCGCTGCCCCGAGGGATCTCGGTTTCGGTCTCCGTTTGGCCTGGGGATGAATGCGGCCGGTCTGCCGGAGGCAGGAAGATCTCGAAGAGCGAGCCCGAGCCGGGCTGGCTGTGGGCCTGCAGGCAACCTCTGGCCTCTCGCAGAGTGTTCAGGACCGTGGTCAGCCCCAACCCCGTCCCCTTTCCCGGAGGCTTGGTGGTGAAGAAGGGCTCTCCCAAGCGTTCCACGACGCCGGGCTCCATCCCGCATCCCGTGTCCGAGACTTCCAGCAGGACGGCGGGTCCGGGTTGGAATTCCTGGTGGTGTCGGCAGAAGTCCTCCTCCAGGTCGACAGCCCGGGTGCGCAGCGTCAGCGTCCCTCCCTCGGGCATCGCGTCTCGCGCGTTGAGGGCCAGGTTTGTCAGCACCTGTTCAAACTGGTGGACGTCGATCTCCACCGGTGCGACGTGGGGGTCCAGGTGGCACTCGATGGCGATGTGTCCGCCCAGGGTCCGGTTCAGCAGGTTCCGCATCCCTGAGACGACCTGGTTGAGGCAGACCACGACGGGTTGCCAGGTCTGGCGCCTGGAGAAGGCCAGGATCCTGCGGGTCAGGGCGCTGGCGCGCTGGGCGGCGCGCATGATCTCGGCCACCTCGTCGAGGACCGGGGACGACGCCAGCTCGGGTCGGCTCAAGAGCAGCTCGCTGTACCCCGAGATGGTCGTCAACTGGTTGTTGAAGTCATGAGCGATCCCTCCGGCCAGTTGTCCCAGGGCCTCCATCTTCTGGGCCTGCCGGAGCTGCTCGGCGCTGGCCAGCAGAGCCGATTCCACCCTCTCGCGCTCGGCGATCTCCTCTTTCAGCCGGCGGTTGGTCTCCTCCAGCTCGGCCATCTTGTCTTCGAGACGGCGCACCAGGGCCTCGCTGTAGCGCGTCATGGTCGATTCGGGCGGGGTGGAGGGTCGGCAGGTCGCCTTGGGGTGGGGGTCTCGGGCCAGGATGGGCAGGACCGCCGCCAGGAAGTCCTCGGGCTCGGAGGGCTTGGTCAGGTAGGCCTCGGCGCCTAGCTCGTAGCCCAACTGGCGGTCCCGGGGGTCGGTGTAGGTGGCCGTGTAGAAGATGAAAGGGATGTGGCACAGGCCAGGGTCGGCCATCCATTCGCGGCACAGGGTGTAGCCATCCATGACCGGCATCAGGATGTCCGAGACCACCAGGTGGGGGGGAGCCTTGCGGGCCATCTCCAGGGCCTGGGCCCCGTTCGAGGCCGTGAGCACTTCCAGACCCTGGCTTCCCAGCAGGGCCTGCAGGAAATAGAGGTTCTCGGTGTGGTCGTCGACGACCAGGACCCGCTTCACGGCCCGGGCTCCGGGTCGAGGGGACGCAGATGGCAGCGGACCTGTTCGACGAAGAGATCCGGGTCGATGGGCTTCTCGAGGTACCCGTCGAAGCCTGCCGCCACCGCCTTGGCCTGATCACCGGCCATGGCGTAGGAGGTGACCGCCACCAGCGGGGTGTGCGCCAGGGCCGGATCCCCGCGCAAGGCGCGGGCCACCGCATGGCCGTCCATCCCGGGCAACTGGATGTCCAACAGGATCAGGGCCGGCTTCTCGAGGGCCGCCATGGCGATACCGGCCGGTCCATCGGCGGCGGCCACCACCTCAAAGCCGTTCTTCTCCAGAAGGAAGGTCAGCAGGTAGCGGTTCGGCTCATGGTCTTCGATCAGCAGGATCTTGGTCTTGCGGGGCAACGGCGGGTCCTCTCTCGGGTGGCAGCTCCAGGGTGAAGGTGCTGCCCGCTCCAGGTTCGCTCTCGGCGGTGATTTGCCCCCCCAAGAGTTTGGAGAGACGCGCGCAGATGGCCAGCCCCAGCCCTGTCCCCTCTTGGGGGCGCGGGCTCTTGGTCTCCACCTGTTTGAAGGGTTTGAAGAGCTCGGCCAGGTCCGCCGGGGCGATCCCGATGCCGGTGTCCTGCACCGAGAGGCGCAAGGGCTGGCCCGGTTCGGCCTGGACCCGCAGCGTCACGCCGCCCTGGTCGGTGAACTTCACGGCGTTGGCCAACAGGTTGATCAGGATCTGCTCGACCCGACGCCGGTCGCTGAGAATCCGGCCCAGATCGGCAGGGACCCGGGCCTCCAGCTTCAGCCCCTTCTTGTCGGCCAGCGGCTGGATCGTGGCCACCACGCGGTCGAGGACCTCGCCCAGGAGGAACTCCTCACGGTTCACCTGCAGCTCTCCGGCTTCGATTTTCGAGATGTCCAACACGTCGTTGATCAGGTCCAGCAGGTGCCGGGCGCTGGCCCGGACCATCCCCAACTGGCGCGCCTGCTCGGGGTTCAGGGGCCCGGCCAGCCCCTGCTCGAGGATTCCCGAGAAGCCGATGATCGAGTTGAGCGGCGTGCGCAGCTCGTGGGACATGGTGGCCAGGAAGGTGGACTTGACCCGGTCTGCCGACTCGGCGCGTTCCTTGGCGGCGGCCAGCTCCGCGGTGCGCTCCAGCACCCGCTGCTCCATCTCCTGGTTGGCCTGGCGAAGCTCCCGGGTGCGCAGGTGGACCTGGTGGCGCAGGATCGCCCCGCCGGCCAGGCTGATCAGCAGGGCCATCGCCAGCGCCCCCCCCAGAAGCCACAGCCAGTCGGGAAGCTCGAATTCGACATCTTCGGAGATCCAGTCGCTCAAGGACTTGTAGTAGGCCGAGTCGGGATTCCGTTTGAGGTCCTGCAGTTGGCGGTCCAGGGCGGGAAGCAGCTTCTTGGGATCCCCCTGGGTGGCTGCAAAGTACAGGCTGGAGGGGTCGAAGACGATTCCCGTCTCCTCCAGGCCGCTCTGCCGGGCGTGCATCTGCCCGAAGAAGCGGTTGGTGACCGCCGCGTCGGCCAGGCCCTGGGTTGTCCACTCGAAGGCGGTCTGGTAGTCGGGGGCCTCCAGCAGGATGGTCTCGAGCTGGAAGCTCTCGGCCAGTTGCAGGAAGGCCTCGAGCTGGATCGAGCCCTCCAGGGTGGCCACCCGCTTCCCCTTCAGGTCCAGGATTGAGTGGATTCCGGTGCCCTTGCGGATATAGACCTGCGACCAGGATGCCAGGACGGGGATCCGGTTGAAGTCCATCGTCCTGGCCCGCTCGGCCGTGAAGGCCACGTCCGGCATCAGGTCGATCTCACCTCGGACCAGGCGGGCCTGGCCCTCCGAGAAGGTCCCGGGGACGTATTTCAGGCGCCAGCCCTCCCGGCGCGCCACCTCTTCCAGGATGTCGGGGAAGATGCCCTCCGGTTGGTCGGAAGGGGAGAGCGAGATCTTCGGGGAGTTCTGGTAGATCCCCACGCGCACCAGTCTGTCGTCGGGGGCGGCGGCGGCGGGAAGGGTCAGCGCGACCAGGCTGAGGACCATGACGAGAGCGCCGAGCAGGCTCTGGAACCGCGAGGACATGTGGGGGACTTCGCGCCCGAAGGCCAAGCTCCCCGCCATGGGAGGCCTGCCGGCCTTCAAGGCGAACCGGCAGCCCCCATGGAGAGTCACTTTGTTGCTGGTCAAAGGGTCCTGAACGAGGCCGAGCCGGACCTGGGTCTGGGCCTGGTCGTGGAATTGCCTGACGCCCGCACCGTGGTGGTCCGCTTCCCGGCCACCGCCCAGGTCCGCCGGTATCGCCTGCAGTCCGCCCCGCTTCGCCGGGTCCTGCTGCGGGCCGGCCAGGAGGCCGTGGGGCGGGACGGCCGGCGTTTCCGCATCGAGTCGGTCGAGGTCCAGGAGGGCTTGAGGACCTATCTCGGAGACGGGCAGGTGCTCTCAGAGAGCGACCTGGAGGACCGGATCCCCCTGGCGGACGCTCTGGACCGGTTGCGGGCGGGCCACTTGGGCTTTCCTGGAGACCTGGACCTGCGCCGGGAAGGATGGGAGATCCGCTCGGCCCTGCTGGCCACCCGGACGCGGGGGCTGGGCAGCGCCCGTGTGCGCCTTCTGGACCACCAGTTGGATCTGGCCCACCGGGTCTCGCGGATGGAGGCGCCGAGGGTCCTCCTGGCCGACGAGGTGGGCCTGGGCAAGACCATCGAGGCCGGGCTGATCTTCAGCACCCTGCGGGCCCTGGGCCGAGCCGGACGGGTCCTGATTGTGGTTCCTGAAAGCCTGGTCCACCAGTGGCTGGCCGAGATGGTCCGGCGCTTCCACGAGCTCTTCAGCGTGGTGGGGATGAGCGCCCTGGGCGAGGCGCGGGTCTTCAGCGCGGCCCGCCGGGTTCTGGTTCCGCTGGGCGCGCTCCAGATGGGTCTGCTGGACGAGGCCTGCCGTCACCGCTGGGACCTGCTGATCGTGGACGAGGCCCACCATCTGCGCCTGGGGCAGCCCTCGTATGCGGCCATCGAGAAGCTGGCCGCGCGCTCTCGGGGCCTGCTGCTTCTGACCGGCACCCCCACCCGGGGCGGCCTGGAGAACGAGTTCGGCCTGCTGCACCTGGTCGACCCCGGCCGCTTTCCGGACCTGGACTCCTATCTTCGCGAGCGCCCCCAGTGGAAGGCCGCGGCCCAGGCCGCGCGCGACCTCCAGTCCCTGGAGGGGGCCACCGACCCCGAGCGTCGAGAATCGGTCCTGGAGGCCCTGGAGCAACTCTATCCCCAGGACCGTTCCTTCCTGGAGGCCCTGGAGGCCTTCCGCAGCGGACGGGAACCGGGCATCCAGACGCTGCTTGAGGCCCTCGTCGACCGTCACGGCCCGGGTCGGGTCCTCTTCCGCAACCGCCGCGAGCGCCTGGCGGGGCTCTTCCCGGGGCGGAACCTGCACCCCGTGCCCTTGCCCAAGGCCGGCTCCGGCGAGGAGGAGCCTCGCCTGGCCTGGCTCTGCGCCTTCCTGGATGCCCATCCCGAAGAGAAGGTCCTGTTGATCGCCCGGCGGGGCACCACGGTGCTGGAGCTTCAGGAGAGCCTGAGGCTGCGTCGGGGGGCCCGGGCCGCCGTCTTCCACGAGGGCCTTCCCCTGGTGGAGAGGGATCGTCAGGCCGCCTGGTTCGCCGACCTGGAGGGGGCCCAGATCCTGCTGGCCAGCGAGATCGGCAGCGAGGGGCGGAACTTTCAGTTCGCGCATCACCTGGTCATGTGGGACATCCCCCTGCACCCCGACCTGATCGAGCAGAGGATCGGCCGACTGGACCGCATCGGGCAGGAGAAGCCGGTGGACATCCACGTGCTGTTCCGCCAGGGCCTTCCTGAAGAGCGCCTCTTTCGCTGGCATGAGAAAGCCATGGGATCCTTCGCGGGCCCTGTGGAAGGCTCCGACGAGATCCTGCACGCCGTCGAGCCGCGCCAGAACCTGATGGGACCCGGCTTTCCCGGCTTCCTCGAGCGCACCCGGCGGCTGGTGCAGGAGCATCGCGATCTGGCCCGCCAGAACGTGGACCTGTTGGTGGACCTCAACTCCTTCCGTGAAGCCGAGGGGCGCGCCTTGCGCGAGGAGATCGAAGCCACCGGGGCCGCCTCCCGGTTGGAGGAATACCTGGCGACGGCCCTGGAACGCTTCGGAGTCCAGGACGAGGAGACCGCCACCCCGGGGCTGTATCGGATCCGCCCCGGGCAGATGATGTTCGTCGATTCCCTGCCCGGCCTGCGGGAGGACGGGATGCTGGCCACCTTCAGCCGGCGCCAGGCCCTGGACCGGGAGGACCTGGAGTATCTGACTCCGGACCATCCCCTGGTGGACGGCGTGTTGTCGATGCTCCTGGACGGGGCCGAGGGTAGCGCCTCGGCCGTGCGCTGGCGGGGTGCCCCGGCCGCGGGGCTGCTGTTGCAGGGGCTCTTCCTCATGGAGGCCATCGGTCCGCCGCGCCTGGAGCTGCAGCGCTATCTGCCCCCCACTCCGCTGCTGGTCAGCGTCGATCTGGCGGGGCGGGCCTGGTCGGGTGGGCTCCCGGGCTCCCACGCCCTGGAGAGGCTGCAGGCTCCGACGGTGGGGGCCCTGTCCGCCCGTCTGGGCGACAGGCTGGAGGCCCTGGTCGAGAGGGCCGGTGCATTGGCTGTGGAGCGGTCGGCAGCCTGGCGGGAGGCAGCCCTGGAGAAGGCACGTCGGGCCCTGGGCCAGGAGCAGGCCCGCCTGGACGAGCTGCATCGGGTCAATCCGGCCGTCCCGGCCGAGGAGGTCCAGGCCCACCGGGCCCGCACCAGCGCGGTCCTGAAGGCCTTGAATCAGGCGGTTCCGAGGCTGGACAGCCTCCGCCTGGTGCTGCTGGAGCCCGGGACCTCTTGAACGATTTCGCTCAGCGCGCCAGTTGCGTCCGCAGCCAGTTCTTGAGATCCCAGGAGGGGGCTCCGTCCCGGGCAGGGTAGACGAAGTTGGCGATCCGCCAGTGGCTGCCCGTCCGGCGCAGATAGACCTTGACGGCCGGGACTTCGCGGCCCGGAACCCGATAGGAGACGGCCACCGGCACCCAGGCCAGGTCGCCCTGGAGGGTGGCCCGACCCACCGTCATGCTGGCGGCGTTCATCTGCGCGTTGAGGAAGGGGTCGAAGTCCAGCCAGGCTTTGTCCTGGCCAGGCTGTCTGCTCGCGATCTCCACCAGCATCCCGCCCAGGTCGGCCTCGAAGCAGGCCATGTTCTGGTTGATGTGCTCGCGCACATTCACCATGCCCTCTCCCGAATAGGGCTTGTAGAACTCCACCACCTGGTCCCGGGGCCCCTGGGCCAAGGCCGCGGAGGAGAGGCAGGCCAGGACGAAGCCCAGCAGGGCCAGGAACCAAGACACGCGATTCTGTCTCATCCAGGGACCTTCCGGGCCCTGCGGGTGGGGTCCTGCCTGCGGGCGTGCGCGGGTACCTCCATGATCCGACGGCATTTTCCAACATCCCTGGCGGAAATCGGGGGAGCACCCCGGTGCGAAACCGGGCCTCAGGTGCCGGGGTCTGCGGCGGGCTCCTGGCCGCCTTCGGAGGCGGCCAGGGCCGGAGGAGGCCAGGGGTCGGTGGCCAGCGCCGACATCCGCAGGACGTCGCGATACGAACCGTCCACGTAGAACTCGTCGCGCAGCAGGCCCTCCTCGCGGAATCCGGCCTTCTCGAAGGTCCGCCGGGCCCGGGGGTTGGAGGCCAGCACGTAGACGTAGACCTTGTGCAGGTTCAGCCGCCGGAAGGAGAAGTCCAGCAGCACCCGGCAGGCATCGGTTCCGTAGCCGCGTCCGCGGGCCTCGGGGTCGCCCAGGAAGATGCGCAGCTCGGCGCTGCGATGGATGGGGTGGATGTCCCACAGCCAGACGTTGCCGATGTAGCGCGAGTCCTCCTCGGGGTAGACCGCGAAGACCACTGCGTCCTGGCGCTGGACGAGGCCCTGATACCAGTTCCGGTGTTCCAAGGGCGTCACCGGCAAGGCGCGGCCCAGTTGGGAGGCGGCCTCGACCGTGTTGAGCCATTCCAGGTAGCGCACGGACTCCGCCTCGGTGAAGGGGCGCAGGCTGACCAGCTTGCCTCGGTACATCGTGACCTCCTAGGTCTTTTGGTCGTGGTACTGGGTGATTTCTCCCCCAGGCTTGTCGGCATGCTGGCGGATCACCGTCATCGGGCGGCGCAGCACGACCCACTTCCACCACAGGCGGAAGATGTCCCGGAAGGTGCGCACCACGTGCTTCAGGCCGCCGCCCTTGGCCGTGCCCTTGGTGCGGGGGTGGAAGACCACCTGGACTTCGCCGATGGTGCGGCCGGTGGCGTGGGCCTTGATCAGCAGCTCTGGCGAGACGAACGAGCTGCGCGCCTCGATCTCGATGTCGTCGAAGAGGCTGCGGCGGTGGAACTGCACCGTCTGGTAGGCCTTGAGCTTGAGCGGGAAGAGAAGCCGGATCAGGGTCAGGTTCCCCAGGGTGAGAATCTTCCCGTACAGGCTGTTGGCCGAGAGGTCCGAGCGGTATCCGCTGACCGAGTCGAAGCGGTCCAGGTGCGGCAGGATATGGGCCAGGTCCTCGGTGTTGAAGAAGGCGTCGACCGTGTTGTTGAAGACGATCTCCTTGGTGGCGTGTCGGAAGCCCACCATCACATTGGCGCCGTTGCCCAGGTTGCGGCCCAGATCGACGATCTTGAGCTGTGGGACCTCCCTGGCCAGCTCGTGGGCGATCTCCAGGGTGCGGTCCGTCGAGCCGTCGTCGACCAGGACGATCTCGAAGTCGTCGCTGACCGCGGACATGTCCCGCACCGACTTGTGGATGAACTCCTCCAGGAGCTCTTCCTCGTTGAAGGCTGGGACCACCATGGACAGGGAATACATCTTGCAGAACCTTCCTTCCTGAAGCCCGCGGTTCCAGGTTGCAACCGGGGGCTTTACGTGGGGGGGATCTGGGAATCCTGCAAGCCGCGACTTCCAAACAGCCGTCGGGTCCTGGCGGCGGATTCGCCGGGGGAGGAAGTGTCTGGGCGCGCGGGAAACCTCCACTGGGGGGAATCGGTCCTGGTTTCTGGTGGCCTGATGGACGAGCCTTTCGAATCGAGACTGGAACTGGTGGTCCAGAGCGGCGGGGGCCAAGGCGAGGCCTTCCTCCTGGATCGCCCTCGGGTGGTTCTGGGACGGCTGGACCCTGGCGATGAGCCGACCCCCGGAGTCATCGCCTTTCCCGATGCCACGGTCTCGCGGGTGCACGCCCATCTGGAATGGGACGCCCGGCGCGCGCGCTACGTCCTGGAGCATCGCTCGCGCACCAACGCCACCGTGGTGAACGGGTTGCAGGTGACGGGAAGCCACGTCCTGGAGGTGGGCGACCAGATCAAACTGGGCAGTCTGGTCTGCCGCCTGCAGCACTGCACCCACGAAGGTCATCGGCCGCGGGCCGAGGTGGTGCGCTCGATCCAGAGCGGATTGTATCTGGTCTGTCTGGTCGGCCCTTCGGCCGGGGCGATCCTGCCTCTGAACTATACCCACCTGGCCCTGCGCGAGAGCCTGCTGACCTCGGATGTTCCCGGCCTGTTCGTGCCCGGGGCCGGTGACGCCCAGGCCGACCTGTACTGGGACGGCGAGGGATTCACGGTCCATCCGGGACCCTCGGGGCGTCCCTTGCGCCTGCTGACGTCCCGTCCGGGCCTGGTCCGGAAGATCGTCCTCCATGATCCTGAGGGGGTCCCGCTGCTGCCCGGCAGCCTGATGGTCTGCGGCATGGCGGTGCTGACGCTGGCCCGCGCCGAGCAGGCCGGGTTTTTGCGTGAGAGGGTGCAGGACAAGTCTCCCCTCCATCTTCTGCATCCCCTTCTGGGCGGGGTGGACCCCGAGGCCGGTCCCTGTTGGAAGGGGGATCAGGAGTACCTGTTGGAGGTCCTGTCGGGGGCACGCCGGGGAACCCGGCTCTGGCTGGAGCCGGAAAGGCTCGAGGGGCCGGTCACCCTGGGCCCTGCGCCCGCGGACCTGGAACTGCCCGACCAGTACGCGCCCTGCCTGGAACTGCGCTTCCGCGACGGGAAGGCGCTGGTCCTCAACGCCCATGCCACCATGTCCTTCACCCACAACTGGGAACTGGTGACCCCGGGCGAGGAGGTCCAGGCCTTCAGCGGAGACCGCTTCAGCTTCGAAAGGACGGTCGTCAGCTTCGAACACAAGCCGACCCAGGCCCGGGTGGACCGCCTCTCGCTGTATCTGGGCGACCTCGAACTGCCCCTGGTCCGCCAGGTCAACAGCCTGGGCTACAACCCTCAGAGCGACCTGCGAGTCGATGACCGGCGCCTGGCCCCCACCCACGGCTTCGTGGAGGTCCGCTCCGAGGGGGTGTTCTACCGGCACAAGGACCCCAAGAGCGAGGTCCTGGTCCGAGACCTGGTGATCCGGCCCGGCCAGGAGGTGGAACTGACCCTGGGGGACGTCCTGGAGCTGACCGAAGACATCCGGCTTCGGCTGGACTCGCGCTGGCAGGTGGGCCGGCCCGGCGACCACGTCCGGATCGGCCCGCCGGAGGAAGTGCGCTTGGAACCCCCTGGCCCCTCGGGCCCCGACGAGTTCGAGCCGACCTGAGGATGGAAGGCCTCCGGTCCTGGTGGCGCAGACCCGCGGCGCTGCTGGAAGACTCTCAAGCGGCGCCACTGCCCCACGACCGGAAGGTGGCCGGTTTCGAGATCGGCGAGATCCTGGGCGATGGGGGCACGGCCACCGTCTATGAGGCCCGGGGCCCCGACGGGGCCCAAGCCGCCCTGAAGATTCCCCATCGGGGGCTGCTGAGGGACCTGGAGTTCGTGGCCGCCTTTCGGCGCGAGGCGGAGCTGGGCGCCAGCCTGCGCCATCCCTCCATCGTGCGGGTCCATCTGGCCGGGGCCTATCGCCTGCCCGAGGTCTGCGAGGTCCCCTTCTTTGCCATGGAGCGATTGCGAGGCCGCGATTTGCGCTGCTGGTTGCATGAGGAAGGCCGTCTGGAACCCGGGCTGGCCCTGGCCATCGCCCGGGCCATCGCCGATGCCCTGGATTGGGCCCACCACCGGGGGGTGGTGCATCGGGACATCTCGCCCTCCAACATCTTCCTGACATGCCAGAAGGCCGTGAAGGTGATGGATTTCGGGATCTCGGCGGTCTGTCACGAGCGCCGCCAGGGGGGCGGGGGGCCTGGGCGGGGGACTCCCGCCTATCTGGCCCCCGAGCGCCTGCGCGATCTGCACCTGGCGGACCCGCGGGTGGACCTGTACTCGTTGGGCTGCGTCCTGTACGAGATGTTGGCAGGTCGGCCTCCCTTCCAGGGCGAGCAGCCCGACCAGGTCCTTCGTCAGCACCTGGAGGCGCCGGTCCCAGCCCTGCCCGTCGAGGTCATGGTGCCCTGGAGGGCGAGCCGGCTTCTGGTCCGTCTTTTGGAGAAGGACCCGGAGCGGCGCTGCGCCTCGGCTCGGGAGGTGCTGGCGGAGCTGGCCGAACTGCTCTGACCTTCGGGCCCCGCTCGGCAGGGAACCAAGGCCTTCTTGGGCAAGGACGCCAAGCCATGCACAGACCGCTTTCCCTGGACGGACTTCCCTTTGCCGAGCATCCGGCCCTCTTCGGGGGCGATCGGGCCCCGGGCCTGGTGGCGGCGGACGACCTGAAGAAGGGGTTCCTGACCACCTGGTGGAGGGAGGGTGACAGGGTCTCGGCCCGCGAGGAGCCCTTCCGGCCCTTCCTGTGGCTTGCCGACCCGGTCCTTCTGGGGGGCTATCCCGGGGAGGTCGAGGTCGTGCCCCTGGCGGGGAAGGGCGAGTTCCGCCACCTGGTCCGGGTTCCCACCATGGCGGATCTGCGCACCCTGAGCCGGCACATCGCCTCCCTCGGAGGCCTCAGCCCCGCTCACCCCGACTCGCCCCAGATCTTCCTTCCGGATGCGGTCCACCAGTACCTGCTCGGGACGGGGCGGACCTTCTTCGGGGGCATGGCTTTCGGCGACTTGCGCAGGATGCAGATCCATCTGGCGGCCCAGGTGCCAGAGGGTTTGGAGTACAGCCAGTCCGACCGGGACCCGATCCTGGCCCTGGCCCTGGCCGATTCGTCCGGGAACCTGGAGGTGCTCTCGGCGGGCGAACAGGGCGAGAAGGGGATGCTGGAGGCTCTCCTGCAAAGGGTGGAAGCCTTCGACCCGGACGTCCTGGAGGGCCACAACCTCTTCAAGGTCGTCCTGCCCTTCCTGGCCAGCCGGGCTCGGCATCACAAGCTGCGTCTGACGTTGGGGCGGGGGAGGGGCATCCCCCGCTCGCGTCAGTCCCGGATGCAGATTGCCGAACGGACGCTGGACTATCCGCGTTGGGACCTGTCGGGCCGAGAGCTGCTGGATACCTGGATCCTGGCCCAGATGCACGACGTCTCCAGCCGCGAGCTGGAGTCCACCGAATTGGGGGAGGTGGCCCGACTTCTCGGGGTCGGAGGGACGGACGAGACCCTGGGCGACTGGGAGCGCGCGCGGCTCTTCCGGCAGGACCGGTCAGGGGCCGAGCAGCGTCTGCTGGGCGAGGTGGGCGAACTGCGCCGGGTGGCCGACGTGCTGGCCTATCCCTACTTCCTGCAGTCCCAGATCTTCCCCTACTCCTACCAGAACGTGGTGCTGCGGGGGACGGCGACGCGGATCAACAGCCTCTTCCTGCGCGAGTACCTGCGCCAGGGGCGGGCCCTTCCACCGCGTCCGGTCGTCAAACCCTTCGCCGGGGGGCTGACGGCCCAGGAGCACGAGGGGCTGGCCCACGATGTGCTGCACTGCGACGTACAGTCCCTGTACCCGTCGCTGATGTTGACCTGGAAGGTGCGCCCGCAGGGCGACTCGCTGGGGATCTTCCTGGGCATGTTGGAGCGCCTGCGCGAGTTCCGCCTGCAGGCCCGTGGCCTGGAGCGCCAGGCGCAGGAGCCCGAAGAAAGGCGATTCTACGGGGCCCTGCAGAATACGTTCAAGATCCTCATCAACTCCTTTTACGGGTATCTGGGCTTCGCCCAGGGCAACTTCGCCGACTTCGAGGCCGCCGCCGAGGTGACCGCCCGGGGGCGCGAACTGCTGACGCGCATGATCGACTGGCTCAGAGAGCACGGCGCGCGCATTCTGGAGGTCGACACCGATGGGATCTACTTCGTCCCGCCGGGTGGGGAAGGGGCCCTCAGCGGAGAGGAGCTCATGGAGGCCCTGAATTCCGAGCTTCCCGAGGGCATCCAGGTGGACATGGACGGGCACTACCGATCGATGTACGTCCATCGGATGAAGAACTATGCCCTGCTGGACCTGGAGGGGCAGGTGACCCTGCGCGGGTCGGGGCTGCGCTCGCGAAGCCTCGAGCCTTTCCTGCGCCAGACCCTGGAGGAGATGTTGACCCTGGCCCTGCAGGACCGCTCGGCCGAGATCCCGGCGCTCTTCGACCGGGTGGCCTCCGAACTCCGGGACCGCAGAGTTCCCGCGAAGAGCCTGGCCCGGACCGAGACCCTCTCGGAGTCGCCCGAGAACTATGCCAGGAAGATCGAGGCAGGCTCGCGCAACCGCTCGGCCGCCTACGAACTGGCCCTGGCCTCCGGGCGCGACCTGCGCGCCGGGGACACCGTGTCCTACTACATCACCGGGGAGAAGGCCGGCGTGACCGCCTACGACAACTGCCGGCGGCTGACCGACCACGATCCGGCACACCCCGACGAGAACCCCGCCTACTATCTGCGCAAGCTTCGCGACCTCTACAAGAAGTTCGCCCCGGGGCTGGGGCTGCCGGAGTGGAAGCCGCCGTCCTGAGGCGCCGGGTCCCCCAAAGGGGAAGGACCTTCAGCCGCTGTCGCGCAGCTTGTAGCGCTGCAGCCGGCCGGTCACCGTCCGGGGCAACTCGGGAACGAACTCCAGCCAGCGGATCTGCCGGCAGGGAGATTGCTCGGTGTTGGCTCGAGCCCGGAGGGCCTCGGACAGGTCCCGGGAGGGGTCCAGGTGAGAGGGGATCACCACGAAGGCGCGCAGGCGCGTCAGGCCCTGCTCGTCGGCGCTGCCGATCACGGCTGCCTCCTGGACTTCGGGCATGGCCAGCAGGTTCTGCTCGATCTCCACGGGCGAGACCAGCATTCCGGCCACCCGGATCATGTCGTCCGAACGCCCGGCATAGAAGAGGTATCCCTCCCCGTCCCCGGTGCACTTGTCGCCGGTGACCAGCCAGGAACCCAGCATGGTGCGGGCCGTCTTGCGGTGCTGGTTCCAGAAGCAGGGCGAGGTGGAGTCTCCGCGGACCAGCAGCGTGCCCAGTTCACCCGGGGCCACCTCCTGCCCCTGATCGTCCTCCAGGCGGATGGTGTAGCCCGGGACGGGTTGACCGAAGGAGCCCGGCCGGACCTGGCCGGGCCGGTTGCTGACGAAGACGTGCAGGGCCTCTGAGGAGCTCAGGCCGTCCAGGATCTGCAGGCCGAACTTCTCCTGGAAGCGGGTCAAGAGCCCCGGAGGCAGGGGTTCTCCGGCCGACAGGCACAAGCGCAGGGAGGAAAGGTCCGCCGAGGCTCCCCCCTCGACGGCCTCCAGGAGGTCCCGGTAGATGGGAGGGGATCCGAAGAGCAGCGTGGGCCGGTGCGCGCGGCAGGCCTCGAGGATGCCGGAAGATTCCGGGATCCGGGAAAGGAGGATGCTGCGGGCCCCCGACCACAGTGGGAAGAAGAGGCTGTTGCCCAGGCCGTAGGCCATGAACATCCGGGGAAGCGACAGGATCACGTCCTGCTCGGTCAACTGCAGGATCGAGCGGGCAAAGGCCTCGCAGCAGTAGAGCGGGTCGTGGTGCAGGTGCACCGCCGCCTTGGGGAAACCCGTGGCCCCCGAGGAGTAGATCCAGAAGGCGGCATCGTCCAGGGTGGTGGCCGCCGCCTGCAGCTCGGGGGAGGCATCCATCAACCCATCCTCCAGGGAGGGGTAGCGGCCTTCCGAACAGGTCCCAGAAACCAGGACGTGCTCCAGCCAGGGGCTCTCCGACAGGATGCCCCCCAACTCCGGCAGCAGGTCGGCATCGACGGCCATGACGCGGATCCGTGAATCCCGAAGCAGGTAGCGGAACTCGTAGGGGCGGAGCATCCCGTGGAAGGGCACGGGGACGGCCCCGATCCGGATGGCGCCCAGGAACAGGGCGGCGAAGTTCGGCGAGTCGGCCAGATACAGGCCCACTCTCTGCTCGACCTGCAGCCCCAGACCGGCCAGGAGGTTTCCCGCCCGGTTCACCATCTCGTCCAGCTCGCCGAAGGTGACGACCCGGTCCTTGCAGACGAAGACGACCCGGTCCGACCAGCCAGCCTCCAGGGCCCTCTTCAGCAGGTGGTCCGCCAGGTTGAAGTCTCGGGGAAGCCCCAGGTCGATCCCTGGGGTCTCGCCTGCGGCCCGGCAGCCGGTCGGGGAGGGGGGGGAGGGCGAGAGGGAGGAACTCACCGGGGCGCGCCGGGACCTGAGGTTGCCTGTCCCTGCGCCAGGGAGGGAACGTGGATCAGGGCCATGTTGACCAGGACCTCGTACTCCAGCAGGATCCGGGTGAGTTCTTCGTGTAGCCCGTCCGAGAGCTTGGGCTCCAAATCCCGCAGCATGCCGGTGATCTTCGCCTCCTGCTCGAGGATCTCGTGGGCGCGGATCACCCCGTCCGCCAGGTACTGTTGCCAGCCCGGGTTTTCGTCGAGGAATTCGTCGCGGTGCAACGCCAGGATCTGGCCGTCAAACCAGCCCTCTCTGGGCATCGGTCTTGTCCCTCTCTCAGCGGGTTTCGGCCTTTCCGGCCGGCTCTGCGCCATTTCTCCGGTGTCTCTGCAGTTCCTTTGCCCCCTGTCGGTCCGCGCGGATCCGGTCGGCAGCGGGTTTCAGCGAGGGATCCAGTTCCACGGCGTGTTCCAGGGCCGTCTCGGCTTGCGGGTCACGCTTCAGAAGGAAGAGGCTCTCGGCCGTTCCCAACAGGACCCGAGGCAGGTCGGGCCGGATGGCCAGGGCGGCCTGCCAGGTCGTCAGAGCCTCCTGGGGACGGCCCAGGTCCAGGAGGATCCTCGCTTTCAGATCCAGGTGATCGGGGTTTCGGGGGTCCTGGGCCAGGGCCTCGTCCACGACCGGCAGCGCCTGGACCCGGGAGGCAGGGTCAAGGGCCAGGATTCGCGCCAGGGAGGCCCAGGCCGTGGGGAACTGCGGGTCTTCCTCCAACGCTGCCAGGTAGGCTTGATGGGCCTGGAACCGGACGGGTTCGGCTTGCCGATCGGTCAAATCGTGGTAGATCTCCTCATACAACCTTCCGACGCGAAGTTCCGAGCGGCCCTTCTCCCAGGGCGGAGCGCTCAGGGAAGCCGCCAGGTAGTGGTCCAGGGCCCTCTGGTAGAAGGGAAGGATCTGCTGGCCGGTCGCCCGGTGGGACTCCAGCAAGGTCCGGGCCTGGAAGCGGGAGTGGTCCCCCAGCCAGACCTGGCGCTGGTGAAAGACGATGAGCCCCGAAAGCCAGACCAGACCGGCCAGCAGCATCAGGCCCGCCAGGCCGACCCCGATGCGGAGAGGAAGAGCGGCCGGCCGGGCGGGTCGGGACGGTGCCTCTCGGGACGCGGCCAGCGCCACCAGGTAGATCCACAGGACCTCGGTGGTCAGGGTCGAGCTGATGAAGAACTGGTTGGCCCAGTGGGCCGCTCCGGCGCCCAGCAGTCCGGCGGCTTCCAGGCCTCCGCCAGCCCCCCCGCGGCGGAAGAACAACACCAGAAGTCCCGCCAGCAGCAGCAAGCCGGGAAGCCCCGTCTCCGCGGCCACGGTCAGGTACTGGTTGTGGGGGTTTTCCGGGGTGCGTGGGGGGTAGCGGGTCTCGACGGGCTCTAAATCTCGATGTTGGAGGGCCGCAGCGGGAAAGCCGCCTGGCCCGGTCCCCGCCAGGGGGTTCTCGGCCGTCGTGATCAGGGCGGATTTCCAGAAGAAGAGCCGGGTTCGGAAGCTGAGGTCCTGGAAGTCCCGGAAGCTCTGGAGGCGGGCCGCCACCGTGAAGGGGCCGGCCTTTTCGGCCTGCATGGTGACCACCGCGCCCAACAGCAGGACCAGCAAGGCCCCGGCGCCGAGCAGGAAGCGCAGGATCCGGGTCCGCTCTGGGCGGGGCAGGGCCGCCAGCGCCCAGGCGACCCAAACGGTGCCGCCCGCCGCGGCGCCCACCCAGGCGGCCCGGGTCAAGGTCAGGATCATGGCCACGGCCACCAGGACCCAGGCCGACAGGGCTGCCCAGCGCGCCGCAGGACGCCGGATCGTCAGTAGCCAGGAGAGGGCCAGGGGCAGGGCCACCACCAGCCAGGCCGCCAGGTAGTCGGGGTTGCCGAAGGTGGCGATGGTGCGTTCCTGGGAGAGGTGCGGGTGGTTCCAGGCCACGGGGTCGGCGACCGGCACCCCCAGGACCCGCAGGCCCAAGGGGGTCAGTCGCTGCAGGTGCGAGTAGAACCCCACCACCAGGGCGCTGGCGCAGATCCAGCCGGTCCAGCGCCGGGCCCTGGTTCCCTCCAGGACGCTGGCCCAGGCCAGGACCAGTCCGGCCATCAGTCCGGCGTCCAGGCTGCCCGGCACCGCCCGGGGTGGGAGTCCGGCCAGCAGGCCTGTGCCCGCCCACCAGCCGTAGAACAGGAAAGCAACTCGGGCGACCGGGCTTCCAGGCCACCAGGTCCAGGCGCCCGAAGCGGCGCCCATGGCCCACCCGGCCAGGGTGAGGGCGCAGCCCGACAGGAAGACCGCGTGCTTGGGAGCCAGCACGGCATCCGCCAGGCTGGTGCTGAAGGCCAGGGGCAGAATCCCCAGCAGGAGGAGTGTTCCCAACCCGACGATGGCAGAAGCCCACGGCATGGCGGCAGGGTTCTTCCGCCGTCAGGCCGGGACCTCTTCTCGGGTTCAGGAGTGGAAGACGTCGGTGAGGGGGCGCCGGGGAGTGGGCCGGGCGGGTCCGGTCGGGTAGCCGAGCCGGACCAGGACCTGAGGCCAGATCTCGATGTCCAGCAAGGTCTTCAAGCGATTGCGCAGCTCAGGGACCTGGACTGGCGGGTTCAGGAAGGAACCTTGAAGTCCTTGAGCCACCGCCCCCAGCAGGACCCGCTGAGCCGCCTGCCCGCAGGCCACCCAGTCCTCGGGCTCGTCGCCCTCGGTGGACAGGGCGAAGACCAGGGGAGCCGTGCAGGCCAGCGAGCGGTCTCGACTGGCCCGGGTGTCACCGTAGTTGAAGACCCGGTGGGTGACCGGGGCCAGCATCGCCTCCACGGGGCTCATCCCCATGGCTCGACCGGGGACGCCATCTTCGGCGTGGTCGGTGGCCCGAATCCAGCCCGCGGATTCGCGACGGACCGCCTCATTGGAACCGAGTCGCCAGTCCGCTTCGGCGACCAGACCGGCCAGGGCGTTCTGCAGGCTGGGACTGGTGACGGGGGTGAACCGGGCTCCCTCCAGGCGGGCCGACTCCTCCAAGGTTGCCAACAGGTCTGTGGGGACCTGCTTCTCGGCAAAGGGCTGTCTCCAGCTTCGGCGCTGAAGGATGGCCTCGAAGATCTGGCGCTCCGGAGCCGGGTCGCAGGGGCCCTCCCGATGGAATCGGGCCAGGACCTCGGAGTCTGCTTCCGGGGGGTGGATCCGGAAGCTGGCGTCGCGGCCGAAGTGCCGGCAGGCCAGTCGCAGGTTGAACAGGGCCGATCCGCAGGAGATGGCGCGCTCGCGGCCGGCCGGGTCGCGGGCCTCCAGGATTCGGAAGGGATCGGGGACGATGTCGATGGTCTCGTCACCCAACCGGAAGATCCAGGGCTGTGAGTTCTGGGGTGAGGGAGCCAGGATCGCGTAGCCCACCAGGAATCGGAGCTGTTCCTCGGAGTCGGCGTTCTCGGGGTAGTCGCGCTCGGAGAGCCTCCAGGCGCGGGGAAGTCTGGTATCCATCTGTTCCGCCTTTCGATACGGATCAAGCGCCTGTCTGGAAGCAGAGGCGATGATCTCGGTCACCTGGGAGGGGGTTCTCTCAGGCCAGAATCTGTTTGCGAGTCAGGACGGCTCCGCAGTTGGGGCAGGGCTGGTCGGGGTCGGCCTCCTCGAAGGAGCCCCCACAGTAGTCGCAGCAGGCGACCTCCCGCCGGGCCATGAAGGCTTCGAAGAGGTAGGCCTTGCCGCCCTCCTCTCCGGTCGTGACCCGGCAGACGTCCCGGGAAGCCAGGCCCTCCAAGGTTCGCTCGGCCCGGTCATGGGGCAGGTCCAGCCCGGCCATCACATCCGCCACCGTGACCCGGCCCGCCCTTTCCTGGGCCAGCCGGGAGA
Source organism: Candidatus Xenobium occultum (assembly GCA_002423485.1). Lineage (GTDB taxonomy): Bacteria > Vulcanimicrobiota > Xenobia > Xenobiales > Xenobiaceae > Xenobium > Xenobium occultum. Next base: position 25,914 of record DIWH01000052.1, on the reverse strand, counting down.
TGTCGGCTTCCTGGCGTCGCGGATCGTTCTTGCGCATCTCCTCCTGGACCGACCTGGCCAGGGTTCCCACCCCGGACACCAGGTGGCGTTCGCCGACCTGAACCACCTGGTCCACCGTGCGATCCAGGACCCGGTGGGTGGTCTTCCAGACCAGCCGACGGATCAGCAGGTAGACCATCCAGGCCAGGAGCAGGCCTGCTCCGAGCATGGCCAGGATGCCCAACAGTGCGATTGCCACGACTTCGAAGCCCACGAGACGGTCCTCCGATGCGCGGGCATTCGCCTTTCGACCGGCGGGCCCTGCGGCTGTCTTGCAGGGGCGGAACCCAGGGTGGAGAATCCGCTTTGACAGTGGAAAGCCCGCCTGCTCCCCCGTCCGAGACCCCCCTGGAGGCCCAGGTCCAGAGCCTGGCGGTCGGCTTGCGCTACCTCAACGGCCTGCTCTTGATGCTGGTGGTGGCGGTGGTCTCCTTCCACCCCTGGGTGGTGGTCCTGGTCGAGAAGGCGCTGGGGATCCTCCCGCTGCTCCTGCTGGCGCTGATTTTCGTCTACGTGGTCAACCCGCTGGTCGCCTTCGTCCTGTGCCAGGTCCGGCGGGTGCCCCAGATGGAGCGCTTCTCACACTCGCGATCCTTGGTGGTCACCTATCTGATCCTGCTGGCCCTGGTGGCCACCTTGCTGGCCTTCCTGGTCCCCAAGCTGGCCCGCGAGCTCCAGACCCTGGCTGTCAACCTGCCCAGCTTCGCCCAGAAGCTGCAGGTCACCATGCTCGACTACCGCCATCGCTACTTCGAGGCCCTGCCGCTTCCCGTCAAGGAGCAGGTGACCCGAGCCGTCGGCGAGATCGGTTCGACGGTCAGCCAGTTGATCCAGGGCGGCCTGCATTATGTGGGGGCCGTCTCCCAGGCCGTGGTCTGGGTCGTGGGGTCGCTGGTGCTGGTGCCCCTGATCGGCTTCTACTTCCTGAAGGATGGGCAGGACATCCTGGAGTCCTTCGTCCGCTTCGCTCCGGTCGGTCGCAGGGGTCGGATGCGCCGGATCATGCTGGAAGTGCACGGGGCCATGCAGAGCTTCTTGAAGGGCCAGGTCCTGTTGTGCCTGATCGTCGGCCTGGTCACCACGGCGGCCATGGCCCTGGTTCTTCCGCAGTATTGCCTGGCCTTGGGCCTGGTGGCCGGCATCACCGAAGCTGTCCCCGTCCTGGGTCCCATTCTCGGGGCCATCCCGGCGGTGATCATCGCCTTCGCCCTTCCCGAGAAGGGGGGGCTGGGCCTGGCGGCCCTGGTGATCGCAATCTACGTGGTGATCCAGCAACTGGAGAACACCGTCCTGGTGCCCCGGGTGATGGGACACACCCTGGGTCTGCATCCCCTGAGCCTTCTCTTGGGGATGATGGTCTTCGGCAACGTCTTCGGCTTCTGGGGCGTGGTCCTGGCGGCTCCGCTGGTGGCCACCCTCAAGATCCTCGTCTGGCACCTGACGTCTGCCCGGGAAGCCGGGCCGGCCCCCGATCGACTGCTGGAAGCCTCCCAGGAGCCGGTGCCCGGGGCGTCACCGGAGATTGACGAGAAGAGGGCCCCCGAGACGCCACCCGACGCCTCCGGGACCCGCTGAGACCCTCCAGGACCTGCCAGGCATGGCTCTTCAGTGGGCGGGGGCCTGCAGCCCGATCTCCAGGAGGGCCTCACGCTGCCAGACCTGGAGGCGTGGCTGCACCCGATTCAGTCCCTGCTCCAGGTCTGACTTCAGCTCCAGCCTCTGCTGACGGGACAGATGGTCCAACCAGGCGCACTGAGCGGGGGTGAGTTCCAGCATCACGTGCGAGCCCTCTTCAGGGGGAGGAGCCGGTGCCGGGCCCCGCTCGGGAGGCGGAGGTGGCGGCGGTGCCGGGCCGCGCTCGGGTGGAGGGGGCTGCTGGACCAGGCCGCAACCCCGGCTCGGGTCCGCCATGGCCTGTTGCTGGTCGGCCGTCAGCAGTTCCTCGAAACGCTGGCAGGTTGCCTGGTTGCGTTCCCGGGCGCGCTCGTGGACCTCGATCAGCGTCTGCTGGACTTGGACCTGCTGGGCCCGGGTCAGGTCCAGGCCCTCCAGGCGGGGATCTGGCGGGTTTGAGGCCATCAGGTTGGCCACCAACGAGAAGGTGGCCACGGTGACCAGGATGACGACAACCTTGCGAAGTGGGATCTTCACGGCTCCGGGTCTCCCTTTCTCCGGTCGTCCGGCCGGGTGCGGCCGGCGGGGCTACCCCCTTGGGAGCAGCCAGCCCCCAGGAATTGTATCAGCTTCCGGGCGGTTCCGGGAATCCAGGACCCAGCGACCTACTCGTGGCGAAGGGCCTGGATGGGGTCCAGACGGGAGGCCGAGACCGCGGGGTACAGACCGAAGAAGATGCCGACCCCGGCCGAGAAGACGAAGGCCAGGACCACCGAGCCCGGCGAAATCTGCAGGGGCATGGGCATGAAGCGGCTGCCCACCTCGGTCAAGACCCAGGCCAGCGCTACTCCCAGGACTCCACCCAACAGGCTCAGCATCATGGCCTCCACCAGGAACTGCCGCAGGATGTCGCTGCCACGCGCGCCCAGGGCCATGCGGATGCCGATCTCGCGGATCCTTTCGGTGACCGAGACCAGCATGATGTTCATGATGCCGATTCCCCCCACCAGAAGCGAGACCGAGGCGATCCCGCCCAGCAGCATGGTGAAGATCTGGGTGGACTGGGCGGCCGTCTGGGCGAACTCGGCCTGGGTCCGCACCGTGAAGTCGTCTTCGTCCTTCTCGGCCAGGCGGTGACGCTCGCGCAGCAACTCGGAGATCTCCTGGACGGCTGCGTCCACCGAATCCTCCGAGGCGGCCGAGGCGGTGATGTTGCGCAGGAATGTGGTGTTGAAGAGCCGCCTCATGGCGGTGGAGTAGGGGACCACCACGACGTCGTCCTGGCTGGGGCCAAAGGACGCTTCCCCCTTGGAGGTCAGCACCCCGACCACCCGGACGGGAACCCGGCCGATCCGGACGGTCTGGCCCAGGGGATCCTGGTTGGGAAACAACTGATCGGCGACCACCGATCCCAGGACGCAGACCTTGGCCGAGGCCCGGATGTCGTCCTCCTGCAGGAAGCGGCCCGAGGCCACGCTCCAGTTTCGGATGATCTGGTAGTCCTGGTTCACCCCCAGGATGTTGGTGGCCCAGTTCTGCTCCTGGAAGACCACCTGCGACCCGTTCTGCGTCAGGGGCGTCACGGCGGCCAGGTGGTGGACGTGCTGGGCGATGGCCCGGGCATCCTCGACCGTAAGCCGGGAGCTGCCGAAGGCTCCGGTGCGCACGCCACCCGATGTCACCGACCCGGCCGAGATGGTGATCGTGTTGGAGCCAAGGGCGGCGATGGAGTTCTGGATGGAGGTCTGAGCTCCCGTCCCCAGGGCGACCATCGTGATCACCGCAGCCACGCCGATGATGATCCCCAGCATGGTCAAGAAGGAGCGCATCATGTTGCGGGTCAGGGCGCGCCCGGAAATCCGGATGACCATCCACCAGCCCATGGCTAGAAGGGCCTCGGGGGCCCGCGACGGCGGGAGGTTGAGGCAGAGGCAGACGCAGAGGAGGAAGTGGGGGCCGAGGCGGAGGGGCGGGCCGTCCCGGTGATCACCTGCTGGCCGATCTCCAGGTCGGATTCCAGCAGTTCGGTGTTCACGCCGTCCGTCAAGCCCGGGATCACCTTGTGGGGGAGAAGTCGGGAGGCGTCGGCGGCGTCCAGGGTATACAGGGTGACCGTTCGAGTCCCTCTAGGAGAGGCCCCTGCCCTCGGAGAGGGAGCTCGTGGGGATGGAGTGTCCTGGGTCGCCACGTTGGCGTCCTCGGTGGGGCGGAAGCGCAGCGCCGCGTTGGGCACCATCAGGACATCCTCGCGGCGCTCGATGGCGATGCTGACGGTGGCCGTCATCCCAGGCTTGAGCCGCAGTCCCGGGTTGCTGGCGTGGACGATCACCGGGTAGGTCACCACGTTGTTGGTGGTCACGGCCGATTGGCGGACTTCGGCGACCTTGCCATTGAAGGTTGTCTCGGGCCACGCATCCACCGTGAACGTGGTCTGGCTCCCGGGCTGGATCCGGCCGATATCGGCTTCATCCACCGTGGTCAGGACCTGCATCTCTTCCAGGTTGCGGGCCAGGGTGAACAGGTTGGGAGCCTGAAACTGGGCCGCCACCGTCTGGCCCTCCGAGACCAGCACGTCCAGCACGGTCCCGTCGATCGGCGAGCGGATGCTGGTCTTGCCCAGGTTGACCCGCGCCGCCTCCAGGTTGGCCTGGGCCTGGCTGACGTCGGCTCGAGCGCCAGCCACCTGGGCTTGAGCCGAGGCCAGTTGTTCGCGGGCCGCCTGCACGGCGATTCGGGCCGCCTCCAGGTCGGCCTGGGCTCCCTGGATGTCCAGGGCCGTCGAGCGGTGGGTCGCGCGGGCACCGTCCAGCGAGGCCTGGGCGGCGTCCAGGCCGGCTCGGGCCGAGAGAAGCTGGGTGTGGGCCTGGTCGCGCTCGTCCTGTGAGACCAGATCCTGATCCCGCAGTGCCTGGACCCGGTTGTAGCTGCGCTGGGCGTTGTCCAGGTCGGCCTGGGCCTTGCGCAGGTTGGCTTCACTGCCCAGAAGGGCCGCCCGGGAATTGGCCTCTTGGGCCCGGGTCTTCTCCAGCCTGGCCTGGACCGAGAGGACCTGGGCCTGGGCCGACATGATCCCGGAGCGGGCCCCCGCCTCCTGGGCCTGGGAGTTGGCCAGGGAAGACTGGGAACGCTGGAAGCTGGCCTGGGCCTTGTCCACCTCGGCCTGGACCGTCTCCGGGTTGATCTGGGCCAGGAGTTGCCCCTTCTTTACAAGCGAGTTGTGCGCGACGTACAGGGTCTCGATCACGCCGGAGACTTCACTGCCCACGTCGACCGCCGTGACGGCTTCCAGGGTTCCCGTGGCGGTGACGGTGGACTGCAGGTCGCCCCGCTCGACGGGCGCCAGGGTGTACTGGTCCGCGGCCGACGCGCTCTGGCTCTTGATCCACCAGAAGAGACCCGCCGCCAATATCAGCAGGATCACCAGAGAGATCAACCAGCGCTTCATGGAGCGCTCCTTTCAGCCTTGGGTTCGGGCAGCGGGTCCAGATGGACGGGGTCACGGGGTTCCGGCAGGGCGGCGAGGTCCTCGACCCCCACCGCCCGGCTCAATTCGGCCCGAGCGGTTCTCAGGGCGTTGGCGGCACTGGCCAGGTCGGTTTGCGCCTGGGACAGGGCCAGTTCGGCATCCGAGAGCTCCAGGCTGCTGCCGACTCCCACCTGGTAGCGCGCCAGAGCCAGCCGGTGGCTCTCCCGGGCCGCCGCCAGGGAGGTCCGGGCGGCCTGGATCTGCTCGGCAGCCTGGCGGACCTGGACCAGCCGGGTGGTCACCTCCTGGTAGACGGCGATCCGCTGCTGTTCGAACTGCTCGGCCAGCGAGCGCGCCGTGGCGCGGGCCTCTCCATCCCGATACTGCCGCAGGAATCCGTCGAAGAGGCTCCAGTTGAGGCTGGCTCCCACCGTCCAGGTCCCGTCCAGCGGCGTCGGTGCGCCGCTTCCCTGGAGGGTCGCGTTGGCGGAGACCGTCGGGAGGCTCTCGGCGTTCAGGGCTCGCAGGGCGGCCAACTGGCCCCGCAGCCGGGCCTGCAGAGCCCGCAGCTCGGGGCGTTGAGCCAGGGCCGTCTGGAGAATCTGCTCCGAGTCCAATTCGGGCACGAGGTCCCACTCGGGGTCCAGCTCCAGGCGGTAAGGGGAAGGGCTGGTCTGTCCCATGGCCACGTTGAGGGTCACCCAGTCGATCTGCAACTGGGTCTCGGCCTGCAAGGCCGCCAGTCGGGCCTGGGCCAGGTCGGCTTCGGCCGTGGCCACTTCGATGCGGGCCTTGGTGCCTTGGGTGTAGAAGGCTTGGGCCTGAGCCAGCCGGGCCTCGCGGTTGGCCACGGTCTCGCGTCGGATCTCCACCACGCTCTGGTCGATGAAGGCCGTCAACCAGGCCTTGCGGACCTCCAACAGGACATCCTGGCGGATTCCATCCAGTTCGGCCAGGGCGACCTGTTCGTTCTGTCGAGCCTGCTCCAACTGGTGCGGGCGGCTGAAGTCCAGCAGGGTCTGTCGGGCCGTCAGGCCCGCGCTCAGGCTCTTGCGGGCTCCGCCTTTTTGGTTGCTGCCGGTCACGACCACGGGGACGTTGGTCCCCCCGCCGGGCGTGGTCACCACGGTGGCGCTGTTGGCGTCCGGGCCGAAGACATCGGTGTGGCTATAGTTGCTGGAGGCGGTCACGGTGGGATAGAGCGAGGAGGCTGACTGCCCCACGCGCTGGGCGGCAGCTTCCGCGTTGTGGCGGCTGGCCGCCAGCCGGTGATGCCCCGCCAGGGCCCGGGCTTCGGCTTCCTGCATGGTGAGGACCGTGGGTTCGGCCGGAGAGATCGGCTGGCCGGAGGCCTGGTGGGGCACTTCTGGAGGACTTGGGGCGTCCTCCGACCAGGCTGGCGAGCCCAGGGCCAGGATCAGGACCAGGGCCAGGCCCCAGCATCGTCGCAGACGGGCCCGGATCGGCGGCCGAATGCCACGGAAGGTGGCGGATTCAGGTGAAGGTCGGCCACGTAGGAAGGACAGGTGCATCGGGCTCATCATGGCAGATCCTTCTGAAGAGCGGGAGACGCAAAAATTAAGATCTCGTGAGGAAGGCAATTTGTCTCCCTTCCGTCTTGACACGCTTCCGGGCACGCCTTCATGTGGAAGGGCGATGTCTCCGACCTTGCGCTTGACCTGCATGGCCATGTTCGTGGCCCTCTCCCTGGCCATCCAGATGATCCCGGTTCCACCCGTTTCGGGGGGCCTGCTTCGGTTTGCCGCTTTGCCGATCATCCTGTCGGGCTTCGTCCTGGGGCCCCGCGCGGGTTTCATGGTCGGGGTGACCAGCGATGTGTTGGAGTGCCTCTTGATTCCCAGGGGGATGTTCTTTCCAGGGTTCACGCTGACCCAGGGTTTGACGGGAGCTCTTCCAGCGCTGGTTGCGGGGCCGGGACCGGCCAGTTTCCGGCGTTACCTGGTGGGGATTGCCGTCTCACAAGGCCTTACCAAGTTTCTGTTGGTCCCGGTCTTCTTGTTGGTCCTGGCCCCCGTTCCAGACCCGGTGACGGCCTGGAAGGTGCTGGCCGTGCGCGCCCTGATCACCCAGTCGGCGCACATCCCGCTCTATGCCTGGGTCTGTCTGGTCGTGGTTCGGGCCCTGGAGGCAGCGCGGACGGCCGTGAGGCCGTCCGCGGGTTTCCTGGGCCCTTGAGGCGGAGCGAGGTCAGGACTCGGGCGAGGACTCCTCTCCCGGAGCCTGGGGAGGCGGCGGAGCCTGGGGTGGCAGCGGAGCCTGGGGTGCATCGGCCTGGGGACGCGGGATCTTCAGGCGTCGGGGAGGGCCTTCGGGGCCCTCTTCTCGTCGCGGCCGATCGTCGAAGTCGCGACGGGGCGGACCGCTCTCGCGGNNAGGGCGGGCCTCCTTCACGGCGAGGGGGGGGACCCTCACGACGAGGGTGATCGTCTCGCTCAAAGCGCTGCGGGCCTCCCTCGCGGGGGAATCGGTTCTCCCGGTCATAGCGACGGAATCCGCCGGGTTCGGGCCGTTCCTCTCGATCCGAACGCCAGGGGCCTTCCTTGCGGAAGGGAGGGCGGGCTCTTCCTGGAGGAGGCCCCTGGCGGATCTCCCCCTCAACCGGGCCCGTGGATCGCCGCCGAGGTCGCTCTTGGGGCTCCGGAGGGCGGGCATCGAATTCTGGCCGATTCAGGATGTCGCCCAGGCGGCTCTGGCCCTCAGGGGGCCTCAGGCGCTTGAGGCTTTCGACCCCGGCTCGGACGGCGTCCAGCACGTGGGGCGAGATGTCCGGCCGCAGCGAGCAGCCAGGAGTCAAGACCAGGCGGGGCAACCACAACTCCGGGGCATTCTGTTGGAAGTAGTGATGCAGCGAGCCCGGAGTCTGACGGTGCAGGGTCTTCTCGTCCAGGCCTCCCAGGACGGGCCGATCCCACTCCGCCAGGCCGCGGGCCAGCCCGGGGCCGGCATGAAAATGGGCCCAGGTGGATGCCTGGACCGGGTAGTCCTTGAGCCCCTCGAAGTAGATTCGGGATCCATGGATGTGCAGGATGTTGAACGGGGCTCCCTGGGCTGCCTGAAGGACCACCTGGTCGTAGGGGGCGCACCATTCCTGGAACTCCGCGGGCGAGAGCCGGTCGTGGCGGGCTTCGGTCACGCAATAGAAGAGACCCTGGATGCCTGTGGCCAGGGCATGCCGGACAAAGTTGGCCAGGGACTGGCTGACCATGTCCAGGGCGTGGCGCAGGAAGCCCGGGTTCTCGCGAGCGGTCCGCACCATCAACTCGCGCGTCCCCAGGCGGGCCAGGATGGTCCAGGGGCTGTAGACCGTGTCCACGACCCAGGTCTGCCCTTTGAGGGCCTTGACGATCGTCTCCAGGGCCTGGAGTTGGTGTCCCCAGCCGGCCTCCTTGCCGTTCAGGACTTCCAGTCCCGCCCAGTCGGAGGGCCGATCGATGCTCAAGAGGCCCGGGGCCGGATAGGGATAATCGTTCATCACCCGCAGGAAGTCCGGCTCAAAGCGCCGGGCAAAGGCCAGGTGAGCCGCGGCCACCGCCTCTCCAGGCATGTGCTGAAGTCCGAAGTGGTGCCAGAAAGAGAAGGGAGGGCGGTCGACGCGCTCTCCTGCCAGGGCCGCTCGAAGGCGATCTACTCGATTGAGATGCATGATTTCTGCGTTCGTTCCGCCGATCAGGGATCCTTTGGAGTCTCCGGAGCCTACGCTCCGTGGCACTTCTTGAACTTCTTGCCGCTGCCGCACGGACACGGGTCGTTGCGCCCCACCTTCATCGTCAGGTAGGGGTTCACCAGGTCCAGAGCCCTGCGGGACTCTTCGTTGTCGGGTGCCATGCCGTGGGCCCGGCGGAAGGCTTCGGTGGCCGCCTTCTCATTGCCCTCGGTCAGGTGGATCCACCCGGCCGCCAGGAAGGGGTAGGCCGCCGAGCGCTCCAGCTCCTGTCCGATTCGGAGCTGCTCATGGGCTTCTTCGGCCCGGCCGGCCCGGGTCAGCACGGCCGCCAGGTTCAGGTGGGTCAGGGCCCTCTTCTGGCCGTTATCCACCACCAGATGGGGCTTGAACCCCTGGGCGTGCCACTTGTCGTTGACCAGCAACAGGATCTCGACGGCCCGGGCTTCGGGATGCCGCTCCAGCAGCTCGGCGCTCTGGCGCAGGTGCTGCTCGGCGGGGTCCAGGTCGCCCCTCATGGCATGGACCAGACCCAGGTTCAGGTGGACCAGGGCCAGGTCGTCTTCCGCGGCCTTCCTTGTGTCCATGTCCTGGCGGGCCTGCCGGAGGACCTCCAGGGCGCGATCAAACTGGCCCTGAAGCATCAGCAGGAAGCCGTAGTTGTTGGTGACCAGGTGATGCCGGCAACCATCCTGGTCCATGCCTCGGGCATACTCCTCAACGGCGGCATCCAGCCCTTCAGACTGGTAGCGCAGCGAGGCCGCGTGGATCACCGAGGCGGCCATCTCGTCGGGTTGACCGATATCGACGTACAGGGCCCGGGACTTCTCATAGGCTTCGCTGGCCCGGACCTGGTCGTTGAAGTCGGCGAAGAGGTTGCCCAGGTTGCGGTGGTTCCGGGCTTCGCCCTCGCGGTCATCCAGGCGGACCCAAAGCCGCAGGGCCCGCTCGTAGTGGTTCTGGGCTTCGGCCAGGCGCCTCTCCTGGTGGTGGATGGCCCCGAGCTCCTCGGTGGCCCGGGCCTGACCGATCTGGTCCTGGCAACCCTCGGCGGCCTCCAGGCTCTTGCGGAACCGGCCCGCAGCCTCCAGGCCGCGCCCCAGGCGGGCCAGGGCCACGCCGTGCAGGTGATGCAGGCGAACCGACTCGGCCGGCTCAAGCTCCGGGCGTCCCAAGGACTGGAGGCGCTCCAGGGCCTGGGTGAAGGCCTCGGACTGGACCAGACTCTCGATCTCCTGCAAGGCCTCGCGGGCCGGCAGCACGGTCAGGTTCTCGGACATAGAAGGGCTCCTGGATCAAGCCCGGGGCGTCACGTCAAGTCGGTGGGCGCCCGGGGTGGAATTCGGGGCGCTCGATTTCTGTTTCGCCATTGGGAATCCTTCCCGCGCGTCCTCCAGGCAGCGCGGGATGGAGGTCCCGCCCACTCCCGAGGAGAAGGGGGTCCGCCCCGGTCACTCGTGGGGACCCTGAGAGAAAGGCTTCAGCGATGATCAGGAATCACCCGGAAGGCGAACAGGCTCCCCGACGGGACTTGAGCGCTGAGACGCTACGGCGTGGCTGGCGGTTGATGCTGCTCTCGCGTCGCTTGGACGACCGGGAGATTCAGCTCAAGCGTCAGAATCGGATTTTCTTCCAGATCAGCGGGGCCGGGCACGAGGCCCCCCTGGTGGCGGCCGGCATGCTGCTGCGACCCGGATACGACTGGTTCTATCCTTACTATCGGGACCGCGCTTTGTGCCTGACCTTGGGGATGACACCCCTCGAGCAGCTCCTCTCGGCCGTCGGGGCCGAGGAGGACCCCAACTCGGGAGGACGTCAGATGCCCTCGCACTGGGGACATCGCCAGTTGAACATCGTCTCCCAATCCAGTTGCACCGGGACCCAGTTCCTGCAGGCCGTGGGCGCTGCCGAGGCCGGGCGATACCTGGCGGACCGCCCGGTGGAGGGGCGCGAGTTCCACTCGGACGAGGTGGTCTACGTCTCCTCGGGTGAAGGCACCACCTCTCAGGGAGAGTTCTTCGAGGGCCTGAGTGCGGCCTGCAACTTGAATCTTCCGGTCCTCTTCATGATCGAGGACAACGGCTACGCCATCTCGGTGCCCGTCGAGGTGCAGACCCCCGGGGGCAATATCGGGAAACTGGTCGGAGAGTGGCCCGACCTGCTGTATCGCGAGGTGGACGGCACCGACTTCCGGGCCTCCCACCAGGCCCTGACCGAGGCCGTGGCCTGGTGCCGGCAGCGCCGGGGGCCGGCCCTGGTCCATGCCCATGTGGTGCGTCCCTACTCGCACTCGCTTTCCGATGACGAAGCCATGTACCGTCCCGCCCTCGAGCGGGCCGAGCAGGCCCGCCGGGACCCCATCCTGCGTCTGGAGGAGGTGCTGTTGGCCGAAGGCCACGCGACCGCGGAAGAGCTGGAGACCTGGCGCGCCGAGGTGGACCGGGAGGTGGCTGAGGCCGCCGAGGAGGCCCTGCGCCATCCTCAAGGCGCCCCCGAGTCGGTCACGACCCACGTCTTCTCTCCCGACGTCGATCCCACCGACCGCAAGCTCTTCGCCACCCCGGCCGCTCCCCAGGGGCAGCCCACCACCATGGTGGACCTGATCAACGCCTGTCTGCGCGACGAGATGGAGCGCAACCCCCTGATTCGCGTCTTCGGTGAGGACGTGGCCGACGCCAGTCGCGAAGCGGTGCTGGGGGAGTGCCGCGGCAAGGGAGGGGTCTTCAAGGTCACCCACGGCCTGCAGCGTCGCTTCGGCTCGGATCGGGTCTACAACTCGCCCCTGGCCGAGGCCGGCATCGTGGGGCGGGCCATCGGCCAGGCCACCCGTGGGCTCAAGCCGGTGGCCGAGATTCAGTTCTTCGACTACATCTGGCCCGCCTACATGCAGTTGCGCAACGAGTTGTCCAACCTGCGATGGCGCTCGGCTGGCGCCTGGAAGTGCCCGGTCGTGATCCGCGTGCCCATCGGCGGTTACCTCAAGGGCGGGGCCCCCTACCACTCCCAATCCGGAGAGGTTCTTTTCACGCACATCCCCGGTCTGCGGGTGGTGATGCCCAGCACCGCCGAGGATGCCAATGGTTTGCTGCGGACGGCATTGCGCAGCGAAGACCCGGTGCTCTTCCTGGAGCACAAGCACCTCTACCGCCAGGTCTACAACAAGGGCCACCATCCCGGCCCCGATTTCTGCATCCCGTTTGCCCAGGCCCGGGTGGTCCGCCCGGGCCGGGACCTGACGGTCGTGACCTACGGAGCCGTGGTCCATCGCGCCCTCCAGGCGGCCCAGGATCTGGCCGAGCGGGAGGGAATCGAAGCCGAAATCCTGGACCTGCGGACCCTGGCCCCGTATGATTGGGAAGCGGTGGCCGGGTCGGTCCGCCGCACCAGCCGGGTCCTGGTGGCCTATGAGGACTGTCTGTCCTTCGGTTACGGGGCCGAGATTGCCGCGCGGATCGCGGACGAGCTCTTCGAATACCTGGATGCACCCGTCCGTCGGGTGGGGGCCAAGGACACGTTCGTGGCCTACGCCCCGCAGATGGAGGACGCGATCCTGCCGCAGACCGAGCACCTGGGCCAGGCCATGCTCGGCCTGGCCCGCTACTAGGAGGACGACATGGAAGACCACGAGATCTTTGAAGACGACGAGGTGGACGTTCCGCCTCCCGAGATCCTCGATCATCTGATCGACGAGTTGATCGAATACAAGGCGGAGCGCGACGAGGACCTGGAGGCGGAGTGGATCCCCGAGGAGGGACTCTTCCATGTCAGCCGTGCCGAGGAGGATCCCGTCGACGTCCTCCTGGTGGAGATCGATGCGGACTTCTACGGGGAGTCGGAGGCCGTGGTGGTGGAGACCGACATCGGGCCCCTGCGCAAGGACCTGGACCTGGCCGAGCTTCTGCGCTTCTCGGATGAGGAGCTCGTGTACGGCCGGCTGGCCCTGGCCGCCGACGAGGAGGGCACCGAGATCCTGGTGCTGCAGGCCGCGGCTCCGATCCACCAGTTGACGGCCTCTCAGTTGGACGGGATGATCCGCGAGGTGGCTGAACTCTCCCGCGAGTTGCGGGAGGAGCCTCCCTCCGGCGCGGCGTAGACTGCTCAACATGAACCTGAACACCCACGGCAGCCTCTTCGAGCACGCTTGCCAGATCAAGGATATGAAGTTCTCCGGCTTCTCTCCGCACTCGCTGCGCTACACGTGCAACGAGTGCGGGGGGCACTTGATCCTCAAGGTGGAACGCAGCCAGTGGGCCGATCTTTTTGGGGACAAGCCTTCCTTCCGTCTGAGCAAGCGCGTCCTGGCCATGCTGGAGGAGAAGGGGGCCGAGGCCATCTCCTCGGAGGAGGAGGCCGCCGAAGCCTCCTTGGAGATCGCCTCCTTTACCGGGCAGCAGAAGTTTCGCTGGGAGCCCGACGAGGACGAGGAGACGGGCGACGAGTAGGGACTTGAAGGTCTTCCGGGACCCGGTTCATGGCGACCTGGTCCTGCCGGCCGAGCTGCTGGCCCTGCTGGATACCCGGGAAATCCAGCGCTTGCGCGGGATCCGGCAGTTGGGCACCGCCAGCCTGGTCTATCCCGGAGCGGTGCACACCCGCTTCGATCACAGCCTGGGAACCTGCGCAGTCGCTTCGCGCATGTTGGATGTGCTGGAGAAGGCTGGAGTCGGGCTGGACCCCGAGCCTCGCCGGGTGATCCTGGCCGCCGCCCTGGTGCACGATGTCGCACATATCCCCTTCGGGCATACCATCGAGGACGAGCGCCGACTCTTCCCCCGACACGACTCTCCGGCGCGGCTCCGCCGTCTGCTCCGTCACGGTGAGCTGGGCCGGGAGCTGCGCCGTCAGGGCCTGACCGAGCCCGTGCAGGCCTTGCTGGAGGGGCGGGCGGACCCTCCCTGGCCGGGCGAGGTGATTTCGGGCACGGTCTGCGCCGATCTCCTCGACTATCTGGCCCGGGACGCCTTCTTCTGCGGTCTTCCCCAACGCTATGACGAGAGGATCTTCCGCAACTTCCGCATCCAGGACGGTCACCTGTACCTGGAGGCCGAGAAGGACGGGATCATCCGGGAGGATGTCGTCTCGGAGGTCATCAACCTTCTGAGGCTGCGCTACTTCTTGACCGAGCGGGTCTACTTCCACCATACCAAGACAGCCTCGGGGGCCATGGTCTCGCGGGCCGTCGAGCAGGCGACCCGGATGGGTCTGACCCTCGAGGATCTGCTGAGCCTGACCGACGAGCGCCTGCTGGCCCTGCTGGAGACCCGCTACGCCCAGGACCCGGTCGTGGCCCGCCTGACCGGAGCCCTGGCCAGCCGGCGTCTGTTCAAGCGGGCCTATGTCCTGACCCGCGCGGTGGGTGAGGAGCGTCGATTGGAGCTGGTCGAGCGCTTCCACGCCGATCCCGACCGACGCCAGCAGGCTGAAGAGCACCTTTTGCGCCGACTGCGCCTGGCCGAGGGCGATCTGGTGGTCTACTGTCCGGCCGCCGGGATGCAGCTCAAGGAGGCCGAAGTGCGCCTGAAGGTGGATCTGGGACCTCCCCGGACCCTGGCCTCGTTGAACATCCCTGAGGTGGCGGTGCTGCGCGGCAAGCACGAGGGCCTGTGGCGCTTCTACGTCTTCGTGGCCCCCGAGCGCATGGGTCGGGTGCGCCAGATCAGCCGGGAGTGCGAGGAGTACTTCGGCCAGGCCAACCACCTGCCGGCCCTGCAGAGCCCCCAGATGTACCTGGGCCTCTGAAGAACCTGCCTGCGGGTTCGCGAAATCGGCAAGTCCCGTTTCAAGTCGAGTGCCGGCAACGTCTTCGCCACCTCACCCGTTCAGAGTCCTTTCAAGGACTCCTGGTCGTCATGGGGCGAGGCCGCAACTCCAAGGCCTCGAGACACGGGATGCCTCCTTCCACTCAGCGGGAGCGGCGGCCCTGGGTCACCAGACGAAGACGATCGGGGGCAAACCAGAATGGACAGTCTGTCAGGGCGAATCGGAACTTGTGCGGGGTACTCCAGCAACGTGGGAGTCTGACTGGCCAGGAGTGCCGTGCGGGCTGCAGACGAGGCTCAGGCGCCGATTGTGGCGGACCGGTTCCTGGATGCGACCTTGCGGAGCATCCGCGACAGCTCCCAGATCACCGAGCACGAGAAGGCCGTGGCCCAGATGGGCCTCGCCATGGGCAACGGACCGGACCTGTCCTGGCAGAACTCCACCCGCGCCCTTCACACCGTGACCAGCGCGATCGCCTCCAGCGTGGCCGGACCCCTCGGGTCGGTCCTGGCCCAGGTGGCCCTGAAGGCTTTCGAGCAGGCTGACCGTTGGAGTGATGCCGACCATTTCGCCGGCGAGGGTCTCCAGACCCTCGCCCGCAGTCCCGAAGTCGGGTCGGTTCACAGGGAGATCGCCCAGAACGCCCTCAATGCCACGCGTCAGGACCTGCCCCACCGCGCCTCCGCAAAGTCCCGCGCCCAGGTGCTGCGAGAGATCGTCCACCCGTAACCGCCAACCCGCTTGCGCCCGACCGCAGCCGTGCGTCTTCTGGATGGATTCCGGACGCTGACGCCCTCTCCCCCGGGGCCTGGCCTCAATTGAAGGTGATCGTGACGGTGTCCGACTGCCGGACGTTGCCCTCTGAGGTCTGAGCCGGGATCTGGGGATCCGTCACCGTGATCACCAGTTTGGTCCCGGCGGCGGGCTTGGACGGCAGGGTCGTCGACAGCCACCCCTGAGGCGAGATGGTGAAGCCCTCGGAATCGGGCCCAAGCGTCCACGTCACGGCGCTGCGTGCGTCCTCGCAGTCCCCGCTGCCGTAGTAGCGGGTGGCGTGCAGTTGCAGACCCTGGGCCGCGAAATCCGACCAGTTGGAGGCGAGCACGTTGTAGCGGGAAGGCCAGGCGCTGACGGCCTGGGGATTGGGCGTGGAAGCCGTCACCGGGCTGCTCAGGGTGACCGAGGCCTGGACGAAGGTGCCCGAGGCGTCCTGGGGCCTCTGGCGCTGGGCGGTGAAGGTCACCTTCTGCCCGAAGGATCCCGGCAGCCAGTGAATGGTCCCGGGGCTCATGGCCGGGGGAGGGAACTGAGGGGTGTCAGCCGTTCCAGGACTGACCGGCACGTTGGATATCGGCGCGTTCGTCGGGTCGGAACTGGTCCAGCAGACGTCGCTGGAGAGGTCGAATGGTTTGGCCGAGGCCTGGGAGGAGGTGGTCAGGGCATACAGGCTTTTCGTGCCGGAAGAGCCGCCACTGTAGGGGTCGGGGACGAAGGGGCTCTTTCCGGATCCATCGGGCGCTGAATCGCTGACGCTGAGGCCCGTGTACTGACCGAGGACGACTTCGGAGCCGAAGGCCGCCGTGGAGGCGTTGTCGCTGGCGCGCATGACCAGGACGGGACCTTTGATGGCGGCGGCGTAGCCCCCGGTCTTGCTGCCAAAGTAGATCGCCCATCCCCCGCTGTCCACGTCAGAGGCAAAGTTGGCCCAGGTCCCGGTGTAGGTGCCGATCGTTCCCGACTTCGCATGGTCGTCGATCCAACCCACCGTGAAGTTGAACTGCCCCGCCGTCTTGGTCGGCACCGCGGTGACGGTGGCGAAGCCCTTGCTGGTGGGGGTGAACACCGCCCCGGGGGACTTGCTGGAGTAGTAGGTGACCGCCCCGGGTTGGAGGTCGGTTCCCAGGTTGGAGTTCAGCCAGGCGGTGATGCTCTGGTTGGATCCGCCCATGATCTGGTTGACCAGGTTGAAGGTGTTCTGCAGCGACGGGTTTCCCGCAACCTGCCAGCTCATCCCGCCGTCGGTCAGGGCCAGGGCGTAGGTGCACTCGGCTCCCACCCCCTTCAGGGAGACCGAGGAATTCTGATACAGCATCGCGTTCGAAAGGTCGGCGAAGTAGTTCTGCGTGTAGGGCGGGAAGGGCTGCTGCATCACCTCCTGGGCAATGTTCCCGCTGATCTGGTTGATCCACCGGGCAGCCTGGAGCCGCAGCCCTGCGGGCGTGTTCTGGCCGACCACGTTGTAGGGCGCCGGGGCGTTTATGGCGGCCAGAACGTTCAACGCCTGGATCTGGAGGCCCTGGTAGTAGTTCATCTGCGACTGCAGCAGGCTGACGTTGGCGCTGCCCAGGAAGTGGCTGGTGTTCGCCAGTTGCCGGGCGAAGGTCATCAGCGGCTGGTTGCCGGGGGTCCCCAGGGCCTGCACGGTGTGGATGCTGGCCGCATCGGCCTGAATCTGGGTGTTCACCCAGTTGGGGTTCGCGTAGAGGGACTGAATATCGGTCGCCAGGGCCGTCGTGTTCGGGTTGTGGGTGGGCGGGACGCCGTAGGCGTCCTGCTGGATTTGCTGGAGTTGGGCGTAGATCCCCTGGATGTCCTGCGCCTGCTGGTTCAGCGAGCTGGAAAGATTTGTATACTCGGTCTGGGTGAACTGCTGGTTCAGAGTGAGGGCCAGCAGACCCAGGGCTTGCGTGATCTGGTCCAGTTGGTTCTGGATCTCGGCCAGGTGGCTCTCAAGCTTGTTGAACTCCGTGATGAGCCCGACTCCGGGGATGTGGTCGACGATCAGGCCGATGACGCTGTCGATCAGGCCGTCCCCGACCGCCGTCACCAGGCTGAATCCCTCGGCCACTTCCTCCGCCGCCGTCGTCGCCGGCGCCAACATCCTGCCGACCCCGTTCTCCCACTCAGGAGCGATGTTGGCGATGAAGTTCTGTGGCTCCACGTAGGGGACGATCCAGTTGCCTGGTTCGGCCTCGACTCCCAGGTAGGCCGTCCCGGCGCTTCGGGTCGCGGGCCTGTCGAAGTCCTCCACGACCGACTCCAGGTAGGCCGCGTGGCCACCCGGGTGCTGACGCGCCCGCTGCATGAAGGCCCGCGACGAGAACATCGAGTAGAACGGACTGGCCACGTGGTCGCCCAGGTCGAACCGCGGGCGGATTCCAACCTTGCGATGGACCCGGTCGCGGACCTGGGCCAGGCTCAGCTCGGGATGCCTGGCGTGATAGGCCCGGCACAGGGTGGTCAGGGCGTTGACGTGGACGAAGGGGGGGCGGCCATCGGTCACTCCGTCCGCCTCTGCCGAGAACACCTCGCCGTTCGGGGCTGTCACGACGACGCTGAAGGCACCGCGCGGCACGAAGGGAAGGGGTCGGGCCATGAAGGCTCCCCCGTGGGTGGTCTTCGATTCTTCCGCCAGGGGTAAAGGAAGGCCGTCCTTTGACAGGATGCAAACCGTCGCTCCCGCCAGCGGCTCGTCGTCCAGGGTCGCCAACCCGAAGACAGCGGTCTGTGAGCGGGTGACCGGGTTGCCGCTTCCAGGGCCGGTTGCCCCGCCCCCACATCCCGCCAGGAACAATGCCGCCAGGGAGAGGGCGACCACCCGCATCAGAGTCCAGCGCAGCAGCATCTTCGGACCTCTTTCAAAGAACCCGGCTTCCCCGCAGGGGGGGCAGGGGCTTCGCGACCCCGAAGTCGTCTCCTGTGCACATGGTCTGGCAGATCTCCCGAGAAGTCCGAGCAGGAGGGTCTGCCCGGCGTCCGGTTCCGCCTCCCTTCCCCAGGGACCTCCTGCCAGGGGAGGTGCGGATTTGCGGCGACGGCTCCGGCCTCAGATCTGGCGCAGATCGCCGACGCAGGACTCGACGCCCAGCTCGCCGGCCAGCCGGGGAGCCAGGCGGAAGGTCGCCCCGCCCACCAGGATTCGCGGTCGGGCGTTCCCGAACTTCTGGCGCACGGCGTGGACCAGCTCCACCACGTTGGGGACGCTGAAGAGCATGGTTGCCGAGATGCCCAGAAGGTCGGCGTCGTGCTCGGCCAGGGCCTGGACGACTCCGGCCCGAGGCACGTTCGTCCCCAGGAAGCGGACGCTCCATCCGCGGGCCTCAAAGAGATCCGAGACCATGTGGGCCCCGATCTGGTGCATCTCACCCTCGACCCCCGTGACGACCATGTTGCCTTGGGGAGGGCTGGTGGGCTCGATGTGGGGATAGAGCCGAGCCAGGACCGACTGGGTGACGGCCGTGGCCATATGCTCCTCGGCCACCGTGATCTGATTGGATTCCCACAACCGGCCCAGTTCGTACTGGGACTCCTGGAAGACCTCGATGTACAGGTCCGGAATCGAGTGCCCCGCCTGCAGGGCCTCCAGCGACAGTCGGGTGGCTTCCCGGCGCTCCCCTCTCAGGATGACCCGCAGGAATTGCTCCTGCACCGCCTGCAGGGGAGACAGGCCCGCTGGAATCCCAGGGATCTCGGTGTCCGCCTCGGCGGCAGCCTGGGCGCCGGCGCGCAGGGCCCGGGTCACGGCCTCCTTCCCGGTCGAAGGCAGCCGGGCCTCAAGCCAGGCCTCCATGTCCTCGAAATCCTGGACCAGATCGGCGGCCGGGAGTGCGCGCGAAGCCAGGACCCGGGACTTCCAGCGGGCGTACTCCTCGAAGGCCGCCAGTGACCCGCCCTCTACGGCGCCGGCCAGGAAGTCCAGGTGCTCGCCGGCGTCTTCGTCGAAGGCACGGGAAACCGGCTCCCCAGGTGCTGCCGAAAGGTCTTGTTGTCGCGCGCGCCAGCGTTCGGCCAGCGTCTGGGCCAGTTCCGTGCGCAGGCGGCGCAGGCGATGGCCCATCTCCAGACGATCCAGGATGGGCAGGGAGTCCATCAGGGAGCCTCCTCCTTCGGTTCCAGGTCTGCCTCGACTCGGGCCAGGCACTCTGGGCAGTAGCTGTGGCTCAGGAAGTCCGAGTTCTGTTTGAAGTAATGGATCAGGTCATCCCAGGTGGCCTCTTCGGTCCGAACCTTGCCGCAGATCATGCAGATGGGCAGGACCTCCTGGATCTTCTTCAGGTGCCAGTGCGAGCTCTTCAGCTCGTCGTAGACCCTCTCCAGTTCGCTCTGGGCCTTCCGCAGGTCCTTGTTCTGCCGCGCGTTCTCGCGGGTCAGGACGGCGAACTCGTTGTTCAGCAGCAGCAACTCGTTGCGCAGGGCGTGTTCCTTGCTCAGCGCGGGCTCCCCGATCAGCGCGAAGCCCTGCGAGTCCAGGCTCAACAGGGCCTCGAGGGTGTAGGGATGTTGCTGGGCGTCGGAGAGGTTGATCCGCTGGGGGAAGAGGCCGGGTTCTCCCGTGAAGATTCTCTCCCGAAGCCTCTGGGCATCGGGGTCGACCAGCCATCCCCAGATCGGGCGTCCGATGAGCTCGCTCCGGGGGACGCCCAGGGCCGCTGCAAAGGCCTGGTTACACTCGGTCACCAGGCCTTCCGGGGTGGCCCGGACCAGTTGGATGACGGCGCTTGTCTGCAGGTAGTGCGCCAGAAGCTCAGTCGATTCCATGACCAGCACTTCGAGGCCCGGGCGGGGCAGCCCTCGCGTCGCGGGCCCCCTTCCCAGGATGGAGGGCACGGCAAGGAACCCTGCAGGTCAGGTCCGAAAAGGCCGAGGTCATGCCAGCCTCCCACGACCCGAGCCGCCGACCCCAGCAACTCGTCGGTTCCTCCCTGCTTCGTCTGGTCTCCGAACGCCTGGCCGGCACCGGGTTGGACCTGCTGGCACCCCTGGCGATGGGCGCCTACAACCGGGCGGTCTCCGAGCCTCTCCGCCTGCCTGCGGGGGACGACCGGCTGGCCCTGGTCGTGGGCAATACCCGAGTTTTGTGGCCCCTGTTCCTGAAGGTGTTCCGTCGGCAATCCGACCTGCAACGGACCTCGGACCCCTTGGACCGCTACGTCGAGCAGGCCTTGGCCCGAGCCCTGGACGGCCTGCCCGTGCTGGACGTGCGCGGCGCCCACGAGCCTCCTCCCCGCCGGGTGGCCATCCAGCGGGCGGCCGACCTGGCCGGGATGGCCAGCCTCTCGCCGGCCCATCTCAGCGTGCACCCGATCTACGGGCCCTGGATCGCCTTGCGCGCCCTGGTGGTCCTGGACATGCCGACCTCGGCCGGGCCGGCCTGGCCTGCGGCCCCCTGCTGGGAGGGATGCGGGCGTCCGTGCCTGGAGGCCCTCCAGAAGGCCCTGGAGGTGGGCTGGGATCCCAAGCGGACCTGGCGGGCCTGGGTGGCCATCCGGGACGCCTGTCCGCGTGGGCGTCGGCACAGGTACTCCGAGGCGGCCTTGCGCTACCACTACGCCGGGGACCGGACGGTCCTGGAGCCGGAACTCGTCAGCCCCGAGGAGGGCAGGGGGTCGGGCCCTTCCTCTCCAGGAGTTCGGTGAGGTAGGTCAAGAGGTCCTGGCCGGTCCCGGTGTCCATCATCCCGAAGGCCAGACCGACGTGATAGACGCTGCCCCGGACGATCTCCTGGCAGCGCAGGACCCGGCCCCGCAGTTGCAGGGGCTCGTCTTCCCGCTCCAAGAGCAGGTCCATCCACGACCCGACCACCACCGGCTGGCGCACCAGCAGGCCGGCTCCACCCCGCGAGATGTCACGCAGCACCATGTCCTGGCTCTCCAGATCCTCGTCGTGCACCATGCGACCGTGGCTGCGGCGTTCGTCCAGGTCCGCCATGTCGATGCCCGGCCCGTGAAGCAGCAGGCGGCACAGGGACTCCCAGTGGCGGCGGTGGTCCAGCGAGAATCGGCCCCCGGCCTGGACGTTCAGGGCCCCGCTGCCCTCTTTGCGGGTCCACAGGACCTCGCCCGGGATGTCGACCACTCCGCCCGGCAGCCCCTCGGAGGTGGAATTCGGTGGGCTGCAGTGGAAGCGGAAGACCAGGGGCTGGTTGCGGGGCAGCCGGCGCGGAGCCCGCAGCCGGAAGCCCAGGGGGCTGGCCTCGACCAGTTCGCAGTCGTGGGTGCTCCCACCCTGCTCCATCACCCGGACGGGCATCCGCACCGGTTCCCTCCATCCCTTGCGGATGGAGTTTCGACGGAGGATTCCTGCCAGGTCGGTCCGCGACATCGTGGGCTCCCTGCGCCAGGGAATTTTGGCCCTGCCAGGAGGGCCGTCCGGGCGAACGGGTCAGGACTTCCCCAGCCGGGGCGGCATGTCCTCCGGCTCAGGCCAGGTGTGCGAAGGCCTCCCTCCAGGCCCGGAACTGTTGGGCAAACCAGGGGTGCGCCTGGGCGTGAGGCATCACCTCTTCCACGGTCTCCTTGTAGTAGGAGCGCTGTTTGGCGGGCCGGGGGTGGGTGTGCAGGCGCTGGACGTTGCTCAGCCGGTCCGCCAGTTTGACCTGGGCGGCCTGCGGAGGAGCCTGCGCGAACTGCCGGAGATAGGCGCTGCGGGCCTCGGCGGGGTCCTGCCCGGGGCGGGCCTCGGGTTTGGTCATCCAGTCCACCAGCTCCGAGACGCCGCGTCCGAAGAGCTCGCGGATCTCCGAGAGGGGGTGGGGCGTGTCCTCGACCACGTCGTGCAGCATCCCGGCCTGCAGGACGTCGCAGTCGCGCACGCCGCTGGCGATCAGGATCTCCACCACCTCCAGGAGATGCACGGTGTAGGGCTCATGGTTGGGCCGCATCTGGTCGCCGTGGCAGTGCAGGGCATACTCCCAGGTCCGGTCCAGGACTGCCAGGGTCTCTTCGGGCAGGGTTGCCTTCAGGGCCGTCCGGGCCTGGGGCCAGGAGCTCCAGGAGCTGCGGGCGGGGAAGCCCGGGGGCGGGGGGGCGGGCCGGGCCTGCTCTGGGGCCGCCGGGGGAGCGCCTGAAACCTGGGCCGGGGTTCGCGAAGCCTGGGGAGCGGCTGGCTGGCCAGGTTCCCCCGTCAGTTCCAGCCGATCCGTCGGCGGGTTCGGGGGCGGGGTCGAACGATCGGGTGGGGAAGCCGGGCCCGACATCGGGGAAGGCGATGGGACGGGAGAGAGCGGGTTCATGGCAGCCATTCCTACATTCTAGCCGGAGGAGGGCTCTGATTCCAGCAGGCCCGATACACCTGAATCTGCCGCCAGGAGTCTGTGTGAGTATCCGGACC
>DIWH01000052.1:163-3238 GCA_002423485.1 Candidatus Xenobium occultum | reverse complement strand
GAGACTTTTTGCGACACAGCGGGGGCGGAAAAGACCCGGCGAGGCGACCGAGGGGTTTCCGTCTGGGTTCCTAGGTGGGAATCCGGCGCGACGGACGCCTCTGGTCGGACTCGGAACGGCTGGCCCGGGACCTGAGGTGCCACGAGGTGGGCATGACCGGTTCCAAACGATCCTGATGACCGACGATCCTGGCCCAGACCCCGGTACAGCGATTCAGGTCCAGGGCAGAGGGGGGGGCCCGGACCGATGTCTCTCGACCAGGAGGATGTCGAACGTCTGCGAATCATTTCGTTCATGCTCGGAAGCACTTGGAGGCGCCAAGGACTGTCCCTTCAGGGAAGCCGCCCTCTACCTTACGCTTTGCCATTGGGGCTGGTGGTGGTGATCTGGGGCCTCCTGGTTCTCGGCGTGTACTGGTACATCGCCAGGGGACCGGGTCCGCCGTCCGGGCCACCCCACGCCCTCTACATCGGAGGATTCCTGTGCTTCGTCGGGCTCTCCTGGATGCTGGTCCGCCTCCAGAGGACCTTGGACAGCCGGACCCGGATCCTGACCGGCTGGTCCTGGCACGGATGCTGCTCGACCGGCCAGCCCACCCGGCTGGGGCCGATTGAGGCCGTTGTGATCGAGCGGGAATCACGGGTGATGGTCTACAGGAAGAACCCTTCGACCAACGTGGAGGATGTGGACCACGTGTGGCTGCAGGACCCGGAGGGGGGACGAATCCTCATGGACAAGAAGAGTCGCGACTTTCAGGCCGAGCGCTTCTTCCCGGTCGGCTGCCTCTGCGCCCGAAGCGACCGGGTGGAGGCCTGCTTCGGGGGCAGCCTGGACGAGGCGAATTTGGAATATTTGCGCGCTCTGCTGGTGAATCGCATCGTGGAGCTCACCAGGTCGGGCTGAGGGCAGGCCCGAGCCGAGCCCCGGCGGCCGGCCCGGGAGTTTGTCTGGAACGCCGGCCGAACAGGCCTTCCCAGGAGGCCTGTTCAGACCTCGCGAACCCCCCCGCCATGGGCCGACATGTCTGGAAACTCCAGGGGAAGACCCTCTCCCGCACCTATCAGAGGACGGATTTGCTGCAGGGCATCCACCTGGCGGCCAGCCTGCCGGTCCTGATCGGCACGGTGATCCTGGCGGCCC
This sequence comes from Candidatus Xenobium occultum, assembly GCA_002423485.1. GTDB lineage: Bacteria > Vulcanimicrobiota > Xenobia > Xenobiales > Xenobiaceae > Xenobium > Xenobium occultum. The sequence continues at coordinate 2,098 of DIWH01000052.1, read as the reverse complement.
AGACGCTCGTCTTCCTGGGAACGGTCCCGCCGATGGAGTTCAGCCTTCCCTGGGCTCTGTCCGGGGGCGCCTTCCTGCTCCTGGGACTGGCGGGGATGTTGGTGCAGAAGGGCAGGGTCCTGGACGGTGACACCCGCACACTGACCGACTGGTGGGGCCTGGTCCGCCCCATGCTGCGGGATGTCCTGAGCCTGGCTAAAGCCGGGACCGTCGAGATCACCCGGGAAGCGAGGGTCCATCAGGGGCGGCACGGACCCCGCCAGGTCGAGGAGGTGTACGAGGTCCACCTGCGCGTCTCCAATCGGAGCCTCCTGGTGGATCGGTTCCCGGATGATCCGGAGGAGGCCCGCTGGACGGCGGAGGCGGTCAGCCGCCGGCTGGGTTCCGATTTTCGGGACAAGACGGTGAGTCCCCCGGTCCTCAAGAAGAGCACCGAGCTGGACGAGAGCCTGGGCCAGCGCTACCTGCGGACCGGGAGACCGGTTCCCAAGCCCCGCCGCCCGTCGGCCTGCCGGCTGCGCTGCCTGGAGAGCCCTGAGGGGCTGGAGATTCGGATTCCCCGGGCCAACCTGGCCAACCCCTGGAAGCCGGTGGGAGCGGCTCTGGGGCTGGCAGCCTTCCTGGCGCTTCTGTCGGTTGTTATCTGGCAGGAGTCCTGGGGGTTTTCCATACCCACGGCCCTGATCGTGGGTGGTTTGATGGAGGCTCGAGCCACCTGGTCCTCCTGGCAGGCCCGCCGTCTGACCGAGACGCTCCGACTGACCCGCCAGGCGCTTCGGGTGGAGTCCACCCTGTACGGGAACCACGAGATTCCGCTGGGAGAACTGGAGGATCTGGTCTTGCGGGACTTCAGCAAGCACAAGCGTCAACGCGAGGTCCAGATCGAGCGGTTCTTCCCGGTGGGGGTCCTGTGCGCCAGCAGCGACCGCGGCCAGGCCTGCTTCGGAGGGGCCTTGGGCCTGGATGAAATGCAATACCTGCAGGCGCTTCTGGTGGAGCGCATCGTGGAGTTCAGCCGCCTCGTCTGACGAGGCAGGACCTCAGCGTCGGGGCAGGGTCACCCCGCCGATCACGACCTCCCCCGAGGCCCATCCCGTGCTTCTGTCAGCCGAGGGTACCGGAGAAACCACCAGATCACTTGCCAGGTGGGCGTCCCAGCGTTCCCTGCCTGTCTGCAGGTTCACCTCCCGGATGGTCGAGCCGCCCATCGGCGATGAGCCTTGGGTGGCCACGTAGACGTCCTGGTCGAGACCCGTATCGGGTGAGAGGTGGCCTATGGGGAGGCGGGTTCTTTCCGCACGGGCCCTTCTGGCCTCCGGAGAGGCGAAGAGCGAGGCCCTCAAGGCAGAGGGGTCGGAAGTCGGAGGGAAGTCCATGAGCCCGTGACTCCCCCGTAACCTTGAAATCTCCAGGAAACAAGCGGGCCCTGACCAGGACCTCTCCCCCTTTGGCTTCTCACCGGCATGGTTCTGCTTGGAAGGAGCGCTCGAAAGTCGCGAGAACACCCTGTCTCCATGAAGATTCCCCTGCACGATTTCCTCAGCGAGATGATCCAGTCTCGAGGTTCGGATCTGCTGCTGGCCTCGGGCTTCCCCCCGGCCATCCGCGTCTATGGCCGGCTGGAGTCCACGGCGATGCCGCCCTTGCAGAACCGGGACGTGGTGGATCTGCTCCAGGAGATCGTCCTGCCTCAGGAGTACGACCGGATCCGGGACCAGATGAACCTGGATTTCGCCTACGAAGGCAGCATCCCCGGGGTCGGCCGCTGCCGCTTCCGCTGTAACGCCTACATCCAGCGCAACGGGATGTCGGTCGTTTTCCGGATGATCCCCTGGGAAGCACCGAGTCTGCTGGACCTGGGCCTGCCCGAGGTCTTCTCGACCCTCACGCGCCACCGCAACGGCCTGGTTCTGGTGACCGGCCCCACCGGCTCGG
>DIWH01000052.1:0-151 GCA_002423485.1 Candidatus Xenobium occultum | reverse complement strand
AGGACCCCATCGAGTACGTGCACCGGGATGATCGGGCCATCATCGTGCAGCGCCAGGTGGGGGTCCACGTCGAGTCCTTCCAGCGGGCCCTGCGCGCGGCTCTGCGCGAGGACCCCGACGTGATCGTGGTGGGTGAGATGCGCGACCTGGA
>DIWH01000077.1 GCA_002423485.1 Candidatus Xenobium occultum | reverse complement strand
GAGGGGTTTCCGGCTGGGTTCCTAGAGGTTCTTCTTGCGCCAGGCCTCGAATCCGAAGTCATCCAGGACCTTCAGTTGGGTCCCCGAGGGCACGGCGGGTCCGTAGTACCAACTGCCATACATCGGATTGGGCAACACGAACCAACTGGTTCCCCAACGCTGGGCGTTCCGGGCCACCTCTTCGTCGCGAACCTTGCGGATGGCCTCTCCGGGAGCGCTGGTGTTGGGAACATCGACCGGGAAGTCATACAGGTTGTCGCCGAACCAGGCCACCACGTGGAAACGCGACATCGCGTCCACACGCCGGCGTTCCTTGTCGCTGGAGTTGGCGGCCAGCCGCCGCCCTTCAGGGCTGTCCGGGGCCAGGCCCATGTCCTGGAGCAGGGCCTCGCGGGCCTTGGGCTCGTTGGGTTCATCCTCCATGTACAGGCGCTCGGACAGATCGGGCGCATCCAGGCCCAGTCCCCGCAGCACGGCCAGGGTGGCGGCACGACCCGACTCGTTGCGGTTGGTGATGAAGACCGGAGAGATCCCCATCTTTCGAGCCTCGCAGATCATCTCCAGGGCTCCGGGCAGGGCTTTCCACGAGCTCGGGGTGTCCCCCTGGAACCTCATCCAGTGTCCCCAGTTCTTGGGGTTGTAGGTCTGCCGGGTCTGGATGGCCCAGGCCTCAAAACCGCTGTTGTCCAGGACGGTCTCGTCGAGGTCCATGACCAGCGCCACGGGCCGCCGGTCCCAGGTCAACCGGCCATCCGGGTGCCGGACCAGGGTCTGGAGCCAGAGCCGCCCGTCCTGGAAGAGATATTCTCCCCCTTGAACGTGCGAGCGCATGGCCTGGGTGGCCCCCTGGAACACCTGCATGCACAGGGCCTTGTATTCCGCAGAGGTCTGTTGCCAGACCACCGCCAGCAGGTCCGGGGGGAGTTGGGCGGGGGCTTCGGCCCGAACCGGTTGGGTCAGCAGCGCAAGACCCAGCAGCAGGGCTTGAAGCGACAAGCGCAGAGCTTTCATCAAGAGACCTCCAGAACAAGTTTGCACTCGGGGTGCAAGGCCCTTCGCAGGGGGCCGGGGGGTTCCTCCGTGGGCGGGCCGCCCGGACCCGCGTCAGACCAGACGCATCTTGATGGCGGCCACGGCCGCCTGGGTCCGGTCGTTGACGCCCAGTTTCCGGAAGATGTTGTTGATGTGGTTTCCCACGGTATACTTGCTGATGCACAGTCGGTCGGCGATTTCCTTGTTGGACAGACCATCGACGACCTTGCAGAGGATCTCGGTCTCACGAGGGGAGAGAATCGGCCCGGCCGCCGTCGGCTCGGCCGTCCGGGGTGCAGACCGGGGGCCCGAGAACTCGGCCAGGAGCCGACGCGCCAGGAAGGGTTCCAGAATCCCGCCTTCTCGATCGATCTGGTCGATGGCTTCCAGAAGGTTCTGGGAGGCGATGTCCTTCAACAGATAACCGCAAGCTCCGGCCCGGACCGCCTCGAAGATCGATTCGAGGTCGTCGGACATGGTCAGGATCACCACCCGCAGCTCGGGAGCCCTCTCCTTGAGCAGCCGGCAGGCCTCGACCCCTCCGATACCGGGCAGGTTGAGGTCCAACAGGACCAGGTCGGGACGGGATGACTCGAGTTGAGCCAGGGCTTCTTCGCCGGTGGCGGCCTCGGCCACCACGTGCAGGTTCGGTCGGCCCTTCAAGAGCAGGACCAGCCCCTCCCTGAACAGGGCGTGGTCGTCCACCAGCATGACGCGGACTTGGGTCACTCCAATTCCTCCTGTCGCGGATCCCGAGGCACGGACAGGCACACGCGGGTCCCATGTCCAGGGGCCGTTCGGATGACCAACTCGCTTCCCAGAACGCGGGCCCGATCCTGCATGTCCCGCAGGCCGAAGCTCTTGCGCAAGGGATCGCCCCCTGCCGCCTCGGCATCGAATCCAACCCCGTCGTCGCGGATTTCGACTGCCAGATGACCGTCCCGGGCCTCCAGCCGGACCAGCACCTCTTCGGCCTGCGAGTGCTTCAAGGCGTTGGTCACGGCTTCCTGGACGACCCTGAACAGCAGGACCTCCCGCTCGGGTTGAAGGTCGACCAGTCCCTCGACCTCCAGCCGAGCCTGGAAGCCCGAGCGCCGCCCAAGATCCTCCAGATAGGCGCGCAGGGCCTCGGCGAAGGGGAGACTCTCCAGCACGGTCGGACGCAGCTCCCACATCGTCTGGCGCAGTTCCCGGATGGCCTGGCCCAGGCCGTCCTGGACCTCGCAGACCTGAGAAGGTTCAAGACCCCCTTCCCCGCGGGCAGCAGTGACCTCCAGGCGCAGGCGGATGGCGGCCAGCGTCTGGGTCACGTTGTCGTGCAGGTGCCGGGCCAACTGGCGCCGGGTCTCCTGCACGGCCAGGCTGCGCGCCCGGGCCAGCAGCAGCCCCTGGGTGCTGACCAGGTCGGTGACGTCGCGCAGCAGGACCACCCACCCCAGAAGATCTCCCCGACCAGCCTGGATGGGACCCGCGACGGCGTCCAGCAGGCGCGTCTCGAGGGTGATCCGATGGGCCTGGGGCCGCTCGGGGGTCGGAGGCGGGGCCAGTGCCGACCAGGAAGACGTCGTCGCCGAAAGGTCCGCCGCCAACTTCTCGAAGCCGGACCCGGAGTGGCCGACTTCCAGGTCGGTCAGGGCCACCCCTTCGAGCTCTTCGGGCGACAAGCCCAGGTGCTCGCGGAATGCGCCCCCGGTCCCCCGGATCCGCAGGTCCTGGTCCAGGACCAGGACGAAATCGGGCAGGCAGCGCAGGACGGCCTCGTGTTGCGAGACGGCCACCTCCAGGGCCTGTCGATGGGCCTCCAGACGAACCCGACCCTGATGGGCCATGGCCGCCACGACGCCGACCACGGCGAAACTGGCCGCACTGACCAGGCTGTGCTCGAAGAGGAAGGCGGGCCGGTCGGGCCCGGCCCGGGCCAGGACGTTGCCCAGGTAGCTGGCAAAGGCCAGAGGCACGAAGAGCAGGCCATGAAGCCCCAACTCCAGGCACGCCAGCACGATGATCGCCAGGTAGAAGAAACCCAGCTCCTGGTGCGGTCCGATGGCCCGGTCCAACCAGACCACGGCCAACAATCCCAAAGCCAGGAGCATCGCGTAGAAGAGCCTGGCCCTGCGGAAGAGCAGACGGGGTGGAGAGGGCTCGAAGATGGACTCAAAACCCGGGCGGGACTGACCTGGCATGTCCTCCAGATTCGCCGGGGAGCCCGAGCACCCTGGGAAGGCAGCCAGGAGGAAGAGGGGGCTGACTTCAAGACAGGAGCGACCCCGGGAGGCTTCGAAGCAGACGACCATGACCGACTCCGCGCCCCGCCGATCCAACTGGTGGCACCGTCATGGCTCCGAGCTCCTCCGAGGAGCCCTGTTGGGACTGGTCGCGGGGATCATCGTGTGCCTGGTGGCCTGGAAGCCCTGTCCCCAGCCTCGCAGCGGCGACACCGAGCAGCAGGTGCTCGGACAGTTCGGCCCTCCCGACGAAGTCCTCGAGCGGCGAGGCCCCAAGGTCCCTGAGGGCCTGCTCACCCTGAAGCGCCTGGTCTACCGTTGCGGGCTTTTCGGAAGCACCCGGGTGGTCATCTACCTGGACTCCCGAGGAAACGTCGTGGACGTCGCCCACTCGGAACCCTGACCGCTTGGGCAGGAGCAGGCCGGGTCCAGTGGAATTGCCCAGGCCGGTCTGTCGTCGCCGTGATTTTCGGCGACAGCCCTCCTCTTTTTCTCCAGGAGAATCCCAGAAATCACCCGATAGAAGTGGAGCCCGAATGAGCATCCAGAAAGCCCCGCCCCCGCCGACCTCCAACCCCCGACTCGTGGCCTGGGTCGACGAGATCGCCCGGCTCTGCCGCCCGGAGAGCATCCACTGGTGCGATGGCAGCCAGGAAGAGTATGACCGGTTGTGCCAGGAGATGGTCCAGTCCGGCACCTTCATCGCCCTGAACCCCGAGAAGAGGCCGGGCAGTTTCCTCTGCCCTTCCGACCCGGACGACGTGGCCCGGGTCGAGGACCGCACCTTCGTGTGCACCCGGAACCGGGAGGACGCCGGCCCGAACAACAACTGGATCGACCCCGACGAGATGAAGGCCACCCTGACCGGCCTCTTCGAGGGCTGCATGCAAGGGCGCACCCTGTACGTGATCCCCTTCAGCATGGGCCCCCTGGGCTCGCGCATCGCCCAGATCGGCATCGAGATCACCGACAGCCCCTACGTGGTCGCCAACATGCGGATCATGACCCGCATGGGCCAGGCCGTCCTGGACGTGCTGGGCGACAGCGAGGACTTCGTGCCCTGCCTGCACTCGGTGGGCGCCCCCTTGAAGCCCGGCCAGGCCGACGTTCCCTGGCCCTGCAACAAGGACAACAAGTACATCGTCCACTTCCCCGAAGAACGCGCCATCTGGTCCTTCGGCAGCGGATACGGCGGCAACGCCTTGTTGGGCAAGAAGTGCCTGGCCCTGCGGATCGCCTCGCACATGGCCCGCCAGGAAGGCTGGATGGCCGAACACATGCTGATCCTCGGGGTGGAAGCCCCCGACGGTGAGAAGACCTACGTGGCCGCAGCCTTCCCCAGCGCCTGCGGCAAGACGAACTTCGCCATGATGATCCCTCCGGAGGGCTTCGAGGGCTGGAAGGTCTGGACCGTCGGGGACGACATCGCCTGGATCAAGCCCGGCGAGGATCAGCGCTTCTACGCCATCAACCCGGAAGCCGGCTTCTTCGGGGTCGCCCCGGGCACCTCGGAAGACTCCAACCCCAACGCGATGGCGTCCATCCGCAAGAACAGCATCTTCACCAACGTGGCCATGACCCCCGACGGCGACGTCTGGTGGGAGGGCATGACCGACGAGGTGCCCGAGCGGCTGACCGACTGGCGTGGCCAGGAGTGGACCCCCGGATGCGGCCGACCGGCCGCCCACCCCAACGCCCGCTTCACCGCCCCGATTGCCCAATGCCCGACCATCGATCCCGAGTGGGACAACCCGCAGGGCGTTCCGATCCAGGCCTTCATCTTCGGGGGCCGCGTCAGCCAGGACATGCCCCTGGTCTTCCAGGCCTTCAACTGGAGCCACGGCGTCTACCTGGCCGCAACCATGGGCTCGGAAAAGACGGCGGCCGCGGCCGGAAAGGTCGGAACCATCCGGCGTGACCCCATGGCCATGCTGCCGTTCTGTGGCTACCACATGGGCGACTATTTCGACCACTGGCTGGACATGGGCCGGGTCCACCCCGAGCCTCCCAGGATCTTCCGGGTAAACTGGTTCCTGAAGAAGGACGGGAAGTTCCTCTGGCCAGGTTTCGGCGAGAACATGCGGATCCTGAAGTGGGTCCTGGACCGTGTCCACGGCCGTGGACACGCCGCCGAGAGCCCCATCGGCTGGATGCCGGGCTATCAGGACCTGGACTGGACAGGCCTGGACTTCAGCCAGGAGCAGTTCGACGAGCTCATGACCGTGGACCGCGAGGCCTGGAAGACCGAATCCCTGGCCCACGAAGAGATGTTCCTGCAACTCTTCGAACGCCTGCCCCGGGAATTCTTCCTGGAGCGGCAGATGCTCCTGACCCGCTTGGTCCGCTCGGCTCCGAAGTGGCTGCCTCCCCACGCATGAGGAGGTTCTGACCGGACGGGTCACCTCCGGGTCGCACGGCGGCCTGGGGGTGACCCACCTCCCGCCCCAGGGCTCGATCCTCCATCCCAGGGAGCGGAGATGCGACTAGACCGACGAGACGTGTGCGCAGGCCTGACCCTGGCCTTCCTGATGCTCTTCTTCCTGGCCCGACTGGGCCAGACCCTCCCCACGGCAGCGTTCTCAGCCTGGGAGGAGCGGCTCCTTCTGGGTCTTCAAGCGTGGCGCGGCCCGGCCCTGGATGCCGCCGTGCGACTTGTGACCGACCTGGGCAACCCCCTGGTCCTGATGGGCCTGGCCGCCCTGATGGGACTGATGGGCTGGCCCTCCCGGGACCCCGCCGACCGATTCGGGCTGATGGGGATCCTCCTGGCTGCCTCCCTGGTCAACGGCGGTCTGAAAGACTGGTTTGCCCGCCCCCGCCCGGGGCCTGAATTCAGCCCCCTGGTCCACGAGCCACTGGCCAGCTTCCCCTCCGGGCACGCCATGCTGGCGTTCTGCGTGTACGGTCTGCTGGCCTGGCAGGTCTGGCGCGCTCCATGGTCAGGGCACTTGAAGGTGAGCCTGGTCGCGCTCCTGACCTTGCTGGTGGTGGGAATCGGACTGAGCCGCGTCTACCTGGCAGCCCACTACCCCAGCGACGTGGCCGCAGGCTTCGCCGCAGGGGTGCCGATCCTGTGGTTGGCCACGGTCCTGCTCCGAACTCCTCGAGCAGCCTGAGATCCTCAGGAAGCGCGGCGCCGGTAGACCAGGGTGAAGTTCCGCACGTGCTCCGGGCCCAACTGACCCACTTCCTCGACCGCAAGCCCCTTCAACCACTCCGCCACCTGTCCCCGGGTCGGGTTGTAGCGGGGGTCCGGAGCCAGGAACATGCCGTAGAACAACCTCTCGCCCATCCGAGCCCGCCCCCGATCCGTTCGCAGATCGGATTCGGTGGTCGGGAAGTCGTCGGGAAGGGTCACCACCAGGAAGCCCCCGGGCTTCAGGGCCGCCACGGCTCGCTGCAGCGCCTGTTCGGGTGACTCGCAATAGGACAGGGAGCGATGGAAGAGGGCCACATCGAACCGGGACTCGTAGCGGCAATCCTCGGCAGTCCCTACCACGATGACGGCCCTTGTGGCCCTCTCTGCTTCGCGCGCGCACTCGTAGTCGGCCTCCAGGCCGGTCGGCTCGACCAGGGGGTGGAGCCGGCGCAGGATCTCCAGTCCATGTCCACAACCACAGCCCAGCTCCAGCAGACGCCCTCCACCGGCCAGGACGGCCTGGATCTCGGGAATCCGGGGTAACTGATGGAGCAGCAGGTCCTGATAGGACGAGCGCACCACCTGGGCCATCTGCTGGTGCAAGGAGAAACGCGACTCGGGAGGAGCCGTGCCCCGGAAGACGGCCTCGAGGGTCTCGCAGACGCGATTGGAGACCTGGACCAGGGCCCCGGCCCAGGGCCCCCCGGCCTCCAGGGCTTCAGCCACCCCGTTCGCCAACGAGTAGCAGCCTTCTGCATCCTGGTCCAGGATCTCGTAGGCATTGGCCGCCCGACACCAGACGCCGACGTAGTCCTCCTCGAAGCCCAGGCGTTCAGCCAGCTCGCAGACGGGCAGGCCCGCCTCCTGAAGCGCCCGGAAGAACCCCAACTCGCAGCCCAGGTGGAGCACCCATGTCCCCCAGAAGCCGACGAAGAAGCCGTCAAACTGCGCCACCCGCTCGTGACCGGTTTGGGAATTTGCCGTCTGCAACGATGCGGACCTCCTTGCCTGTGAGAAGTTCTACTTCCAGACCAGCGACTCCAGCAGGTCCAACATCAACGAGCGCCGCTGGGCTTCGTCCAGGCCGCTTCCATCCATGGCCTCCCGGATCCAGCGCCGGACCTCATTGGAACGCTGAACAGGGTCCTGCGGCAGAGGGAAGAGCTCGCGCAGCCTCCACAACTCCAGCTCCAGCCGGGCACGGGCAAGGCGGGCCAGGAAGACGGCCCCCTGGTCGGGATCCCAGTCGCGCACGGCGGGGAGTCCCAGCTTGCGGGGCAGGCTCTCGAACCAACGCACTGCAAAGGGCTCGGAGGCACAAGCCACCTCCAACAAACCCGAAGCCCACTTCGAGAAGGGGCGGGAATCGGTTCCAGGATGCAGGCTGGTCCGCCAGTTGCAGAGGAGATCTTCAAACCAGGCCTCCAGACCCTCGCCGGGAGGCTCTTCAGCCCCCAGAGCCTGGCCCATCTGGCGCAGGAGTTCCTCCTGCCGGTGTTCCGGGAAGGCCTCGATGGCCACGCGGGCTGCGTCGATCCGAGCCAGGAGCCCCTGTTGCCTGTCCGTCAGGGGAATGCCGTCCTCGCCGAACAGCTCGGGAAGGTGCGTTCCCAGAAGGTCGCGGGCCGACCGGGTGCGGTCCGGGTCGTCCAGCAGGGACATCAAAGCGTTGGAATCCGGGTCCGACCAGGCCCGATGCGCCCGGGCGAGGGCGGGCAGACGCTCCCGCCAGGCCAGGAGGGCCTGCCGGGAGCGGTCCCAGAGGTTGCAGCCCCCGGGCTCGGGCTTCTTCTCGGCGGCGCCAAAGCGCTCCAGGAGCACTCGCAGGAAGACGGCCTCGTCCTCGCTGGTGGGATGGAAGCGCAGGTTCCAGGTCCGGGGGCGCGCCAGGGCTCGACGCAGCGCAACCCCCGAAGGGGGGACGGGTTCGCCTTCCTCCACCAGTTCCAGGTCGGGGTAGTGCCGGCGCAGGGCGGCTCCCAGCAGGAAGGGGGTCAGCTCCCCCCGCAGACCCAGCGGCCGCTGGGAGAGCTCAGCCAGAAGACCGACCAGGGACGTCGTCCGGTTCTGGTCGCCGAACCCGACCAGGGCTTGGAGCACCTTGTTCCAGGCGGAGGCCATGGGACGAACTTCGGGCAGAGGCCCACCGACCGTGTAGAGGATGGAGGCGCCCCGGTCACTCTCCAACTCCAGCAGGCCCTGGTCCGCCAGAAGAAGCCTCAGGACCCGGGCGCTGCCGGAGCGGCTGGCCACCGGAAGCTGCAAGGGGGTCGACAGGTCCAGCAACTCGTCCAGGGCCTGCTGGCGCTCTCGGCGGGAGCCGGCCAGCGAGACCCGGGGGGTGTCCGGGTAGAGCGATTCCAGGACTCCGCTGAAGAAGGCGTTCCGACTTCCGGCCGGAGCCTCTTCCAGGACCCGGCCCTCGTGCATCCAACGGAAGGCGGCTGGAGCCAGGGCCTTGCGGAGTCTCTCCAACAAGGACCGGCGCAGGGAGGCGCGACGCACCAGCAGGGCCTCCCGGGGCGCCCCTTCGGGGCTGTAGGTCTCGCTGCCGGCCAGATGGTCCAGGACCGCCAGTTCCTTGAACTGGGCCGAGCCGGGCAGGGCCTGCAGGGGAATCCCCGCCAGCACCCGCCCTCCGGTGGCAGCAGACTCCAGGCTGGAGGCCAGGTCCTCGGTCTCGCGACGGGTGAATGCGATCCCGACCAACGCCAACAGATCCCAACCGCGAGGGCACTCTGTCGGGACCGGGTCCTGGGGGCCGACGTAGACGCACTTCACCCGGCGCTTGAGCGGGTGGAGCCGGGCGTACTCGCCGGGGGTCAGGTTCCGGGCGGGGAAGTGGGCTCGCAGGACTTCGGAATAATCCACCTTGCCGAGCTGATCCAGCGCACGGGTGATGTCCTGGTTCAGGTTGAACCGACCTGAGCCCGACGGGCGCGAGACGGCGTCGCTCATGAAACCTCCTCGATCTGGATGGTCCCCTGGCCCGGGGACCCCAGGACGGATGCAAGAATCCGGGACATCGTGCTTCGCGTACCGGGGTCCTGGCCCTGCCTTCGACAGTGGTAGACGTTGACCGCCACCAGGATCTCGTTGACTCGATCCAGGTCCAGGACGTTGGCCAGCGGAATGGCCTCGACGCGCCCCACGAAGTTGAGCGGGCAGACGTCCACGCGAGAGCCTTCCTCCTCACGGACCAGGACGGGAGCCCCGTGAGTGCGGCAAATCAACGGCCTCTCCGGGTAGATGGCGCAGCAATCCTGCCACAGGAGAGGGCAGCCCCCCGTCTCGGAGGTCGCCAGGCGGTCGCCCAGACGACGGAGCACCTCCTCCCCCAGCCCCTGGACGGCCTGACGCACCCGATCGGCCTCCACCGGGAAGATCGCCAGGTCCTGCTGGCAGCAAGCCGAGCAGCCCGCCCGGCAGGCCAGGCCCTCCGGATGCCGCGCCTCCAAGGCCGCCATGAACCCATCCACCCGGGCCACGAGCTGACGGTAGAAGTCGTCGGTCCGAGCCGGGGCGCCGGCCAAGGCGTCTCCAGCGGAGGGCTCAGAAGGAGGAGGGTCGCAGGGCATGGTCGGAGGGAAGACTCCAATTCCTGTGGCTGCCCGCGCAGGGGAGGGAGGAAGCCCGTCTGCGGGGATTCCGCGCCGATTGCTGAAGGGGATTCTTGGACCGGCCGGAGAGCGCCGACTCTTCTCTCCGCCAGGCCCATCTCCTCGCCCTTGCCAGGAAGCCGGGCACGGCGAGACGAAATCCCATCCATGACCCCCCGAGGCGTCCTGACGCTGGCCCTGGCCCTGACCCTGACCGGAATGGCCGGCCGCGCGCTGGCCGAAGCCGGGAGGGATGCCCTGCTGACCCGCCAGCAAGGAAGCGTCGAGATCTGCCGACAGGGATCCAACACCTGGGTCCCGGTGATCGCCTCCCGCTACCTGGCCAGCGGAGACTCCGGCCAGACAGGCCGTGCAGCCAGGGCTCAGGTCCGGCTTCAGTTCCGGGACGTGCTTCTGGCCGTGGGCCCCGCGACCCGCTTCACGGTGGCCGAACTCAACCGGGAGGCGGGCCGGGCGCGCCTGGAGCTGGGCTGGGGCGCCCTGCGCGCGCGCCTCAAAGGGAAGCCTTCCAAGGCCTCCGACAACTACCAGATCCTCACGCCCAATGCGGTCCTGGCTGCCCAGGGCACCGAGTGGGTGACCCACCATGTGACGGTCGCCCAGGACGGGACTCCACCCCTGGGAGTGGAAGCCCTGCCCGAAGGTTGGCCGCCAACCCCTCCGGGGCACACCCGGGCCGCCGTCCATGACGGCACGGTCCGGGTGCAGTCCATCCCGACCGGCGCCGTCCAACTCCTCAAGCCGCGCTCGACGGTCGACATCGGACCCGAGGGCTTGATCGTGGTCAATCCGCCCGACTTCCCCTATCACGCCGAACCGTCCAAGGCCCGCGCCATCCAGCGGGGAACCACCGGCCAGGGCGAACTGCAAGGCGAGGGAGGCGAGGCCCTGGGGAACCCGTCCCAGCCCTCGGCGCATCCGACCAGCCCTTCCGAGTCCCACTCGAACCCGCCCCCCCCAAGTCTGCCTCCTCCCAGCCCCTGAATCGCCGGTTCCTGGCACCCATGACGAGAAGGCCCGGTCTTGCGACCGGGCCTTCGTGGTGCGGAGGGGGGGACTCGAACCCCCATGGATTTCTCCACACGCCCCTCAAACGTGCGCGTCTGCCGGTTCCGCCACCTCCGCGTTCGGCAACAGCGCAATTATAGGGAGGCACCCCGCACTTGTCAACGCATTCCTCCCCCGATTCCTCGTCCTCCTCTCGCCGGCGACGGCCGGAATTCAGGAGCCCCTGAGAGGGCCCCCCTTCAATCCGGATCCAGGCCCTCCTCGGACAGGCAGGATCCCTGCCCCCAGGCAGATTCCCATCGCAGGGCCTCGCGGACCCGATCCGCCAGGTCGCTGGCCGAGAAGGGCTTCTGCAGGAAGCAGACCCCCTCGTCCAGCACGCCGTGATGAGCGATCACGTTGGCGGTGTAGCCCGAGGTGAAGAGGCTCTTGATCCCGGGCCGCAGCAAGAGCATCTCGCGGGCCAGTTCCCGTCCGTTCATCTCGGGCATGACCACGTCGGTGATCAGCAGATGGATGTCCGAGGCGCTGGCTCCGGCCAGCCTCAAGGCCTCCCCGGGGCTGCTGGCGGACAGGACCCGATAGCCGAGAGTTTCCAGCATCATGGAGGCCATCCGCAGCAGCGACTTCTCATCCTCGACCAGCAGGATCGTCTCCCGTCCTCCCTGCGCCGGACGTGAGGGAGCTTCTTTGGACGGCGAGGCGGGTCCGACGCGGTGGCGCGGCAGGTAGATCTTGAAGATGGAGCCCTGGCCCGGCTCGCTGTAGACGTCGATGAAACCACGGTTCTGCTTGACGATGCCGTACACCGTGGCCAGGCCCAGACCCGTCCCCTCGCCCAGGGGCTTGGTCGTGAAGAAGGGCTCGAAGAGGTGTTCCAGGGTCTGGCGGTCCATGCCGACCCCATCATCGCTGACGCTCAGCAGGACGTGGTCCCCGGCCTGGAAGCCGAGGTGCAGCTCGCAGAAGGGTTCGTCGAACGAGACGTTCCGCATCTCGATGGTGATCCGGCCGACCTCCCGGATCGCGTCCCGGGCATTGACGCAGAGGTTGGCCAGCACCTGGTCGACCTGGCTGGGATCCATCAGGACCGGCCAGAGGTCCTGCTGGCAGCGCCACTCCAGCTCGATGTTCTCGCCCAGAAGCCGACGCAGCATCTTGAGCACGCCTTCGACGGTCTCCCCCAGGTCCAGGATCCTGGGTTCGATGGTCTGCCGACTGGCGAAGGTCAACAACTGTCGGGCGATATCGGCCGAGCGCCGGGCCGCCTCGCGGATCTCCTGCAGGTCGGAGAAGAGCGGGTCGGTGATGGGGACCATGTTCAAGGCCATCTCGGAATACCCCAGGATGATCCCCAGCATGTTGTTGAAGTCGTGGGCCACCCCGCCCGCCAGACGGCCCACCGATTCCAGCTTCTGGGCCTGCAGCAACTGGGCCTCCAGGCGCCGGGTCTGGGTCACGTCGTGGACGATCGAGTGCAGGTACTCCTTTCCGTCCAGGACCACCCGACTGCTGAAGAGATCCACGTCCGCCACGCTTCCGTCGCTCTTGCGGTGCCGGAACTCGAAATGGATCTGCCCCTCACGCCGGGCACGTTCCATCTCGGCGTGGACCTGTTCGACCGAGAGCGTGTTGATGTCGGCGATGTTCATCTGACGCATCGTCTCGACCGTCCAACCGTAGAAGCGGGCCGCCGCCTGGTTGGCGTCCAGGATCCGGCCGGAGGCGGGGTCGATCAGCAGTTTGACGGCCGAGTGCTCGCTGAAGAGCTTCCGAAACTTCTCTTCGCTGGCGCGCAGTTCATCCTCGGCGCGCTTGCGCTCGGTGATGTCGTGCACGCTTCCCGCCAGACGAACCGCCCTTCCGCTTTGGACCTCCTCGGCAATCCCGCGAACGACGCAGGTCCGCTCCTGGCCGTCCGGGCGGACGAGCCGAGCCTCCAACTCGTAGGGTGTTCCATCCCGGACGCAGGCCTCGATGGCCTGGAGCAGGAGCACGCGATCCTCGGCCACGTACCTGTCCAGATGCTCGGCCAGGGGTGGCGCTTCCTCGGCGGGCTCCAACCCGAAGATGCGGAAGAGCTCTTCGGACCAGGTCACCCGGTCGCTTTCCACCTCCCAGGCCCAGCTCCCCACCCGGGCGATGGCCTCGGTGCGGACCAGCATGGCGTGCTTGCGCCGCAGCTCCTCTTCCGAGCGCTTGCGTCGAGTGATGTCGGCCATGACCGACAGGATGGCCACCACCTGGTCTTCCTCGTCGCGGACCGGAGCGGTGGACAGGGCGATCTCGATGGAGGTCCCATCCCGTCGTCGCCGGGTCAGTTCCAGGCCAGAGAAGGATTCCCCGGAGCGGAGGCAAGCGAGCAATCCCTCGAACTGTCCCAGGGACTCGTCGGGGACGGTCGGGAGGAGCCGGCCCAGGGCCTCGGCCTCCGACCAGCCGAAAGTCTGCTCGGCCGCCCGATTCCAGGTGAGGACGTGGCCCTCCGGGTCCAGGGTCACGATGGGCAAGGGCGAGGAGGCGATGACGGCCCGCTGCCTCTCCTCGCTCCAGCGCAGGGCCGCCTCGGCCAGGCGGCGCTCGGTCAGATCGGTGACGAAGACCACGGCTCCGGGGGCCCCCTCGAACTCGATGGGAACCGCGGAGACCTCGACGGGCACCTCGGTCCCATCCAATCTCAGGAAGATCTCTTCCCGCCGAGGGGCAGGGGTCTTCGTCTCGCACAGGGCCCGGATGCGCCGGCGAACCTCCGGGCGGTCGGGGGGATGCACGAAATCCTCGACCCGGTGGCCCAGCAACTGCTCGGGGCCATCCGCCCCGAAGAGGCGCAGGGCGGCGGGATTGACGTAGGCGAACCGGCCACGCGACTGCAAGAAGACCGCCCAGGGTGCATCGTCCACCAGGCTGCTGAAGGGGACCCCGGGCGGAAACGCCGAGGGAGAAGAGGCGTTCTTGGTGACGGAGGCCGCCTGCTCCAGCAGGACATGGAGCGACTCGTTCTGGCTGTGGGCCTCGGTGAGCCGCAGCGTCAGGTCCTGGTTCTGCTGGCGGAGGCTGGCCAGCGCGGCCTTCAGGTCCAACACCTCTCGAGCGTCAACCGATTCGACGGATTCGCCGAGAGGAGGGGAGAGTTCCGGGTCTGTCATTCGCGTCGTGGCATTCCTCTGATCCAAGCTGAGACGGGCCAGGCAGGTGACGGGCCTGCTCAAGGCCCTTCGACGCCCGGACAGGCGACCCTGGAGTCGATCGTGAAAAATCCCGAGGATGAAGGGTCCCGAAGGACTCTCCAGAATCCGCCGGCGATGGCGGACTCCCCCCTTCTCACCGTCGTGGCCCTTCTGGCCCTCACCACGCTGCTCGCGTTCTACGTGCTGCAAACCCGCCGCAGCCAGGTGCGCCGACTGGACCGCATCCAGTCGGCCCTGAGCCCGTCCACACCGACGGCCTCGCCCAGGTCCGTGTCCCTGCTCAGCCTGCTCCCACCCGACGAAGAGTCCCAGCCCGCGCTGCGCGGGGTGCCGCTGCCCGGAGGCCTCATGGCCTGGACCGAGCCCCTCGAAGCCGGCGAAGCCCTGACGGAGATCGTCCTGGTCCGCCACGCCCCGACGGCCTACCTGGGGCACGCGCCGGACCAGGCCGTCCTGCAGTTGGGCCGGGCCGCCCTTCAAGCCGGGATCGACCCCCGAGCGCGCCTGATCGTGACGACCGGAACCGACGGACTCGAAGGCCTGCTGGAGAGCCGCCGGCTGCCGGCGCCCTGGATCGTGGCCGAGGAGCCCCTCGATCTGGAGGGCCTGCGTCGCCTGCACGAACGCTTCGGCTGTCCGATCCTGCTGGTGAATCCGCCGTCCGTCCCCGAAGGGTACCAGGCTCTTCCTTGAAGCCCAGGCCTCCCTGCCGGCCAGCCGCCCCCTTCAGCCGAGGGCCGAAACAGGAGCGTGAGGGGTCTCTTGAAGCCCGAAAATCCATGTTGACGGAGACGCCCCGCGCTGCTATACTCGCGTGACCGAACTGGCTGCAAGGCCGGATCGGCCCAAGAACAGGCCAGAAAGCAGAAGCGCATGGCTTCTCACCCTGCGGCGCCTCCGGCAGCCAGCAGAGGTTGCGGCCCCGAGGAACCGGCACCAGCCGTGCCTCCTCGCCGCTCCTTCGGTGCGAAGCCCGAGCCCGACCTTTCGGCCGGCAATCGAGGTAGGCACATTTCGAAGGAGCTCAGAGTCAACCGTCAGATTCGGGTTCGCGAGGTCCGAGTCATCGACGAGGATGGCGCCCAGTTGGGCGTGCTTCCCACCCGCCAGGCCTACGAGACGGCGCGCGAGCGCAATCTGGACCTGGTCGAGGTCGCCCCGCAGGCCACCCCTCCCGTCTGTCGCATGATGGACTACGGCCGGTTCAAGTATGAACAGGCCAAGTCCGAACGCGAGAGCCGAGCCAGGAGGAAGGTCCAGGAACTGCGCGAGGTTCGACTTCGGCCCAAGATCGATGACCACGACTTCGAAGTGAAGTCCAAGATGGTCAACCGTCTGATCGACCAGGGGGATCGGGTGAAGGTGATCCTCCGCTTCCGGGGACGCGAGGTGGTCCACACCCACCTGGCCATGAAACTCCTGGAGCGAATCTTCACCGAAGTGGCCGAGAAGGCCGTCATCCTCCAGAAACCCCTGATGGAGGGGCGACAGATGGTGATGGTCCTGGCACCAAAGCCCACCTAGGGCCGGTTGGGCCCGGGTTGGAGAGGGAGGGCTCGCCCAGGTGACGAGCCGCTCTTCCTTTTGCCCGGAGTTTCCCTTCGAGATTGCAGGATTCACAGGGCCTGGCGCCTCCGGGCGCAGGCACACGAAAGGAGCTAAGACCATGCCCAAGATTCGCACCAGAAAGTCGGTTGCGAAGCGGGTCCGGGTGACCGGCACCGGCAAGTTGAAGCGGATGCGGCAGTTCTCGGGCTGTCATCATATCCGTGAGAAGAAGTCGCCCGACCGCACGCGCAAGTTCCGTCAGATCGTCCTGGTCGACCCCAGCGATGTCAAGCGGATGCGGGCCCTCGTTCCCTACCTCTAAGATGTGAAACCCGGTGCCGAATCCGGCACCGTACAGGATTGGTGAGGGCGATATGCGCCTTCCGCCGTAGGAGGAATTCAGATGCCCAGAGTCAAGCGCGCCACCATTGCGCTGAAGAAGCGTCGCAAGCTCATGAAGGCCGTCAAGGGCTACCGGGGTTCTCGCAGCCGCCGGGTCAACTGCGCCCAGGAAGCCTTCCTGCACGCCCAGCATTACGCCTATCGGGATCGCCGCACCAAGAAGCGCGACTTCCGGCGGCTTTGGATTGCCCGCATCAACGCGGCGGCCCGCACCTGTGGCCTGTCCTACAGCCGCATGATGAGTGGCCTGAGGCTGGCCGGCGTGGATGTGAACCGCAAGGTCCTGGCCGAGATCGCCGTGGCTGACGGCGCCGCCTTCGCCCGGTTGGCCGACGTGGCCCGCCAGCGGCTGGAGACCCCGATCTCCGCCTGAGGTCGCCGGCCCAGCCGCACACCGACGCACGCACGAAGAGGACCGCAAAGACCCGCGGTCCTCTTCTCTTTTCTCAGGAAAGGATCTGGTGGCACCGGGCCCGTGCCGAGAGCCACGCCAGGACCCGCCCCCCCTTCCGGATGAAGACCATCACCAGCCAGGCGGAGCCCAGCACCAGGAAGAGCGCCAGCAAGCCGGCCAACCAGGGAGCCAGGGGCACCAGGACCACGCCCAAGGTGGCCACCAGGTCTTCGCCCAGGGAAACCGCGGCGTTGCCGAGACCGCCGTGCGCCGGAAACCAGGCCGAGACCTTGGCCCGCGCCAGGGCCTTGCCGGCGTTGACCGTGAAGGCCGCGCCCCCTCCCAGCATCAACCCCAAGGCGAGACCCGGCAGGGGATCCATCGAGACGAACATGGCCGACAGCAGCACGGCCCCCGCGGCGGGACGGACCACGGCTCCGACGGCGTCCAGGCAGTGGTCCACCAGGGGGAACTTGTCGCCCAGGACCTCCAGCACCGTGGCGGCCCCGAAGACCACCAGGGCATCCGGGCGTCCCAGGAAGGCAAACCCCGGATGCAGTTCCAGGTAACCACGCTGCGCCAGAAGCCCGACCATCAACAACGGCAACCAGGCCCGCAGGCCCGCACAGGAGGCCAGGGCCAGACCCACCAGCAACTCGACGGCGATTTCCATGCCCTGAAGTATAACCGAAGCCAGGGGGGCGTGAAGCAGTCCCGGCAGGCGATGACCTGCTCGGACCAGAACTCCATGCTCCCGAGGGGCCTCTGAATGGGACCCCAGAGCGGCGCCATCCAGGGGGGGGCCGACCGGGCTGCCGCCGAGAGGTTCCAGCATTGCGCACTCCGTGGGCCGGCCAGATCCTGACAGACTGGTGTGCTGCCGAGGGGCTGGCCGGGTGGCTCCCCCTCCTGGTTGCCGTGGCCTGGGCGCTGTTCCTCGTCCTGGGGTGGCCTCGACTGCCGGCCCGCAGGAGGTTGACCTGGGCACTGCCGGGCGCCGTGCTGATCCTGCTCTCGCTGGAGCTGGCCTGCATTCCCGCCCTGGTCCCACACCGAACGGATTTCTCGACGCAGACCGACCCGGTGAAGATCTGGCGCCTGCCGCCAAACTCCTCCGGGTTGGGGACCAACGCCCAGGGGCTCCGCAATGCCCACGACGTCGGCCCCAAGAAGGGGCCCAGGATCCTGTGTCTGGGCGATTCCTGGGTCTACGGACACGGCGTCTCCCGGGAAGAGGCCTGGCCCGCCCGACTGGGCGCGAAGACCGGCCATGAAGTCCTGAATGCCGGTGTCGTGGGCTACTGCCTCTACCAGGTCTGGCAGACCTTGCTGGACCCGGGCCTCTCCTTTGAACCGGACCTGGTCATCCTCAACAACGTCCACAACCATGCCCAGAACAGCGCCTTCCTGCTGGCACAGGCGCCCCTCCCGGGGGCCCTCCGGCAGTGGTTCCATCACAGCCACCTGTATCTCTGGCTGAACCGGGGACTGCAGCGCTGGCGACTCCGCTGGTATCTGTACTCGGGACGCGAGAACCTGAACGTGCCGGACAATGCCGTCCTGGAGGGGATCTCACGCCGAATCCTCCAGACCTGCCGGGCCCACGGCATCGACGTGATCCTGCTGAGCGACCTTCGGACCCCTCAGGAACTCCAGGCCCCCCCGACTCACGAGATCCTGGGCCGGAAGATGGGAATCCCGGTGGTCCGGGTGGATCTGACCGACCCGCGCCTGCGCACCCTCGAGGCCCCCAACCACCCCGACGCCGAAGGCCACCGCCGGGTGGCCGAAGCCCTGGCCCCCGTCGTGCGCTCCCGCCTGGAGGCCAGGCGCCGGCGAGCCTCCACCGGATGGGAGCCGCCTTGAACGGCCGTCGTCCCCGGACCGGGTTGATCATGCTAGAATCCAGTGGTGTTCAGGCTTGAGGGACGAACAATCGGCCGCTACCAGATCCGCGAGCGGCTGGGCCAGGGAGGGATGGGGGCGGTCTTCTCGGCCAGGCCCGAGGGCCAGGATCGAGAGGTGGCCATCAAACTCCTCTTCGGCCCATTCACTGCAGACCCCGAGTTCCTGGCCCGGATGCGTCAGGAGGCCCAGGTCATCGCCTCCCTGGAACACCCGCAGATCGTCCGACTCCTGGAATACTGGGAAGAGCCCGAGGTCGGCCCTTGTCTGGTCATGGAACGGGCCCAGGGAGAGGACCTGCGCCGCCTGCTGGATCGGGAGGCGCCCCTGGCCATCCCTCTGGCCCTGAGCCTGGGCGCCCAGGTGGCCGAAGCCCTGGCCCATGCCCACCAGCGCGGGGTCGTCCACCGGGACATCAAACCCGAGAACCTGGTGGTGGACGATGCCGGGCGGGTGGTGGTGACCGACTTCGGAATCGCCCGGGCCGCCGGAGGATCGCGGGTGACCCGGACGGGATTCATGCCGGGGACTCCGGACTACATGGCCCCCGAGCAGCTCGGTCCCGGGCAGGTCGGGCCCGCGACGGATCTCTACGCCCTGGGCCTGGTGCTCTTCGAGATGCTGACGGGCCGGACGCCCTTCCGCTCCGAGCACGTGGCCGAGGTGATCCACAGCCAGGTCTACCAGACCCCCGTCGCCCCCAGCATGCTCCGCCCCGAGATCTCGGCCGAAATCGACCAGGTCGTCCTGAGTTGCCTGGCCAAGTCCGCGGAGAGACGCCCCCCCTCCGCCCAGGTCCTGGCGGCGGAGCTGTCTCGTCTGGCCCGATTGCCCCTCAGGCCTCTGGCCACCTCCCCCGCTCCCCCGCCGCCCCCGGCGAATCAGGCGCCCCCCCCGCCCCAGCCTCCCGACTCCCCGGGATCCCCCACACCCGAGCCCAGGGACGGGCCCGAAATTCCGACGCCGAGGAGGCCCCCACCGCCTCGTTCGCGGGACTTGGCCCTCCCCCCCGCACCCCCTCCGGCGCCCCCCCCCTCAACTCGGCTCCCGGCCATCTACGTCGAACCGCCCCGGCAGCCGGCTCCTCCCTCGGGGCCTTCCCCCACCGTCCAGGTCGCCCTGCGCGAGGAGGTGTCCCCCCGCGGCGGGCCCCTCCGCTTCCTGCCCGCATGCCTGATGCTGCTGGCCCTGGTCTTCCTGGCCCTGTCCCTCTCGCGGACCGGGCGTTTGCCGTCCTGGTACCAGGACGGCACCGGCTGTGCCCCGGCGCCGCTGGCGCGGGTCCTGTCCGGCGCGGCCACGCTTCACGGGGCTGAATTCGCCCTCTTCGCGCCCAGGCGCAACTCCAGCGGCCTGGAGCGGGCCCGAGCCGCCTCCAACACGCTGGCCTTCCTTCTGCGCCTGGGCGCCCTGGAGGAGTTGCAGGGCCTGCGGCACGACGGAGAGTGGACGCTCTCGAGCCAGGGAGGGACCGAGATCCTGCGCGTGGACCGGACGACCGCCGCCCACCTGGGAGCCGAGCCCGAGCTGGTCGGTCGGTGGTGGAAGGCCCTGCTGGAGGACCACCTGGCGCTGCGCGAAGGACGCGAGCCCGAGAACGCCCTGGACTTCGAGCGCGCCCATCCCCTGCGACCCTCCGGAAGCCGGGCCGTGGGTCCGCTCTTCGATCGGGTCTACCGCCGGGCCCGCCACCAGGTGCCAGAAGGCAGACTCCCCACCGGAGCAGTGCTTCAGGCCATCGAGTCCCTGGATCCGGACGAGCGCCGGACCTTCCGCGAGGCGGCCCGGGAGATTCCCCGGCAGGTCCCTGCGGAGGCCGGAAGATGATCGTCCAGGTCCTGGGGCGAAATCCCGACTGTGACCTGGTTCTGGACTCGCCCATGGTCTCCCGGCGCCACGCCGAGTTGAGCCGGGAGGGTGAGTCCTTCCTCCTGCGCGATCTGGAAAGCGCCAACGGCACCTTTGTGGATGGCGTCCGAATCCAAGAGGCGGTCCTGGCTTCCGGTCAGGAGGTCTACGTCGGCCCCTGCCGACTGGTCTTCGATGGCCGAGCCCTGCACGAAACCGAGGAGGGCCGCCGGATCGGGGTGGAGGCGGTGGACGTGGTGTGGACCCCTCCTGGCTCGGAGCGGGCCATCCTGGACCGCATCAGCCTGTCGGTCCGGCCGGGGGAATTCGTGGCCCTGGTGGGCGCCAGCGGAGCGGGAAAGTCCACATTGCTGAGCTGTCTTCTGGGTCTGCGCCGGCCCACGGCGGGGCAGGTCCTGTACAACGGCCTGGACTCCACGCTGGCGACCGACCTGTTCCGCTCCCTCCTGGGGTACGTCCCCCAGGACGACATCGTGCATCGCGACCTGGAGGTCGAGGAGGCCCTCCACTTCTCGGCCCGCATGCGCCTGCCGGCGGACACCGACCAGCGCGAAATCCAACGCCGGGTCGATTTCGTGCTGGCCACGATGGGCCTGGGGCACCGCCGACAGAACCGGATCGGGACCCTGAGCGGAGGCGAGCGCAAGCGGGTCAGTGTGGGCGTCGAGCTTCTGACCGAGCCCGGCGTGCTGTTCATGGACGAGCCCACCTCGGGGTTGGACCCGGGGATGGAGAAGAAGACCATGCAGCTTCTGGCCCGCCTGGCCCGAGGCGGTCGGACCGTGATCCTGATCACCCACGCCACCCAGAACATCCTGCTGTGCGACCAGGTGGCCTTCCTGGCCCCTGGCGGTCGCCTGGCCTTCTTCGGCCCGCCTCGCCAGGCCCTGGAGTTCTTCGGGGTGGAGGATTTTGCCGACATCTACCTGGCCCTGGACAGCGCCGAGGCGGGAGTTCGCTGGCGCGAGCGCTTCCAGGGCAGGGCCCGGTCCCAGGAACCGGACCGACCGGCACCCCACGCCCGCCCGGTCAGGGCTCCCGGCTCCGGCCCCGGCATGAGGTTGCTGGCCTCCTGCCGGCAACTGGGCGTCCTTCTCGAACGCTATGCCCGACTGCTGCGGGCGGATCGGCAGAACCTGACCCTGCTGTTGGGACAGGCCCCCATCATCGGGGCCATCCTGGCCCTGCTGTTTGAACCGGACCTCTTCGGCCTGCGCCAGGAGTTCAGCGCCCGGGGCCTGTTCCCCGTCCAGGACGGTCAGACGCTGCTCTTCCTGCTGATGATGAGCTGCCTGATGTTCGGAGTCATCAACTCCTGCCGCGAGGTGGTCAAGGAGCTGCCCATCTTCCGCCGCGAACGGCTGGTCAACCTGCAGCTTGTGCCCTACCTGCTGTCCAAGGTCCTGCTTCTGGGACTCCTGGGACTGGTGCAGAGCGCGATCCTCCTGGCCACCATTCTTCTCCGGATCCCCCTGGCTCTGGACGGGCTCGGGCTGCTCCAGGCCTTCGTCTTCCTGTTCGCAGCCTGCCTGGGCGGCGTGCTGTTGGGGTTGATCATGTCGAGCCTGACGGCCAGTGCCGAGCAATCCATGAGCCTGGTCTCGGTGGTGCTGATCCTGCAACTGGTCTTCTCGGGGGCCTTCATCCGAGCCGAAAACATGCCCGAGCCCCTCAACACCTTGTCCCTGCTGGCGGTCAGCCGCTGGTGCTTCGGCGGACTGGCCAGCCTGGCGCGCCTCAACGAGCGCCTGCAGGAGCTGGGCCTGCCCTTCGCCGGCGTGGATTTCGCGATTCCCCCCGGGGCCATCTTCGGGGTCCTGCTCCCGGTGCTGGCCCTCCACTTCGTCCTGGCAGCGGTGGCCCTGAGATGGCGCGAAGCTCGCAGTTGATCCGGGCCGCACTGCTGGCCCTGGCCCTGGCGCTGGCCTGGAGCCACCCGGCCCTGGCTTCCCCGGACCGCCGCCTGGTGGTCCTCCAGGAGGGCAGCGCCTGGATCCTGCCGGAACTGGACCACACCGTCTACCAGCCTCAGCGCTACGTGCTTCGCGGCGACGTGGCGCACCTGCGCGGACTGGAGGGGCTGCTGGTGCGCCTGGCCGGCCGGTGGACCCCGGGTGAGGTCACCGTCCGCCCGACCCGACTGGACCAAGGACCCTCGGCCCTGCAGGCCCCCGCAGGAGCCACTCGTGGACGCCTGCAAGGTGAAGTGCTCTCACTCACCCCGCCGCGGGTCCGCCTGGCCATGGGAGGCGGCCAGCACCAGGAGGTGAACCTGCATTGGGAAGGCCAGCCCCCAGCGGAATGGTCGGCGCTGGCTCCGGGCAGCCTGTGCACCCTGGACGCCACCGTGGCGGGTTCGGAAGCCATGGACGTCCGCGTGGCTCCCCCTCGGCAAGACCACGCCCGAAGGGGACCCGTGCGGGTCCTGGCCCAACTGGGTGAGAGCTTCCTGCAGGAGGCCCTGACCCGCTTCCGGGCAAGCCACCCCCAGGCCTTCCAGTGGACGGATCCCGAAGGTCGGACCCGCCTGGAGGTCTCGGACCTGGGGATGACGCTTCTGGACTGCGCGCCGGGCCAGGTCCGGCTGTACGGCTCGCTGACCGGGACCACCCGTCTCCTGGGGCACCAGATGCCCCGAATCGAAGGGCACTGGGAGGTCCTGAGCCGACCGACCCTGGTGGGAGCCGAGCTGGAATTCGACCTGGTCCCCGACAGTCTGCGCCTGCGCATCACCCGGCCCCTGGCCTTGGCCCTGCCCGAAGAGGTGAGCGCCAACCTGCAGGCCTTGCTGGCTGCCGGGCTGGCCCAGGGGTTCCGGGTCCCCGTCCCGGGGGTCTACTGGAAAGACCTGGTCTCCTCCGGCGCGGTTCGAGCCAGCGACCTCTCCAGGATGGAGGTGCTGACCCTGCCCACGGGGGATCGGCGCACCGGCCTGGTGGTGGTGGCGGGCCCGACAACACCGGGTGTGCGCGACTCGGGACCCGACCTCTTCCGCGACCGCCTGCGTGAGCCCGGAGGGTTCGCTGTAGCCTTGTCGGCGGAGGCCATGTCCGACGTCCTGAAGCGCCAGGTGCCCTCCCTGCTGCCGCTGCGCCAGGCCCTCCCCCCACAGGCCCGAGTCCGCCAGCCGGTCCTCTTCATGCAACTGGAAATCGATGCCGTGGAGATCACGGAACTGCAACTGGACTACCGGGCCGACCAGGGCCGAGGTGTCCTGGGAATCCAGGATCTGGTGGCCAACGTGCACTGGCGGCTGGGGCCCTTCTCGGGCTGGGAACCCGGTGCCCGACTGCGCGGGGTGGCGGCCCTGGAGAGCCGCCCGGGACCGCCTCTGAGCCTGGTCTTCCACCCGGAGTTGGAGAAGATCGAGTTCCTGTCCAAGCATCTGCGCAGCCGAGGCGAGGAGGAGCAGGAGCGCCTGCGTCGGCAGGTCGCCGAGGGCCTGCGCGCCGTCCCCCTGGACCTCCTTCTGCCCTCCCACATGCCCGTGGCCGCCCTGGGCCCGGGGGCCGTCCTGGAGCTGCTGGACTTCCAGCCCTGGGCCGAGGAGATGGTCCTTCAAGGTCGTTGGATGCCGAGACCCTGAACCTTCTTCAACCCTGAAAGGCGAGAGGTCCCAGCCTGGTCGACGGCGAAGTGACTTCAGATATGCTTGTCGGGGTTGCCAGCCCGAGGCGCACCTGCGGGGTGGCTACCGGACTCCAAGGAGGAACCGAGATGATTGCTGGACTGAGCGGCATGGGCAACCTCGCCAACATTGGCAACCTCGCCACCATGGTCAACTGGATGCAGCAGATCGACCCCAAGAACCTCTACGTGAACCTGGGCCCGGACCTGGACCCCAGCGTGGCGATGGGCAACACGGGAACGGTGGCCGTCCCCGGGGTCAACTTCGACGAACTGCGCCAGGTCATGATGACCCTCCAGGAGACGACCTCCACCCTCGAAGAGCGGGACCGCCTGGTGGCCGAGCGCGGCGAGAAGGACCTGGAAGAGGCCAAGGCGGACTATTTCCGGGAGATGCACTACGAGTGGCCCAACGGCCCCGACGGAGAGCCCGTGCCGGTCAAGGGACCGGAGACGCCCGAGCAGGCCGTCCTGCGCCAGAAGTACGAGCGCCGCAAGCTGGAAGCCTACCAGGATGCGCAGCTCACGGTCGACAAGACTCCGCCCAGTGGCTCGGCCCGCGCGCGACTGGCCGAGCTGACCGGTGACGCCACCCGGATGCAGGAGCTCCTCTCCCAGCCCGACGGACAGAAGCGTTTCCAGGAGTTGTCCGAACTGGCCCAGGTCGAAGAGGAGACCGCGAACATCCAAGCCCGGGCCCAGGAGCTCAAGCAGACCATGCCCCGCGACCTGCACGATGAGGTCAACGACGTTCGCGAAATGGTGCTCGAGCGCCGGGCCACGACGCGGGCACAACTGGCCTCCAGCCCCGAAGCCCTGGCCTTGAAGAACTACCAGGAGAGCCTGCAGGAATGGGCCGCGGCACAGAAGCGCCAGATTGCCGAGGTGTCCGACAACTGGGCACCCTACAACCCTCAAACCTTCCAGGTCTGAGCAAGCCTGGGGGGGAGCGTCTCGCCCCTCCCCAGGTGGCCCTGGTTCGTCCTCCCCTGTTTCAGGTCCCCGGCAGCCTGAGCTGCACCGGTGCTGCTCCACCCATCGGGCTGGCCTGCATCGCAGGGGCCCTGCAGCAAGCCGGGATTCCTTTGCAGGTCCTGGACGCCGCTGCCGAAGGGCTGGACCGGCGCCACCCGCTCTCCAGCCCCATCGGCCCCCTGGTCCTGATCGGCCTGGACATCCGGGAGATCGTCGAGCGCCTCGACCCGTCCATCCGGGTCGTGGGCATCTCCCATATGTACCTGCACGAGTGGCCTGTCGTGCGCGCCCTGGTTGAACTCCTCAAGGCGACCCGTCCGCACCTCAAGATCGTCCTCGGAGGCGAAAACGCCACCTCCTTCTGGCCATGGATCTTCCAGCAGTCCCAGGCCGTCGACTACTGCGTGAGAGGAGAGGGAGAACGGACTGCCGTGGCCCTGGTCCAGGCCTTGCTGGAGGGGCGCGACCCCGGGGCCATCCCGGGCGTTGCCTCGGCCAGGACGGGCTTGGGGCCGGCGGTCAAACGCTGCCGGAACCCTGAAGATCTTCCCGGACCGGCCTGGGAGCTTCTGCCCCTGGAGAACTACCTGGCGGTTCCCGACGGATTCGGAGTGAACCGCGGCCGGGCCATGCCGATCCTGGCCAGCCGAGGATGCCCCTACGACTGCAGCTTCTGCTCGGCCCCCGCGATGTGGACCCGCCTGTACCGGACGCGCCCCCCCGGTCAGGTCGTCCAGGAGATGAAGTCCTACGTCCAGCGTTACGCCGCCCAAAACTTCAACTTCTGCGATCTCACCGCCATCCTGCACAGGGACTGGATCCTGGAATTCTGTGACCAGCTCCGGGCCGAAGGCCTGAACGTCACCTGGCAGTTGCCTTCGGGGACCCGCTCGGAAGCCTTGGACGAAGAGGTCCTGCGGGCCATCCATGCGGCCGGGTGCCGGAACCTCACCTACGCCCCCGAGAGTGGCTCGACCAGGATGCTCCGGGTGTTCCGCAAGCGGGTGAACCTGGATCGGATGGTGCAGTCCATCCGCACCGCCAGCCACGTGGGCCTGGTGGCCCGGGTCAACGTCATCATCGGCCACCCCGACGAAGAGATGTCCGACCTGTGGGCATCGCTCCGCCTGTTGCTTCGCTGTGCCTGGGCGGGAGCCCGGGACGCGGCGGTGATGGTCTTCACTCCCTATCCCGGCTCACGCGACTTCGACCGGATTCTCCAAGAGCAGGGGCTGGAGATCGATGACCTCTACTGCTACACGGCCCTGGCCCGCGGCGGACGACTGCAGGCCACCTTCAACCCGTCCATGGGCCGGCGCTTCCTTCTGTCGGCCCAGAAAGCCATGTTGGCGGCCTTCTACGCCGTGGCCCTGGCCCGAAACCCGCGAAGACTGTTCGGGGTGCTGTTCAGCCTGCTGACAGGCCGCGAGGAGACCCAGCTCGACCAGTTCCTGCGCACCCGCGGCGGGTTCCTGGCACCGACCCGGCTCAATCCTGAGAATCCGCAGACCGAGCCACTCGGAAGCCGTTCCCGTTGATCCGCTCGGTGGGGATGAAGCGCTGACGGGCGGAGGTCCGGGTCTCCTCCGGGCCATTGCTGTACCAGCAGCCTCCACGAGAAACCCGATAGTCCGTCCCGAAAGACGGATCCTGGTGAGTGTTGCCCGGGTAACGGTCATACCATTCCTGGCACCACTCATTGGCGCTCCCCGCCATGTCCAGGCATCCGAAGGGCGAGGCTCCACCCGGAAGGCTTCCGACCTCACGAACCTTGGCGGCGCTGGAATCCAGGACCCAGGCCTTCTGGAGTTCCCACTTCGGCCCCCAGGGGTACCTGCTGGCGTCGGCGCCACGCGCGGCCTTCTCCCACTCGGCCTCGGTGGGGAGACGAAGACCTGCCCATTGGCAGTAGGCCTGGGCATCCTCCCAGGACACGCCCAGGACCGGCGCCTTGGGCCCCCACTTCTCGGCCTCGGCCTCCCAGACTTCCCCGGCCTGGTAGCCGGTTTCCGAGACGAAGCGCTGGAACTGCGCGTTGGTCACCTCGGTCCGACCGATCCAGTAATCCGGAAGGCTCACCTGACGCACCGGCTTCTCGTCCGGGGCCGCCTGGGCGTCCTCCGCCCCCATCGTGAAGGCGCCTGCGGGAATCCGGATCAGGACCGAGCCGTCCTTGGCATGCGCCTTCTGCTCTCGAGCCTTGGCCAGGGCCTCGACCGCCTCGACCGTGCCGGGCGAAGGACTCGGACTGGCAGATGGCCGGGCAGCAGGCGAGGCCAGCGAACCCACGTCAGCAGAGGGGGGTTCCCCTCCCTGGAAGGCGACCGGGCGTCCGCAACCCGCGAGCAGCAAGACCAGACCCAGCAAGAGCAGATGGCGCAACATGGAGACTCCTCGGCCGGAGCCATCCCGGCACCTGGAATGCCCCCACCTTCTCAAAGAGGCGCCCGGTCCCTGCCGGGGTTGAACTCGATGGCCTCAAAACCCAAGCACAGGTGCCGGGTTTGACGCCTGGACAGGAAAAATAGTTCGAACGCCCAGGAACGCGGCTGGGTTCCTAGAGCGTCTCCAGGGCCTGGCGGGCCACCCCGACCCCGGCCAGGCTCATCCCGAGAAGGGTTGCCGACATGGCCAGGGCGTTCCGAGGCACGCCGGAAGCCTCCAGCAACGTCAGGCCTTGCTCGGGGTTCACTCCCTGGCGCAACGAGGAGGCAAAGTGCATCAGGGCCGAGACCTGCCGATCCGTGAGGCCCAGGCTTCCGGCCAGTCGCCGGATCTCG
The DNA here is from genome assembly GCA_002423485.1 of Candidatus Xenobium occultum. Classification (GTDB taxonomy): domain Bacteria; phylum Vulcanimicrobiota; class Xenobia; order Xenobiales; family Xenobiaceae; genus Xenobium; species Xenobium occultum. Next base: position 30,313 of record DIWH01000077.1, on the reverse strand, counting down.
GTCTCCTCCGCCTCCAGGAGCTGCCCGTCCTGCCAGGCCATCGAGCACAAATCCAGCGTCAGGGCACAGCGCAGATCGGTCGCAGCCAGGCGCGTCAGGGTTGCCTGGAGGTCCTCGGTACCGGGAGTGGTCGCCGCCATCACCCGCCCGCGCGCGTCGGGGCCCAACACGAAGTGCTTGCAGAGCTCCTGCAGGGCCAGAATCTCCTCGGAGCTGACCAGGCCATCTGCTCCGGCCAGGGAGGCCACCACCGCCAGGTAATCGGCCCGGTCGGATTCGTTGTAGTCCATCAGGTGCAGGTCCGCCATGGAAGCCCCCTGTCTCGATAGGATTTGGCAGGCTGGCCTTCGCCGGGGCGAGCAGGCGACCTGCCTGAAGCGCTCATCGTTCCGTCGACGGCTTCTCCTGGCCCGACGGTTGGGAAGACGGGGCCTGCTGTTCGAGCCGGACCAACATGCCTCCCAGCAGCTCCATCAGGTCTTCCTCTTCGCGCTTGCGCTTCTTCCAGGCCTCCAGGGCAGCCTGCAGGTCGGCCGAGCGGAGCTGCAGGGCCCTGGCCTCGCGGGTCAGTTCGGCGACGCGCTGCTCGAGGCCCGATCTGCGGGCCGCCACCTGCTTCTCGAGAAGGCGCTCGTGGGCGTCCAGGGCCTCATCCCGGCGCTGACCGTCCAACAGCACCTCTCGGACCGGTGCGCCCTTCTCCTTGAGGATCCCCAGGACCACCAGCGGCGCCTCCTCCTCGGAGAGCCCCTGAACCTGTCGGTCCAGGTCCTCCAGACAGATCCCTCCGGGCGGGTCCCCCAGGCCGTGCTCGCGGTAGATCTCTTCCCAGGTCCTGTCCAGGCCCAGATCGGCCGCCTCGCGGCGGCTGCGGTCGTGGATTTCCTGAACTCGGAGCTCCTCCAGACTCAGGACCTGGGTCCGGACCGGCACGACCTCCTCCTCCTGGGCGGCCACGGAGGGTTTCGCCTCGTGGACCAGTCCAAGCGTCACCAGCAGACGAGTCAGCTTCATGACAATCCCAGTTCCCTCTTGAGTTCGTCCAGGCGCTGATCGAGTTCGGCGGCCCCAAGATGGCGGTAGCACTCCGGCAGGAAAGCCTCGTCGGTGCACTCCTTGACCGCCACCAGATCCATGTACTCCAGGTTGCGACGGTGCGGCACGGGGCGGTACTGGGCCACCACGTCCGAGAGCACCTCCTTGAGGCTGCGCGTTCCCTCCACCTGCAGATCAAAAAGCCGCTGGGCCCGGACCATGATGGCCTCCATCTCGTTGCCCCCCACGTCCAACCCGGCGGGCAGCTCAGGGAGCTCCTCGGGAGGCAGTCCGACCTTCCTGGCCATGGCCACGAACAGCTCCTGACGCTCGGCGTCGCTCTGGGGCGGGAAGAGGGGAATGTGGACATCCAGGCGACCCGGCCGCTTGAGGTCGACCTCGACCAGGTCGGGCCGCGAGGTGGCGAAGACCCAGATGATCCGCCCCCGATTGGCCGTGTTGCTCATCTCGGCGGCCAGCATCGCATAGATGCGCCCCGAGACCCCGCTGTCATCGCCTCCTCCGCGTTTGCCCGTCATCTGGTCGGCCTCGTCCACGAACACGATGACCTGCCCCAGGGCGCGCAGGACCTGGAAGATCTTCTCCAGGTTGCCCTCGGTGGCGCCCATCCACTTGTCGCGGAAGTTCTTGAAAACCACGAACGGAACGCCGACCTCTCCCGCGAAGCAGTTCGTCAGCCAGGTCTTTCCGGTTCCGATCCGGCCGGTCATCAGATAGCCCATGGGAACCGAGTTGGTCTTTCCCTCACGGATCAGCCGCGAATCCTGGCGCAGCCAGGCCTTGGCCTCGGCCAGGCCGGCCACGTCGTCCAGGGTCCGGCGGGCCTCGACGAACTCCAGCAGGCCGTAGCACTCCTTCTCGATCAGCTCCTTCTTGAGGTCCCCCAGGTACTTGACCGAGATCTTCCTCTGGTTGCGGACCGCCAGGGCCACCATGTGCAGGATGTTGACGCGCGTCAGGCCCACCAGTTTCCCGGCCATGCTGGCCAGAGGCAATTCGCAGGCCTCCTCCAGATCCGGGAACTGACCTTTGAGGAACTCCAGGTATTCCAAGCAATCCTGCTCGTTGGGCAGGGGCAGATGGACCTTCGCCGAGTAGGGGTTCTCGACCAGCGACCGGTTGAGCCCCGCCAGATTCTCGGTCAACAGCACGGTGGCCAGTTGGGCCCCCAACATGCCGGGGTCGGAGGCCCAGTCCAGGAAACGGATCAGGGTCTCGGTCGAGCGGTCGTTCATGTGGGCCGGGTCGGCCTGGGGCACGATGTACTGCACGAAGTCGATCAGCACCGCGGTGCGCAGGGGGCTGCGCACCACCTGGCCCTTTTCCACCACCGTCCGCGTCTGGCTGTAGCGCAGGAAGGAATCCATCATCTCCAGGGCCTGGCTGGCCTCTCGGGGCAGACGACCGGAGGTGAAGGTGGTCTGGGTCCACTCGTCCAGGATCTTCAGATAGCGATGGAACTCTTCCTGGCCCTTCAAGGGCTTCAGGCCGGCTCCCCGGCTGTAGTAGAGGACCACATCGAAGGAACCGAAGAGGACCTGGGCCAGGAATTCCTTCAGAGGAAGATACTTCAGACCGGAGTCGCTGCGCCAGGGGACCAGGTCGAAGACATTCCCGGAAATCAGGAACTGGCTGATCGTCCCGGCCCGGAAGACCTCGCGCATCTCCTGGACCCAGGCCGGATAGGGCTCGGTGCGGGACGTGCTCACGGATTCTCCTCCATGCGGACCATCAGGCCTCAACCCCGAAGATCGGGGGAGGCGCGTCCAGTTCGGTCTCCACGCTGCCCAGGATCTCGGAGTTGGCCTTCATCCAATCCTGGGTCTGGGTGAAGGACTGCATCACCTCGTCCACCCGCCCGCTCAAGGAGCCGGCGTCCCGGGACAAGGTCGCCTCCTGGATCATCAGCTTGACCTGCTGCTCGATCCGCAGCAACTCGGCCTGGATGAATTGGGCATTTTCGTAGGCCTTCTCCAGGTTCTCGCGCTGCTTGCGGGTCAATTCCAGGGTGCTGGCCAGGGACTTCGCGATCCGCTCTTTGCCGGGGTCCTCCCGGACCTCCTCGTACTGTCTCTCGTAGCCGGCGATCTCCTTGTCCAGGACCTCGCGGCTGTTCTGCCGCAAGTGCGTCTCCAGGACCTGACTGGAGACCAGGAGGCGCAGGAAGACCCACAGCATGCGATTCAGGCTCTCGCTGAGGGGCTGCTCGAAGCCCAGGCTGCCGCCGCTCTTGCGAGCCACGTCCAGCATGTCCCGGCAACGGCGCTCCAGGTCGCCGTAGCGCATCTGACGCTTGTCGGTCAGCCCTTCGAGCATGGCCTCCTTGCGGGCCACCTGGTCCCCACTCTGCTCGGCGGCCTCCATGGCCCGAACCCACTTGCGGAAGCGCTCGTCGTGGCTGACAAGGTACAGGTAGGCCACCTCGGCGCTGGCCCCCAGAAGCCAGAAGCCGGGATTGGCCAGGCCCAAGACCACGACCCCCCCGACGGCCAGGACGTTGACGGGCACCTCGCCGAGGCCCTTGACGTGGGGCCGGACGAAGAAGGCCCGCTTGACGTAATCCCAGAAGGACAGATACGGGGCCGCCATCTCAGGTCGTCACCCGCGTGAATTCTCGGGCCACCAACTGCACGTCCTTCTTGAAATCCGCCGACTCCTGGGCCTGGAGGGGATCCGTCCCTCGAGCCCGCGGGGGCTCCTTCTCGATCTGCACGGCCAATCGACCGGGAGCCGGGGTGAAGATCCAGATGCGGTCGCCCAGATACACCGCTTCGGCGATCGAGTGGGTGACCAGGAAGACCGTCGCCTCCACCTCGTGCCACAGGTCCACCAGCAGGCGCTGCATGTCCAGCCGGGTGGGCTCGTCCAGGGCCGAGAAGGGTTCATCCATCAGGATGATCCGGGGATGCAGCGCCAGCGAGCGAGCCAGGGCCACGCGCTGCTGTTGTCCTCCGGAGAGTTGACGGGGATACTTCTGGGCGTGGTCCTCCAGGCCCACCTTGCGGATCCACTCCATGGCCAGATCGACGCGCTCAGCCCGAGTGCGGGCCGGCTCCCTGAGCAGGTCCAGCCCGAACATGACGTTCTGCAGGACGGTCAGGTGCGGGAACGAGCTGTACTTCTGGAAGACCATGCCCCGGTCGGGCCCGGGGCCCTTCAGCGGCTGGCCAAAGACGAGGACCTCCCCCTGGGTGGGCGGCACGAAGCCCCGGAACCCGGCGATCAGGTTCAGGACGGTGGACTTGCCACACCCCGAGGGCCCGAGCATGGCGATGAACTCGCCGCGACCGGGGATGTCTTCGATCTGGAAGTTCAGGTCGCGGATCGCCGTGAACTCCCGAGGGGTCCCCTGGTTGAAGGCGTGGCTGACATCGCGGAACTCGACGACGTTGGGAGTCTGGCTCATAGGTATCGGTAGGGGAACAATCGCCGCCCCAGCCAGCCCAGGAACTGGTCGGCGGCGAAGCCGATCAACAGGATGATGAGGGCCGTCCAGTACATGTGCGGCTTCTCGAAGCGATAAGAACTCATGAAGATGAAGCCGATCCCGGCATCGGCCAGCAGACTCTCAGCCACGATGATCCAGGTCCAGCCGATCCCGAAGGCCAGCCGCGCCGCGCTGTAGATCTCCGGCAGGGCCATCGGGAACAGGACCCGGACCAGGAGATCGTGTCGCCGCGCACCCAGGGTCTGAGCGGTGTTGAGGAAGATCTCCTCGACGTTCTCGATGGCCGCGATGACCAGGGGCAGCATGAAGAAGAAGCAGGCCATGGTCAGGAAGGCCAGCTTCTGGGACTCCCCCTGGAACCAGGCGAAGGTCAGCGGGATGATGGTGATCAAGGGCAGATAGCCGGCGATCACGTTCAGGGGCTCGAAGAAGGCTCGGACCGGTCCGAAGGCCCCCATCAAAAGGCCCAGGGGAATCACCAGCAACAAGGCCATGCCCCAGCCCTTGAGCACGCGGACCAGGCTGACCTGGATGTTCTCAAAAAGCTGGCGCCGGCTGATGAGGTCCGGCAGGGACTCGGCGATCTCCTGGGGCGAGGGGAGAATCACCGACGAGACCACCCGCTCTTCGACCGGCCCCCGGGTGATCCCCCACCACGCCGCCAGGACCAGGCCCGTGAAGACCAGGGCCAGACCCAGGCCGAGCAGGCCGGGAAGGGGCTGCCGGATCTGGAACAGGCAGCCGACCTTCCCGACCATTCGATGAAGCCAGCCGCTCACTCGGCTTCCAGTTGGTACACCGAGACTTCGACCCGGCGGTTCTTGAAGTGGTTGTCGGGATCGGCGGGATCGGCCGGGGCATCCCATCCCTTCCCCTCGACCACGAACTTGTTCCCCGGGAACTGGAACTTGTTGACCAGCGCGTTGCGGACGGCCTCGGCGCGCTGGGCCGACAGTTCGCGGACCAGCTTCTCGTCGACGGCCCCCTTGCGGGAGGAGTCGGTGTGTCCGACGATGGCGATGCGGGCGTTGCCGAACTGACCGGCCAGCTTGGCGGCGCGCTCCAGCACGGCGTCGACGTGCGGGTCATACAGGGTGCCGGGCTTGGGGGTGCCCATGTCGTCCCGGGCCGGCTCGCGCAGGTTGGCCGAGTTCGGGTAGAACTGAATCTGCAACGAGGTGGTGACGATCGGGGCTTCCGCCGAGACCTTGGAGTAGGTGGCCGGGGCAAAGGAGGTGGTGGACTCGTCCTTGTGCTCTTTGAAGCGCCCTTCGGCGGCCAGCTTCTTGATGATCGAGAAGTCGGCCACCTCGTCGAAACGGATCGAGCCGCGGATCAGGCCCAGCTCACGGTAGACCGAGGAGATCGAGTTCCAGGTTCGCTCGAAGTTGGTGGGGCTGTTGGCGTTGAGGAAGAACTCGCGGTTCTCGGCAAAGTTCGTGGTGTGGGCGTCGGCCGCCATCCCCTGGACTTCCTGGGGGTCCATGCGGTAGCCGTCCGCCATCCACTTGATGGCCTGCGCGAAGGTCGTCGAGTCGCGATCCTTGATCATCTCCATGCCTTCGAAGATGCCCTCCACCAGGCCGGCCACGATCTCGGGGTGGTCCTTGGCGAAGTCGGCGCGGACTGCCCAGACGTCGGCGATCAGCTTGTTGGCCTCGGCGGTGGTGGACAGAAGCCGGGTCCCGGGAACCTTCTCGGCGATGTTGTAGATGTCGGGAGCCCAAGAGACGCAGGCGTCGATGCTGGGGTCGGAGACGAAGGCCGCGGCGGCCTCGAAGGCCGTGGCCGTGTACTTGACCTTGACGTCCTTCAGGGGGTTGAGCCCGGCGGAGATCAAGAGGCTGTTGATGTAGTACTGCGAGGGGCTGTTGACGGCGTAGACCAGGGTCTTGCCCTTCAGGTCGCGCACGCTCTTGATGGCCTCGCGCACCACGATGCCATCTCCGCCGGCCGACCAGTCCACCTGCTGGAAGATCCGCAGGGCGGTCCGCGAGTCCTTGGCCAGTTCTTCAGAGAACAGGACCATCATGTCCAGGGTGCCCCACAGGACGTGGCTCTGGCCCGAAGCGTAGGCATCCCGGGCCTGCACGGGGTCATCGACCAGCTTGAGGTTGACCATGAAACCGTGCTTCTTGTAGAAGACGCTGTCGGGGTTGGGGGCGAAGCCGTGGTTGGCGGCCACGATGGGCAACCACCCGATCCAGACGTTGATCGGGAACTCGACAACCTTCTTGTTTTTGTCCCATTTGTAGCTGCTGACGCCTTTGACGGCGGGCAGCTTCTGGGCCGGCACGTAGCTGTATTCCTGGAAGGTGGTGACCGACCCCGGCGCCCCCGCAGCCGCCTCGGCCCCGGAACCGGAGTCGCCGCCGGCGCCGGCCACTGGAGAGGCCGGGCCTCCCCCGATCTGGGGCAGGGTCCCCTTGCCAGCCAGCATCTTGTAGCCGAAGAAGGCCAGGGCTCCCACGATCAGGAGCACGACGAGCTTGCCTACGGCCGTCAGGCCTGCCGATTTCTGTTCAGCCATGAAGAGCCTCCTCGAATATTGGGATGGGAAAGGGCCCGCCGGGAAGGCGGGGAAAAGATCGGGTCAGCGACCTGGACTTCAGGCGCCCTGGGCCGGGCCCAGGTCCCGCTCCATCGGCGGAGCCTGGATCTCGGCGGCGGTCGGTGCGGCAGCCAGCCCCATGGCGGAGGCGAACTCGGCCAGGGCCTGCGCCTCGAGCGCCGACTCCTCCTCGGCCTTCAGCTTCCACTCTCCGGCCGAGGCAGCATCGCTGGCCACCCGGGCCTTGCCCATGGCGTCGGTCATCCGCTGATCCAGGCTCTCCTCCAGGCGGTCCAGGGTCGCCCCGCTCCCGGCCAGGTCAAACGAGGTGGCCGAGGCGATCTCGGCCAGTTGGGCCTGAGATTCGGCGATCTCGGCGCGAGAGAGCTTCTGCTTGATGTTCTCGATCCGCTTCTGGGCCTCGCGGACGTACACGTCGCGCTGCTGGGAGAGGTTGCGGTACAGGTCGTCGGCCTGCTTGAACTGGACCTCGTTGTCGGCCAGGCTGGCCTTGAGGCTCTTGAGCTGCAGGGCCAGGCGTCCCGCCGCCTCCATCTGGCCGGCGTTGAAGAGGGCCGAGGCCTGGGCGGTCATCCGGTCCACGTCCTTCTTCTCGCGCTCGACCTGCATCTTGAGGCGTTCCACCAAGCCCGCCTGGCGGGCCAGGTTCTTGTTGTAGTTGCCCACGGCCGAATGCAGGGCCTGGACCTCGGCCTCCAGGAGGGCCTTCGGATTGGCGGTCTCAAGCCCCGAGATGAAGAGGCTGAGGAAACCCTTGATCAGCTTGCTGAGGCGCTCGAACACGATAGACCTCCGGTCCGGTTTCGGCGAGTCGGAGACCCGCCAGCGAATGGGTTCCCCGTCCAGGCGCCAGTTCCTGGGAGGGTGGGAACCGGACCCGGAGGAGGAGATCCCCTCCAGGCCGGGCGAAGTCTGGCCCCCCATGCGTCGCGTGTCGCTCACCCCCGAAGTCACCGTGGTCCTGGTGCTGCTGCTGGCCTTCGGCGTGGCGGTCTTCCGGTTCCAGAAATGCCTGGAACCGGCCATCCACTCCAACGATCTGCCCCGCCAGATCTACTACGGGCAGATCGCCCGCGAGAAGGGCCTGGCCGAAGCCGGCACGCCTCTGGGGGTTCACTATCCGGACCTGATCGAGGCCGGCTGGCACCACAAACCCTACAACTACCCGCCCGTATTCCTGACGTTCTTCGCCGGGGGGACCCTCCTGGGGACCTCGCTCTTCTTCTGGAAGGTCCTGCTGACGCTGATGGAGGGACTCAACGCCATCCTCCTGGGGCGATTGACCAGGTCCTGGTGGCTGGGGCTGCTGTATTGGGCCACCCCTTCCTCGATCTGGTGGGTCTCGCACGAGGGCCAGCCGGATCCACTGCAGAACCTGCTGATCCTGGGGGCCCTGCTCTTCACGCAGCAGGCGGTCTTTGCCAGGACCGGCGCTCGGGTGGCCGCCTTCCTGCTGCTGGGCCTGGCGATCCAGGTCAAGCTCTTTGCGGTGCTCCTGCTCCCCTGCTTCTTGTGGCGCCTGCGCGAACCCGGGGCTCGGGCCCTTCCGCTCCTGGCCCTGGTGGCCTCGGGCCTGCCCAGCCTGGTGGCCCAGTTCCACTACCCGATGCTCTCGTGCGTCCTCGACACGCTTTCCTACAACAACTTCACGGTCTTCGGATGGAGGACTCTTCCCCATCCGATGGCCTCGTTCCACTTCAAGGCCATCTTCTGGACCATGCAATCGGCCCATTACCTGGCGATGCTTCTGTGTCTGGTCGGCGTCCTCTGGACCCGCCGGTGGACCGAGTTCCTGGCCCCCGCAACCCTTCTGCTGATGCTGCGGTTCATGGCCGCGACGCGCCCTTGGTACCCCCTCGTTTTTCCAGCCCTGGCGGCCCCCGTCGGTCAGGGCCCTCCGGACTCCCCCCTGGCCCGCCGTCTGCGCCTGGCCCTCCTGGTGCTCTGGCCCCTGATGGACCTCTACTCGCTGATCCACTTCCCGTCCCCGGAGTCCCACGTCCTCTTGAACCCCTTCGCTCCCCTGATCCTGCCTCGCTGAGGGGGGAACTCCCGAAAAGGGCACGCAGAAGGGGCGGTTCGATTTCCGCAGAAGTCGTGACGTCCGCACCCGGGGAGGACAGACCTCCTGGCGCCGTGGATGCTTCCAGACCGCATCCACCGATCCGCCCCTCACGCGTGCGAATCACGGAGGCTTTCCATGAACATCGTGCAGTTGAAGGACGGCGTCTTCGAAGTCGGCGCCGTCGATTGGAACCAGCGCAGCTTCCACGGCTATGCCACCCCGCGCGGCATCACCTATAACGCCTACCTGATCCTGGATGAGAAGATCACCCTGATCGACACGGTCAAGGAACCCTTTGCCGACGAGCTTCTTGCGCGGATCCGCCAGATCGTGGATCCAGCCCGGATCGACTACGTGGTCTCAAACCACGCCGAGCCGGACCACTCGGGGGCCCTGCCGCGCCTGATGCAGGTGGCCACCGGGGCCAAGGTCGTCACCACCGATCCCGCCGGGTTGAAGGTCATCTCGGGACATTACGGCGTCGAATTCGACTACCTGCCGGTCAAGGCCGGACAGACCCTCTCGCTGGGCCGCCGGGACCTGACCTTCGTCGCCACCCCCATGCTGCACTGGCCCGACAACATGGTCACCTGGTGCCCCCAGGAGAGGATCCTCTTCTCGAACGACGCCTTCGGCCAGCACCTGGCCACCAGCCAGCGTTTTGACGAGGAGCAGGACCTTTCGGTGGTCATGCACGAGACCCGCACCTACTACGCCAACATCCTGCTGCCCTTCGGAAAGCAGGCCCAGAAGGTCCTCAAGACCGTGCGCGAGCTGGACCCCGAGATCATCGCCCCCAGCCACGGCGTGATCTGGCGTGGCCACATCCCGGAGGTGCTGAGCGAATACGACCACCTGGCCTCCGACCAGGTTGAGCCCAAGGCCGTGGTGGTCTTCGACTGCATGTGGGGCGCCACCGAGAAGATGGCCCGGACCGTGGTCGAGGGCTTCGCCCGCAAGGGTCTGAAGACCCGGCTCTTCGACCTGCGCGTCGATGCGCTCTCGGACATCATGACCGAGATCCACAAGGCCGAGTACCTGGCCATCGGCTCGCCCACCCAGAACAACACGATGATGGCCAATATTGGAGCCCTGTTGACCTACTACAAGGGCCTCAAGCCCGGACCCAAGAAGGCCTTCGGCTTCGGCTCGTTCGGCTGGAGCGGGCAGGCCGTGGGCGAAATCAACGCCTTCCTGGAGTCCGCGGGCAGCCAGATCGTTCTGGACCTGGCCCAGACCCGGCTGCTCTACACCCCGGACGCCGAGAAACTGGCGGCCCTGGAAGAGGCGGTGGCCTCTCTGTAGTCACCGGGCCACACAGCACAAGGGCCTGCCCGGCATCCGCCGGGCAGGCCCTTGTGGGTTCCGGGTCGGCCCTGGATTCTAGAGCTTTTCCAGGGCCGCGGTGAGGAAGCGCCAGAAGCGCTGCACCGAGCTGACCTGGACGGTCTCGTCGGGGGAGTGGGCGCCCCGAATGTTGGGACCGAACGAGATCATCTCCATGCCGGGATGGCTGGAGCCGATGATCCCGCACTCCACGCCGGCGTGACAGGCCAGGACCTTGGGGTCCTGCCCGAAGGTCTCGCGGTACAGCCCGCTCATCTTGCGCACCAGATCGGAGTCCGGATTCGGATCCCACCCGGTGTACTCACCCTCAAAGTGGACCTGGGCCCCGATCATCTCGAAGAGCGCACGGATCCCGATGGCCAGGTCCCGCTTCTCGGTATCCACCGAGCTTCGGCTCAGGCAGTCCACACGCAACTGGCCGTCCCGGACCAGGACCCGGGCCAGGTTGTTGGAGGTTTGCACCAGACCCGGGACAGCCGGGCTCATCCGATGGATCCCGCTCAGGACCGTGTAGAGGGCGGCCAGCAGCCTGGACTGGAAGCCCTCCTCCAGGACCTCCGTGCCGGCCTCCACCGGGCGGTTCTCCAGGCGAAGAAGCGGGTCCGTCAGCCGGTATTCCTCGGTGAAGAGCTCCCGATGGCTCTCGACCAGACCGGCGAACAGGGCCACCGCCTCGCGGGGCACCGCCACGACGGCCTTGGACTCACGGGGGATCACGTTGCGCAACCCGCCTCCATCGATCCAGCAGATGCGGGCGCCGACCTGGCCGACCGCCGCCATGAGCAGCCGGTTCATCAACTTGTTGGCGTTGCCCCGGCCCAGGTGGATGTCGATTCCCGAGTGCCCACCCGTCAAGCCGGCCAGGCTCACCTCGAAGAAGTCATGCTCGGGGGGGGCGGAGACGGTGGGGGCCGTGCCCCGGACCAGGATGTCCATGCCGCCCGCGCAGCCGATGGTCAGCTCGGTGTCGTCCTCGCTGTCCAGGTTCAACAGGCGCCGCCCCTTCAGCCATCCCGGCTTCAGGCCGTTGGCGCCGGTCATGCCCATCTCCTCATCGATGGTCAGCAGGACCTCCAGGGCAGGGTGGGGCAGGTCCTTGCTGGCCAGGACCGCCATCGCGGCGGCCACGCCGATCCCGTTGTCGGCCCCCAGGGTGGTCCCCTCGGCCTTGACCCAGTCGCCCTCGACCCCAGCGCGGATGCCGTCGCTGTCGAAGTCAAAGGCCGTTTCGGAGTTCTTCTGGTGGACCATGTCCAGGTGGCCTTGGAGGACCACCGGGGGACGATTCTCGTGACCAGGGCTGGCGGGCTTGCGGATCAGGACGTTGCCCAGCTCGTCCACCGAAGTCTCCAGGCCGAGGCGATGGCCGAAGTCCACGGCGAAACGGGAGGCCCGCTCTTCCTTCCTGGAGCCGCGCGGCACGGCAGACAGGTCGGCGAAGTGATTCCAGAGTTCCTTGGGTTGGAGTTCCCGGATATTGGTGCTCATGAGGATCCCAGGTTCTCGGTTCGAAGAGGATTCCTCCTGCCTGCCTTGAGGGACCGCTGGCTCACCCCTCCCGGGCAGGTGTCAGCCGACGCCAGGTCTGGAAGTCCAGTTCAAGGTCCAGGGGAAGCCGGATTCCCGCACCGTCCACCAGCAGCGGACGGCCCTGGAACCTCCCTTCGATCCTCGGAGTGGGCAGCAAGCCCCGCAGGCGCACCTCGGCGCAAGGCAGCAGAACGCCGGGTGACTGGTCCGCAGAGGTCAACAAGGGTTGCAGATCCCCCCGGGCCTCCTCGGGGGAGACCTCCTCCCCGTCCAGTTCCAGGCACAGGAACCCGAAACGCCCCAGGTCCACCGGAAGGTCGGTGGGATTGCGCAGGACCAGCACAAAGGGCACCAGAGAACCCGAAGGGATCCTCGATCCGAGGCCCTCAACCCGGGCCTGCAAGGCCGCCAGCGTGGCGGGCTCGTCCGAGACCAGGGGCTCCAGGCCACCATCCCCCAGGGGGACCCCTGGTCCGCCCGGATCACCCGCCGGGCGCTGATGAAACTCCAGGGTATAGCTGCCCGGAGTCCGGGGCACCGGGAACAGGGCCACCCCCTCCTCGAAGCCCTCGACCGGGAACCGCCCCCACGGCTGGCCGTTTCGGAAGACCCGGTATCCCAGGGTCTGGCCTGGGGGAGGAAGGAGACTCAGGTGGATCGGAGCGATCCGGCCCGGAGCCGCCGGCCCCTCCCAACGCGCCTGCAGCCCGGTCGGCGCGGCCGGGCGAGTGCCGGAAGGCTGGATGTCCGGGAAGGGCTCCAGCATCAGCAGGCGCTCTCCACGAGGGGCCCGTTCTCGGACCTGGCTGCGGATCAACTCGGCGGCGGGTTCCAGCTCGGCTCCGTCGGGAAGCCGGATCCAGCCGGACAGGGGGCGGCGCGCCAGGGTGGCGATGACGGCCGAGGGCAACAATGGTTCGGTCTGGATGCCGGAAGTCAGGACCAGGGCCGGAGTCGCCCGGTCGGCCAGGGTCCGGGCCAGGACCGCATCCTGGGGGCCCAGGCCACGAACCGAACCCCGGGACTCCACCCAGGCCTCCAGAGGGATGGGACGGAGCAGCTCCGGCAAGCCCAGGTGCAACTTGTGGGCAGCCAGCAGGACCTGGCGGTTCATCGCCGCCTCGCCGGGTTCGAGCCCGACCACGACCAGCCACAGCAGGACAAGCACCACCCCCGACCGCCGGGGTGCCTCCAGACGCAGCCCCCCCGACTCCCAACCCAGCCGCCAGTGTCCCGGCCGGGCCTTCTCCCAGGCCTCCCCCAGAAGCTCACCTGCCACGGTCAGGACGCAGCCCGCTCCCAGGACCCAAGCCCCCAGGCCCTCGCCGAGAAGGGCAACCAGGATCTCACCGCCGCCCAAAAGCAGAGCGGCCCGAACCTTCCGGCGCCAGGCCAGCCCGAGAGCCGGCAGGAACAGGACGATCCACCACGACCACTCGAAGCCGGGCCGAGGGAACCCGAGCGTCCCCAGCGCGCTCCCCAGGGCCGCCAGGGGCAGAACGGACTGGATCCAGCGCTGCCGGCGGGACGACTCCCCACCCGGCAACCAGGGTGCCAGCCCGGCCAGCAGACCGAGTGACCAGGCCGCTCCGGCGTCCAGGGGAGCCAGGGCCAGGATCAGCCCGGCGGCCAGAAGTCCCGCCAGCCAACCCGAGCCGAGCATCAGCAGGGCCAGCAGGCCCGCCCCCAGCAGGTGGGTCATGGCTTGTTCCAGGCTGGTCGTGACCAACCAGGAAGCGGGCGTTCCCGCCAGCATGGCGCCCACGCCCAGCAAGGCCGCGAGGGGGTGCACCGAGGCGTGGCGCAGCCCCGTGAAGAGGGCCAGCAAGGTCAGGACCTGGAAGAGCCCGGCCAGGACCTGGGCTGAGAAGAGGGGGTCTCCGCCCAGCACCCCCAGCAGGCGGGCGGGAAGCGAGGCGCTGCCTCCTCCCAAAGGATGGCTGGCGGAGTCTCCAAGAGTCCCATACTGGCTGGCCATGGGCGCGTGTTCCAGCAGGAAGGGGGTGCCCGGGTCCAGGTGCATGGCGCCCACCACGGCCAGCCAGGCGCCCCCGGCCAGGAGCAGGACGAAGAGCCTCGAGCCCAGGCCCAGGGGCCGGGATGCGAGGCGCGGCCCCGGCCATCCAGACCTCCAGGCCGCACCCAAGGTCCCCAGGCCCAGAAGCGCCAACGCCGCCGGAGCCCCCCAGGCCAGACGGGCCAGATCCAGACTGAACCCGGGCAGCAGGAAGGCGGCCAGGACCAGGGCCGAGCCCAGCCCCAGTCCAGAAACCCACCTGTGGGTGCCCCCCCACAGGGTGACCAGCCCCCCACCTCCCAGGATGGCCGCCAGGATCCAGGCCCACAACACCCCGTGATTCATGGCTCGATCTCCAACTCCACCCCCGGCAGGAATGCGGTCCCGCCCTCGGCCAGGGCCAGGACCAGGTCCAGACGCCATGTTCCGGGCTGCTCCGGGAGCCGGGCGAAGACCTCCAACTCGACCTTGCTCCGGGCCGGGACCTCCATGCCAAGCGGGGCCAAAGGCGCGACCGCCAGGGAGGGTGGCGGGTCCTGGGGGCGGACGGCAACCACCGCCGCCAGCAGACCGTCCCGGGCGATGAAATCGCGGTTCAGGGGATTCTCGACGGTGAAGCGCAGACGGACCAGCCGTCCCGGCTTCAGGGCATCCGACGACTCACACGAGCGGACCTGCAAGGCCCGCATCCGGGGACGGAAGTCCATCGTGAAGCCCCGGGCGGTCCCGGCCAGTCGATGGACCTTCCTGGAGTCTCCCAGAAAGAACTCCAGGGCATAGGTCCCGTCCTCGTGGGGGGCCACGAAGGGAACCTCCAGGGTCCGGACCTCGCCGGGAGCCAGTTCCAGATCCAGAGGTTGCAGGACCCTCTCGACCTCGGCCGTGCGCTTGCCGGTCTCCTGGCGCACGGTCTCGTAGAAGAGCACCCCTTTGCGCAGGCTCAAGGGCTGCGCCCCGTCGTGGCGCAGCACCACCTGGGCCCGACCGCCTCGACCGTTGCGCAGGTTTCCCGGCAGCCGGATCTCCATCAGGCGGACCGGCGAGACCTCGGCGACGAGGGGGCCCACCGGCAACGGGGGAAGATCCACCCGATACAACCAGCGCCCGCCGCCGCGCTCGTCCCGGGTCCGATGCGCGAGCCTCAGACCGGGAAGCCCCGCCAGGCGCAGCGAAAGGTCCTCCTCGCCCTGGTCCTGGCGCAAGAAGAGCCAGTCCACCCCCAGGCCCCGCAGCAGGCTCGGCTCCAACGAGTTCCAGAAGGCCCGCGCCGGCGGCGCCATGTGGAAGGGGGTGGTTCCGACCGGCTCGTCGTCCAGGGGCAGGGCGTGTCCCACCGAGCGTGCCCCGGAAAGGCCGCTGAAGGTCGATTCGAAGAGGATGCTGAAGTTGCTCTCTTCCCGGAAATTCATCAGCATCCGCTGGCCCGGCTCGACGCGCTTCTCCAACCAGCGAGCGACCTCCCAGTCGGCGGGGTGGAAGTCCAGCACGGTATGGCGGGCCAGCCACGAGCGGGTCTCGGGCAGGAACCACCCCCCCCGCAGCCACTGCCCCCGGGCACTCAGACTCTCCACCCGTTCCCACAGGAAGTGCGAGCAGGTCAGGGTCTCCAGCCAGACCAGACCGACCAGGGCCGCGACCGCCAGGGCTCGAGGCGCCAGCAGCACCGTGATCCGATCGGGCTCGGCCTGCCAGGAGCCCAGGCGCCCCGGATGGCTCCTCCAGAAATCCTCGAAGACGGCCCCTGAAGCCAGACCCAGGGCTCCGGCCAGGCCCAGGCCCGCCGCAAACTGCCAGCGGAAGTATTCCGACTCGTAGATGGGCCCGAAGTCGACCAGGGCCGGAGTCAGGAACGCGATCACCCCGAAAACGCCCAGATACAAGCCGCTGGCGTGGCCTCGGCGCACCAGCACCCAGGCCGAGAAGGGGGCGGCCAGAAGCGGCAACCAGTGGATCTTCAGCACGTCCCAGGACCAGACGGGTCGATAGCCACGCCCGGGCGACGGGGTGTAGAAACGTCTCAGAAAGGTCCGGGTGCGATACACGAACGAGATGCGCTGGTACTCGCCGTGCTCGAGCCGGATCTGGAAGAGGTTCTCCTTGGGCACCTGGATCTTGACGAACTGAGCCTGGTTCAGCATCCCCTTGGACAGGGCGGCCACGTCCACCTCACCTCGCCCCAGGACCTTCCGCTGGAAGAGTTCGGTCAACGGGCCTCCCTGCGTCACCGCCAGAGGGGTGGCCAAGACCAGCAGAAGACCCGTCAGAAGCAGCGCCCGCCCGTCCAGTGGCGCTCGGGAGGCCACCTCGCCGGTTCTGGCCCAGAGCCTGGAAGCCACCAGGATCGCAGCCGTGCCGAGCGTGGCCAGGATCACCAGGCCGAAGTGGGTCTCGTAGACGATGGCGTAGCCCCCCAGGACCAGCCCTCCCAGCACCGCGGACCACACCCGGCCGGCCAGCCCGGATTCCGGCTCTCCCCCGCCCCAGGTCCTCAAGATCAGGTGCATGTTGAGCACCAGACCCAGGTGCACGACGGCGTTGTTGTTCTGCACCGTGTCCAGCAGGCCACCTCGCCCGCCCACGTTGATCCCGAAGAAGACGAAGGCGGTGCCCAGCACAGCCTGAAGCTGGGAGCCGGTCTGGCGGCGGAGCGTGGTGAACAGCAACAGGAAGGTGGCCAACTGGCAAAGGTCGGTCATGAGGACCTGGACGAAAGGCAGGTCCAGGCCGGAGAGCCAGGCGACCGTGACAAGGGTCAGGTTCCGCCCATAGTGCCCGTTCATGGGGACATCCGAGAAGAACGGGTTGGTAGGCGGGAACCCGCCGTGCAGCATCAGGCCCTGAAGCGGCATGTGGATCCAGTAGTCGTCATCCGGGTTGGCGATCTGCTGGGAGTTGGTGTAGAGGTAGATGGCCAGACCGGCCAGCACCAGGAAGGTCACGGTGGCCGGATGCAGCCCGGGGCGCCTCAGTGTGGGAGCCTGGCCCAGCACGGCGACCAGGCCGGCGAGCAGGGTCAGAACGGCGAGGGTGCCCAGGACGGCCTGGGGAAGGTCAGCGACCCGGTAGATGCCGTTGACCCCCAGGAGCGTCAGGGTGACCCCCAGGGGCAGGACCAGCGAAGCCGCCGCCAGGGTGTCGCGCTCGCCCAGAAGCCGGCGGGCCACCAACCAGGCCAGGACCAGGGGAAGGACCAGAAGCCAGGCCATCAGGAGCCGCCCACCGCCACCCGCAGAGGCTCGCCCAGTCGAACGGTGCGCCCGGTGCGGAGATCCTTGAGGTTCAGCTCCAAATCATAGGCTCCCTCCTCCGGGGTCAACAAGGTGAAGAACGTCTCCTGCTCGACTCCGGGCTGAAGGTCCAGGGTCAGAGGTTGGGGGATCGAGTCGAGCTCCCAGACATACTCCCCCCCGGGCCGGCACAGTCGGTAGGAGAGCTCCACTTCCCGCCCGGTGGAGAGGGATCTCTCGGAGGTCAGGCCCAGGCGCATCGAGTAGAAGCGGCGGGGCTTGAAGCCGTCGGGAAGGTCCAGTCGAGGCCTGAGCGCCGCCAGCCGGGTCAGGAAGTCGACCTGGAAGGGAACCCGCAGCACCGTCGAGCCCGAACTCAACTCGTAGAGGAACCTTCCTTCGTCCAGGGGGGTGACCAGCGAATGCTCTGCCTGGCCTTCCTGGCCGGGTTTCAGCTCCATGTCGAAGTCGCGCAGCAACGGGGTTTCCTGGGTCGGCTCCCCGCCTTCGCCGAGGATCCGGGCCCGGACCTGCCTGAGCCGGGCGGGTCCCACCCCGACGTTGCGCACGCGAAGCTGGAGCGAATGATGCTGCCCGACGCGCAGTCCGCTCGCCGCAGGCAGCACGGCCTCCAGAGCCAAAGATCCCGAGGAGGTCGCCGCTGGCCGGGGTTTCACCGCAAAGACCTGACGTCTTTGTTGGGCTTCGTCCACGAAGACCGGTCCGGGTTCCAGACCGGTGTCGGCCTGCAGCCTCTGGAAAAGGCCGGGGGCCAGGCGGTCGGGGTCCACCAGAAGCCAGTCCACACCGGCCCGGGCAGGGAGCTCCGAGTCCCCCGTGGCCCAGAAGGCCCGCGACAGCGCGTCGGCATAGGAGGGCGGGGCGGCATGGGTGCCCTCCGCGCCGGGAGGAAAGGCGTGGCCGGCAGGCAGGGCGCCCGAACGCGTCGCGAAGACGGCATCGGCCCAGATCCCGGGAGGCGTGTCATCGGTCCGGTTGGACAGGAAGCGCTGGCCGGGCTGGACGCGCTCGGCCAACCACCTGGCGGCATCCAGATCCGCCTGGGAGGTGCGCAACTCAGGCCGAAGCGTCCGCCAGCGCCCGGCCGACGTGAAGAGAGGAACTCGAGCCTTCTGCAGGTCGATCACGGCGTCGTTGAGCATCTTCTGGGCTGCCGCCAGGTCGGCCAGCAGCACCAGCAGCGCCAGGCCGACGGGAAGGGCGCCCCTCTGCAGGCGGAGGCTCCAGCCCTGCTCATCCCGTCCTGCGCAAACCGGCCAGCCGCCCTGGGGAGGAAGCCAGAAGGACAGCGCCACCCCCAGCGCGCCAGCCCAGGCCACCCCGGCGGCGAACTCCCAGCGGAAGTATTCCCACTCGTAGATCGGCCCGAAGTCGACCAGGCCTGGAACCAGATAGGCCCAGGCCGCGAAGAACCACAAGCCCAGTCCGGGCAGGCTGCGCCTTCGCCACAGGACCCAGAACGTGAACGGCGCCAGGTACAGGGGAAGCCAATGCGTGGTGAGGAAGCGCGGGTCGAAGATCGACATGGGGCCCGAGCCCTGCGGAGGGCGGTACAACCCGGAGAAGAGGCTGGTTCGATAGGCTGCCGAGGTCCGCTGGTAGATGGAGTCGGTGGCCTGCACCGTGAAGAGGCGGTCCTTGGGGAAGCGGATCGACACGCGCTGCCCCTGGTTCTGCACCGCCTTCACCTCCTCGGTGCGCCCCTGGCGCCGCGCCAGATCCGTCAGGGGACCTCCCTCGGTAGCCGCCAGGGGCAGGGCCACGGCCGCCACCACCAGCAGCCCTGCCCAGGCCAGGCGCTCGCGGAAGACCAGCCCCAGGGTGAGGCCGGTCAACAACAGCAGGCCAAAGTGGGTTTCATACACGATCTGGAAGTTCCCCAGGACCACGCCGGCCAGAAGCCACATGGGCAGAAGGCTCTTCCAGGTGACGGGTTGCTGGCCATCCCGGCCGGCAGGCGCAGGCCGGAACAGACGGAACAGCAGGTGCAGGTTCAGGACCAGCAGGGCATAGACCACCCCGTTGTTGCCGTCAAAGGTGTCGGCCAGACCCACCCGGAACCCGACGTTGGCGCCGAAGAACATCAGCATGGCCGCCAGATAGCCCGGCCAGAACGTCCCGGTCAGGCTGCGGATCGAGGCGAAGAGGGCCAGGAAGGCCGCACATTGCAGCAGCGGGTTCAAGAACCACACCGTGGCCAGCGGATCCTGTCCGGGGGACCCGAAGACCGACACCAGCAGGTCCCGACCATAATGCCCGTTCAGGGTCAGCTCGGGGAAGTAGGGATTGCGAGGTGGCCAGATCCCCATGGAGTAGCTGGTGATCAGCGGCTCGTGGATCCAGTTGTCGGTATCCAGGAAGCGCATCTGCGCGTAGTGGGTGTAGCCCAGGACCACCAGGAGACTGGCGACCAACAGCACCTTCTGCCCCCGGTTGGAGCCGTGCACCCGGTAGCCGGTCCGGCGCATGAAGGCCAGCAGGAAGGCGGGAATCACCACGGCGGCCAGCAGGGTGGCGCCCCGAAGCCCGCAGTTGGCTGCCACCAGCACCGCGGAGCACGCCAGCAGCGGCGCCAGGGCGCCAGCCAGGAGGGGGTCCCGCTCGCGAAGCACCCGGCGCGCCAGAAGCCAGCCCAGGGCCAGCGCGACCAGCGCCACAGAAGAAGTGAACATGTTCCCAGATCCCCCCTGAACCAGCGCAGAGTTTTGCGCAAGAGTCTACAGGTAGCCAAGGGTGTATGCAAGATCGCGCGACAGCCCCGATTCCGCCGTCCGGCGTCACGGGCCTTCCCAGGACAGGCAGGAGCCGGTCCGGGCTGGGGGAACCCCTGGTCGACGGATCACCCTGTTGATGATTGCCGACCCGGTCCTCCTCCTCGTCCTGGCCTTGCTCGGCGCAGGCGGCGCCCGGTTTGCGGCGCGCGCCTGCCGGGTCGCCGACCCGTCCCTGGCATGGGCGCTGGGCCTGCCGCTGGCCCTCTCGGCACTGTTGCTGGTGGTCGAGACGCTGGCTCCGATCCTCCCCTTGTGGACCTGCCTGGTGGTGGGGCTGGCCCTGGTCGGAGCCGCGGCCGGGTTCTCGCGCACCCCCGAGCCCGAGCCCGAATTCCAGCCCCTGGACCGCGGGCTGCGCTGGCTTGTGGTGGTCCTGCTGGGGTCTTTGGTCTTCTACCTGCACACGACCCAGCTCACCCGCCCCGCGGACGACTTCTGGATCCAGTATCCCCTGACCCGCTCCCTGGTGAAGGGGACGTTCCCCGCCGTCAACCCCTACTACCCGGACCTGCCCCTGCAGGGGCACCACGGTCGCCCCCTGCTTCTGGCCACCCTGTCCACCTCGGTGGGCGGTGAGACCCTTCGGACCCAATGGATCCTGGAGCTGGTCCTGGCGCTCAACAGCGCCCTGCTGTGGGTCCTGGCGCTGCGCCGGGCCTCGGGCAACGCGCGCGCCGGGGTCCTGGGGGGGATGCTGGTCTTCCTGGGAGTCAACGTGGGCTCACGGGTCGGCCTGATGGATGCCTACGACAACGAGAACCTGCTGGTCTACCTGCTGCTGGCAGCCCTCCTGGCGCTGGGCGCCGAGATCCTCCGAACCGCGGCCTGGCGCTGGCCTGTGCCCCTCCCGCTGTTGGCCGGCACCACGCTGGTGGCAGGGGCCTGCGGAGCCCTCTCGGCCACCCACTACGTCCTGGCAACGGCCACCTTTCTGCTGGGCTGCGCGCTGGTGGGCTTCCGCCGCAAGTCGGTCGCGCGCATCCTGAGGCGGGCCATGCTGGTCGTGGGCGTGGGCTCGCTCCTCCTGGCCCTGGCCCAGGGCAGCGCCCTGCGAAGCCTGGCGCTCCACCCTGGCAGTCCCCTGCCCGAGTTGCACGCCCCCGTCTGGCAGGCCCAGCCCGCCCGGGTCTCATTCCCCAAAGAACCGTTCCTGGCCCTCCGCCTGGGCGTAGATCCCTATCAGCGCTTCTCGTTTGCCCTGGACACGGCGCTTTTCCGGCGTTACCAACCGGCTCTGGACGACGGGGGATTTGCCTCCATCTTCGGTCCCAAGGTCCTGGTCCTGCACTGGCTGCCGACCTGGCTGGCCCCCCTGACCCTGGGCTGGGCCATCTGGCGACGCAACCTGGTCGGGGTCCTGCTGGGCTGGTTCGGTGCGCTGGCCTTCCTGACGCCAGGCATGGTGGACTTCGGCCCCATCCGCGAAGCCGAATTCCTGCGCTGGGAGTTCGCCTCGGGCCTGGCCTTCGCAGCCCTGCTGGGAGTGACCCTGGCCGACCTGTGGGAGCGCCGGCCGGCCGGGGGTCGCGGCGGGCTGTTGGCGGGCCTGGTGGTGCTGGTCCTGCTGGCCGACATGGTCGGAGCCCAGCGGCGACTGAATGACCTGGCGATCGATCTGCAGAGGGATTCCGGGCTGTTGCGTCGGGTCGTCCTGCCCTGGTACCCCAGGACCGGAGACTGGTTGGCCAGTCTTCCCTCCCTGCGCCTGACCCAGGCCGACCTGGAGGCCACGGCCTGGCTCTGGCGCGAGGCCGGGCGCGATCAACGCCTGCTGACCGACTTCTCGACCGCTGGGCAGGACTCGGTCGACCGCCAGGCTGCCCTGGCCGGACTGGCGGGGGTCTTCCCGGTGGGGCACGCCTTGCCGCCCCGCTGGCTGCCCGTGGGCCGCCCGCCCGACATGCCCAGCGAACCCACCGTGGCCTTCCGACAGACCCGGAATCCCGACACCCTGGCCGGCCTGCGCGTCGACTGGTTGTTGGAGGACCCCCAGAAGTCCACGGAGCCCCCCGCGGGCCTGAGCCCGACGGCCGAATTCGGTCCGCCAGCGCGACCACGCCTGCTCTACCGCCTGAAGGAAACCGGCGTCCCTGGGAGCCTGGACATGATGGACGCCCCTGCTGCCGTCGAGGCCACCGTCGAGGCCCTCCCAAGCCCGCATTCCTGGGCCGCGGGAGTCGCCTACCCGGTGACGGTCCACTTCTCGCAGGCCCTGGATGGCTGGCTGGCGCCGGTCCTTCGCGATCCCGAAGGCAACACGGTGAACCGGTTCAGCCCGGTGACCTGCCGGGTCCAGGGTGAGAGCGCACGGACCTGGCTGGTCCCCCCCCTGGAGGAGGGAGACTACCGGCTTTCCTGGGCCTGGTCACCGGGAGGGGACCGACCCTGGAGAAGGCTGGACGGCGAGGTGGCTGCCGGTTACCGATTCTCGCAGGCCATCGAGGAGGGCCTGCGGGTCGAGCACCTCGAGCTGGGCGACAACCGCGAGGTGCACCTGATCCTGCGCAATACGGGAAGTCGGCCCTTCTCGCCGGGGACCCCCCTGCGCATCCAATGGTGGATCTGGGATCCCGAGCGCCACGGGTATCGGATCCCCTTCGCGCCGGAAGGCGAAGTTCTCGTCGAGGGTCCGATCCCGCCTGGGACCTCCAAGAACGTGGAGATCCTGCTGGACACGCCCATGCCCCGAGACGGGCGGGTGGACATCACCGCGGCGGCCCGGTACGGGCCGTCCATCTCGGTGCCCCGCTGGCATCCCTGAGCTGGCCAGACGCTGGGGAAGGGCTCCGGTCAGCCCTTCCAGGGCACTTTCCCCCTCCCCGGGAAAAACTACGGGAACAAGCGGACCACTCGCGGTGAGACCTGGGTGAAGCGGCTCCCCAGCAGGGGATCGCGGCCGGGAACCAGCGGAGCGTCTCCGGCCAGTTCGCGGAGTCGGGGCAACGCATCGTGCCCCCCCGAGCGGGCCATCAAAGGCAATGGATGCCCCTCCAGGTTGCGGTAGAGCCAGGCGTTGTCCCCGGCCAGGACCAGGCGCGGCAGGCCCTCGCGAAGCACAGTGACGGCCAGACAGCCCGGGGTGTGCCCCGAAACCAGGGCCACCCGGACGAAGGGCGCAATGCTGCGGCGTCGCCCGAAGGTGTGCAGGCGGGGCGCCAGGCCCAGCACCTGCATGTCCTCCCAGCGATAGCCTTCGGCGCCCGCCCCTCGAGCCTGGACGGCCCGTTTCATGGTCTCCAGCTCGTCGCGGGAGATCCACAACCGGGCGTGCAGGAAGTCGCGGATCCCTCCAACGTGATCCCAGTGCCCATGGGTCAGGATCACATCCGCGATGTTCTCGGGGGCCAGGCCGACCTCGGTCAAGAGATGGGCCACCGGGAAGAACTCGCGGATGCGCCAGCGCCGCGCCAAGGCAGGGTCCAGGAAGCCCGTATCCACCAGGATGGTGCGCGACGGGGTGCGCAGCAGGAAGGCGTGCAGGGCCAGGGTCAGGGGCTCGTCCCCGCCGTCCTCGCATACCCAGGAGGCTGGATATTCCGCGACTCCAAAGCGCAAGGCAAGTACTTCAAGCGACATCAAAGTCTCTTTTTGCGGCCAGAGGCCCGAGAACCTGCAGCGGACTCAAGATTCCGCGATCCTGGGCCGGGCGCCCGCCGAAGCCAGCCGGGCCAGGGCCTGTTCCCGCTCGATCTCCTGAACGACCAGGCGCACCAGCTCCAGCTCGTTGATCTGCTCCAACAGACCGACCACGCTCTTCATCAACCGGTTCAGGCCCAACTGGCGCGCCAGGCCCTGGGCCAGCTTCAGGTGCCCGACGGCCCGATGGGAGTCCGCCATGATCTGGTAGAGGCGGGCCAGCTCGAAGTGGATCTCCACCAGCATCCCCGAGGGCTGGAGGGTGGTCAGGATCTGCAAGGCCGCGGTCAGTTCGCGCTCGGCCTCCGAGGTCCGGCGGAGATCCCGGAACAGGACCCCGTGAAGAAGGTGCATGCGAGCCAGTTCGGCCTGGGACTGAGCCTGCTCCAACAGGGCACGCGCCGCCTGGATCTGCTCCTCGGCCTCCATGAAGCGCCCCTGGTCCATCCAGACCTCCGCCAGGTCCAGCCGGACCATGGCGACCCGCGAACGGTCGCCGAGAGTCTCGAAGCGTTCCAGGCTCTCGGACAGGTAGGAACGGGCTTCGTCGCCCTCCCCTCGGGCCTTGTAGGACAGGCCCAGGTTGCGAAAGGCAAAGCCCAGGGCCCGCTCGTTTCCGAATCGCCTGGCGAGTTCGACGTCCTTGAGGTGGTACTCGACCGCCTTGTCGAACTCTTCCCGTTCACGGTAGATCGTGCCCAGCTTGCCGTACAGGGTGGCCTTCTGGGTGTCGGCCCCCAGTTTGACCGCCAGCTTGCGGGCCCGGTTCAGGGCGAAGAGGGCCTCGTCCACCCGAGAGAGTTCCAGGAGGGCCTGCCCGATCGAACCGTAGACCTTGGCCTGACCCAGCAAGGCCCCCTGCTCGCGGTAGATCTCCAGGGCCTGGAGGTAACCGCGCAAGGCCTCGACGTAGCGCCCCTGGACACTGGCCACGATGGCCAGGAAACGATGGGCGTCGGCCTCCTGGCAGGTCCTGGGCAGATGCTGACGGGCCACCGACAAGGCATGTTCATTGAAGTGGCGGGCTTCCTCCGAGCGTCCCTGGCGGAACGCGGCCAGTCCCTCCTCGATGGCCAGCTTGACCACCGCTCGGGCGGCCCGCGGATCCTCGACCCGCTCGCCGATCAGGGCTCGAGCCTCTTCCAGCTCGGCCTGCCCGGCGGCGTGCTGGCCGATCTTGTTGTGCAGGGCCCCCAGTTCCAGGGCCACCCGGGCCCGTTCCAGGGGATCCGGGCCCAGGGCCAGGCGATCTCGGGCCTTTTCCAGCAGGCTCTCACTCTTCTTGTAGTGGCCGTTGGCCACGTGGATCCGGGAGGCCAGGACCCAGGCTCGGGGCAGGCTGGCCGTCTCCTCCTGGAGCTGCCCGTCCAATGCTGTGATGGCCTCCACGTCCTCCAGCACCTGGTCCCAGCGGCCCAGTTGCCAGGCCAGCTCGGCCCGGGCCAGGCGGGTCCATGCCAACTGGTCGGACCCGCCGCGGCTGAAGGTCCCCTGGGTCAGCGCCTCGACCGCCCGGTCCCAGGCGGCCAGGGAGCCGCGAAACTCGCGGCGCTCGCGGTTGGACTCGGCTTGACGGATGAAGGGGACGAACCCCTCGGCCTCCTCCGGCGGAACATGGAGTCTCATGTCCGACCTCCCACCAGTCGTCTGCTGCCATCCCGGGCAGAGCAGGATTCCACGCCCCATGGGTCCTTCGCGCAGGCCCGAAGCAGGCCCTTCCCGGGCAGGCCCTCCGCAGGAAGGGGCGGGCGAGGCGGGGAAGCGGAGAGGAAAATTACGCTTTGAGCGCCCGTGGAGGGATCCGACATGACCACGCAGACCCGCCCCGTCCAGGAATCATTCCAGGACCACCGCGACCTTCTGGCTCAATGGTCCTTCGATACCCGCCCCATCCTGGGGCGCTTCCATCTGTGGCTGGAGGACGTCCAGAGCGAATGGGTCCGTGGGGCTCCACAGACCGAGGACCTGCGCGAGATGTCCTTCCCCAACGGGCGCATCGAACGCCTGCTGGCCCTCACCGCGGCGGTGACCGCCCTGGGCACCCGGGTCTACGGTCGCTTCGGGCACGGCAAGGGTCAGGAGAAGTCGGTCCTGAACCAGGTCAAGAAGGATGCCGACGCGATCTCCGCCTACGCCATGAGCGAGAGCCTGTGGTACCTGACCCGGCAACTGCCCGAGAACCACGCCCTCATGGTCTGCCTGGGCGAGGGCCTCATGCCCAAGGGGGGCGAGACCCCCGAGATGGGCTCGAATCCGCAACTGGGCTTCGGGCGGGTCTACGCCCGGCCCGAGGTGGCCCAGTGGCTGGACGAGCGGGTGGTGCGGCTGCTCAACGACCCCGGATACACCTGGGACGACTTCTATGCCGAGCTCAAGCGCTCGGGGATCACGGTCTGGGGGGCGGCCATCGACACCCTGGAGAACACCTCGCGATTCGCCAAGGGCGCAGACACCGGCTCGATGACCGTGCTGCACGTCTTCGACCAGCCCCTGCATGTGGTCCGTCCCTACGAGGGCTACATGGGAACCCTGGTCCTTCCCCGCGAGGTCGTCGAGACGGCGGCCGAGCAGGCCATCCTGATCGACTTCCGCACGCCGCGGGCCAAGGTGCTTGAGGCCATCGAACAGACCTGGCCGGGAATCCGCCGAGAGGACATCCACGTCTGGACGCTGGGCGGGAAGAGCCGGGTCCAGAGGATCTCGTCCCTGTGGCAGATCTGGAAGGACCTGGGCGTGCACCTGATCGAGGACGGATGGGCGCTGCCGACGGGCCAGAAGGCCTTTACCGAGTCGGGCACCTATGCCCCCACCTACCTCGTGAAGACCTGGCAGGATGAGGAAGGTCGGACGCATCTGCTCCTGGTGGACGGCTATGCGGCCTCGGCCGAGGCCCTGCAGGCGGCCACCCTGGGCCCGGCGCTGGGGGTGGACACCTCGATGTGCGTGTTCACCTCGAAGTTCCAGCTCTCCTACGAGCGCGAACAGCGCGTGATGACGTTGGACCCCGAAGCCGAGGACTTCCCGGCGCGCCTGGGGGCTTTGCTGGGCACCGCCCCCGACCAGGCCACCCTGGCTGAGTACCGACGGATGATCCACGAGGGCCTGGACGCCGGGCTGCCCCTGGACCGCAAGGTCCTCAAGGCCGACGACTTCTTCCCCGAGAAGCGCTGGCGCAGCCTCTCGCTTTCGGGCTACATGTGCCCGGATCCCTACACCGGGGCCCCGGGGGTCGAGCAGGTGGGCAAGGAAACCTGGAAGGTCACGGTCCGCCTGGTCTCGGAGACCGCCGAGAAACTGGTGACCTTCACCTTGCGCTTCATGGAGACCCTGGATGAGCAGCGCCTGGTCTTCAACCCGCTCCTGAACCGCTTCCTGTGGGGTGAGGACTTCCAGAAGCGGGCCGTGAAGATCTCTGACTCGGGCCGCATCCGCAACGAGCTGCAGACCCTGTGCGCCGAAGCCCTGGAATTCCCGGGCCAGAACCGAATCCGCGTCCACTTCGACCGCATCGCTCCCGCGGTGATCTCTCGCGAGCAGCAGGTCCGCCTGCTGGAGGTGCTGCGCTGGTACAAATCCCGACACCCCTTCTGGTTCACCTGGCTGGAGGTCGTCGGGCCCGGGGCCAGCGCCCCCGAGTGAGCGCCGCGCATCGGGGCGAACCGGCAGGCGCCGGGGTGCGGGACTTCCCGGTTCCCGACGCCCCCGACGGGGCCGGGACCCTGGAGATCCATCTGGGGGACAACCTGCAGGTCGTCGCCGGCTTCCCGGACGCCGGTTTCGACCTGATCTACCTGGACCCGCCCTTCAACACCGGCCGCACCCAGTCCCGAACCCGCCTGCGCACCGAACGGGATCCGGAGGGCGACCGCGTCGGCTTCGCGGGCCAGCGCTACCGGACCACCGTGCTGGGTCGGAGCGCCTACGAGGACCGCTTCGAGGACTACATGGGCTTCCTGGTCCCGCGCCTGGAGGAGGCCTGGCGGGTGCTCAAAGCCACGGGCAGCCTCTTCGTGCACCTGGACTTCCGCGAGGTCCACTACGTCAAGGTGGCCCTGGACGGGATCTTCGGGCGGGACGCCTTCCAGAACGAGATCATCTGGGCCTACGACTACGGGGCCCGCTCCAAGCGGCGCTGGCCGGCCAAGCACGACAACCTGCTGTGGTATTCGAAGAACCCCCGCGAGTACTGCTTCAACTACGAAGAGATCGACCGCATCCCCTACCTGGCCCCGGGCCTGGTCGGCCCCGAGAAGGCCGCCCGGGGCAAGACCCCCACCGACACCTGGTGGCACACCATCGTCAGCCCCAACGGGCGCGAGAAGACCGGTTACCCGACCCAGAAGCCCCTGGGACTCTTGAGCCGCATCGTCCGGGTCCACTCCAAACCCGGTGAGCGCCTGCTGGACTTCTTCGCGGGAAGCGGCACCTTCGGCGAGGCCGGAGCCCGCCTGGGTCGCCACGTCACCCTGGTGGACCACAACCCCGAGGCCCTGGCGGTGATGCGCCGGCGCTTCGCCGGATTCCCGACCCGCTTCGTGGAGCCCCCCGAACGATGAATCTGGAATTCTCGCAGCGGATGAAGGTTCTGGCCTGGGCCCTCTGGGACTGGGGGACCTCGGCCTTCAGCGCGGTGGTCACCACCTTCGTCTTCGCGCGCTACCTGGTCTCGGACTTCTTCGTGGACCCCGCCATCCTCAAGGCCTGGCAGGCCGCCGGCGGCGCCGCCTCCGCCCCGGGCCCCGCCCGGGAGGCCTACGAGGCGGCCCTGGCCGGGCTGACCTCCAGCCTGGGCTGGGCCCTGGCCCTGGGAGGCTTCGCGGTGGCCGTCCTGGCGCCGGTGGTGGGGCAACGGACCGACGCCGGCGGGCGCCGCAAGCTGTGGCTGGGGGTCAACACCGGCGTGGTGATCGCGGCGATGTTCGCGATGTTCTTCATCCAGGGCCAGCCCCGCTTCTTCCTGGCCGGCATCGTGCTGCTGTCGTTGGCCAACGTCTTCTACGAGATGGCCAACGTGAACTACAACGCCATGCTCCTGCAGATCTCCACCCCCGAGACCATGGGCCGGGTCAGCGGGTTCGGCTGGGGCATGGGCTACATGGGGGGCATCGTGGTCCTGGGCCTGGCCCTGGTGGGCTTCATCCTGGGCGAGGGCCCCTACTGGTTCGGGGTCACCCAGGAGAACGGCCTGAACATCCGGGCGGTGGTCCTGCTGGCGGCGGTGTGGTCGCTGGTCTTCGCGATCCCGGTCTTCCTGGCGGTGCCCGAGAACCAGGCCAGCGATCCTCAGGCTCCGGCAGGCCTGCTGGACTCCTATCGGCGGCTGTTCCGGCGCATCGCCGACCTGTACCGCAATGCCCGGGTGACCTTCTGGTTCCTTCTGGCCAGCGCCGTGTACCGCGACGGGCTGGCCGGCGTCTTCGCCTTCGGCGGGATCCTGGCCGGCGCCGTCTTCGGCCTCTCCGACACCCAGGTGCTGTTCTTCGCCATGGCCAGCAACCTGGTGGCCGGCCTGGGCGTCTTCCTGAGCGGCTTCCTGGACGACCGGATCGGCCCCAAACGGGTGATCGTCGGGTCGCTGGTGGGCCTGGTCCTGGCCGGGCTGGTGCTCTTCGCCCTGCACGACCGGGGCCCCGTGGTCTTCTGGGTGGCGGGCCTGGCGATGACCCTCTTCGTCGGCCCGGCCCAGGCCTCCAGCCGCTCGTTCCTGGGCCACCTGGCCCCCGAGGGCGCCGAAGGCGAGATCTTCGGCCTGTACGCCACCACCGGACGGGCCGTCAGCTTCCTGACCCCGGCCGCCTTCGCCCTGCTGGTCGGCCTCTTCGGAGGCGCCTGGGGCGGAATCCTGGGCATCGTCGCCGTCCTGGGCACCGGCCTGGTGCTGCTGCTGCCGCTGCGAGCCGAGTTCGTGAGGTAGGGAGGGTTTGCATTCCCCGGTCCATCTATTTAACACCGTGTTCGCTCCCCAATTCCACCGTCATCGATTATAATATGAATAGCCGCCGAAGGCGCGGCTCAGGCGGTGACCAGGTCGCCCCAGGGGAGGGAAATCACGTGAGTTCTCCCGCAGCGTCCCTTTCTCTTCAATCCCTTACCTCGGACCTCTCCGAGTCTTCGATTCCGAGCCCCAGTCAATTCATGGAATCCCGGGCGCTCCCCCGATTTCCCGAGGTCGAGGAGTTGCCCGATGAGGACCTCTTCACCTCGGCCCTGGCCGCCTCGGTGGCCCTGGTCCAGGAGCGGCTCTTCCTGGGCCGCTGCCTGCAGGAGATCCACCGACGCGGGCTGTGGGGGCAGTGGGGCTATAGCTGCCTGAACCAGTTCCTGGCCCTGGCCCTGCAGATGGAACCCCGCGAGGGCCGTGAGGCCCGCCGCGTGGCCCGGGCCCTGGAGGACCTCCCGCATCTTGCCGAAGAGGCCGAGGCCGGTCGGGTCCGCTGGGCCAACCTGCGTGAGGTGGTCCGGGTGGCCACCCCGCAGACCGAGGAGTTCTGGACGCAGGCCGCCCGGACCCGGCGCTCGCGGGTCCTGTGCCGGATGGTCCGGCGGGCGCTGGACGGCGGGCAACCCTCGGAGGACTTGGAAGGCCAGGAGGCCACGCATCTGCATTCGGTTAGGACCAC
>DIWH01000036.1 GCA_002423485.1 Candidatus Xenobium occultum | reverse complement strand
AACCGCCCCAGGCTACCCGACAGAGTGGGGTTTCTGGGAACCGCGAGCCGTCCTCAGGAGTGGTAGGTCAACCCCGCTGCCCCGGGGCCGACGTGGGTGCCGATCACGGCCCCGATCTCGGTGCGCAGGATCTCGAAGTCGCCGGGGATCTTCTCGCGGACCTTCTGCTCGAGACGGTCTGCGGCCTGGGGCGCCGCGCCGTGAATCACGAACATCCGGCGGAGGGGCTTGAGCCGATGGTCTGCGGCGGCCATGTCCACGATGCGGTTCAGCGCCTGCTCAAAACCGAAGGCCTTGGCCAGAACGCAGACCGAGTGGTCTTCGAACGAGAGGATGGGCCGGATCTTCAGCAAGCCGCCCAGCAACGCCTGGGCCCGGCCGATCCGGCCTCCCTTGGCCAGGTGGTCCAGGGTCTCGATCGTGAAGCGCAACCGCAGGTCCTGGCGGACCTGCCGGACGTGGGCCTCGATCCCGTCCAGGTCCTGACCCTCCTCGGCGGCCTCGCAGGCCGCCAGGACCAGAAGACCCAGAGAAGCCGTCACCGAGTCGGAGTCCCAGACCCGCACGCGCGCGCCCTCCTCCCCCATCATGCGCACGGCCTGGGTGGCCGAATTGCAGGTTCCCGAAAGCGCCGAGGCCAGGTGCATCGAGAAGATCGGTCCCGGAATCTGGCGATAGACCTCCAGGAAGTCCTCGGGTGTGGGCTGCGAGGTGCTGGGGTGGTGCGGCGAGGAGGCCAGCTTCTGGAAGAAGTCGGCGTTGCTCAGGGTGAGGCCATCCCGAAAGGATTCGGTGCCGAACAGCACGTACAGAGGGACCACGCGCAGTCCCAGCCGCGCAACCAGATCCGAAGGCAAATCGCAGGTGGAATCGGTCAGGATGGTGACGTTCAAGGCGACTCCAGGGTGATCAGCGCGGGATGGTGGGGCTGCCCTCCCCAGAGGAATTCGACCCGGGCCGCCGGGTGCAGCCGGCCGATCTCCAGCAGAAGGGTCTCGATCTCATCGGGGTCGGAATCCTCTCCGGCGACCAGGACCAGGCGGGAGAAATCGTCCCGAGGCGGACTTTGCAGCAGGCTCAGCACGGCCTGCGAGAAGGTCGCGTCCACCCCGGCCAGGACTTTTCCCCACAGGGCGAGGTAATCGCCCTGACGGACCTGATGCCCCTGGACGGAAGCATTCTTGACCGCCCGGGTGACCTCGCCATGACACAGGTCCTTCAAGCGCTCTTCCAGGGCCACTGGACCGGCCTGGTGACTGAGAAGGGCCACGGCCTGCGAGGGGCAGCGAGTGTCCAGGACGCGAACCGGCACCTCAGCCAGGCGCGCCGCCTGGAAGGCTGCAGCCGTGCAGTTGGAGTTGTTCGGCAGGACCAGAACCTCTTCCTGAAGCCCGGCCACCTTCTGGATGGCGTCCAGGATCTGGCGGGTGCTGGGATTGAGGGTCTGCCCGCCGGGGACCACTTCCAGACCCCACGCCTGGAAGTAGGCTTCCAGGCCTTCCCCCGAAGCGATGGAGACCATGGGAGGCAGATTCCGGGCAGCCACCAGGTGCGCCTCGGGAGGCTCGATCAACTGCAGCTCACCCTGGAACTCGGCGCTGGCCGATTCGTGGCGGGCCGGCGAGATGCCCCGTTCCAGGTCCTGGCGGCGCCGCTGGTTCTGCTCGCGCATGTCCTCCACCTTGCGGCGGAAGCTGCGCGAACCGGGCGTGACCAGGGCCTCGACGCGCTCGGGATCGTTGGTGTGGATGTGCACTTTCAGCAGATCGCAGGTGCGGGCCAGGACCAGCGAGTCTCCCAATTCCGCCAGGACGGGCCGCAAGGACTCGGGTTCCAGGTCCGTCCCCTCGACCAGGAACTCGGTGCAGTAGCGGAAGGTGATCTCGGACTCCAAGGCCTGCCGGGCCGGCAGATCTGCCGGGGGCAATTCCTCTGGACACGCCAGTTGCTGGCCCTGAGTGACCTTGAGCATCCCCTCCAGCATGTAGACCAGACCCAGGCCGCCTGCGTCGACCACCCCGGCTTCCTTCAGGACGGCCAGTTCGTCCCGGCTGGAGACCAGGACCTCCCGGGCGTGGGTGGCCAACGAGGCGAAGAAATCGGAGAGCTCGTGGCTTCCCCGAGCCACCTGGCGGGCCCGCCCGGCCACCTCGCGGATGACGGTCAGGATCGTGCCCTCGCGAGGTTGCGCCACGGCCCCGTAGGCCGCCGAAGAGGAGGCCTCCAGGGCCTGGGCCAGGCTGGCGGTGTCGGCGCGCTCGCAGGTGGACAGGCCCATGGCGAAGCCGTGCAGGATCTGCGAGAGGATGACGCCTGAGTTGCCGCGGGCCCCCATCAGGGCCCCTCGGGCAGCCGCCAGGGCCACCTCGCTGACGCGCTCGGGGGCTCGACGGGCCAGCAACGGCGAAAGTGCGCCCCGCATGGTCAATGAGAGGTTGGTTCCGGTGTCCCCGTCGGGAACCGGGAAGACATTCAGTTCGTTGAGGACGCCGCGGTGCAGGGAAAGCCAGCGCCCCCCGGCTACCAGCAGGCGCTTGAGCAGCTTTCCGTCACAATGCGTGGTTTCCAAGCAGAAACTCCCGGCCTGGGGGGCTGGCACCGGACCGCTTCGCCAACCGGGCCACGGCGGAAAGGGTGGGGGCCGGCGTCATGGCCGGCCCCGGACATCCCTCCCTGACCTTCCCGAATTGCTTGAAGCAGTGATTGACGAGCGTTGCGACCCCCGCAGGGGCCAGTTGCTCTCGAGCCTTCCGGGCCCGAACCAATCGAGTCGGATCAGGGATGAGGACCACCTTGATGGTAGCATCCCGGTGCCCGCTGCGCAAGACGAAGAAGCGTTCGCTGCTTCCGGGGTCCGATTCCCTGCCGGGAGGTTTCCCACCTTGACCGAAATAGTGTATATCGAGATGGGAGCCGCCTCATCCCCGAAGCAGGCGGCCCGACGCAGCCGACGTCCGGGTCTTCGGATCGCCGGTCTGCTCGGAACCTGACCGCCGGAGGCGGCATGCAGCGAAGCGAGGTGGCCCAGGCCCTGGCCGAGGCCTTCTGGAACGGGTGGGTCCCCACGGACCTGTCCCAGGACTACCTGGACGCCCTGGAGATGAGCACCATGGGCCCTCTGGCCTATGAGGAGCTGAGGGGCCTGGTGGCGGAATGGGAGCTGCGCGCCATCTCGGTTCTGGCCCTGACGGCCCAGGTCTCCAGCCTGGGCGAGAGCTTCCAGACGGCGGCCGAGCGGGCCAACCGGGTTGCCGAGCCCGACGACTTGACCACCCGCTACCTGCTCAACGCCCTGCGCGAGGCGTTGCGGGCCATCTCGCTGGCATGCAGCGCCATCATCCTGTCCGTCCAGGCCATGCACGGTGGAGCCCTGCAAGGCGCCCTGGAGAGTGCCCGGATGGCGGCCGGCGTCCTGCAGGACATCTACGAGGGAACCCACTTCGAAGAGACCGACTGAGCGGAGGGTCTTCGTGCGAACCACGGGGCCCGCCACATCCCGGACGAAGGCCCCGAGAAGGTCCTGGGGACCCTGAAGCGGAATGGCCGCCCTGGCTTGCAGACCAGGCAGGCACGCACCGATCCAGGCGAGGCAGCATGCGACCCCTCTCGCTCCGACAACTCACCCTGACCGGCCTTCTGGCAGCCCTGGCCATGGCGCTGGGTGCCACGGGCCTGGGCTTCATCCCGGTGCCGACCCCAGGCCAGGCCCTCACGCTCATGCCGATCCCCGTGATCCTGGCCGGACTCATCGCCGGACCGGTCTCCGGCGCCCTGGTGGGAGGCCTCTTCGGGTGCTTCTGCCTCCTGCGCGGCTTCGCCCCGCCGGACCCCATCGTCCAGGTGCTGCCCCGACTGCTGGTCGGGGTGGTGGCCTGGGGGATCTACGTCCGCTTCCTGGCCTGGCGTCCGACGGCCTGGCGGGCAGCCGCAGTCACCGCCACCGTCATGGCCAGCCTCTTCCACAGCACCATGGTCCTGGGCCTGGTGGCCTGGATGGGCTATTTCCCGACCCAGGCGGCCCTGATCACCTGGGTCCTCCACGGGCCGCTGGAGGCGGGGATCGCCGCGATCGTGACGATCCCCGCCCTCACCGCTGCACGGGCCCTGAAGATCAGCTTGATTCCAGCCGGACTGACCTCCCCTCAGGGGCCTGGCTCCTGCTGAGAGGACGGCGTCCATCGGGAGGGTCGGGTTCCTGGTCGCGGATCAGGACTTGACCAGCCGGCAGCCCAGGGCGATCGAGAAGAGTTTGGACTCTTCCGAGTCGGCGCGACTGGTCAGCACGCATGGTGCCGAGGTGCCGATCACCGCGCCGGCCAGGCGGCCACCGGCCAGGTAGGTCGCGGCCTTGTAGAAGGCATTGGCCGCCTCGATGTTGGGGAAGACCAGCACGTCCGCCGACCCCTCCACCGGAGAAACCAGCCCCTTGATCGCGCAGGCTTCCGGGGAGATCGCCACGTCCAGGGCCAGCGGGCCGTCCACGATGGCTCCGGCGAGCTGACCGCGGTCCCCCATCTTGGCCAGGATGGCCGCATCGGTGGTGGCGCTCATCCGATCGCTCACCTTCTCGGTCGCAGCCAGGATGGCCACCCGGGGCTTGTCGATCCCGAAGCTCCTGGCCGCCGCGATGGCGCAATTGGCGATCTTGACCTTCGTCGGCAGGTCCGGAGCCGGGATGATGGCCACGTCGCTGACGAAGAGCAGCTTGCCGTGCAGCCTCTGGAATTCCGGAATGTCCAGCACGGTCACGTGCGTCAGGACCGAGCCTTTGGGAAGCAGACCCTTCTCTTTGTCCAGGATCAGCCGCATGTACTTGTCCGTGCTGATCAGGCCCTTCATCAGGACGTCGGCCTGACCCGACACCACCAGGTCCCGGGCCCGCACGCCGGCCTTGGAATCATCGGGTTCGTCCAGGATGGTGAAGGTCTTGGGGTCGATCCCGGAGTCGGCGCACAGGGACTCGATGCGCTTGCGGTCGCCGACCAGGAGGATCTGGGCGATCCCTTCCCGGGCAGCCCGCGCTGCCGCCTGAATCGAGTGGGGATCGTGCCCGGCCGCAATGGCGACCTTGCGCGGGGGCTCTCCTTTGAGGCTCTCCAGCAGTTGGTCCAGGGTGCGGATGGGTTCCATGTTCTTGACTCCTTCTTGCCTTGAGGCACGGTTCTCAGGTGGGGGGATAGGTGCGCGCCTGTTCACGACCGGACAGGACGCGCAGCGCTCCCTTGACCAGGGCCGCCATCTCGTTCTCGCCCGGATAGACGGTCACTCCGCATCCGAAGGCGGCCAGGTACTTGCGAAGCTTCTCCACCAACAAGCGGGAGCGGGCCATCCCACCGGTCAACAGCACCTGGTCGACGGGCTCGCCGTCAAAGGCGGGCAGGACCGACGTGATCTCCTTGGCGATCCGGTAGACCATGGCCTCGAAGGCCACCTCGGCTTCCGGGTCGCCCGCCTCGACGCGGCGCTCGACCTCTCGCATGTCGGCCGTGCCCAGGAGATCGATCATGCCCCCTCGCCCCTTGTTCAGGAGTTTGAGTTCCTGGTGGGTGTACCGGCCGCTGAAGCACATGGCCAGCAACTGCCCCACGGGAAGCGACCCCGAGCGCTGGGGCGAGAAGGGCCCCTCGCCGTCCAAGGCGTTGTTCACGTCGATGTAGCAGCCCTTCTTGTGGGCCCCCACCGAGATGCCGCCCCCCATGTGACAGACCACCAGGTTCAGGCGCTCGTAGAAGGTCTCATGCTCCTCGGCGTAACGCCGGGCGGTGGCGAACTGGTTCAGGGCGTGGCTGATGGCCCGGCGGCGCAGGGCCTTGACCCCGGTGATGCGGACCCTCTCGGGCAATTCATCGACCACCACGGGGTCCACGATGAAGGCCGGCCTCTCGGTCCCGGCCACCAGTTCGGAGGCGATCATGGCCCCCAGGTTGGAGGCATGCTCGCCCCAGCGAGCCTCGCGCAGTTCCTCCAGCATCTGGGAACCCACCAGGTAGGTCCCGTGCGGAATCGGTGCCAGCATTCCGCCCCGGGCTGCCACGGCGTCCAGGTTCTCGACGCTCAGGCCGTGCTCGGAGAGCGTCCCCAGGATGGCGTCCCGGCGGAAGCGGAACTGCTCGCTCAGGGGGCGCCCCTCGAAGGGCAGCAGCTCCTCTGCGGAATGCTGCAGCTCGCGGGTGAAGAGCTCCTCCTCGCCGTGGTAGACGCTGATCTTGGTCGACGTGGAACCCGGGTTGACGGCCAGGACGCGGGCCCGAGGGAAGAAGGTCTCGCGCGGAGTGCGTTTCCAGTCGGCGCAGCGGTGCATCCGCAGGACCGCCGCCTTCACCGAGAGGCGCACGTCCTCCGGGCTGCAGTCCCGGGCCAGGCTCACGCCCCGGAAACCCAGCCCGAACATCACGCTGAAGTGCCGCGCGTCAGGATGGCTTATGGCGTAGAGATGGTAGAGCATGTTCCCCATCTCCAGGTTGGGGCACACGATGACCGTAGGAGCCCCCTCCCAGGGTGCGCCTCCCTTTTCGTAGAAGGTGGCCGAACGCTGCGACAAAGCCACGCTGGCCTTGACCTCGCCGCGCAGTTGGATCGACTTGAAGCGCTGCCCCACCTGGATTCGCCGCTCCAGGATCGGCTCCAGCAGGTTGGAGGCCCGGCGGACCAGTTCGGGTGAGGGGCCCTCATCGGATCCTTTGTGGGAGTAGGAGACCAGCACCCCCCGGATCACCGGCAGGACCTCCTCCGGGATCAGGTCTCGGGCCACCGCGCAGGTCCCCACCGCGATCTGGGCCAGGATCTCGGGGGTCACGGTGGCATTCACCCCGACATCCCCGAAGACCACGATGTTGTGGGGAAAGATGTCCTGGGGATGGGAGTCCGGGAGGACGAAGACCCCGGCCTCGGTACAGAATCCGCTGCGGGTCAGGAGCCGGGTCATGGGGCGATAGTAGGCCCTGGGCTCGTGGACCGCTCCGCCCACGACCATGTCGGCGTGGCCCATTCGAGCGGCCAGGATCCCGAAGATCCCCTGCTGACGGACGGAGCGGAGGGCCTCCTCGTTGGAAACCGGATTCCCCTCCTTCCCAGCGACCGCCTGGAATTCCCGAGCGAACTCCTCCAGCAGGTCCGGCCGTTCCCCGGGGTCGACAAAGGCGCTTTCGGAGAGGGCAAATTCGATCCGATTGGGGTCCAGATGGGCAAGCTCTTCCCGACAGGTCTGCCGGACGGCTTCCTCGGGGGCCATGAACACGGGCCGCACGAAGCGGACCAGGTGGAAGGCTGCTTCCAGGACGCGGGAATCTTGCGGTTCGGTGAAAAGGACCGTCGGGCGGTTTCGGGGGGTCTGCAGGATCTGCCGATCCAGGCTGCCTTCGATATCGTACATGGGGACCTTCGCTCGTGGGAATTGAAGGTCAGGCGTTTGCCCTGAGAAGCCGCGATCCTTCCTGATCGGAAAGTGATTAACGCCTGGAGACCAGGTCCTCCAGGGGAGACCTCTCACCAGGCGGTTGAGAGAGGAGGTCGCGGCGGATATACCCCAGGTTCTGGAAGATCCGCATGCCGAAGGTGACGATGGCCGCCTGATAGATCTCGACCCCCAGACGGTCGCCGATCCATGTCAGCAGGGCCGCCAGCAGCAGGTTGGAGAGGAAGCCGCTGGCAAAGACCGAGAAGTTGAACTTCTTTTCAAGCCCCGCCCGGGTTCCTCCCAGCACCGAATCCAGTCCCGCCAGGAAGGAGACGGACACGTACTTGGCGGTGAGGGTCGGCAGTTGATAGGGAACCAGGATGCCGATGAGGACCCCGAGCACCATTCCCAGAAAGATGACGAGCACGATTCCTCCACCCGGTCCCGCCGGGCGCTGAGAGGATACGGGGCCCACGCCGAGCTGTCCTGCCCCGGGCCCTCGTTTGCCAGGGCCCGTCTGAACCATCCAGACCTCTTGGAATCGGCGCAGCAGGGGAAATCGGGCCCGAGAGGGGTCAGGGGGCGTTGGCCTGTTCCTTGGTGCCCTCGAAGGGATGCCCGTATCGGAAAATCAGGCTGCCATCAAAGGGCTCGATGGCCAACTCCTGGCTGCGATTCATCTTGACCTCGCCGCCCTGCTTGATCAACTGGGCCATGCTGTCCAGGAAGCCTCCAGGCATCCGCAGGGCGGCCTCCAGGTCGGAGGAAGGGCCGATGGCCTTCACGGTGTAGGGGGCGGCCATCCGGACGCCGTTGACCAGGACCGTGGGCCCCACGCAGCGGATGGAGGTGCGCGTGACCACCCGCTGGTTGTTGACCGACACCGCCTCGGCTCCCGCGGCCCACAACTCGTTGACCAGGGCCTGGATGTCCACGTCGTGGACGATGAAGAAATAGGGGTCTTCCTCGGGCCGGGGGCTGCGCCCCGAGTCCGAGAGCTGGACCGTGATGCCCGGCCCGCGCATCCCGGTCAGCCCGGCCTCGATCCGCGAACGCTCCAACTGCTCCTGCATCTGGGCGCTGACGGATTCACGCTTGCCGGCTGCCTCTTCCACCTTGGCCATGCGATTCCGGGTCTCGGTCAGCTCGACCGAAAGCTTGTTGCGTTCCGCCTCCAGGGTCCGAACCAGCTCCAGGAGTTGGCGGGTATTGTCGGCCTGCACGGGGGGCCGCGCGCTCTGGGCCTGGAACTGGATGCCGCCCATGATGCCCAGGATCACGCAGGCGAATGCCACCGGAACCTGCCAGGTCTGCCCAAAGGAATGATTCGAACGACGGGGTGCGGGAGGCGCCGGGGGCGCGCCCCCGACTGGATCGGTCGCAGGGGTCTTCATGGCCGGACGATTTTAGCACACATGGGGGTTTCCCGGGCAACGCCCTCAAGGTCGAAGTCCTGAATGAACGTCGGGTGAAATCCTCCCACGGGAGGATGCCCAGGACTTCCCCGGAGGATAACCTGGACCTGGAAGGTCTACCCGATGCTGACAGCCCAAGCCCTCATTCCCTGCCTCGACCAGCGGATTCCCCCGGCAGCCCCTGCCCGCCAGTCCCCCGCCGTGCGGAAACCGGGCAGGCGCAGGTCCTCGGAGGACTTGTTTCGTCGCCCCGTGGAGCCGCTGGACTTCAGCAGCCTGGGAGTCTACCTGCGCGAGATCCAGACCGTTCCACTGCTCTGCGCCCGTCAGGAGACCGAACTGGCCGAGAGGATCCGCTCGGGGGACCGGGCAGCCCGAGCCGAGATGACCCAGGCCAACCTGCGCCTGGTGGTCAGCCTGGCCAAGAAGTACGTCGGCCTGGGCCTGTCCTTCCAGGACCTGATCCAGGAGGGCAACCTGGGCTTGATGGAAGCGGTGAACAAATTCGACCCCCAGCGGGGATGTCGCTTCGCCACCTACGCCACCTGGTGGATCCGCCAGGGCATGATGCGGGCCATCGCCAACAAGGGGCGGACCATCCGTCTGCCCGTCCACATCAGGGAAATCCTGCAGAAATATCTGCGTTTCAGTTCGCGGCACAGCGCCCGGACGGGTCGAGCCCCCACGCTGGAAGAGGCGGCCCGCCACCTGCTTCCCGTCGACCTCAAGAAGGTGGCGCGCAAGGTCTCGCGCTCGGCCGGCACCCCGCTGAGCCCACAGGACCCCCGCGTCCGCTCCAGGATCCGTGAGGAGGAAGATCAGGCCGTCCTCCGCCTGAGGGGAATCCTGGAAGCCGCTTTGGATCCCCTCTCGCTGGACGCGCCCATGGGGGAGGAGGAAACCCGCCTGGGCGACCTGGTGGCGGCAGAAAGCCCGACTTGGAGCCCGATTCTGGACTGCGAGATGGAGAAGCTCCTGGCCAGCCTGCCCGAGCGCGAGCGGCGCATCCTGGTGCTGAGGTTCGGCCTGGCCGACGGCGTCTCCCGGACCCTCCAGGAGATCTCCAACGAATTCGGCATCTCCAAAGAGCGCATCCGCCAGAAGGAAGAGGACGCCCTGCGACGGTTGCGCCAGGTCCTGAACCGGGAAGACTGGCTGTAGGAATCCCATCACCTGCAGGGAACTCCCGCCTGGTGGGGGGATTCTCTTGAAGAATCTCCGCCTGGCCCGGACGGAAGGACCCGGCGGATTGAAACCCAGGGGGTCGGATGGCTTTGTCTACGGACCAGACCGAACCGGGTCTTGAGCGGCTTCTGGCCGTCACCCGGGCCATCACCGGCGAATTGGACCTGGATCGCCTGCTGCAGATGATCCTGGTCTCGGCTGTCGAGGTGACGGGCGCCGAGCGGGGCTGTCTGATGGTCGGCCCTGCTGGCCCGAAGACCTTCGAGAAGGTCCTCCTCCACCGGCTGGACGCCGCCGAGTTGGAATCGGACTCCTTTGGACCGAGCTGGACCACCATCCAGGAGGTCCTGGCCCGACGGGAAGGGGTGCGCGTGTCCGATGCCCTGACCTGTCCGGTCAACCCACGCAGCGTTCCGTTGCAGGGTCTGCGCTCGGTCCTGTGCGAGCCCCTGCTCTTCCGTGAGGAGCCGGTCGGCCTGCTGTACCTGGACTGCTCGCGGGTCTGCGACCTCTTCACCCCGGAGCACCACGAGCTGCTGCGCGCCTTTGCCGCCCAGGCAGCCATCTGCATGGAGAACGCCCGGCTCTTCGCCCAGGTCCAGGAGGCCACCCGCCGGCACCTGGAGGAGGAGGTCCGGGCTCAGGAGATGGAGAGCCGGCGCGAGTTGATGAGTGCCTTCGTCTCCATCGCCGCGCATGACCTGAAGAACTCGCTGGCCACCCTGAAGGGAGGGGTCTACGTCCTGCAGCGCATGGCCATCCCTGAACCCGGCCCCGGACTTCTGGCGGCCATGGGGCAGTCGATCCAGCAGGCTGTCCGGCTGGTGCGCAACTACCTGGAATTTGCGCGGATGGACCTGCAGGAGGATCCGGACCTCGACCTGCAGAGGGTCCGGTTGCTGCCCCTGGTCGAGCGGGGCCTGGAGGTCCTCCGGACCCGTCTGTCGGAGGACGAGTCCTCGCGTTTCCAGGTCGAGGTGGAGATCCCCGAGGACCTGACCCTCGAAGCCGACGAGAGTCGGCTTGAACAGATCCTGTCCAACCTGATCGACAATGCCGTCAAATACTCCCCCTCGGGTGGGAAGATCTGCGTCCGGGCAGTGCCTCGCGGCGACATGCTGGCCCTGGAGGTCCGCGACACCGGCGTCGGGATCCGCCCTGAGGACCTCGAGCACCTCTTCAAGCGCTTCTCGCGCCTGCCGGACATGGCCCGGAAGACCCACGGCTCGGGTTTGGGCTTGTGGATCACCCGCAAGATGGTCGAGGTGCACGGCTGGTCGATCGAGGTGGAGTCCGAGCCCGGTCAGGGCACCACCTTCCGCATCCTGGCCCCGGCGGCCCCGATCCAGAATCCGGGAGGTTCCCAGGCTAGACCAATCCCGCCTTGACCGCGAACAGGACCATCTCGACCCGGTCGCGGAGCCCGAGTTTGCCCATGATGTTGGCCACGTGGGTCTTGACGGTGGTCTCGCCGATCACCAGGTCCTCGGCCAGTTCCTTGTTGTTGAGGCCCCGCCCCACCTGGGTCAGCACCTCGACCTCACGTTCGGTCAGCTCGGCCAGGCGCGAACGCTCGGGCGAAGGTGGCAGCCCGAGGCCGCCGGCCGTCCCTGGGCGGAGACCAGCCAGCATGCGCAGGATCTTGTGGGCCACCCGCGGTTCGATCAAGGACTCTCCAGACCAGGCCACCCGAACGGCCCGGACCACCTCGGCCAGCGGCGCCTCCTTGAGCAGATAGCCGGTCGCCCCGGCCTGGACCAGTTCATAGATCCAGCGGTCCTCGTCGTAGGCCGTCAGGACCACGATCTTGGTCTCCGGACAGGTCCGCACCAGGTGCCGGGTGACCTCGACCCCGTTCATGCCCGGCATCTCGAGGTCCAGGAGACACACATCGGGCCGCAGGCGCTGGCACGCGCTCACGGCGGAGGGACCATCGGCCGCCTCGCCCACCACCTGCAGATCCTCCTCCTCCTCCAGGGCGTTGAGAAGCATCTCCCGGAAGAGGGCGTGGTCATCGACCACCAGGACGCGTATCCTCACGACACCTCCCTAATCCCGACTTCAGTCCTGGGTTTTGGCCGAAGGTCCCGGGTCTCCTCCTGGCTTCGACGGGGCAGGCAGGGGCAGCTCAAAGCGGAAGCAGGTGACTTCGCCGGGCTTGGAACGGACCGAGATGGTCCGCCCGTGAGCCTCCAGGATGCAGCGCACGATGTACAGCCCCAGACCCAGACCGGGCGAAGGGCCCTGGGGCGTCGGGAAGTGGCGGAACTTCTCGAAGAGGTGCGGCAGATTCTCCTCGGCGATCCCCGGCCCGCGATCACAGACCTCGATCTCCACCTGGCCGGTCCTCTCGACGGCCCGCAGCACCACGGGATGCCCCGGCTCGGAGTAGCGCAGGGCATTGCCCAACAGATTCGTCAGGACCCGGCCGATCCGGGTCCGGTCCGCCACGACATGCCCGTCGACCAGGTCCAGGTCGAGGCAGATCCGCGAAGCTGCGGTGGAGGGGCCCACGTTGGAGACCACCTCGCCGACCAGGGCCTCCAGGTCGAACGCCTCGGGCACCATCTCCACCGGACCGGCATCGAAGCGAACGGCATCCAACAGGTTTCGGACCAGCTCCAGCAGGCTGGAGTTGGCGCTCTGGATTCCGCGCAGGAAGCGGGCCTGTCGGTCGCTGATGGGACCGCGTCCCAGCAGGTCCGCGTATCCCTGGATCGCCGCCAGGGGAATCCGCAGATCGTGGGTCAGCATCGAGAAGAACTCCCGCAGCTCGCGGGTCTTCTCCTCCACCTTCTGTTCCAGGTCCTCGTTCAGGCGTCGGGACTGCTGATTGACCTCCTCCAGCCGGCGGGTCTTGTCCTCCAAGGCCTCCTGATACTGCTGGAGTTCTCGGGCCATCCGGTTGAAGGAGTTGGTCAGGACGACCATCTCGTTGACCGAAGGGATCTCCAGGTCGACGTGGGTGGTGTAGTCGCCCCTGCCCAGGCGTTCCTGGGCGTCCAGCAGAAGCGTCATGGGGCGGTTCACCGCGTGCTCGCCCCACAGGTTGATGGCGATGAAGCCGGTGATCACGAACAGGAAGGCCAGCACGGTGTTGAAGACCACGATCAGCTCCAACCGACGGACCATCGGGGTGGTCTCGATCGACACGTGGGCGACCAGGCGGGTCGGATTGTCGCCCCCCCCAGCCTGGTCCCGAGGCGGGAGCGGCGCGAAGTATTCCAGGCTGACCAGGCCCCGATAGAACGGGCCCAACCCGGGGAAGGGGCGTCCGGATTCCGAGCCTCCGGGCTGGAAGCTCCAGAGCCTCCAGACCGGGCTTCGCTCGGAGGCGGCCCGACGCGCCATCTCGGCCAGCAGAGGCTCGGCCTGGGCGGTCTGGCTGAAGCGGTAGACCGGGCGACCGTCCGGAGTGAAGAGGTGGAAGCCGTGGAAGCGGGGGACCCGGGCCAGGTAGCGGTTCAGGCGCCCGGAGCGTTCCCCCGAAACCAGGGCCTGAACCGAATCCCCCTGATCCGGCATGATCTCCCGCAGGAAGGTGATCACCTGCACGGCGCCCCCCAGGGCTTCCTGTTCAGCCTGCTTCTCCAGGGTCTGCGCCAGCAGGGCCACGTTGAAGTAGGTGATCAACAGGACGGTGGAGCCGAAGAGGGCGAACAGGAAGAAGGCCATCTGGGACCGGAGGCGCAGTCCCAAAGCCCACCTTCCCCTCAAGGCTCTTCCAACGCC
The DNA here is from genome assembly GCA_002423485.1 of Candidatus Xenobium occultum. GTDB lineage: Bacteria > Vulcanimicrobiota > Xenobia > Xenobiales > Xenobiaceae > Xenobium > Xenobium occultum. The sequence continues at coordinate 25,452 of DIWH01000036.1, read as the reverse complement.
TCCTGGAAGGTCAGGACCTCGAAACGCTCCAACTCGGGATGGTCCGCGGGGTCGATCCCGGCCTTGCGGCAGGCGATGGCCACCTGGACCTCGGCCGTCCGGATGCCCTCCAGGCCCGGCAGCAGCACCCCGCTGCGCCCGGACTTGCGCACGATCACGCCATAGCGCTGCGGGTCCAGGTCTGCCAGTCCGGCCACCGGCTCGGAGGGTCTCAGGATGTAGACCTGGTACTGCAGGTGGCCCAGCTCGTCCGCCTGCACCGGAGGGAACCTCGGGTCTCGACAGCAGGCCGAGATCGCGTTCTGGACCACCTCCTGGAACTGGTTGGAGCGGGTTGGAGCCAGGGTCCCGATGCACCCTCGCAGCTCGTCATGCTTCTTCAGGGTCACGAAGGCCCCGGCGGGCGGCTGGAAATCGGCGGGGATGGAACCAGGCACCTCCAGGACCCGGCCGTGCAGGACGAACTCTTCGACCGCGCGGCGTGCCAGTTCCACCAGGGGGTGTTGTCCGCGGACGTTGGGGAATTCTTCAGTCACGGTCCGGCCTCCGCGAGTCGTCGCCCGGGGTGGGGCCTCCAGCCGGCTCTTCGGGCAGGCTGAAGTGGGCCACGGCGTAGCCCACGCCGAAGGGCCCCTCGTAGGAGTGGATCCTTGCCTGGACCCCGGGCTCGAGCGATCCCAGCAGGGTCAGGATGGGCCGGACCCCGCACTGCCCGGCCCGCTCCACCATCTCCTGGGGCAGGGCCAGGATTCCCGCAGGGTCGGCCTTCTCCAGCAGTTCCAGGAGTCGGCGATCGAAGACCGGACCCATCTCGTCGAAGCCGTAGGGTCCGCTGTCCAGAAGGCGGTGGGAGAGGTCACCCGAGGCCACCACGGCCACCCGATGAGGGCACTGCCGCAGGACCTCGCGCAGGGCCTCGCCCAGTCGGACGTGGTCCTCCTCGGGCAGCCAGGAGATGCTCAGGACCACGGCCGGGACCTGGACTCCTGCGCGCTTCAGGTAGTACAGGGGGACCATCAACGCGTGGTCCAACTCCAGCGAAACCTGTCGCGATGCAGCCAGCGACTCGTCCAGAGCCAGGACCCGGACCCCGTGCGCCTCCGCCGCCCGGATCAGGGCCAGGGAGAGGTCGCGGTCCACCTCCAGGTCCAGGGTCACCTCCGGATGTCCAAAGCGACCGAGGTCTCCCGTCAAACGATCCACCACGAAGACGGGCACGGCCTGAGGGTGAACCGGACCGTGGGGCGTGATCAGGACCAGGCGCTCGGGACGACTCTCCGCCACGGCCCGACAAACCGCTTCCAGGCCCTCGCGGGTCTGGCGGACCTGCTCAATGGCCTCCCCTCCCACCTCGGGAATCAGCAACGGCGGGTGTGGGCTCAAGGCCCAGATGACGATGCTCACGGGGCGCCTCCTCCCTGGACTGGTCTCAGGACCCGCACGCGCAGGGGGGCCGACTCCAGGACCCGGCCCAGCCCAAGGGTCTGGCCCTTCCCTTCGACAAGCTGAACCAGGGTTCCCGGCTCGGGAGGCCCGGCCTCTTCAACAGGACCCGCCTGAAGTTCCAGGCCCCGCCCCATGGGGACCGGGTCGACCCGCAGGGCCGGAATGCCGCAGGACGCCAACACCTGGCCGACGGGGATCAGGTGCGCTGCAACCCCGTCACAGCGGAGCTCTTCGAGGGTGACGGCCCGCTCGAGGAAGAAGGGACCACTGCGGGTTCGCAGCAGGAACGACAACATCGCGCCGCAGCCCAGCTCCCGCCCCAGGTCGCGAGCCAGGGCGCGGACGTAGGTGCCCGGCCCGCAGTCGACGTCCAGAAGGGCCACCGCCCCCTGCAGGTGCAGCAGGCGCACGGCATGGTACTCGGCAGGGCGCGGCGGCAACTCGAAGTCCTCGCCCCGACGCGCCCGATCGTAGCTGCGCCGGCCGGCCTGGCGGATGGCGGAGACTCGCGGGGGGACCTGCATCACCACGCCACGCCAGGCGGAGCATGCTGTCTCCAAGCCGGAAGGCTCGATCTCTCCCGGGTCGCATCGGGCCAGGACCTCCCCGGCAGCATCCAGGGTCTCGGTCTCGATCCCGAACGTGACCTCGGCCCGGTAGACCTTGCGAGCCGGGGGCAGGAACTCCAGGGTCCGCGTGGCGCCTCCCAAAGCCAGCGGCAGAACGCCAGCAGCCCCGGGATCCAAGGTTCCCAGGTGCCCGACCTTCCCTCCCCCGACCTGGCGGCGGACGAAGGCCACCACGTCGTGGGAGGTCATTCCGGGGGGTTTGAGGAGGTTCAGGAACCCCGCAGGAGTCCTACCCGCCGACCGGGGCGCGTCCATCATCCGGCTTCTCGACGCGGCCGGGGGCCGTCAGGAACAGGTTGATCACCTTGCCCGACTCGTCGCAGCTCACGTAGACTCCGCGGCGCCAGTAGGCCATCACCTTGCTCTGGGTGCGGTCCGGCTCGCCCCAGACTTTGAGCACATCCTGCTTGGAGTCGCCCACGTGGAAGGGAACGCCCGAGACCTCGACCTCGCGATTCTCGACCAGGATGCCCTGGACGAGGTTCTTCTGGTTGATGTCCAGCGAGAACCCCTGCGTGAAGTAGGAGAACATGACGTAGTCGTCGGCCTCCTTCTTGCTGCGCATGGCGCGGACCTGGTCCGGCGGACCGACAATCCCGAAGACCATGGGCAGGACTTCACCTGGGCGGATCACGTCGCGGCCGATCTTCAGGCCGGAGGTGGGGTAATCAATCGTCGGGGAAGGAGAGCTCTTGGGGCCCGGCTGACCGGGCGCCGCCAGCGCGGGCATGGCCATCAGCAGGGCCAGGACGAGAGCCGTGAAAAGGAACGACGAACGGGGGGAACGATGCAAGGCGGAACCTCCAGGAGGACATGGCCGATTTCGACCCATCATCCCACTTCGTCAGCCCCCCTGTCGAGGGCCTGTCGGACTATTGGGATGGACTCGGAACCGGTGAGGGATTGGACCCGGAAGGAAGGCCTGGGTTTCGCCCCCCCACCAGAGCCAGGCCGGCTTCCAGGGCCAGACGGTAGCCCAGTGGCCCCAGGCCGACCAGGACGCCCCGACACACGGGGCTGATCCAGGAGTGGCGCCTCCACTCTTCCCGGGCATGGATGTTCGAGAGATGGACCTCCAGGGCGGGAACCGGGATGCCGGCCAGGGCGTCCCGGAGCGCCAGCGAGGTGTGGGTCAGGGCGCCGGGGTTGACCACCAGGAAGTCGAAGCGGCCCTCGGCGCCCTGCACCAGGTCCAAGAGCTCACCCTCCGAGTTGGTCTGCGCCAGCGTGGCCTCCAGGCCGAGTTCTCGGCCCCAATCCCGAACCAGGGCGGCCAGGTCCCGGCCGCTCAGGGTGCCGTAGACTTCGGGCTGGCGGCTTCCCAGCAGGTTCAGGTTGGGGCCCTGCAGGATCAGGGCGCGCACAGGTTCAGCCAAGTTCGGGACTCCCTTCGGCGGCCTGGAGTTCTTCAAAGACCTGGCGAACTTCGGCTTCGCCCACCTCAAACACCTCCGCGCGACCCAATCGGGTGGGCAGCACGAAGACCAGCCTCCCCCGCAGCCTCTTCTTGTCGCGCTTCAACCCCGCCGCCACGACTTCCCATCGAAACGAGGCGGGAATGGCCCGGGGCAGGTCCCAGGCGGCCAGAAGGGATTCAACCCGGTGCCGCAGGTCGGAAGCGTCGGGAAGGACTCCCCGGCGACCCGCCAACCGCAGAGCCGCCAGAAGACCCAGGCCGACCGCCTCCCCGTGGGTGAAGCGCGAATAGTTGCCAGCCCTCTCCAGGGCGTGACCGAGGGTGTGCCCGAGGTTCAGCAGGACGCGTTCGCCGGATTCCCAGGGGTCGCGCGCGACGATCCCGCGTTTGATCCGGGCTGACTGAAAGACCAGCTCTTGGCTCTCGGACTCCTGCCGTCGGGACGGATCGGGGGGACGCGAGAAGGCTTCGAGGCGTTCGAGGAGTTCAGGCGAGGCCAGGAGGGCAGCCTTGACGGCCTCCACCATCCCGCTGGCCCACTCCCTCCGAGGCAAGGTGCGCAAGGTCCGCGGGTCCGCCCAGATCGCCCGGGCGGGATGCCAGGCACCGACCAGGTTCTTGCCCTCGGGAAGGTCCACCCCGGTCTTGCCCCCGTGCGCGGAATCGATCATGGCCACCAGGGTGGTCGGCACCTGGAAGAAGGGCAGCCCTCGAAGCCAGGTCGCGGCCGCGAAACCAGCCAGGTCGCCCACGACCCCGCCCCCGAAGGCCAGGACCGGAGTCTGGCGGTCGGCCTCCAGCTCCAGCATCCGCCCATACAAATCCCGGACATGATCCAGGGTCTTGTGTTCCTCGCCCGCCGGCATCACGATCCAGTCCTGGCGCAGGGGGGCCAGCCCGGCCTGAAGCGAGGGTCTCCAGGCCGTGGCCACGTTGTGATCGGTCAGAACGACGCAGCGGTCGAATCCCGACTGGCCCAGCAAGGTCCCGATGCGGTCCAGCAGGCCGACCTCCAGAAGGAAGAGCGAGGTCTCAGGCAAGTCCCGTCTCACAGGCGCTGCAGGACGTCCTCCATGTCGGCGTCGAGGTCGACGAGGCTCTTCTCCAGCAGCAGGCGGGTGCCCCCGGGACACGTCTGCAGGGTGACCCGGTCCAGAAGCTCCATCAGGATGGTGAACCCGAATCCCAGCGACACCTTGGTCGAGTACCCCTTCATCAGGGTGGCCCGGGGCAGCGTGGAGGCATCGATTCCCGGACCATCGTCCTGGAAGAGGATCAGCAGACGGTCCTTCTCGGAGCCCACCTGCATGGTGCCGTTGGTCGCATGCTTGATGGTGTTGGTGGCCGCTTCCGAGACGCACAGCACGACATCGTGCAGGATGTCCTCGGGAAGGCCGAAGGCCTGCCCCGCCTGCTCGGCCACCTTGCGAGCCGCGCTGACGGACCGGGCGTTGAGCAGTTCGACCGTCTGGGAAGGCCGGAAACGCTCCTGGAGGATCTGGTCCATCTCGTCCTTCTCGGTCAAGAGCAGGCGCCCGTTGGTGACCGCGAAGATGACCTCCTTGTAGAAGGCGCGCCGGCGGACCTCCTCCTCACGCCGGAAACGCTCCATCTCGAGTTCGTTCTCCAGACGGGCCCTCTCCAGGTCTTCGCGGCGCTTCTCCTCGATCAGGTCCTTCATGCGCAGCAGGGAACGGACCCGGGCCAACAATTCGACCCGGCTGATCGGCTTGGAGAGGAGGTCATCCGCCCCGACGTCGAGGCTCTTGATCTTGTCCTCGGTGTCGGCCACGGCCGTCAGCAGGACCACTGGAGTGAAGATCGTGGCCGGGTCGGCCTTGATCTCCTTGCACACGTCGTATCCCGTCATCCGGGGCATCATGATGTCCAGAAGGACGATGTCGGGGTGAGTCTGGTGGGCCTTCTCCAGCGCTTCCGCCCCCGTGGCAGCCGTGATGACCCGATATCCGGCCCGCTTGAGGATCCGGTCCAGAAGGTCGAGATTGTACGGTTCGTCGTCGGCAACCAGGACCAGGGCGGCGCCCCCGTCCCGATTCTCGAACATCAGATCATCGGCTCGCAACATGGACATAGACACAGGAAGACTCGGACTGATTCTAGCACGCCGCCGTTGCTTCGTCTTTTACAAGTTTGTAACAGGCGGGATGGATCCCCTCCCCGGAAGGCTGAGCGGAAGGAGTGGGCCCCCGGACCCCAAACCTCAAGGCACATGGGGCGACGCAACATCTACCTGGCGGGATTCATGGGGACCGGCAAGAGCACCGTGGGCCGGGAGCTGGCCCGGGTCATGGGGCGCAAGTTCGTGGATCTGGACCTGGAACTGGAGTTTCACCTGGGCATGCCGATCCCCCGGATCTTCGAAGAACACGGGGAGGCCTGGTTTCGCGAGCAGGAAAGGGAACTGGCCCTGGAGATGGCCCAGACGGCCAACCGGGTGGTGGCCACCGGCGGTGGGACCCTCATGAATCCGGAGGTCTTCACGTCCTTCCAGTCCACGGGGCTCCTGGTCTGCCTGTACACCCGCCGGGAAGACCTGATCCAGCGATTGGAGCGCAGCGACCGCAGACCCCTGCTGCGAGGGGGCGACGTCCCCGCCAAGGTAGACCGCATCCTGGCCGAGCGGACGGCGGTCTTCGATCGCATCAAGATCCGCATCGACACCACCGAGTTGACGCCCATGGAGACCGCCCGGAAGATCGCCGACCTGCTCAACACCCGTCAGCGCATCCTGGATCGGCTCCAGGAGCAGTACATCGATCTGAGCTGAGCGCTGCCTCGGCCTGGCGGCGCAGCAATGCCGGACACGGGCGTCGCCCCGTGAAGATCTCGATGGTCAGGACGGCCTGGTGGACCAGCATCCCCAGCCCTCCCAGGATCCGGACTCCGCGTTGCGAGGCTTCCCTCAGGAACCGGGTCCGTCGGGGCCGGTAGACCAGGTCGCAGGCCACCACGCCGGGAGGCACGCTCTCGGGCCATTCCAGACAGGTCGCCCCGTCCCCGGGCGCCATCCCCACCGAGGTGGCCTGAACCACCACCATGTCGGGTTCGAGTTCCACCGGCCCCACTCGACAAGGCACATCGGACCGGGACAGGTCGTTTACCAGGCCTCGAGCCCGCTCGGGATCACGGTTCACCACCTGAATCCGGGCGACCCGCCGCGAGGCCAGGGCCCAAGCGACGGCGCGGGCCGCTCCTCCCGCCCCCAGCAGCAGGACCGGCCGGCCCTCCAGGGGCTGGCCCACCTCCTCGTCCCAGGAACGCAGCCAGCCCTGGGCATCGGTGTTGAAGCCCACCCGGCTCCTCCCTTCGAAGCGAACGGTATTGACCGCGCCCAACTCGGCCGCCGGAGGCTCCAGGCGCGTCATCAGGCCGAGGGCCGCCTGCTTGAGGGGAAGGGTCAGATTGCACCCCACGGCACCCAGAAGGGGCAAGCCCTCCAGGACGACCCGCAGATCCCCGGCTTCCACCCGAGCGGGCAGGTACACCAGGTCCAGGCCCATCGAGCGGTAGGCGGCGTTGTGCATGGCCGGCGACAGGGTGTGCCCCAAGGGCGACCCCAGGACCCAGGCGGTGCGAGTTCCGGGGCCGATCAACGGTTCCCCGGAAGCAGGTCCCAGAATCCCGGGAAGGAGACGTCGCTGAACCCGGCCCCCAAGAGGCGCGTGGGGCCTGCCGCGCTCAAGGCCGCGACGGCCAGGCCCATCTCCATGCGGTGGTCTCGGTGACAGCGGACCGCCCCCCCGCTCAGGCGAACCGGGCCCTCCACCTCGAAACCTTCTGCCTGCTCCCAGATGCGGGCCCCCATCCGCCGAAGCTCGCCCACCAGGTGGTGGATCCGGTCGCACTCCTTGTGGCGCAGCTCGCCCGCGCCCTGGACCCGGGTCCGGCCCGCGGCGCGGGTCGCCACGACGGCCAGAAGGGGAAGCTCGTCCAGGGCGGCGGGCACCTCCTCGGGCCCCACGTCCAGGGCCCGCAACTTCGAGCCGTGGGCCTCGATCCAGCCCACAGGCTCGCCCAACTCCTCGCCGGTCACCTCCCAGTGGACCCGGCCCCCCATCCGCCGCAGCAGTTCGAAGAAGCCCAGGCGCCCGGGGTTCAACAAGACCCCCTCGATCCGGGCTCGGGCGCCGGGATTCATGACCGCTGCGGCCACCAGGAAGGCCGCCGAAGACGGGTCTCCGGGAACGGCAAAGCAAAATCCCGGGACACAGGCGGGTCCGGAAAGGCGGACGGTCAGGCCGGCTCGCTCGAGGGGCACCCCCAGGGCCTGCAGCATCCGCTCGGTGTGGTCCCGGCTGGGCAACGGCTCGCGCAAGGCGACCTGAACCCCGGCCTGGAGACCGGCCAGCAGCAGACACGACTTGACCTGTGCGCTCGGGATCGAAAGATCCCACTCCAGGGCTCGAAGTGCGCCCTGCTGGAGGACCAGGGGAGCCAGCCCCCCCTCTCCCCTCCCCCAGATTCTGGCCCCCATGCGGGAGAGAGGCTGGACGATTCGAGCCATGGGGCGACGGCGCAAGGAAGAATCCCCGGTCAGGACCGACAGACCGCGGCCCGCCGCCAGGACCCCCGCCAGCAGGCGCAGCGTGGTTCCCGAACCGCCGCAGTCCAGGACCTGCTCCGGCTCTGAGGGGCCGGCCTGCCCCCATCCTGAGACCACCCACCGGGGACCAGCCCGTCCCACCCGCGCGCCCAGGGCCTGAAGGCAGCGCAGGGTGGCACGGACATCCCGGGATTCGGAGAGACCCGTCAGGACGCTCTCGCCTTCGGCCATGGCGCCCAGGATCAAGGCCCGGTGACTCAGGGATTTGTCACCAGCCACCCGGGTCTGGAGAACCCAGGGGGAGGTCTCAGGATGGACCAGGACCTGCAAGGTCTACAGGACTCCGACCCGATCCATGACCTGCCGGAGCTGCTCCACCTGCTGAGGAGTGGCCTCCACCAGGGGCAGGCGGACGCCTCCGACGGGGAAGCCCTGCAGTTTCAGGGCGGCCTTGACCAGGATGGGGTTGGTGGTGGCGAACAGGCCCGTGAACAGAGGCATCAACCTCAGGTGAAGGGCCGTGGCCTCCTCCACGCGCCCCTCAACAAAGGCCTGCATCATCTGCTGCAGGGCAGGGCCCGCGACGTGAGAGGCCACGCTGACCACTCCCAAGCCACCGACGGCCATCATCGGCAAGGTCGCGGAGTCATCCCCGCTGTAGATCTCCATGGCTCGACCAGGGCGGGTCCAGGGTGGCCTGCCCTCCGAAGCAAGCGTCTGCAGGCCGGCCAAGAGCGTGCTGACCGGATCCAGGCTGGGCAGGGATTGCTTGACGGCCACCACGTTGGGGATCTCGGCCAGTCGGGCCAGGATCGCCGGTGAGATCTCGACCCCGGTTCGACCCGGGATGTTGTAGAGGATGACGGGCAGGTCCACGGCCTCGGCCACGGCTTTGAAGTGGGCGTACAGCCCTTCCTGGGGTGGTTTGTTGTAGTAGGGAGCCACCACCAGCAGGGCGTCCACGCCATAGCCTCGGGCGTGTCGAGAGAACTCGATGGTCGAGCGGGTGCAGTTCGAGCCGGTTCCGGCCACGACCGGGGTCCCTGGAACGGCCTGGCGGACGGCCTGGAAGAGGCGGAGCTTCTCGTCGTGGGACAGCGTCGGGGACTCGCCGGTGGTCCCGCAGACCACGACGCTCTCGGTTCCCTGAGAGACGAGGCGTTGGGCCAACTCCCCGGCTCTTTCGAAATCCACGGCTCCGTCGGGGCGCATCGGGGTCACCATGGCGGTCATCAAGCGACCAAAACCAGACTTGATCATCCAATCCTCCTGTTGTCACCCGGGGGGCTGTGCCGACCCGAGCGCGGTTCAATCCTCGGAGCGCGCTCCCCGGGCCATGGCGGCCAGGAAGCCGATCGGGAAGCCGATCATGCTCAAGGCCAGCAGGAGAGCGATGAACACGAAGGTTCGCGATTCGGTGGGGATGGACGGCTGGACATGGGCCAGGCCCACGGCCGCCAGGGCACACAAGACCGTGCCCAGCATCCCCCCCCGCAGGCCTCGAAGCCAGAACCCGAGATGGGCCGAGGTGACCCGCTCCTCGAGGTGCCCCAGCAAGAGCCACAGACCGAGAAGAACCACCGGAACCATGAAATGAAACACGACCATGTCCGTGACCGCCTCTCCGAGACCCGGGAGCCGACCTGTCCGCCCCGCGTCCCCTTTCGCTTCGCGGTCGACCGGACGAGTCCTCGGTTCTGGAGCCAGGAGGGAATCTAGCCAGGATGCGGGAACTGGCATGGCGCCGTGCTCGAAATCGCTTGCCCCTCCTGCGGCGACGCCGTCCGCTTTCGCTCCGAAAGCTCGGTCTACTCGACCTGTGCTTCGTGCCAGTCCCTGCTGGTCCGCCACGACGTGGACATCGAACTTCTGGGCAAGGTGGCCGACCTCCAGCCCGACGGGACGCCCATCCAGATCGGGACCTCGGGGGTCTTCGATGGGGCTGCCTTCGAGGTGCTGGGGCGAATCCAGATCCACCATCCCGAAGGCTACTGGAACGAGTGGTTCCTGCAATTCCAGGATGGCCGCCACGGCTGGCTGGGCGAGGCCATGGGCGAGTACTTCGTCTCGTCCCTGGTCCAGACCGAGCCCCAATCCCTTCCGGGCTTCGCGGACCTGCATGTGGGCAAGGCCCTGCGCGTCGGATCGCGAGAGCTGGTGGTGACCAATCTGGCCCAGGCCCGGGTGGTCTCCTTCCAGGGCGAGCTGCCCTTCGTGATGAGCACGGAATACGAGCTTCCCTTCGCGGACCTTCGCTCGGCGGGACGGACGGGGGCCACCCTGGACTACTCCGAGGAGGAGCCCCTCCTCTTCGTGGGCGCGTTCCGAGACTTCGACGAGCTTCAGTTCAGAGGGCTGCGCGACCCCGAGGAGGAGGCGGAGAGGCGCTCGGCCGCCGACGCCAAGGTGCTGCGCTGCCCCAACTGTGGCGCCCCCCACGAGCTGGCCGGAGGCCCACGCACCCAGACCCTGGTCTGCACCTTCTGCGACGCCGGAATCGACCTGACCGACCCCAACTACGGCCTCCTGTGGAAGGCCCAGAAGGCCCGCAAGGAAGAGCCGGGGATCCCCCTGGGAACCAAGGGAAACCTGGATGGGGCCACCTGGGAGTGCCTGGGTTTCCAGCGCCGCTTCGTCCGGATCGAGGGCGTCGACTACTACTGGAGCGAGTACGTCTGCTACAACCGGGAACGAGGCTACCGCTACCTGGTGGAGTCTTCGGGCCACTGGACCTGGGTGGCCCCCATGCACAAGCTGCCGACGGCCTCGGACGGACGGCCGGTGCATGGCTGGCCTCCCCAGGACTTCCTGATGCTGGACGGGCAGAAGTTCAAGCACTTCCAGTCCGCCACCGGGCAGGTCGCCTACGTGGTGGGAGAGTTCCCCTGGCGGGTCAAGGTCGAAGACTCCGCCGGGCTGCACGACTATATCTGCCCGCCTCAGATCCTCTCGGCGGAGGTCACCTCCGACGGGATGACCTGGTCGCTGGGCCGTTACCTGGAGCCCGAAGAGGTCTGGAGTGCCTTCGGACTTTCCGGGAATCCGCCCGCGCGCAGCGGAGTCGGAGCCAACCAGCCCTCACCCCTGGCCGGCATGCTGCGCACGGCCTGGATGCAGTATGCGGTCTTCTTCCTGGTCGGCTTCCTGATGATGATCGGCTTCTCGATCCTCTCGGCCCAGGCCCCTGTCCTGACCCAGGACTTCGTGGCCGTGCAGGGGGAGGAGCCCAGTGTGGTGACCCGCCCCTTCAAGCTGGAGGGACGGACCTCGAACCTGGTGGTCCGCCTCCAGACGACTCTCGACAACCGCTGGGCCTACTTCGACATGGCCCTGATCAACGAAGAGACCCGCCAGGCCAGGATCTTCTCGAAGAGCGTCAGCTACTACCACGGTTCTTCAGGAGGCGAGAGCTGGAGGGAGGGCAGCAAGGCCGAGGAGGTGACGGTCCCCTCGGTCCCCTCCGGCACCTACGTCCTGCGGCTCGAGCCCCAGACCGGCACGGGGAACACGCCCGACAACCTCTCGGCCAAGGGCTCCACGGCAGGCCAGCCGGTCCTGAAGTACGGGGTCCGCCTGACCCGGGACGTCCCTTCCTGGAGCTACCTCTGGTTCGTGATGGTCCTCCTGGCGATCTACCCCATCCTGGTCTGGATCCGCTACGGGTCCTTCGAGCAGAAGCGCTGGCTGGAGAGCGATCACGCCCCCGGGGACTCCTCGGATTAGTCTGGCACGGAGACGAACATGAATTTATTCTACGGAATCCTGGGATCCGCCGCGTTGGCCCTGGTCTTCTGGGTCCAATTCGTGGGCTGGTCGCCAACCTCAGTCGACCAGATGCCGAACGCCCCCAAGAACATCCGCAACAACCCGGCTGCCTACCGGAGCTTCTACGCCGTCGGCTTTCGCGGCAAATAGGCCAGACCTCCCATGCCCCAACTGATCCTGCTGTCGGTCTTCGTCATCGCGACATGCGGGCTGGTCTACGAATTGCTGGCGGGAACCCTGGCCAGCTACCTTCTGGGCGACTCGGTCCTGCAGTTCTCGACGATCATCGGGACCTACCTCTTCGCCATGGGGGTGGGCTCGTGGCTCTCGAAATTCGTGGTCCGAGGATTGCTGGCTCGATTCATCCAGCTCCAGGTCATGGTGGGTCTGCTGGGCGGCCTCTCGGCTCCTCTGCTCTTCCTGACCTTCAGCCATGCCTCGGCGGGAGCCTTCCGGTTGCTTCTGTACCTGGTGGTCTTCCTGGTCGGGATGCTGGTCGGTCTGGAGATCCCCCTGATCCTGCGCATCCTGAAGGACCGCCTGGAGTTCCGCGACCTGGTCTCGCAGGTCCTGGCCCTGGACTACATCGGCGCCCTCCTGGCCTCGGTCCTCTTCCCGATGGTCCTGGTCCCCTATCTGGGCCTGATTCGAACGGCCTGCTTCTTCGGTCTGGTCAACGTGGGCGTTGCCCTGGTCTTCCTGCATGCCATGAGGTCGCAACTGGCTTCCCGGACCTGGCTGGGCATCCAGGCCGGCCTGGCGGCGCTGGCCCTGGTCGGATGCTTCGCGGCCTCCGAGCACATCACCCGGCTCTCTGAAGAGGCCCTGTACTCCGATGAGATCATCCTGACCCGCGACAGCCCCTATCAGCGGATGGTGCTGACGCGCCATCGCGACGACCTGCGCCTTTATCTGAACAACAACCTGCAGTTCTCTTCCCAGGACGAGTACCGCTATCACGAGGCCCTGGTCCAACCCGCCCTGGCCAGCGCCGCCCATCCCCGCCGGGTCCTGATCCTGGGCGGAGGCGACGGTCTGGCCGCCCGTGAGGTCTTGCGGGATCCGCGCGTAGAGTCGGTCACCCTGGTGGACCTGGACCCCGAGATGACCCGGGCCTTCTCTACCCATCCGCTGCTGACCAGCCTCAACGAGGGTTCGCTGACCTCCCCCCAGGTGCGGGTCGTCAACCAGGACGCTTTCATCTGGTTGGAGGAGAACCCGGGAGTCTTCGACGTGATCCTGGTGGACTTCCCCGACCCCAGCAATTTCTCGGTCGGAAAGCTCTACACCACGACCTTCTACCGCAGGTTGCGCGCCCACCTGGCCCCAGACGGGGCGTGCGCCATCCAGTGCACCTCCCCGATGTTTGCCCGGCGCTCCTTCTGGTGCATCATCCAGACCCTGGCCGACGTGGGCTTCCAGGTCCGTCCCTACCACGCCTACGTCCCGTCCTTCGGCGAGTGGGGCTTCTGCCTGGCGACGGCCCGGGAGGTTCCCGTCCCCCAGGCCCGGGGTGAGCGCTTCCTGACCCCTTCGACCTGCGCGGCCATGTTCGAGTTCCCCGCGGACCTCGAACCCCTGCCCGTCGAGGTCAACCACCTGTACAACCAGGCCCTGGTCCGCTACTACGATGCCGAATGGCGGGCCGTCATCGAGTGATCGGCCGCCGCGAATTCCTGGCTGGACTGGGAGCGGGAAGCGCCCTGCTGGCGGCCACAGGCTGCCGTCGGCGGCGCGACTTCCCGGGTCGCCTGGTTGGCACCGCTGAACGTCGGGGACATGGGCTCTTCGCCCCTCCTCGCAAGGCCCCGGCTGGTCGTGAGCGCGTCTCGGTGGCCATCCTGGGAGGCGGGGTTGCTGGCCTGAGTGCGGCCTGGAAACTGGGTCGGGAGGGCCTGGAGGATTTCCGGCTCCTGGAGCTGGAGGACCAGGCTGGAGGCAACTGCCGATTCGCCGAATATCCCGAATCCAAGGCTCCCTGGGCCGCCCACTACCTGCCCGTTCCAACCCGGGAGGCCCGGGCCACCCTGGAGCTGCTCGACGACCTGGGCCTGGTGCGAGGCTGGACCCCCTCCGGAGACCCGATCTACGACGAACGCCATCTCTGTCACGCGCCGGACGAGCGCCTGTATCAGTTCGGACGTTGGGAGGAGGGGCTCTACCCCCACCTGGGCGCCACCCCTGACGACCTGCGCCAGACCCGAGCCTTCTACGCCGAGATCGAGCGCTGGCAGTCCCGACGCGACCGGTCGGGCCGCCGGGCCTTTGCCATCCCCGTCGACCTGTCCTCGCCGGAAGCCCGGGAGCTGGACCGGATCTCGATGTCGCAGTATCTGACGAGTCAGGGGTGGACCTCGGAGCGACTGCGCTGGCACATCGAGTATGGTTGTCGCGACGACTACGGGACGTCCCTGGAGTCCACCTCGGCCTGGGCTGGACTGCACTACTTCGCCAGCCGCTCGCCGGATCGGGCCGGGCCACCCGGAGCGCTCTTCACCTGGCCGGAGGGGAACGGCTGGCTGCTCCGGGCCCTGCTGGAGCGCATCGGTCCCCGGCTGACCACCGGAGCGCTGGTCTACAGGGTCGCCGAGGCGAATCGCGGGGTGGAGGTGGACTACCTGGACCTGGCGCGCGGCGAGCCGGTCCGCCTGTTGGCCGACCGGGTGCTGTGCGCCCTGCCGGCCTTCCAGCGCGCCCGACTGCTGGAGGGCAGTCCTGCCTTCCGAGAGTTCACCTACTGCCCCTGGGTCGTGGCCAACCTGGTCCTGGACCGTCCTCCCGAGTCGGGACATGGTTTTCCCTTGAGCTGGGACAACGTGATCTACGACTCCCGGTCCCTGGGCTACGTCGTGGCCACCCACCAGAACCTGGCCGCCCGACCCGCGGGGCCCACGGTGCTGACCTGGTACCGATCCTTCGTCGAGGACCCCTCACAGATCCGCTGGGGACTGCTGGGCAGGACCTGGGAGAGCTTCCGGGACGAGATTCTGGCCGACCTGGTCCCGGTGCACCCGGACCTGCCCGAGAGAATCCGGCGGCTGGACGTCATGGTCCTGGGGCACGCGATGATTCGCCCCGTCCCGGGACTGGTCTGGGGCTCAGAGCGCCGCCGGGCTGCCCTCCCCCAAGGTCGGATCCACTTCGCCCACTCCGATCTGTCGGGGATCTCGCTTTTCGAGGAGGCCCAGTACCACGGGGTCCGAGCCGCCCAGGAGGTGCTCCTGGCCGGAAGGATGCCCTTCGACTCTTCCCTGTAGCCCGCCGAATTCACTCGGACTGCCAGGGACCAGGGGGGCAGGCACGAAAGAGGCCCCTGGAGTGCGGGTCTGGCCGTCCTGGCGCCTGGGACTCCAGAACGCCCGGAGCACGGGCATCTGAGGAAGGTGAAGACGCTGATGACTGGTGAGTGGGTCGACATCCTCAAAACCCTGGTCTGGGCCTTGGTGGCCTCGGTGGCCATGAGCCTGTCCATGGGAATCCTGATGTTCGTCTGGGACAAGATGACCCCCCGCGTGGACGAATGGGAAGAACTCAAGAAGGGCAACGTGGCCGTGGCCATCGTGATGGCCTCCGTGATCCTGACCTTCGGAATCGTGGTGGCCTCCGTCCTGCACCAGGGGACCACCATCCTGCCCTCGACTCCTGGGATGCCCTGATTTCCGGGGCCCTCCGGCCCGAGATCCGCCTGGCCTGTGGTCGAAAGGGCCCGCTCCCCGGCGGGTCCTTCTGCGATCCGGCAGAGGAGATGCCTGCCGGCCACAGAATGCCCCGCCCCATCTCGGGGGACGACAAGGGAGGCACACCTTTGGACAGCAAGAAGCTGGATCGCAACGACGTCGTCAAACTGGTCAGGGAGCTGGACATCAAGATCCTCCGGCTCCAGTTCACGGACATCCTGGGAGGTCTGAAGAACATCGGGATTCCGGGCCGCTATATCGAGACGGCCCTGGACGAAGGCATCATGTTCGACGGTTCCTCGATCGAGGGTTTCGTCCGCATTGAAGAGTCCGACATGCTCCTGATGCCGGACCCCTCCACCTTTGCGCTCTTACCCTGGAAGCCATCCGACCACAAGGAAGCGCGCTTGCTGTGCGACGTCCTGCAACCCGACCGGACGCCCTTCGAAGGCGACCCTCGGGGTTTCCTGCGCCGCATGATCGCGCGGGCCGAGAAGATGGGCGTGCGCATGGCTGCAGGCCCGGAAGCCGAGTTCTTCCTGTTCGAGCGCGAGCCCAACGGGGAGTTGACCACCCGCACGCACGACCAGGCGGGCTACTTCGACCTGACCCCGGTCGACCGCGGCGAGGAGGCCCGGCGCGACATGGTCACGACCCTGGAGGCCATGGGCTTCGAAGTCGAGGCCTCCCACCACGAGGTGGCCTTCGGCCAGCATGAGATCGATTTCCGCTATGCCGACGCGCTGAAGACGGCCGACCAGGTGGTCACCTTCCGCATGGTGGTCAAGACCATCGCCCTCAATCACGGACTGCACGCGACGTTCATGCCCAAGCCCGTCTTCGGCATCAACGGCTCGGGGATGCACGTCAACCAATCCTTGTTCCGCAACGGGCAGAACCTCTTCTTCGACCCGGAAGCGCCCCATCAGCTTTCGCAGGACTGCCTGCACTACATCGGGGGCCTGATGCGGCATGCCAAGGCCTTCACGGCCTTCACCAATCCCCTGGTCAACTCTTTCAAAAGATTGGTGCCAGGGTTCGAGGCCCCCGTTTACGTGTCGTGGGCCGAGAAGAACCGCAGCCCGATGATCCGGATCCCGGCCTCGAGAGGGAAGGGCACCCGGGTCGAGGTGCGCTCGCCGGATCCTTCCTGCAACCCCTACCTGGCCATCGGCCTGATGTTGTGCGCCGGACTGGACGGAATGGAGAAGCGCCTGGACCCCGGGCCTCCCATGAGCTGCAACCTCTACGATCTGAGCACCGAGGAACGCGACCAGTTGGGGATCCCCACTTTGCCGGGGAACCTGATCGACGCCCTGGAGGAGTTCGAACGCGACGAGTTCCTCAAAGAAGCGGTCGGTCCCCACATCTGGAACCAGTTCCTGGCCGCCAAGCAGGTGGAGTGGGACACCTATCGCTGCCAGGTCCATCCCTGGGAACTGGAGCGCTATCTCTCGACCTACTGAGAGCCCCGACCGGGCCCCCGGGCAGACCCGAGGGCCCGGCTTGGGGGGGGTTGAGGCGGCCAGGAGGTGTGCCGGGATTGGACGAAGACTTCTCTGTGGAACAGCGCGAATTCGTCATCATCACCGGGATGTCCGGCGCCGGCAAGAGCCTGGCCATGAAGTGCTTCGAGGATCTCGGCTACTTCTGCGTCGACAACCTGCCCCCCGCACTGATCCCGAAGTTCGCCCAACTGTGCGGTTCCTCCAGCGTGGCCCGGCTGGCCATGGTCATCGACATCCGGGGGCGTGAATTCTTCCCCGAACTTCAGGGGGCCATCGCCGAGCTGCCGCGCCTGGGTTTCGAGCCGTTCATCCTGTATCTCGAGGCCGCCGACGAGGTCCTGGTCCGGCGCTACTCCGAGACCCGCCGCCAGCATCCCCTGGCCTCCAACGGCCGGGTCCTGCACGGAATCCAGGAGGAGCGCCGCCTGCTCAAAGGGTTGCGCAACCGGGCCGACTGGAACCTGGACACCTCCCATCTGTCGGCGCACCGACTTCGCACGGCCATCCTCCAGCGTTTCTCCGGTTCGGAATCGCCCGATCAGGCCAGCCTGCACGTGGTCAGCTTCGGGTTCAAGTATGGGGTCCCCATGGATGTGGACATGATCCTGGACTGCCGCTTCCTGCCCAACCCCTACTACATCCCCGAGCTCAACCCGCTCTCGGGGTTGGATGAGCCCGTCCGCGACTACCTGTTCGCCCGAGAGCCGGCCCGCGAATTCCTCAGCCGGGTCCTGGACCTCCTGGACTTCCTGCTGCCCCACTTCGTCCGCGAGCGCAAGCGCCACCTGACCCTGGCCTTCGGCTGCACCGGAGGCCGCCACCGCTCCACGGCCATGGCCGCCGCGGTGGCCCAGGCCTTGCAGGGGAAGGGTCATCCGATCTCGGTCGAGCATCGGGACATCCTCCGCGCCGAGACGCCTCCGTCCTCGTGAAGACCGGCTTCCTGGCTCCGCTGAAGTGGCTGCTGCCAGGCATGCGGATCAAGCGCTGGTTCTTCCTGTCGATTCTTGGCCTGGTGACCTTCTCGACCGGCCTGATGCTGCTGACCACCAACAAGCCGGCCCTGCTGCTGGAACTGGCCTTGATCGAAATCATCGGTTCCTGGACGGGCTGGAGCCCTCCCGGTCCCCTGGTCGACTGGTGTCTGGTGGGGGCCGGCCTGGCCATCATGCTGTGGTCGCAACACCAATGGTTCCTCTCGGTCTACCACGCGGCCGTCCCGCATCAGCAGAAGCGGCTGGTGGAGCTTCTGTACGAACGGCGCCAGCTCGGCCACGGATTGAAGATCGTCGCCATGGGGGGGGGAACGGGCCTGTCCACCCTGCTGCGCGGGCTCAAGAGCCACACCTCCAACCTGGTGGCCATCGTGACCGTTTCCGACGATGGAGGCAGTTCGGGGCGCCTGTCCAAGGAATTGGGAATGCTTCCCCCCGGAGACCTGCGCAACTGCCTGGTGGCCATGGCCGACGATGAAAGCCTCCTCTCCGAACTCTTCCAATATCGCTTCCGCGACGGGCAAGGGCTGGAGGGGCATTCCTTCGGCAACCTCTTCCTGGCGGCCCTGACCGAGCTCTCCGGAGACTTCGAGCTGGCCTTGAAGCGAGCCAGCCAGATCCTGGCCACCCGCGGTCGGGTCCTGCCCGCCACCCTCACGCCCGTCACCTTGTGCGCCCGCCTCAAGGAAGGCCGCTGCGTCCGCGGCGAGAGCGACATCCCCAAGGCCCACGGGGCCGTCTCGGAGGTCTATCTGGAGCCTCAGCGTTGTCGCCCACCGGCCGAGGTGCTGAAGGTGATCGCCGAAGCCGACCTGATCGTCCTGGGCCCGGGCAGCCTGTACACCAGCGTGATTCCCAACCTGCTGGTGGAAGGGGTGGCTGAAGCGATTCGGGCCTGCCCGGCCCCGAAGGTCTACGTCTGCAACGTCATGACCCAGCCCGGCGAGACCGACGGCTATACCGCGGCCGACCACCTCGAGGCGCTTCACCGCCATGTCGGAGGCTCGCTGGTGGACTATGCCGTTGTCAATGTGGCCCCGCCCAACCGACTGCTCAGCAAATATGAGAAGGAGGGGGCCCACCCTGTCAAGCCCGACCTGACTCGCGTGCGCGAACTGGGGGTCGAGCCGGTCCCCGCCAACCTGATGAACGAGGACTCGCTGGTGCGCCACGATCCGGTCACCCTGGCAGAGACGATTCTGGAAGTCATGGCCGAACACCGCGCCTCCGGCGAGGTGCCCGCCGCCCCCGAGCGTCCCGCGCTTCGCGCCGTCAAGTAGACCCTCGTCCCCTGAATCCGCCACCTGGCCTGAGCCCCGAGGGCGACTTGGGAAGGAGTCCCCCGGGTGGGCGGAGTTCCCGGGTTCCAGGAGACGGCCCTCCCCCATTGAATGAGTCCAGGTTCGAGCCATCATCCGCACCAGGAGGCATCATGTACTCATCCCTTCGACGCCAGGCGGGGAGGCTTCTGGGCCTCCTGGCCGTCGGGCTGCTGCTCACCTGCACCGCTCAAGCCCAGGGAGAGACCCCGGACCTGGGACAACTCATGGAGAAGACAGACCTGAAGGTCCAGGCCCTGGGCCGTGAGGGCTTCCTGATCCGCTACGAGACCGACTCGGGGGTGGACCTGGACGTGCTGGTGGTCTACTGGGACGAATCGAAAGAGCAAGTCCTGATCTTCAGCACCGTGGTGGACCGCGAGCCGGGCGAGGCCTTCAGCCCCGAACTCCTGCAGAAGGCCATGGAGCTGAACAACGGCCACCCCTTCGCCAAGTTCGTGCTGGACCCCGAACACGGCGATGTGGACTGCCAGACCGAGCTGGACCTGGCCGGGTTGACCCCCAAGGCCCTGACCTGGCACATCACCTGGGTCGCTTCGGTCAGCGAGAAGGCGCGCGAGCTCTTCAAAGGCCTCTAAGCCCCCCGCGGAGGGAATTTGAGAGGCCCGGCCTCGTGCCAGACGAGCACGACGCCGGGCCCTTCCTCTCGTCAACCCGCCTGCTCGCGGCCCAGGACCGCCAGATGCTCGGCCAGGAACAGCACGTCCACGGGCCAGTATTCCTGGGGCCGAGGGTGGGGGGCCGAAGCCAGCGGCCGGCAGCTCAGCACCGCCGACTGCCAACCAGCAGGAACTGCCTGACGGCCGTGGACGGCACCCAACAGGGCTCCGGCAATGGCTGCGTTGGTGTCGGTGTCCCCCCCACAGGCCACCGTGCCCACCACACCCTCCTCCAGGTTCGCAGAGTGCAGCAACCGATAGAAGGCATTCTGCAGTGCAATCCGGACCCAGCCCTGCTGGGTGGTGAATCCGGACGGCGGGCCCTGCGCGGCGGCCAAGAGGGACTCCAGCACCGCGTCGTCGGCATGGTCGCGGGCCCAATCCCGGGCCACCTCCCAGACGACCCGGGGCGACTCGCCGGTCCGAATGGCGAAAGCGAGGGCCAGGACGTAGGCCGCGCACGCGTCCGTGCAGACGGGATGGGCGTGGGTCAGGGCGCTTTCCCGGCGGGCCAACTCGACCAGGACCTCCGGCTTCAAGGCGTGCCCGAACACCCCCAGCGGGCTGATCCGCATCAACGAGCCGTTGGCCTGCCCACCCTGCCGGGCCACATGAAGAGCGGCCGGCCGGCAGGAGGCTTCGGCTTCTTCGGGTGAGGCCCCCGCTGCGATGCCCCCCAGGGTCTGTCGGGTCGTGTTGCCGACATCAAAGGGCCCCGAGCGAAGCCAGGCCCCGTACGCAAGCGCCGCCGCTCCGGAGGAGTAGCCTCCCGAGGCCAGAATCGAGCGGGCCAGGGCCAGGGCCATCTCCGAATCGTCGGTCGGCTGTCCCGCCAGCGTCCTCCAGGTTCCCCCGTCGGCCAGTTCCCTGGGCCCCTCCGGATAGGTGCGCCGGATCTGCTCCGGCCCCTGGAACTCGACCAGGCTGCCCAGCGAGTCTCCCGCCACCTGCCCCAGCAGACAGCCCTGGGCCCGGGAAAGGACACCCGGATCGGTCAGGATACGCTGGCGCGAGGGCCAGCACAGCCTGGACTCCTGCCGGCGGCCCAAGGTCCAGGATCGGCCTGCCAGGTCACGCGCCACGGCCTCAGGGCCTCCGAAGCAGCGTGCCAGGGAACTGCGGCCCTGCGAATCGTAACCGACGGGTCTGGCCGCCTCGTCGTAGAGGTCTGCACCCACTCCTCGCAGCAAGGCATGCCCGCCCGCGTAGTCCCAGTCACCGGGTCCCGACAGCGAGACCGCCGCCACCGCCTCACCCGCCGCCACCAGGGCCAACCTCCAGGCAATCCCAGGAACCGCCCGGAAGCGGGCCGGTGCGACGGCCCGGGTGTTGGACTCCGGGCAGTGGTCGGCGTGCTGGGAAACCAGGACCACGTCCCGCTCCGAGAGGCGCTCGGGCCAGGTCCTGGCCTGCACGGGACGGCCGTTGCGCACCAAGGGCCCGCATCCCTCGGCCCAGGCGAACAGGTCACCCTCCCCCACCGCAAAGGCGTACACAACCCCCATTACCGGACGCCCCTGGTGAACCAGGGCGATCGAGACCGCGCTGCCACGCCACCCCTCCAGGTAGGCCCGGGTTCCATCGTTGGGGTCGACCACCCAGACATGGTCCCCCGCCCGGCGCAACTCCGAGCACTCCTCTCCAAGGAAGCCCCAGTCTGGGAATCGGGAGAGCAGGTCCTGCGCGATCTGCGCTTCCGCCTCGCGGTCCACCGGGGCGTGGCCGGAAGTCCCCCGGGGACCGCCGGGGCGAAGGAACTCCGCCAGAAGAAGGTCTCCCGCACGCCGGGCGGCCTGAACGGCTGTTTCAAGAGCCTGAGAGTACATGGTTGATCCTACACGTCCTTCCGGAAAACCGGAAGGGAAGGTCCTTCCGGAAAACCGGAAGGGAAGGTCCTTCCGGAAAACCGGAGGGCAAGGTCCTTCGAGGCAAGAGGAACCGGGCGCGAGACGTTCAAAGCCCGGGGGCGATGAAACTCCTCTCGTGGAACGTCAACGGCATTCGAGCGTGCTTTCGCAAGGGCCTGCTCTCCTGGGTCCAGGCCGAGGCGCCCGACCTCCTCTGCCTGCAGGAGACCCGGGCCCACAGGGAACAGGTGGAAGTCGAGCTGCAGGCCTTCTCGGGCTACCACGCCTTCTGGAATCCGGCTCGACGTCCCGGCTATTCAGGCGTGGCCACCTTCTCGCGCCAGGTCCCCGACTCCGTTCACGTCGGGCTTGGAAGACCCGAATTCGACGTGGAGGGGCGGGTCCTGACGCTGGAATTCGGCTCGTTGTCGGTGGTGAACGCCTACTTCCCCAACAGCCAGAGAACCCACGCCCGGCTGCCCTACAAGCTGGCCTTCTGCCAGGCCATGCTGGATTGGCTGAAGGCCCTGCGCTCGCGCGGCCAGAACGTGCTTGTCTGTGGCGACTACAACATCGCCCACCGAGAAATCGACCTGCGCAATCCTCGCGAAAACCAGGACAACGCGGGGTTCCTGCCGGAAGAGCGGGCCTGGATGGACCAGCTCCTGGACTCGGGATTCGTGGATACCTTCCGCTCTCGCTGCCCCGAACCCGGCCACTATACCTGGTGGAGCAACCGCAAAGGAGTCCGCGAGAAGAATATCGGGTGGCGCATCGACTACGTGGCCGCGGACGAGGATCTCGACCTCCGAATCCGTCAATCCTTCCACCAGCCGGATGTCCTGGGCTCGGACCATTGCCCGGTGGGAGTGCTGCTGGACACCTGAAGAGCGTTCCCTGGAGGTAGGGATTGCCCCCCTGGCGAAAAACCGATCGGCCGGGAGGCTCCTGGCATCGGTCGGATCCGCTGGCGAGGGAATCCCAGGGGTCCCGACAGGCCATCCCTCAACCCGGTGGCTCCCGGTCCGCTTCACCCAGGGGGTCTGAGATACGTGGAAACTCCTTCTCGCCGACTGCTGCTCTTCATCCCCGCCTTCAACTGCGTGCGGCAGATCGTGAGGGTTCTGGATCAACTCGAGCCGCGGGTGATGGCGCACATCCAGAGGGTCCTCCTGATCGACAACCGCAGCACCGATGGCACCGTCGAGGCCGTCCTGGAATGGGGACGGCGCCATCCGGATCTTCCCCTGCTGCTGATGCGCAACGATTCAAACTACAGCCTGGGTGGCAGCCACAAGGTGGCCTTCGACTACGCCCTCCAGCACGATTTCACCCACGTGCTGGTGCTGCACGGGGATGACCAGGCGGACATCCGGGACATCCTGCCATGGCTGGAGGACGGCCGGGCCCTGGGCTGCGATGCCTTCCTTGGAAGCCGTTTCGCCCGGGGGAGCAGGCTTCCCGGGTATTCCTGGTGCCGCATCCTGGGCAACCTGGTCTTCAACGCCCTGGTCTCGCTGGTGGCGGGACGCCGACTGACCGACCTGGGTTCAGGGCTGAACCTGTTCAGGACAGCCCCGCTGGCCGACAAGTTCTATCTCCCCTTTCCCGACAACCTGAACTTCAACGTCTATCTGCTGATGTACCTGGTGCACACCCGGGCACGCTTCGAGTTCTTCCCGATCACTTGGAGGGAGGAGGACCAGATCAGCAACGTCCGCTTCGTCCGACAGAGCCTCGAGATCCTCAGCGTGTGCCTGCGCTACCGACTGGACCGCCAAGCGCTCTTCGCCCCCCGCCTGGAGGTCCCACCAGACCGCTACACCTCAAAGGTGGTCCTGGACGCGACCCGGGATTCCTGAAGCCGGGCCCAGGAGCCGTCCTCAGGGACGGGATTGCCCGGCCGCTCCGTCTCCCGGCCTCTCCATCGGATGGGCGAAGAAGCGAATCTCGTCGTTTTCGAAGGCCCCGGGATGATTCCGGAAACCCCGGACCAGGGCCGTGCGCCGGAAGTTCTCTCGTCCCGCCTGGGTGATCGCCGGCCCGGTGGCCCGAACCTCCTGCGCCGTGCGGATCTCCGGGCGCACCAGGGCGATATGTCCGGGACGCGCCGGGTCCGGATTGCGGTAGGTCGCCACCACCAGCCAACCCTGGTTGGCCCGGGCCTGGGCTTCGAGCCCGCCAGAGAGGGGTTCCCACCCCGCCTCTCTGCCCTCCGCGGAGTGCAGCCAGGTAAACTGGGCATTGGCCAGCAGATAGGGCGAGTGCTGGGGTGGACGCAACAGGTAGACCCCGAGCCGCATGCACGCCGCCGCCGCGAACTGGCTGCATCGGGTCCGGGGCCTCTCGAAGCGATCCGGGCCCGTGGCGCGGCCCGTGCGCCAGTCGACGGGGTGCCTTCCCCGCAACCACCGGGACTCGACCTTCAAGGCGTCCAGCTTCCGGGCCAGCTCCCTGCCGGCAGGCAGAACCCCCGGGAGGACCTCGGATGCGGGCAGCGGACGGGCTGCCACCGGGATGGAGGAGAAAGCGACAAGGAGGAGAAGCGCGGTCAGCAATCGGAAGGTTCTCGTGCTCATGCCCAGGGCCTTCCCGACCGGGTGCAGCCCCCCTCTTCCCAGAGACCCTGTGACTTCACAGAATCCGGGGCGACCACGAGCCCACCGAGGTACCACGATGATTGACCTGACCGTACACCCAGAGCCCCTGAAACGCACCGTCGAACGCGCCCGCGAGCGGAAAATCCGGATTCCCACCTTCAAGCAGATGCGCCACCCCGAGCTGATCCCAGCGGACGTGGTCGAGGATCTGAAGAACATCGGTCTGTGGGACATCACCCCGCTCAACCTGTTCCGCATCACCTGGCACAACGAGCCGGTGGCCCACGGGGGCGGCTTCGGGCCCGTCAACTACGTCGAACTCCCCTCCGAATTGACGGGAGTCCCGGCCCGAATCGTGGCCCTGGTGGGCAAGTGGCTGCCGACGGGTTCTCACAAGGTCGGGGCCGCCTTCGGGTGCCTGGCCCCGCGCCTGGTGACCGGCCAGTTCGANNGGCCCTCGACCGGCAACTACTGCCGGGGCGGAGCCTACGACTCGGTCCTGCTGGGCTGCGAGTCGATCGCCATCCTGCCCGAGGAGATGAGCCAGGAGCGCTTCGACTGGCTGAAGAGCGTGGCCGGCGAGATCATCGCCACCCCGGGCTGCGAGAGCAACGTCAAGGAAATCTTCGACAAGTGCTGGGAGCTGCGCAAGTCCGGCCAGGATCTGGTGATCTTCAACCAGTTTGACGAGTTCGGCAACTACCTGTGGCACTACCACGTGACCGGGCCCGCCATGGAGGAGGTCCTCCAGCGGGTGGGCGGGACCTATCGGGGCCTGGTCTCCGCCACCGGTTCTGCGGGAACCATCGCCGCCGGCGACTACATGAAGAACCTCTTCCCCACCTCGAAGATCGCCGCCTCCGAGGCCATCCAGTGCCCGACCCTGCTGACCAACGGCTTCGGCGGACACCGAATTGAGGGCATCGGCGACAAGCACGTGCCCTGGGTGCACAACGTCAAGAACACGGACATGGTCGTGGCCATCGACGACGAGGCGACCATGAG
>DIWH01000009.1 GCA_002423485.1 Candidatus Xenobium occultum | reverse complement strand
CGCGGAGACAGGCGGCGGATTCAGGCCGGACGGGTCGTCTTGACGCCTGTGCTAGACTGAATCATTCCAACAGACGTTCGATCCTGACCTCGCCAGGCGCCCCCCCGGGGCGCCGGATTGTTTCGGAGATAGACCTCGGCCCCCCCGCTTCAGCGGAGACCTTCAGGCCCTTCCCGCTCCCACCCTGGCGACCTCCCGGATCGTGGAGGCATCTACACCTTGAGTTCCTTTTCCCCCTTTGACCTTCTCCCGGGCACCAGCCGTGCTCTGCGCGAGATGGGAATCGACACCCCGACCCCGATCCAGGAGCGCGCGATCCCGCCCCTGCTGGAAGGGCGCGACGTGGTGGGCCAGGCCCGCACCGGTTCGGGCAAGACCCTGGCCTTCGGCATCCCGCTGCTGGAGATGATCGAGCCCGAAAACCGCTGGGTCCAGGCCCTGGTCCTGGTCCCCACGCGCGAGCTCGCCGCCCAGGTCGCCGAGGTCCTCGAGCACCTGGGCCGCGCGGACGGCGTGCGGGTCGTCCGGATCGTGGGTGGGGTTTCTGCCGGCCCGCAAGAGCAGGCCCTGAGGCGAGGTGCCCAGGTGGTGGTCGGAGCCCCCGGCCGCGTCCTGGACCTGATGCGGAAGGGGACCTTGAAGCTGGACCGACTGGTCTACATGGTCCTGGATGAGGCGGACGAGATGCTGGACCGGGGGTTTGCCCCGGACGTCCAGCGCATCCTGGCAGGGACTCCGGCCCCCAAGGATCGCCAGACCGCCATGTTCAGCGCCACCCTTCCGGCCTGGGTCCAGTCCGTGGCCAGCAAGCATCTCCACCAGCCCGTCCAGGTCGCCATCGACACCCGCCCTGAAGATCGCCCGAAGATCGAGCACGTGGCGCTGGAGGTGGATTCGACCCGTCGGATGGAGGCGCTCCGCGAGATCCTCGACCACCAGGAGGGCCCCGCCATCGTCTTCGGCCGCACCAAGCACGGCGTCCGCAAACTGGGCCGGCAGCTCTCCGGATTCGGCTACCGGGTGGCCATCCTTCAGGGAAACATGAGCCAGAACGCCCGGGACCGCGAGATGGCCTCGTTCCGCAGCGGCCAGGCCCCCATCCTGGTGGCCACCAACGTGGCGGCCCGGGGCCTGGACGTGGACGGCGTGGAGGTCGTGGTGAACTACGAGTTGCCAGAGACCGCCGAGCTTCTGACCCACCGCGTGGGCCGGACGGGCCGCATGGGCCGCGCTGGACGCGCAGTGACCCTGTTGACCGAGACGGATCGGGACCGCTGGCGTCAGTTCGAGCGCGACCTCTCCGTGCGCATTCCCCGTCAGGCCTGGAGGGCGCGCGAAAGCCGACCGGGCGCAAGCAGGCCCCGAAGCCGGGCTCTGTAGACGAACCCGGTGAGAGGAAGCGGCGGCTCGGGGAGGGAAACCGCTCTGCGTGCCGCAACCGCTGAGCAGATCCCGATGCTGACCGGGCCGGTCGTCGTCCTGGGCTCGGGGAGTTGGGGAACCGCCCAGGCGCACCACCTGCGCCAGGCCGGCCTGGCGGTGACCCTCTGGGGCCGGGATCCCCAGGCTTTGAGCGATGTGCAGGCCGGGCGGCACCCGCGCTTCTTCGGAGACTTCCGCCTGGCAGCGGGAATCCGCACGGAGCCCGACCTGGAGCGCGCGGTCCGCGGCAAGGCCGCCGTGGTGGTGGCCCTCCCTTCCACCGCCGTGCGCCCGGTGGCCCGAGCCGCCCGCACGGCGGTTTCCGAGGAAGCCCTGGTGGTCAGCACCACCAAAGGGCTGGAACTGGAAACCCTGCTGCGCATGTCCGAGGTCCTGGCCGCAGAGTGGGGACGGCTGGAGCGGATCACGGTTCTGTCCGGTCCCTCCTTCGCCCTGGAGGTGCTGCAGGGTCTGCCCACGGCCGTCACCGCGGCCGGCCCCACCCTCTCGGCGGCCCGGCGAGCCTGCGACCTGTATCATCACGGCGCGATGAGGATCTACACCTCCACCGATCTGGTGGGCGTCGAACTGGGCGGGGTCCTCAAGAACGTGATCGCCCTGGCCGCCGGCGTGACCGACGGATTCGGCATGGGCCACAACGCCCGTGCGGCCCTCCTGACCCGGGGACTGGCAGAGATCCGCCGCCTGGTGGTGGCCCTGGGCGGCCAGGCCGCCACCGTCACGGGCCTGAGCGGCCTGGGCGACCTCCTGCTGACGGCCACCGGAGACCTGAGCCGAAACCGGCAGGTTGGCCTGCGCCTGGGACGGGGGGAGAGCCTGCAGCAGATCCTGACCGATCTGGGCCAGGTGGCCGAGGGTGTCCTGACGGCCCGAAGCGGCCTGGAGTTGGCCCGAAGCCACCAGGTCGAGGTCCCCCTGATCGAAGAGACCCACCGGATCCTTCAAGGGGAGCACTCGGTGGCCGAGGCCGTGCGCCACCTGCTGGCACGGGCGCCCAAGACCGAGATGTAGAGTTTCGACCTGCGGTCAGGTCAGATTCAACACCGAGTCGAATCCCCCGTAGCCATTCGGCTTGCGGAAGAGGTTGGAGGGGTCTTCCAACCAGTGGGTTCCATCCACCAGGAACTTGTAGTGGTAGCGTCCGGGGGCAGGAGCCTGCAGCTCGACCCGCCACAGCCCGTCCAGGACCTCCTCGAAGAAGTGCCGCCCGGTCTCCCAGCCGTTGAAGTCCCCCACCAGCTCGACCCGTCGAGCCCCGGGGTGGACGAAGACGAAGCTGAGCCGACCGTCCTCCACCAGGGGAGGGCGCAGTTCGCAGATCTGGGTGGGGGTCCAGGTCTGCCCAGCCTCCTCCACGGCGCGCCGGGCGTTGACCACTCCGCACCCCTGTGAGAGCAGATCCCCCTTGCGGACGCGGTCGGCGGTGGACATGAGGATCTGGCGCAGCGCGGCCGGCGAAAGCGAGGGTTCGACCTCCAGCATCTGGGCAGCCACCGAGGCCACGATGGGGGCGGCGAACGAGGTCCCGTCGACGTGCTGGTAGTGGGGCGAGACGACCTTGTCGCGCTGCAGGCCAGCCTCCAGCAGGCTGCGCAGGGTCTCGCGCGGCAGGTCTGCCAGGTTCGCGGGGAGGTTGGCCTCCGGGGCGGGGTGGGCCAGCAGGTCGCGGAACTCCTCCCCCTGCGCCGAGGCCAGCCGATAGAGGTATTCCACGCGGCGCTCCTGGACCGACCCCGGCAAGAGAGGGGCGGCCACCCAGGCGGCCGGAGCGATCACCTCGGGCTTGACGACGAGATCGAGCAGGACTCCGAAGCTGTTGCGATACAGCTCCACTTCTTCCGGGCTGCAGGCTTCGCGGGAGACGCACCCTCCCACGGTCAACACCGAAGGGGCATTGGCCGGGGCCCGAGGCAATCCCCCATCATTCCCCGCCGCGGCCACCACCAGGATCCCGTCGCCCACGGCCGCCTCGGCGGCCTGGGCAATCTCCGAGTCCAGGAACGAGCCGTCCCGGTTGCTGCCAACCGAGATGTTGAGAATCCGGATCCCCAGGCGCTCGCGATGGGCCCGGACCCACTC
>DIWH01000026.1 GCA_002423485.1 Candidatus Xenobium occultum | reverse complement strand
AGCCCGGCCGGCCCTTCGTGGCGGCGGCCGATGTGGGCCTCTTCGGCAGCGTGGACCAGCCGGCCGTGGTGCCGGACATCATGGTCAGCCTGGACGTGACGCTTCCCGAGGATTGTCGGCCCAAGGGCCGGCGCTCCTACTTCACCTGGGTCTTCGGCAAGGCCCCCGATCTCGTGATCGAGGTGGTCTCCAACCGGGAAGGTTCCGAGGTCGAGAAGGCCCAGCGCTACGCCCGGCTGGGGGTGCGCTACTACGTGATCTTCGACCCCGAGCGCTGGCTTGGCGACCGGGTCCTGCGGGGATACGTGCTGCACGGCCTGAGCTACGTGGAACTGTTGGACCTGTCGTGGATCGAGGAGCTGGGCCTGGGCCTGGTGACCTGGCAGGGCCGCTGCGAGGACATGGACGGCCTGTGGCTGCGCCCCTGCGGCCCCGGCAATGTGCTCCTGCCCCTGCCCACCGAGGTGGCCGAGGCGGCCCAGGCGCAAGCCGCAGAGGAGCGTGCCCGGGCCGAGACGGCTCAGGCGAACGCCGACGAGGAGCGTGCCCGGGTGGAGCAGCAACAGACCCGGGCCGAGACCGCGGAGGCGCGAGCCGACGAGGAACGTGTCCGAGCGGAGGCTGCCGAGGAGCTGGCTTCGCAGGAACGAGACCGGGCGGAGCGACTCCTGGCTCGGCTGCGCGAGCTGGGCGTCGAGGAGTAGGAGCGGGCGCGCCGGGGATGGCGCCGCCCGAGGCGCGCCCGAGGGCGATTCCGGCATGTTTCGCGGGAATTTCCTGCCAAACATGCCGGATCTCGCATGCGGGCCCTGCGCACCAGGCCCCGGCGCGAGCCGCAGAGGAACGCGCCCGGGTGGAGCAGCAACGGACCCGGGCCGAGACCGCCCCCACCCCCCCCCGGCAGGCGGCCCGCCCCGGGCCACGAACCTTCCTGGGCAGAGAGGTGGACGACCGGATGTCTGGCAGGTGGGTCCGTTGGATTCTTTTCGGGGGCCTGCTGGTAGCCCTGGCGGCGGGCTTCCGCTTCTGTCCGGGGGGCACCGCGGTGCAGGCCGTGCATCCGGTGTCCCGCCAGGTGGTCGAGTCACTGGCCGTCTCGGGCCAGGTGCGCGGGATCCAGGACAGCCGTCTGGCCCCTCCGGTGCAGGGCGTCTTGAAGACGGTGCTGCGGGAGGAGGGGGACCGCTTCAAGGCGGGGGAGGAGCTGGCCCGATTGGACCTGGGCCTGTTCCGGGCCCAGGAAGAGCAGGCCCTGCGCTCGTTGCAGACCGCCCAGGCGCGTCTGGCCCAGGCGTCCATGTCTCCCCTGGCCTCCGAGGTGGCCCGCGTCCAGGCCGAGACCTCCCAGGCCGTGGCCGTGGCCCGGGCCCGTCTGGAGGAGAGCCTGCGGCGGCTTGAAGAGTTGCAGACCGGCTCGACGGCCGAGGAACTGCGCTTCAGCGAGGGCCAGTTCCAGGCCGCCCGGGCCCGCACGCTGCAGTCCGGTCGGGACCTGGACCGGGCCCGTCAGCTCTGGACCCAGGGCGCCCTGGCCCGGGCCGACCTGGAGAAGGCCCAGACCGAGTCGGAATTGGCCCGGCAGGCCGAAGAGCAGGCCCAGGCCCGCCTGCAGGAGGTCCGGCGGGGCCCGCGCGCGGAGGTTCTCGGGGCCGCCCGGGCCCAGGTCCAGGCTGCCCGGGCCTCGCTTCAGGGGGCTGAGGAGACGCGGACCGCGCGCCTGGCCGAGATCTCCGACCGACCCCGCCCCGAGGACGTCCAGGTCGCCCGGGCCCAGTTGGACGAGGCCCGTCGGGCCCTGGAGGTGGCGCGAGAGCGCCTGGACCAGGGGCGCATCCGGGCGCCCTACGACGGGATGGTCCTGAGGAAGCTGGCCGAACCGGGCGATTCCGTCGGGCCTTCCCAGCCGATCCTGGCCGTCTCGCGCTGGCCCCAGGTGGAGATCCGGGCCGATGTGGACGAGAGCAACCTGGGTCGCCTGGCCCTCGGGCAGCCCGCCCTGGTCACCTCGGAAGCATGGCGTGAGGCCCGTCTGGAGGCCAAGGTCCACGAGATCGCCCCGCACGTCGACCCCGAGCGCGGGACCGTGGAGATCCGGGTCTGGCTGGACTCCAGCCCGGAGGGCCTGCGTCCCGGCCAGACGGTCAGCGTCAACATCCTCTTCCAGGAGGCCACCGAACTCCTGGTGGTGCCCCTGCCAAGCGTCCTGGCCCTGGGTGCAACCAGCCGGGTCATGCTGGTGCAGGACGGGAAGGCCGTCCCGCGCGACGTGGAGGTCGGCCCGGCGGGCCGGGACGCCTGGCCTGTGCACCGGGGCCTGAGCGAGTCGGATCTGGTGATCCTGGACCCGGCGGGGCTGCAGGAGGGCCAGCGGGTGCGGGCCACGGTCCGGAGCTTCGCGCCTTGAGGCCCGGGCCATGAGGTTCGAAGCCTTCGTGGCAGCCCGCTACTTGCGGGCCAGCCCGGGGCAGACCTTCCTGACGGTGGGCGCCGTGGCCATTGCGGTGACGGTCGTGGTCTTCATCAACAGCCTGATCGGCGGCTTGCAGACCCGGCTGTTGCGCGACAACGTCGGGGCCCTGCCCCACATCACGGTGCGTCCTGCCCCTCCAGACCCCACGCCCCTGCAGGACCTGCACCCACCCGAGGCCGGGACGCTCTACACCTCGCAGATCCAGAAGTTCTCCGAGACCCGGCGGGACCTGGAGAACCCCGAGAGGGTGGTCCAGCAGTTGAGCCTCTTCGAGGGGGTCACGGTCCTCTCTCCGGCCGTCCGGGGGCAGGCCTTCCTGGTGCGGGGGGCGCGGCGCTTCGGGGTGACCGTCTCGGGGGCCGACCCGCCCCGTCAGGAGCGGATCGTGGGTCTGCAGGACGACCTGGTGGCCGGGCGCTGGCTGGACCTGGGCCCCGACGAGGTGGTCATGGGCTTCCGCCTGGCCGGCGACGCGGGGGTCCGGTTGGGAGACCGGGTCCGCCTGGTCTCGGCCGAGGGGGTGACCGAGGTCTTCCGGGTGGCCGGGATCTTCGACACCGGCAGCAACGCCGTGGATCAGGGGCAGGTCTTCCTCACCCTGCGGGCCGCCCAGGCCCTGTTCCGGACCGGCCGCAACGTCTCCAGCATCCAGTTGAAGCTGCGCGAGCCCTTCCAGGCGGACCGGGTGGCCTTGTCCATCCGTTCTTCCCTGGGTTTCGAGGCCGATTCGTGGATGCAGCAGCAAGCGATGTTCGTCAACGGCTTCCGGGCCCAGGACCAGTCCCGGATGATGATCAGCTTCTTCAGCCTGCTGGCCTCAGCCTTCGGCATCGCCTCGGTGCTGATCGTCTCGGTGGTGCGCAAGTCCCGCGAGATCGGCATCCTGAAGAGCATGGGGACGCGCGATCGCCAGATCATGGGGATCTTCACCCTGCAAGGCCTCTTCGTCTCGTTGTTGGGATCGGCCGTGGGCTGCGCGGCGGCCTGGCTCCTTCTGGACTTCCTCAGCGGAATCCGGCAGGTGGCCCGCTTCGGCAAGACCGACCAGTTGTTCCCGGTCTCCTTCGAGCCCTCGCTCTTCCTGTACGCCGCGGCGGCCGCGATCCTCTCGACCATGCTGGCCTCGCTGCTGCCGGCGCGTCGGGCGGCCATGATGAACCCCGTGGAGGTCCTGCGCGGTGAGTGAGCCGGTGGTCGAGGCCCAGGACCTGGTCCAGGTCTACGAGGCGGGCACCACCCGTGAGGTTCGCGTGCTGCGCGGGGTCGATCTGCGCGTGCTGCCGGGCGAGTTCCTGTCGGTGGTGGGGCAGAGCGGCTCGGGCAAGTCCACGCTTCTCAACGTGTTGGGGGCCCTGGACGTGCCCACCTCGGGAACGGTTCGGATCGACGGGATCGACCTGGCCGGCCTTGCTCCGGACGAGCTGGCCGACGTGCGCAACCGCAAGGTGGGGTTCATCTTCCAGTTCCACCACCTGCTGGGCGAGTTCACCTGCCTGGAGAACGCCCTGATGCCCCTCTCCCTGCGGGGAGGGACCCCTTCCAAGGCGGAAGTCCGGCGGGTCATGGACCTCCTGGAGCGGGTGGAGCTCTCCGACCAGTTGCACAAGAGACCTTCCCAGATGTCCGGAGGACAGCAGCAGCGCGCGGCGGTGGTGCGGGCCATGGCAGCCTCGCCCCGGCTGGTGCTGGCCGATGAGCCCACGGGAAACCTGGATTCTCGCTCGGGGGCCCGGGTCTTCGAGGTGCTTCGGGACGTGGCCCGCCAGGAGGGGGTGGCCTTCCTGATGGTCACCCACGACCAGCGCCTGGCCGGCCAGGCCGATCGCTGCCTGCGCATGGAGGACGGTCTGCTCAGTGAAACGAGCTGCCCCCTGCGGGGCGACTGAGCCGGGCAGAGCGCCTCCCATCCCGGCGCCTTCAACCAGGTTTCCGCCAGGAACAGCCTTCCAAAGTGGCTTGAAACGCCCGTTGACGCCGGCCCTCGCGAACGTGTATGATGCCGGAGTCCTGCCCAGATGGCGGAATTGGCAGACGCGCGGGTCTCAAACACCCGTTCCTGAGAGGGAGTGCCGGTTCGACCCCGGCTCTGGGCACCAATCCTTCCCCTTCCAAACAAGGTCCTGGGGGAGGATCCGTCCTTTTGCGGGGGAAGGCCCGGGCCGTGGCCAGACTCTACATCCTCGACACCCTCAACCACATCTTCCGGGCCTTCCACGCCCTGCCCACCACCCTGACCGCTCCCGACGGGCGCCCGACCAACGCCATCTACGGCGTGCTGGGGATCATGCGCTCGCTGTGGAGGACCCAGCACGTCGAGCACTTCGTGGCGGTCTTCGAGTCCCTCGAGCCCACCTTCCGCTCGGCCCTCGACCCGGAATACAAGGCCCACAGACCCCCCACGGCGCCTGACTTGAAGGCCCAGATCCCCCTGATCATGGAGCTCTTCGGTCTTCTGGGGATCCCCACCCTCAGCGTCGAGGGCTTCGAGGCCGATGACGTGATGGCCACCCTGGCCGCCCGCTCCCGGGCCGCCGGTCACGGGGCCACCCTGGTCTCCAACGACAAGGACCTGGCCCAGGTCCTGGCCGTGGGGGGTGAGGTCGATCTGTTGCGCCTCTCCGGCACCGGCAAGAACGCCAAGGTCGAGAGGGTGGGGCCCGACGAGGTCTGCGGGGTCTTCGGGGTTCCGCCGGAGCTGATCCCCTCCTGGCTGGCCCTGCGCGGGGACCCGGTGGACAACATCCTGGGCGTGCCGGGGATTGGCCAGAAGACCGCCGTCAAGCTCCTGACCGAGGGGGGCGACCTGCCGACCCTGCTGGACCACCCCGAGCTGTGCGGCAAGTTCGCCCCGGCCCTGCGCGAGAATCGCGAGCGCCTGCTGCGCGACCTGGAGATCGCCACCGTGCGCCTGGACGTCCCTCTGCCCTTCGAGGGCATGCCGATGGAGGGATTCCGGCCCGGCCCGGTGGCACCCGAAGCCGCGGACTACTTGCGCGGGCTTGGCATGAAGACCCTCTTGAAGGGGCTGGAGGAGACCCTCTTCCCAGACCCCACGCTTCTGGATCTCTGGGGAGACTGAGCCACACCCTGAACCAGACGTCGAGGGCCGCTTCCCGGGACAGGCGAACCTGCCCTCGGGAAGCGGCCCCGGCCTTCCCCGTCCGGGGGAGGTTGGACTTCTAGTTGGAGTTGCCCGGCATCTTCCTTGCGGGAAACTCGCCGGTCAGGATGCGTTCGGTCCGGGTCACCATGCTGGCGAACTGAGCAAACTCCTCGCTGCTGAGGTAGAAGCTGAAGTTGTAGACCGAGATGCTGAACTCGCCGCCTCCCTCATAGAAGGTCTGACCGATATCCGAGGTGGCCACGGGTTGAGGCTCCTCGTCCTGGGCATGCGAGCGCAGGTCCTCGGTCTGGCGGACCATCAGGGCCACCTTCTCGAATTCCTGACGGTTCAGGTTGAACAGGAAGTTGTGGACCGCCAGCGAGATGGTCTCATCCTCTTCCTGCCAGGTCTCGCCCAGGTCACAACGGGAAAGTTCGACGATCGGCACGGTCACCTCGCGGCGGTCTGTGCCGCCAGCTCTTCCATCAGGAAGGCCGAAGCCCTGATGCCCGCGTGGAAGTTGCCCAGGTCCAGGTGCTCGTTGGGGGCATGGGCGTTCTCGTCGGCCAGGCCGATGCCCAGCAGGACGGCGGGGACCTCCAGGATCCGGCAGAAGGTCGACACGATGGGGATCGAGCCGCCTTCGCGAACCCGCACCGGGGTTCGTCCCCAGGCCTTCTCGGCGGCCCGGCCGGCGGCTTCCAGGACGGGGTGGGTGGGGTCCGTCATCCAGGGGCTTCCGCCGTGGTGGTAGCGCACCTTCACCTCAACCGTGTCGGGAGCCAGGCGCAGGACCTCCTGCTCGACCAGTCGGGCGATCTCTTCGGGGTCCTGGTCGGGAACCAGTCGGCAGGAGACCTTGGCCATGGCCCGACCCGGCAGAACCGTCTTGACGCCTTCGCCGGTGAAACCCGAGAGCATCCCGTTGACATCCAGGGTGGGACGGGCCCAGCGGCGTTCCAGGGTCGTGAAGCCTTCCTCGCCGGAAAGGCCCTTGCAGCCCACCGAGCTGCGGAATTCCTCGTCATCGAAGGGCAGGGCCGCCCACTCGGCCCGCTCGGCGGGTGAGAGGTCGCGCACCTTGTCGTAGAATCCAGGGATCAGGATGCGTCCATCCGTGTCCTTCAAGGCCGTGAGGATGCGGCACAGTTCCAGGGCCGGATTGGGCACCGCCCCGCCGAAGATCCCCGAGTGCAGGTCCCCGTCGGCTCCCTTGACCTCAACCTCCAGGTAGGAGAGTCCGCGAAGCCCGTACAGCAGCGAGGGAATCCCGGGGGCATACATGCCCGTGTCGGAGATCACCAGGACGTCGCAGGCCAGCAGCTCCTTGTGCTCTTCGATGAAGGCGGGCAGGTTGGGGCTGCCGATCTCCTCCTCGCCTTCCAGGATGAACTTCAGGTTCACCGGCAACTGGCCGTGGACCGCGTTGAGGCCCTGGGCCGCCTTGAGGTGGATCAGGAACTGGCCCTTGTCGTCGGTCGTGCCCCGAGCGTAGATCCTGCCATCCCGCACTGTGGGCTGGAAGGGTGGGG
The DNA here is from genome assembly GCA_002423485.1 of Candidatus Xenobium occultum. GTDB lineage: Bacteria > Vulcanimicrobiota > Xenobia > Xenobiales > Xenobiaceae > Xenobium > Xenobium occultum. The sequence goes on along the minus strand of DIWH01000026.1, from coordinate 599 downwards.
TCTCCCAGAGCTCCAGCGGGGTCTCGGGCTGCACGTCATAGTGCCCGTAGACCAGCACGGTGGGTAACCCCTCCCGGTGCTTCGAAGCCGCGAAGACGGCCGGGTGCCCCCCGGTCGGCATGATGCGGGCCTCTTCCATGCCGGCCTGCAACAACTGGCGGACCACCTCCTGGGCGCAGGCCTGCATGTCGGGCTTGCGTTCGGCGTCGGTGCTGACGCTGGGGATGGACAGAAGGGTGCAGAGATCCTTTTCGAATTCCTGGGCGTGGACCTGGAAATAGGTGTTGATGTCGGACACGTCGGCCTCCAATCCAAGAGGGGAGGAGGTTCTCCTCTGCGAGGCGGCGTCCTGCCCGAGCTGGGAGGCGGAAAAAGCGAAGGGAGCCCGGGAAGGGGCTCCCTTGTCGCGGCGCGGGAATCCCGCGCTTCTTGGTGGCGGAGTGAGTGGGATTCGAACCCACGCGGGCCTTTTGGACCCTCACGCTTAGCAGGCGTGCGCCTTTAGCCCCTCGGCCATCACTCCAGAGCTTCGCCATTGTAGCATAAAGGGGCCGGAGGTCAAGACTTCCCGATCGCCCTGAATCCGCCGCCTGTCTCCG
>DIWH01000011.1 GCA_002423485.1 Candidatus Xenobium occultum | reverse complement strand
TGAACCAGGTGTTGCCCCGGCAGTGGCGATCCGAGGCGGCCGCCGACCAGCGGCGCAGGTTGGACTTGTCCTGGTAGGGGACCCCGACGGCCAGGCGATCCAGCCTGACGTCCCCGCGCCGGGTCAGGTGGAAGACGTACTCGTGGCAGTCGTTCAGAAAGCGGTTGGAGTTGATGGGCTTGTAGTGGCCCACCGTGAGATCCTCGGCCAGGCCAGATCCTTCACCCACGAAGTCCTTCTCGATGGCGATGGACTTGATCCAGTGGATCACGTTCTGCAGGGTCAGGATTTCTTTGAGGCAGGTGAGGACCTCGAAGGGCACCCAGGGGTCGGTCGGCTTGGAACCGAGGTTCAGGAAGAGCGAACCGTCGGGCTTCAGGACCCGACGGACCTGCAGGGCCCACCCGGCCAGCCAGTCCAGGTACTCTTGGCGGGACAGTTCGGTGTCGTCATAGGAACCGTAGCGGACCCCGATGTTGTAGGGAGGCGAGGTGACCACCACGTCCACCGAGGCCTCGGGCAATCCGGGCAGGAGCTCCAGGCAGTCTCCCTGGTGCAGTTCGATCTGGCTTTGGGCAACGCGGAAGGTCGGCATGGCCGTGGACCTCAAAGACATGGATGGCCCGAGGTTCCGCCGCCCGCCCGGATCCCCTGCCCCGGCGCCCCTCCCGGTCCGTTGATGGGAATCTTCCAGGACTGACCCGGGTCACGGCGAAGGTCGCTCCAGAGCCACTAGAATCGGAGAGAACTCCTTCGCGAGGTGTTGCGAGTGCTGGGGGGCTACGAAACCGAACCCTTTCGCCGGCCGAACGCCCCCGGGCGACCCGGGCTGGCTCACCCCTGGCTTCGCCTGCTCTTGACGGTTGCTCTGGTCTGGCTGGCCAGCGAGCTGGGCTGGGCGGACGACTGCAGCAGCCCGGAAGACGCGATGGACACCATCTGGATGGGTCCCCCCATCAAGGGGATCGTCTCGGTGATCATCGCGGTGGCCGTGAACGGCCAGACGATCCTCAACCAGGTCCTGACCGCTCCTGGCTCCAAGACTTCGGACGTTCAGGATGCCCCCACCCCCGAGCTTCGCCTGGAGGTGGTCACCCAGGACCGGCGCACCGACCTGACCCCGGGGGCCGCCGAGGGCCTTTGGGTCTACGCCTCCATTCGCGCTCGCAACGCCCCTCCGGCCCTGGTCGGGGCCGCCTCCTCGTCGATCTCCTTCAGCTCGTCCTCCGAGGCCCTGGCATTGTCGGGACAGCAGGCCGCCGGCTCGCGGCGGGCCGTCTACGTCCGGGCTCGGAAGCCCGAGGGAGACGACCCTGCCGCCAGCGCGACCCTGACGGTTCGGGCCGTGCTGGCAGGCCAACCCGTCGCGGCGCCGGTGGTCTTCACCCTGGGCGGAGGCTACGAACTGGAGATCCGCACCTCTTCGGCCTGGGGAAGCCGATGAGCCGGCCGCTCGGGAGGGTCCGAATTCGCCATGAAGGCCCGGATGGGGGAGGGCTGAACCCATGAGCTCCAAGCCCAGGCCGATCACGTTGGGCTTCAACGGCTCGGAGTGGACCACCGGAGATCTGGCGGTGCGCGTGCGCTCGCTGTCCGAGCCCGATCGGGAGGTCCCCCTCACGCTGCAACTGACCGCGGTGCCCCCATGTCTGAATTTTCAGATGGCGGGAGAAGGGTCGGGGAAGCTGGCCACCGTGTCGGTCAATCCGGACGCTGCCCTGCCTGCGGACGACCGGGCCCTGATCCACGTGGTGGCCGATCCCGCGACCGAGATGGCCATGACCATTGCCTCTGCGGCCCTTCCGCCGGGGGTCTCGATCCCTCGCCCCTTCCCCCGGATGACGGCCCAGGTCGAGGTCCTCCTGGTCCCCTACCTCCTGCAGGTCCGCCAGAGGCGGCAGGTGGGAAACTCCTGGAGCGAGGGCCAACTGGCGGCTGGAGCCAGTGCGGAATTGGAGGGGGACGGGTGCAGTTGCACCTTGCTGGAGGTCGCCTGTCACCGGGTGGATGCCCGCGGAAACCCCCAGGGCGAACCGGTCAGCTCCGACTTGAAGGTGTCGCAGCATCCCGTGGAAGGGGGCGCCGGGGCCAGCGTGACTGTGGAGCGGACTGGAACCGGCCTGACGGTCAAGTTTCAGTCGACGAAGCCTTGCTTCGATTCTGGAATCGTGTGGGGCTCTCTGCTGTTCCACGGGACCGGCCCCGGGGGGAGACATCTGGAACCGCGAACGGTTCGCGTGCAGGTGCATCCCTTGCAGGCGGCGCTCACGCTGCTCAGCCCGGCTGATGCGCGCTTGGGCCTGGCTCCGGGAACCGAGGAGGGGGCCCCGGTCCAGGCCACCCTCCGGCTGGAGGCGCTCAACTCCCAGAACACCGGGGTTGCAGGACTCTTCGCCGAGTTCCGGCTGGATCCGGCGGCCGGGACCGTCCAGCCGTCGTCGGGCAGGACCGACGAGTCGGGCCTGCTCCAGGCCACCTACCTGGCTCCGACCTCCCAGGAGGTCGCCGCCTTGGGACAGGGGGGGGATTTCTCGGTGCGGGTGGTGGCCACGGCGGGTCCTGATCGGCGCGAGGTGGGCTCGCAGACCCTTCGTCTGGCCTGGCAGCAGACCCTCACCCTGAAGGTCTCCAAGCCGGGGTTCGAGACGGTCGTGAAGAAAGTGGCCATCTCCCGACCGGGGCCCATCGGCGTGCTGGTTCTGCCCCCGAAGCCCACGAGGGTTCCCCAGGAGCTTCGGCCCGTGGCCTACGCGACCGTGGAGATCGAGGGGACCACCGCGACGACCGACCGGGACGGACGGGCGCAGGTGGGCGAGGGGACGGGGCAGGGCGAGACGCAGACCGTGCGCCTGGCCCTGGATGCCGAGGCTCGGGGGGCTCAGTCCAGGCTGCTGGAGATCGCGCCTCTGGCCGAGCTTCCCGTGGCTCCGGATCGATTCAGGATGGTGGTCCAGGATTTCGTCCGCTTCGCCGAGGTCGAATTCGTCGAACGACTGGCCGAGCAGGAGCCCCAGGAACACAAGGACACTCTCTTCAGCGTGAAGCTCCTGGCCGCGGCGACGCGGGTCCTGCCGATGGCCCGCGCCCTGCTGGTGCGTCGATATGGCCGGATCAGCGGGGACTTCACCGACTTCTGCCGCAACCTGGCGGCGGCCTGCTACAGCCGGTGGGGCGAGAAGAAGGCCGGGGAGCTGGTCCAGGGCATCGCCAGCAAGGCCAAGGGCCTCTTCACCTGGGCCGCCCACCGCCTGGCCTCCCACACCTGGATCCGGGCAGCCATGAAACCCCTGGTCCGCGGGCTGCGCTGGGTCCTGGACGGAGTCGACTCGCTGGGCAAGAAGTTCACCGACTGGTTCCGGCGCAAGGGCTTCTTCGCCGAGGGGAAGATGCCCGGAAACCTGAAGTCTCGCCTGCCCAGGACCCCGGACGACGGGCCCTTCCCCATCCAGCGCGGTCAGATGGTCCGCCCGGATGCCCGCCTCTTCAAGCAGGCCGAGCGCCAGGCCAGGGACCTGGTGGCGGGTCTGGAGCGCAAGCTGGCCTCGGCTCGAGAGCTGGCCGAGAACCTGGCCCCCAAGATGGACGACCTGAAGTCCCAACTGGCAGCGGCGCAGAAGACGCTGGGCGAAGCGGTGAACCCTCGGACCAAAGCCCGCTGGGCGGCGCAGGTCCAGAAGCTGGAGGGAGAGCTCGGGGGGGTGCGGGGGACCCTGGAGAAGGCGCGCAAGAGCCTGGACGATCTGCTGCCCGAACGCGACAAGGCGGCCCGGGCTTTGGACGAGGTGCTGCTCAACCAGAAGATGGCCGAAGAGTCCGCCAGCATGCTGGACGACGCCCTGTCCAGCATGCTGGGCGTCCTGAACCGGATCTGGAACTTCGGGACCTACGTGGTGGTCTACCTCTCGGCGATGGTCTTCGGGATGTTCCGCCCGGTGGCCAAGAAGTATGCCAACAAGTACTACCCGTTGTTGGGAGAGGTCTTCTGGAACACCCTGGATGACGTCGTCTTCAAGCCTTCCTTCAGCGACCTGGTCGGGGGCACGCCCTCGGACGGGATCGTCCCTTATATCGGCCGCAGCCTGGAGTCCCGACAACTGAACGCCGGAGCCGAGGCCCTGGCCAGCGCCTTGAAGCGGACCCGGGGCTTCAACCTGATCTGCGAAGACGCCGAGGACAAAGAGCAGGTCCGAGCGGCCTTCCGTTGGTACTACGAGACCATCGAGGCCAACGGCTTTACGGCCGAGGCCTGGGAATGCTACGCCGAGTGGTTCGCCGAGACGTTGGACTGGGTGGAGTTCGGGATCGTCTGGTCCTGCCGCGGGGCCAACGCCGTCCTGGCCCTGTTGGCCTTGATCTTCAGCATCCCCTCGGGTGGGGGATCGCTGGCGGCCTTCCTGGCGCTTCAACCCCAACTGACCGCCTTCATCGAAAGCATGGACAAGGTCTGGGATTGGCTGAAGGCGGTGGCCCGCGGTGGCAAGGCCCTGGTCGGGGCCCTGGAGGTGGCCGCGGTGATCCTTCCTGCCCACGTGGCCTATACCGCGAAACTGTATCGGGAGGACTCGATCATGCTGGAGGCCGACCAGGCCTGGGGCTACCCCGTTCCGGAGAGCAGGTCTTGACCGGGAGGCTCCCCGGCTCGCTGGCCGCGCCCGCGCTCAGCGCGGTCTTCTCGCTGATTCCCGAGGGCGCCCCCTCCGAGATGCGCCTGGCAGCCCTGGAGGCGGCCGCCCGCGCCCTCCTGGGGCAGGTTCGTTGGGGGGAGACGGCCGAGGAGGGGGACTGGGAGGCGGTCGAGGAGGAGGGGACTCGCTGGCTCTTCCGCGAGGGCCGCCTGGTCAGCCTGAGCCCGGGTGGGCCTGGCCGCTCTCGCAGCCTGCTTCTGACCGATCCTGAGCGTCGTTCCTTCACCGTGACCTGGACCGCCACGGGCGAATGGGTGGCGGGCCCGCCGGGCGGAGAGGCCTGGGCGCGCCTGGCTTCCGGGCAGGTCGTTCCGGAGACCGAGGTGCTGCGACACCTCGAGGAAGGCCTGGACCGCCTGGAGGACAAGCTCTCGGCCGCCGAGGAGGCCTCGCTGCCCGAGGCCATCCCCTCCGACCCGACGGTGCCCCCCTGCTCGTGGGACATCGGAGGGGGGGCGGACGTCCTCGGAGAGACGGGAGGGACCGGAGACATCGGGCCCTCCGGGGTGTCGGCCGGCTCTCTGGCGGGACTGGTGGCGGGGGCGGCCCGGGTGGTGGGCCAGGTCGCGGCCTCGCGGGCGGCAGCCAGGGCCGAAGGGCAGGAGCCGGGCGGACCCTCCGTCCGGGAGGCGTCCCCCGCTCCATCGGCAACAGTCTGCCCTCGCTGCGGTCAGGCTTCGGTGCCCGGGGCCCGCTTCTGCAAGACCTGCGGAACCCCGCTGCGGGTGGCGATGTGCCTGGGGTGTCAGGCACCTCTGCCTGCAGGGGCTCGCTTCTGCAAGCATTGCGGACGGCCGGTGCGCCCGGAGCCGTCCTGAGAGGCAGGAGGGGGCGGGAAAGGGGCTAGCCGGGGTTCGTGTCGTAGTAGTCGGCTCGGGCCGACTGCCAGTCGCGGCATTCCCGGCAGATTTTGGGCAGGTCTTCCCAGCGGTGTTCCAGGTGCGCCTCGCGCAGCTTCTTCAGGCCGTCGTTCCACACTTGCTTGAGGGTCTGCGTGGTCACGTCTCCGGCCACGTGCCCCCCGTCCAGGTCAACCGCGCAGGTTACGACCTTGCCCTGGTCGGTGATGGACATGCTGCGCATGGCCCAGTAGCATGGCCAGCGCTCCTCCTGCCCCAGGACCAGGTTGGGGGCTTCGACTTTTCCGGCCCAGCTCACCTTGGGGCGGATCTTGACGTGGGCGCCCTGCTCGGTCCAGAAGCGGATGAAGTCGTCCTTCTCGGCGGAGTTGGCGTCCATCTCGACGAACTGCACGAAGATTTCGGGCGTGGTCGAGTTCATTTCCTTCTTGAGCGCCAACAGGCGCTGGACGTTGGCCACGGTGCGCTCATAGTTCCCGCCCACCCGGACCTTGGCGTAGGTCTCGGGGGTGAAGGCGTCGATGCCGATGTAGAGGGCGTCCAGGCCTGCCTCGATCAACTGGCGGGCCGAGTCCTCGTCCAGAAGGTTGGCGTTGGAGTTGAGGACCACGTCCTGAAGGCCCTTGGACTTGGCGTAACGGATCATGTCGAAGATGCTGGGCTTGCGGCGGCGCAGCATCAAGGCTTCGCCGAAGAAGACCATCCAGACCCGGACCGTGGGGTCCTCCTCGGCGATCTCGTCGATCAGCTTCGTGAACAGATCCCAGGGCATGATGCCCCGCTTGCGGGTCATGTTGACGTGGAAGCACATCGAGCACCGCAGGTTGCAGTGGCTGATCGAGTCCAGCAGGACGACCCGCGGGAATTCTCCAGCATCGTCCAGTCGACCCTGGTTTTTTTGAACCTCATAGATGGCCTGTGACATGGACGATTCCTCCTGGTTGCGGGCAGCCCCCCGTGATGGTCCTCGCAGAATACCGTGTCGGTGCCCCCCGGGTCAACGTTCATCAGACTTGGAATGGCCCCCGGCAACGGCCCGGGTGGCCACCGGGCGGGGCTTCCCACCTCGCCGGGTGGAGGCAGGCGGAAAGTCCCTGCCTGGGAGCGAAAGCGACTTCACATGGAACCTCGCTGGGTCAGATCCCTGCCAACCCCCGACCGTTGCCAGGTCTGCGGGACCTCGCTGCCTCGGGGCATTCCCGCCTGGTGGGACGCGGGAACCGGACAGGTGTGGTGCCAGGGCTGCCGTCCGGGCCCCCTGGTGGAGCCGGTTCCCGAGAACGAACGGTCTGCCCCTTTCTGCAGCGAGCCCGATCCGGAGCTTCAGGACCAGTGGCGCCGGCTGCTGGGAGTTCTGAGTCGTGCCTTGCAGGTCGGCTCGGCCGAGGCCTGGGCCTCTTTTGGAGGACACCGCTGGACCTCACTACCCCTGGGGCAGGAGAGGACCTTCTGTGAGGGGAGGGGCGGCGTCCACCTCCATCCCGACCTGGATCGGCTTGCCGGGCGGCTGCAGTCCGGCCAGTCCCTGTGCTATGGCTGGCCCGTGCTGGTCTTCCCCGGCCACGATGGGTTGATGATTGCGCCGGTCTTCCTGGCCGAGTTGGCCCCTCCGCCCTACCTGCACCGGGAGGTCCCTGTGCAGGAGGAAGCCACCCTGAATCCCTTCCTGGGCCTTCCGGAGTCCTGGAAGGCCCAGAATCTGCCGGAGAGCCTGCCACTGGGCGACCCCGAGCGCTTGATGGATCTGGCCGAGCAGGTGGCTCAGGCCCTGGACCTCCCCATCCATCCTCTGGATCCCTGGCGTCTGCGGCATGACGGCCCAAGAGCGCCGGGTCTGCACAACCTGGCCGTGGCCCTTTTGATCGAGACACCTCCCGCCCTGCGAGGGACCATGGAGGAGCTCCGGGTCCTGCAGGAACGCTCGGATTGGACCGGCACCGCGGCCGCCCTGCTCCTGGGCCTGGAGGTGCCCGGGGTGGAGGGCCGCCTGGGGGCGCCCGCCTCGCCGGTTCCTTTGGGCGGGGCGTGGGAGAAGGTCCTGGAACGGCTCCGCCGAGGCGCGCAGGCGTCGCTGCTGATCCCCGACGATTCCGCAGCCAGCCTCCTGGCACTGGCGGCGCTGGCCAACGCCTGGCTGGATGGGGACCGGGTGCTGGTCTCCTGGGCTCACCAGGAAGGCCTGGACCAGGTGTTGGAGCGGGCCGGGCAGGTCCATCCGGGAATGCTTCTGGCCACCGGGGCGGGGCGAGTTCGCGAGGCCCTGCCCCTGGAGGTCGCGCGTCTGCTGTCGGGACTGCTGGAGGCTCCTCCTTCACGACATGCCGAGGAAGAGGCCCGAGAGGACCTCGCCCGGGCCGTCGAGGCGCGTCGGCAGGTCCACCTGGAGGAACGCCGCACAGACCTTGCCGCCGACCTGGCCCGCCTCCTGGCCGAACAGGAGGAGTTGGCCTGCCGCCTCTGGGGAGAGTCTCGGGGCGGACCTGCGCCCCATCCCTCTCAGGTTGAAAGCCAGGTCGAGCGACTGGGGCGCGTCCGCTTCCTGGGAAACTGGCGCCGGCGTCGCTACCTGCGCGGACTGGGCGCGCAGCCTCAGGCGGCTTGGGAGGACCTTCTGGCCTGGGCTCGGACCTCGCGCGCTTCGGTGCAGGTTCTCGAGCAGCTCGGGACCCTTCCTCCCGAGGACCCCGGGCTTCGCCGGGAGCGCGACGCCGCCTGGCACCGGGCCACGCGCCGGGCCGTGGTGGCCTGCATCCGTCAACGCCTGGCCTCCTGGTCGGCACCCCTGGAGGCTCTCAGTCGGGTTTCGCCGGGCGCTCCGGGTCTGGCGCGGGCCTTGCGAGCCGTGCTTCCCGGCCCGCGGGGATGGGCTTCGCCCCTGGAAGGCCTGAACGCCAGCCTGCCTCTGGAGGCAGGCCTCTTCGACGTGGGGATTCTCGGGGCGGCCGACTGCTGTGGCCTGGCCCAGGCCCTCCCCCTGGCCTACCGGTGCCGGAGGCTGCTGACTCTGGGGGAGGGGCGCAGAGGCCAGGACCAGATCCGAATCGACCCCAGGCGCTGGCAGACCCTTCTGGGCGCCTTTGGATTCACCGAGCACGAACTCCGGGCCCGGGGGCTCGATCCCGTGCGCGGCTCGGCCTGGGAGGCCTTGGCCCGCGCCGGGTCGGGGCCTGGGACCCGCGATGGGGAGGAGTGATCGCGATGGAGACCCTTCGAGAATACCTGGACCTGGGCTCGCCGCCCTACCGGGCGTCCGCCCTTGAGCACCTGTCGGAGGCCCTGGCCCGGCTTCCCGCCGACGTCCTGGACCGGTTGGTCCTGAAACTGGATTTGTCGAGCCTCTTCCGCCGGGCTCCCCGTCGGCCTGCCCAGGCCATCCTGGACATGCTGACCCGAAATCGGGTGGCGGACCTGTCGGTGGCGGCCCGCGCAGCGGTGGTGGACGCCCTGCAGATCGGTCCCACGCCGCGTCGTTTCGAGAAGGCCATCCGGGATGTGCTGCTGGCCACCTCGGGCGACGATCTGACGGCCCTGAAGCGGGCCATCGACGCTGGCAACTCGCACTGGGACATGGTGGAACTGGTCTACCACGACATCGACTCGACCACGATCCGGCGCGAGGTCCTCCAGCACATCACCCGGGAGGGTGCCCGGGCGACTCGCCGGGATCTCAAGATCCTCAGCGACGTGGACGATACCCTCTATGCCAACTGGAAGGACCGGCGCTATCCTCCCAAGACGGTGTACCCCGGGGTCCTTCAACTGTATCGGGAGCTGGACCTGGCGCCCGAAGGCGTGGCTTCTCCTGCAGGGGACATCGCGTTTCTGACCGGCCGACCCGGAGGGGCCTGTGGGCTCTTCGAAGACCGCTACCATCGCAAACTGGGTGCCAAGGGCCTGGACGGCACGATCCTTCTGACGGGAACCTGCCTGCACCAGTTCGTCCATGGACTGATCTTCTCGCAGAAGTGGGCCAACTTCCAACAGTTTCAGGGCCTGTACCCCGAATTCGACTTCGTGCTGTTCGGCGACTCGGGGCAGGCCGATCCGGGACTTCTGGCAGCCCTGGTCCGGGCCCATCCCCAGAGGATCCGGGCGGCCATGATCCACGACGTGGTGGGGACACCCGAGCCCATCCGCAGGGCATGGCAGGAGAAGGGGGTCTTCTTCTTCGACACCTACGTGGGGGCGGCTTTCGAACTGACCCGGAGGGGCCTTCTGGAGCCCGAGGCGGCCCGACGGGTGCTCGAGGCGGCCCGCAATGACTTCGAAGGCCTTGTCTTCCATGACCTCACTCAGCGCCAGGCCCGCCAGGCTGAACTGGAACGCGACGCGGCCCGCCTGCATGCCTAGCAGGGAGCCCCGGTGCGGCCCCTGAAGTGGTCGGGATGCCTGAGCCTCCGGACTTTGCTGAGCCGGTGCTCCAGATTCCTGATTTCTGCCTGGTCCTGCTGGTGGGACCGGCCGGTTCGGGGAAGTCCAGCCTGGCGGCCCGCCACTTCCGCCCCACCGAGATCCTCTCTTCGGACCGCGCCCGGGCCTGGATCACCGACGACGAGACCGAGCAGGGCGCAACCGCCGACGCCTTCGAGTTGCTGCATCGGCTGGCCGACCGGCGGCTGGCCTGGCGTCGCCTGACGGTGGTGGACGCGACCAACCTCGAGTCGGCCCGCCGCCAGGAGTGGCTGGCCATCGCCCGATGCCACCACGCCGAGGCCGTGGCCCTGGTGCTGGACTACCCCCCCTCGCTGGTCCGGGAGCGGAACCAGGCTCGCTCCCGGCAGGTCTCCCAGAAGGTCCTGGATCTGCACTTCGGCCGCTTCCGCGCGGAACTCCCCGCCTTGCAGCACGAGGGGTACCGCGCCATCCATCTGTTGGAGGATTCCCGAATCGTGGACACGCTCAGCCTTCATCGGGTCCCCCTGCCCGTGGACCATCGTCAGGATCCCGGGCCCTTCGACCTGGTGGGAGATGTCCATGGCTGCCACGGCGAACTGATCGAGCTTCTGGAGAAGCTGGGCTATCTTGTGGCCCCCGACGGACTGCGGGCCGTCCCGCCGTCGGGTCGGCGGGCGCTCTTCCTGGGGGACCTCGTGGACCGGGGGCCGGAGCCGGTCCAGGTCCTGCGCCTGGTCATGGGAATGGTGGAGGCGGGGCAGGCCCTGTGCGTGCCCGGGAACCACGACGACCGGCTCATGCGGGCCCTGCATGGGCGTCCCGTGCAGACCCGGCACGGGCTGGAGGCGACCCTGGAGCAGTGCGACGGCCAGGAGCCAGGCTTCCGCGAGCGGGTGCGCGCCTTCTTCGAGGGGCTTCCCAGCCACCTGGTGCTGGATTCGGGGAACCTGGTGGCGGCCCACGCCGGGCTGCGCGAGAACCTCCAAAACAGGGATTCGAAGCGGGTGCGAGCCTTCTGCCTGTACGGCGACCCGACGGGTCGGCTGGACGCCGACGGCCTGCCCGAGCGCCGCGACTGGGCCCGGGAATACCGGGGCAGGGCGGCCGTGGTCTACGGGCACACCCCGGTCGCCACCGCCACCTGGCGGAACAACACGATCAACATCGACACCGGGTGCGTCTTCGGCGGGCGCCTGAGCGCCCTGCGTTGGCCCGAGAAGGAACTGGTTTCGGTCCCTGCCCGGCAGGTCTGGTGCGAATCGCCTCGGAGCGGGGGGGGCCTGGAGGGGGAGGAAGCGGCGGGCGGCTGACTCGATCGCTTCTCCCCCCAGGGCGCCGGCTCAGAGCCGGGAACGGACCGCGGCCAGGAAGGAATCCGTGTCGGCGGATCCGCCCAGGTCCCGGGTCGAAACCCCGGACTCGATCGTGTCCAGAACCGCCTCTTCAAGCCTCGCGGCAAACCCGGCCATCGCCTGGTCCCCATCCAGTTCGCCCCGCCGGGCCAGAGCGCCCGTCCAGGCGAAGATGGTTGCCACGGGATTGGTCGAGGTCTTTTCGCCCTGGAGGTGGCGCCGGTAGTGTCGGGTCACGGTGCCGTGGGCCGCCTCATACTCCCGGACTCCATCGGGAGAGACCAGGATGCTGGTCATCAGGGCCAGCGAGCCGAAGGCGGCCGCCACCATGTCGCTCATCACATCCCCGTCGTAGTTCTTCAGGGCCCAGACGAAGCCGCCCTCCGAGCGAATGACCCGGGCCACGGCGTCGTCGATGAGGGTGTAGAAGTACTGGATTCCGGAGGCTTCGAAGCGCTCCTGGAACTCGGACTCGAAGGTCTCGCGGAAGATGTCCCGGAATCGCCCGTCATATTGCTTGGAGATCGTGTCCTTGCACGAGAACCACAGGTCCTGGCGTCTGGACAGGGCAAAAGACATGCACGAGCGGGCGAAGCTCTGCACCGAGTCGTCCAGGTTGTACATCGCGCTCAAGACCCCGGGGCCGGGGAAGTCACAGACCGTGCGCCGGAAGCCGTCGCTGAAGAGCAGTTCCGCCTTCCCGGGTCCCGGCACCCGGTACTCCGTTCCCATGTAGACATCCCCGTGGGCGTGGCGCGCGATGGTGATCGGTTGCTTCCAGCCCGGGACCAGGCGGGGGATGGTCGGGACCACGATCGGAGCCCGGAAGATCGTGCCGTCCAGGATCGAGCGGATCGTCGCGTTGGGACTGGGGTACAGGCGTTTGAGCCCGTACTCCACCAGTCGGTCCGCGTTCGGGGTGATGGTGGCACACTTCACCCCGACCCCATGCTTTCGGATGGCCCGAGCCGCCTGAAGGGTCACCGCGTCGTCGGTGGCGTCGCGGTTCTCAAGCCCCAGATCGTAGTATTCCAGGTCCAGGTTGAGATAGGGTAGGAGCAGTTCTTCCTTGATCCTGCTCCAAAGGATGCGGGTCATTTCGTCCCCGTCGAGTTCGACGATCCTGCCCATGGCTTCCCTCCCGATGGTGGTTCCGCGGACTCCGTCCGACAGGATCTGCCGCTCCTCGGGGGACACGGGAACGCCGCTCGAGCTCAAAGCTCCCGGGCCGATCCACGCGGGAAACGCCCCAAATCCGGTCACATTGGGAGGGAGGGCTTCCAGGAACGGAGGAAGACCTCCTGCTGCCTGCGAACGAGTAAGGGCACTGCGCCGTCGCGACTGGATTCCCGGTGCAGTTGCCAGGCCAATGGAATCGCTCGTCGCTTCCGGGTCTTCTCGAAATGGGGGTGCTGAAATGCAGGAAGAATCAGGTCTGGCTGCTGACATCTCGACTTTGTGCGAGGAGGCCCGCGGGGCCTACTCGGAATTCGATCGGAGCTTTCGTCAGGAGAACATCAAGCGGGGTCTCCGCAATGCCGACGGGACCGGCGTCCTGGTTGGAGTCACCCGGGTGGGCAGCGTCCAGGGATACTACGTGGAGGACGGGGAGAGGATCCCCATGCCCGGTCAGCTCTTCTACCGGGGCATCGATGTCCACGACATTGCAGAGCATCATCAGCGGGAGGGGACCTTCGGATTCGAGGAGGTCGCCTATCTCCTGCTGCTGGGAGACCTTCCCGACAAGACCCGATTCGAAATGTTCGACAAAGTGCTGTCGAAGGCCAGGATCCTGCCGGATCAATTCTTCGAGGACGTGATCCTGAAGGTTCCCAGCCCGGATGTCATGAACATGCTGGCCAGGAGCGTCCTGGCCCTCTATTCCTACGACCGCAATCCAGACGACCTCTCCTTTGAGAACCTGGTCCGCCAGTCCGTTGAGCTCATCGGGCGCTTCCCCAGCATCGTCGCCCACTCCCAGGCCGTGAAGCGGCACGTCTATGGGAAGCTGTCGCTGCACATCCACAACCCCCTCGAAAATCTTTCGGTGGCCGAGAACTTCCTGCACCAGGTCCGGCCGGACAAGGTCTACTCGGATGCCGAGGCCAAGCTCCTGGACTTGATGCTCATGCTTCACGCCGAGCACGGGGGAGGCAACAACTCGGCCTTCGTGTGTCGGGCTCTTTCCTCTACAGGCACCGACACCTACAGCGTGATCGCCGGCGCCATCGGCTCGTTGAAGGGGCCTCTTCACGGTGGCGCCAACGCCAAGGTCACCGAGATGCTGGACTATCTGCGCCAGAGCGTCAAGGACCCCAAGGATGACGACGAGGTGGGCTTCCATCTCGACAGGCTCCTGGACGGCGAGGCCGGAGACCGTTCCGGCAAGCTCTACGGCCTGGGGCACGCGGTCTATACGATGTCGGATCCACGCACGATCCTGATCAAGAAGCACGCCCGGGACATGGCAGTCGAGAAGGGGCGGCTGGAGGACTTCCTCCTGCTGGACGGCATCGAGAGGCTGGGCATTCCGCGCATCCAGGCCCGCAAGAATCGCTCGATGCCCCTGTGCGCGAACGTGGACCTCTATTCCGGCCTGGTCTACGGTCTTCTGGGGATTCCCCAGGAACTGTACACTCCACTCTTCGCAACCGCGAGGATTGCCGGGTGGTGCTCGCACCGGATCGAAGAGGTGCGGACCGGCGGACGGATCATGAGACCGGGCTACCGCGCCCTGGTCAAGAAGGTCCCCTATCTGTCGATGCATGACCGTCCGGAGCGGGGGCAGACCTTGAGTCCGGGCGGGCTCCAGGACGGGAGGGTGGCACGTTGAAGCACGACGACTTGCAGGGGATTCGCAGGTTTTACGAAGGGCTGCCGAAGCGCATCGAGCGCGCTCGGAGCCTGGTCGGTCGGCAGAATCTGACCGCTACAGAGAAGCTCCTCTACGCCCACCTGGACCCGGACCGGTACCCGGATCGCATCGAGCGCGGGAGCACGAGCCTCTTCCTGCGCCCGGATCGCGTCGCCATGCAGGACGCCACGGCGCAGATGGCCATGCTGCAGTTCATGCAGTCGGGGCGGAACCGGGTGGCCGTCCCGTCCACCATCCACTGTGACCATCTGATTCGCGCGCGCCGTGGCGCCAGTTCGGACCTCCAGGAGGCCCTGCTGGAGAACGACGAGGTCTATGAGTTCCTCCGCACGGCTGCGGCACGCTACGGGATCGGCTTCTGGAAGCCCGGCAGCGGCATCATCCATCAGGTGGTGCTGGAGAAGTATGCCTTTCCGGGCGGCCTGATGATCGGCACGGACAGCCACACTCCCAACGCCGGTGGCCTGGGCATGCTGGCCATCGGGGTGGGGGGCGCCGATGCCGCCGAGACCATGGCCGGCCTCCCCTGGACGCTGAGGGCCCCCAGGCTGGTGGGCGTGCGCCTGAAGGGTCGGCTGGGCGGCTGGACCTCCGCCAAGGATGTCATCCTCTACCTCTGCGGCAAGCTCACCACCTCCGGTGGAACCAACCGCATCCTGGATTACTTTGGCCCGGGCGTCCGCTCGCTCTCCGCCACCGGCAGGGCGACCATCACGAACATGGGCGCCGAGATGGGCGCGACCACCTCGATCTTCCCCTTTGATGAACGGACCGCCGCTTATCTTCGGGCCACCGAGCGCGCCGAGGTGGCCGACCTGGCCGAGCGCCACCTCGAGAACCTCGTCGCCGATGCGGAGGTGGAGTTGCACCCGGAGGACTACTTCGACGAGTTGGTGGAGGTCGACCTGGATCGACTTGAACCCTATATCGTGGGCCCCCACTCTCCCGACCGCGCGCGCCCCCTCTCGGCCCTGGGCGCCGAGGCCCGGACCGAGGGGTTCCCCGTCGGTTTTCGCACTGCGCTCATCGGCAGTTGCACGAACTCGTCGTATGAGGACCTCGAGCGGGCCGCCCACGTGGCCCGCCAGGCGGCGGCTCACGGGCTGACGGCAAAGATCCCCGTGATGATCACCCCGGGCTCGCAGCAGGTGATGGAGACCATCACCCGCGATGGGCAGTTGCAGGCCTTCGAGAAGGTGGGGGCCACGGTGCTGGCCAACGCCTGCGGCCCCTGTATCGGCATGTGGAAGCGGGACGACGTGAAACCCGACGAGCCGAATGCCATCCTGACCTCCTACAACCGGAACTTCCCGAAACGCAACGACGGCAGTCCTTCGACGCTGGCCTTCATCGCCAGTCCTGAGATCGTGATGGCCATCGCGCTCTCAGGAAGGATGGATTTCAACCCCCTGAAGGATCCGGTGGTCGGCCTCCTCTTGTCACCCCCCACGGCGCCGGAACTCCCCCCGGACGGCTTCGCCCTGTCCTGGGAGGGCTACCTCGACCCTCCCGCGGATGGTTCCGACGTGCAGGTCCAGGTGAAGCCCGGATCCGGCAGGCTGGAGCTCCTCGAACCATTCGAGCCATGGGACGGGAAGGACTTCCTGCAGGTGCCGGTGCTGGTGAAGACCCTGGGCCAGACCACCACGGATCACATCTCTCCTGCCGGCCGGGATTGGCTTCCCCTGCGGGGCCATCTCTCGGGAATCAGCCACAACCTGCTGCATGGGGCGGTGGACGCCGAGACCGGGGAGGTGGCTGCCCTGGTCGAGATGCCCGTCGCGGGGCGGATCCGGCCCGCCTCGCCCTGGGCCTTGAAGGCCATGCCTCTCCGTGATGCCGGCCAGGGTTCGATCGTCGTCGGCGACCGGAACTTCGGCGAGGGCTCCAGTCGGGAGCACGCCGCCATGTCGCCCCGTTTCCTGGGTGTGAAGGCCGTCATTGTCCGCTCCTTCGCCCGGATCCACGAGACGAATCTGAAGAAGCAGGGGATCCTGCCCCTGACCTTTGCAGACCCGGCTGATTACGAGCGGATCCACAAGGACGACCGGATTTCCCTGCTGGGCCTGGCGGATCTCGCTCCAGGGCGACCGGTCCGGGCTCGGGTGAAGGGCCGGGAGGGCGAATTCGAGCTGGATCTGCACCACAGCCTGACGGAGGAACAGATCGGATGGTTCCGCGCCGGCTCGGCCTTGAACGCTGCCGCCGGAGTGTCTCGGGGCGGCCAGCAGCCGGTCTGACGACCCCCTCCTCGCCTCACGAGGGCCCCTGGCTCTGGGCCTGCCTGCCCTCAGGCGCGTGGAACTCGAATGGCAGGTCTTGGAAGGTCCAGGCTTCCAGGCCGCCCAGCAGGGGGCGCACCCGCCGGGCTCCTCGGTTCTTGAGTCGGAGCGCCACACGGGCGCTCGTGGCTTCGTCGGGTCAAGTACAGTAGACGACCAGTTCACGCTCCAGGTCGAGCTCGGAGATCCTGGCCTCCAGTTCCTCGGCGGGAAGCACCAGGGCGCCGGGCAGGATCCGGTGGTCGGAGTCCACCTCAAGCCTGTGCCGCACGTCCACCACCTGCACCGGGTCTCCGGCCTGGATCCGGTCGTGCAGTTCTTCAGGCGTGATCCGGTCGACCCGCAATTCCCGCAGGAACTTCTGACGCCGCCAGGCCTTGAAGCCCAGGTACAGGGCCAAGGCTCCCCCCAACAACACAAACCCTCCGGTCCCCATCCCTGATAGCCACTCGCTCAGAAGGTCCAGGCGGTGACCGAAGAGGAGCCCCAGGGCACCCAAGGACAGGATCCACGACAATGTTCCCACGGTGTCGAAGAGCAGGAAGCGCCCCAGAGGCATCCCCACGATTCCGGCCAGGGGCGGAGCGACCGTCGACAGACCAGGGACGAAGCGGGCCGCCAACAGGGCCCCTGGCCCCTGGCGGGAGAAGAGGTTTTCGGTGCTGCGCACACAGGAGTCCGGTTCAATCGAAAGGCGGCACAGGAAACGCAGGACACGGGTCCCCTTGCGCCGGCCCAGTTCATACCAAAGCCAGTCCGCCAGAAGGGTCGGCACCAGGGCCGCCAGCACCGCCGCGATCGGGTCCAGACGCCCCAGACCGACCAGGGCGCCGGCAGCCAGCACCATGGGGCTGCTAGGTAGAGGAAGACCCAACTGATCCAGCAGGGTCACGAAGAAGAGCACCAGCACCCCGTGCTGCTCGAAGAACGTCAGGGCCTCGGCCATGGGTCATGATTCCACCCCCGAGCAGCCGGGTTCCTGCCGCAGCGCCTTCAGGGGGGATCCTGCTCGGCGGACCGGACGAAGGCTTCGATCCGATGGACGGGATTGAGCGAGCCGGCGCGGGCTTCGAAGGGGATCCCCTCCCCAGGGGCGATCGAGTGGAACCAGGTCCCTCCGTGGGCCACGGGGTAGTTGTCCTGGTCGTAGGCAGTGAAGCCGATGTGGATGTCCCAGACCACCCGTGGAGCCTGGCTGACCAGTCGACCGGAGACCACCACGTCGTTGGATTTCTGCTTGAAGCGGATTCCAGTCAGGGCCAGCCAGGCCCTGGGGTCGGGAGATTGAGCCGGCGCCGATCCGGCCAGGACCAGGATGAGGGCAGCCAGCAGGAGGAGTCGATGGCGCACGTGGGGCTCCCGGGAAATGGACTCAGGAAGAGGCTTCCGCCCGGAGGGGGGCATCCCTTTCGGGCCGGCTGGGGTTCGGCTGGACGACGGGCCTGGTTCCTGCCAGGGGGGGCGGAGGCCTTCCGCCCTCATCGCCCTTCGGAAGTGCGCGAACTGCAGCTTCGAGTCGAAAGCCAACGCGAACACCTGCCCCGATTCCAGTGGATTGGAGGGCTCCTACTTGTCGGTCAGTTCGCGGAACAGGACCTGGCACCCCTCGTCGCCGCACCTGGAGATCTGGACCTTGCCGCCCTTGATCACCTGGCGGATCGTGTGAACGGTGACGACGTCGCCCCCGACCACGATCGCGACGGGCTTGCCGAGATGCCGCGCGGTGAACGCCTCAAATTGCTCGGAGGCCTTGTCGGACAAGGAGACTCCAACCCAGAACCGGGTTCGTTCCGTGGGATCCGCGGTCTTCGTCGGAGCCTCCTTCAGGACGAGAGGAACGAAAGGCTGGAGTTGCACCACTACGGTCTCCTCCGCCGCGTCCTGCGCGTTCCGGAAGGCGGCATTGTAGCGCAGGCGGAGTTCATTCTCTTTGGTGGGAACCTGGGCCTCCGAGCCCTGCTCCCGGCGTACGACGGCGTAGAAACCATCGGGCACCTGGGCGGGCGCGGCAAGGCACGTCCCGGTCGCGAAGAGCAGGCAGAAGAGGGCGAAGAAGAGCCTGTGCGACTTGAGTTTCATCGAGAAAGACTCTATCACGGGGTGTCGCGCTGCTGCAAGCCACGCTTCGGGGGAGGGTGCTGATCCTCAGCGTCGGCGAATATATGTTCGAGATTTTTCCTTCAGAATGGCAAGGTTGAGGCCTCCGATGTAGAAGAGGTTGTTATCACCCACCCTCGTCCCGGAGGCCTCAGGTCATGATTGTAACCCTCAACCGCAAGGTCCGCGATCGCATCCCCGCACCTGGGGTCTTGGCCAGGATCGTCGGTCATCAGGATCGCTTGGAACGGGTGATCGGGTTCGTCGAAACAGGCACCCGTGTGGAGGATGTCGAGCCTCACCGACCGCGGGCAGAAGCAGAAGGGCACAGACTCTGGCGCGCTTGCGGACCACGCGATTGGGGTCACGGGTCTTGTCGTCCAGGGGGGCCGGCTGCCTGACGATACGCGGCGCATCCTCAGGGGCGTGGTACCGCCATAAGCTCATGATGGCCATGACCCCGACAGGTGCCGCTGCCGGGCCTGGGCCGGGGTCTCCTTGGCCCCCCGAGCGCCGCCCCGAGTCTCTTCATCCAGCCTGGCCTCCAGCCGCCGCCGCTCGATCTTTTCCGTCAGGCCCGCCTCCTCCAGGGGCAGCGCCAACCGGTAGGTGGACTGCACCGCGTCGCCCATGTCCTTCAGCAGCCGCTCCCTTGAAGACCGCACCACCGCCGCCAGGCGCGACTTGGCCTCGGGGGAAAGGCCGGGGGGCTGGGACAGGGCCATGCTCATGGTCAAGGCTGGGTTCTCCTTCGCGGGCACTGCAGCCGCCCTTCGACACCGCGCCCCAGGTCCCGTCTCCGTGCCCCGCGGTTCCCGCCGTGACTCAAGCCTTCAGGCACGAACGGATTGTTAAATCTTTGCAACGGGACATCCTGAGGGCAGGAATCGGCGTTGAAGGATGTCGGCGGAAATCCGGCTCGCAAGCACCCCTGAAGGGGCCTGGAAGGGGTTGCTCGGGTGCCGGGCGAGACTTGTGTCGTCGGGGCCTTCGAAGAGGCCGCAAATCATCGCCAGTGAATCGCTCAAATCCCTGCGGCGCAGGCGATTGCGTGATCGCGAAATTGGACCTGTCGGGCCCATCCACGGTAAAATGAGGTATGGAGAATCCGGCATCCCAGGCCCATCCCGAACTCTGCGCGGAAGTGCTCGCGCTCCTGGCAGACCATCCGCAAGGCTTGCGGCCCTCCCGGGCCCGGCAGGTCGCCCTGATGGAAGAAGCCCTGACGGAATTGGAGCGCTTCGGGCCCCTCCTCGAATTGCGGCTGGGTCAGGTCCTCGCCCCCCTGGTCCGGGGAGGCCACAAGCACCTGGGCTACGTGACGCCCGCCGTCTTCTGCCGCGAAGAGCTGGGGATCTCGGCGACCGCCGCCTGGGATTCGGTGCGTCTGGCCGAAGGGCTCCTGCGCCGGCCGATCCTGCGGCAGGCCTTCCTGGAAGAGAGGCTTCCCAGGACCCACGCCCTGGAGTTGCTGCGGCTGGATTCTCAAGAGGATGCGGCCTGGGCCGCACGAGCGTCCGGGCTCTCGGTGCAGGAATTGCGCCGGGCCTTGAGGCCGCTGCGCTCCTCGATGGCGGGTGAAGAGAAGGAAAGCGCCCGGGTCCGGACCTACGACCTGGAAGCCGAGCCCTACGCCACCTGGCTTGCCGCGGTCGAGCTGGCCCGGCGCCGCGAGGGCCGCGACCTGGACCTTGCCCATGTGCTGGAGCAGATCCTGGCCGAGTTCGCCGCGGGGCGGCCATTGATCGCCGGAATGGAGGGGAGCCTGGCGGCCGACTCCAGCCTGCAGGCCCAAGGCCGGCAGCGGGACACCCTGGGGGCCTGCCCGGTTCGCCCCCCCCCGGGTGGCGGCGGTGGAGCGACAACCCCGGATGGTCTGCTGGTCTCGAAGCACGAGGTCGGCTGGGAGGCGACCGGCGAACCGGCCGACCCGCCTCCCTTCCAGCGCGGTCCCCGATGGCCGGGCAGGGCGAGCAACGGGGGCGGCGCGACACCCGACGGGGGTGGCGGGGAGGTCGGAACCGGCGAGGCCACGCCCAAGGCCGACGGCCCCGATGTCCCCCCGGAGCTCCCCTGCCTTCTGCGCCAGGAGCTTCCCCGCAGCCCCCGCAAGCTGACCTTCCTGGCCCGCAGGCTGCTGGCCTCGCGAGAGCGCCTGGAACTGCAGCGCGGCCGAATCCTGCGGCTGGTCCAGGAGGGAAGGCTGTCCCGCGAGGCGGGGTTCCGGTCCTTCCGCGCCTGGCTCGAGAGCCGGGGAATCGCGCCCAGCACCGCCTTCCAGGCCACCGCCCGGGACCAGCGCCTGGATCGGCACGAACCATTGCGCCAGGAGCTCTGCGAAGGGCGTCTGTCGCCGACCAAGGTGGATCTGCTGCTGCGATTGCCCCGGCGGGCCGATCTCGAGAGCTGGGCAGCCTACGCCGAAGAGCACACCTGCCGCCGTCTGGAGGAGGCGGTCGAGGCTGCCCTGGTGCTGGCCACCCGCTTCCCCTCCACCTGGAATCTTCGCAGGGGCACCGCCCCGGGGGAGGAGGAGACCCTGGAGGATTTCCGCCGCCAGGCCGGCCTGCAGGCCCTGGAGGCGACCTGTGAGGATCTGGCCCGGGCCTTCGAGCAGGCCGACTCCGACCGGACCGCCGCGGAAGGAGTCCAGACATCTGCAGCGCCGGCGCCGGCCTCGGTGCCCGCCCTGCCCCCGGACTCCTCCCCCGGCGGGGAAGCCCCGACGGAGGCCGTTGCCAGCGGCGCGAGGACCCTGGCGGCGGACTCCCAGAGCCACGATGGAACCCTGGCCAAGGCCGAGATTCCCGGCACCCGAAGCGAGTCGGCCGGCCAGCCGGCTCTCGACACCCCCGAGACCGCCGAGTCCCCTCCCACCATCCGCCTGCGCCTGGTCCTGCCGGAATCCCTGGACTGCTTGCTGCAGGCTGCGGAGGCCCGGTTGCGAGGCGACGCCGATGAGGCCCTCACCCCCGAGGAATGCCTGTATATCCTGTGCCTGGTCTTCCTGCGCCAGGCGGGTCAAGAGGATTCGGGCCAGAGCCGGGTGCGCCGTCAGGCCCTGGAGCGGGCCGGCTACCGCTGCGAGGTTCCGGGCTGCGTCTGCCGGACCAACCTGCACGTCCACCACATCCAGCGGCGCTCGCAGGGCGGGTCGGATGAACTCCCAAATTTGGCGGTGGCGTGTGCTTCCCATCACCTGCGCCACCTTCACGGCGGCACGATGCGTGTGGAGGGCGAGGACCCGAGCACCCGCATCTGGGAGATCGGACTGCAGGGCGGCGAACCCTGGCGGGTCTGGTGCGACGAGCGACTGGTGGACGGAGAGGCGCTGGCCTGGGAGGGGGACGAGGCCGAGTCGCCCTCCGGCGACGACCGGGTCTGCGAGGCCACGCCCCAGTACCGGTGCGGGCCTGCCACCTCTGGGTCGGAGACCCTCGCCGCCTGAACCCCCCGCCCCGGGGCCGACTCGGGGGATGCGACCGCGGGCCTTCGTACCTGCCCGCTGTCGAACGCATATTCGCCGACGCTCAGGATCAGCACCCCTCGGATGCCACGTACTCGAAACAGATGGCGTGGGCGATTAGGATCACCCGGCCCCCGGCGCGATAGCCACCTTCTCCGGGTTCGATGCGCGCCACCCGTCCGTGCAGAGCTTCGTCGTCCGTGGGTTGGGTTGCCAGGGGGCTCTTCTCCGTGACGCCGACGATCAGGGGCGAGCCCTCTTCGGCCTCGATCCGCTCGACATCAACGCGTGCGAGCACCTCGCGCACCTTCGCTTGTTGCCGCCTAACGAGACCGACGAGCTTGTCCCGGGCCTCTGCAAGCGCGAACGCCTGCGGTTTGTCTGGATCCGGGGCGAAGGGGTAGGACTGGCCGGGGTCGGCGGCCAGGTAGTAATCAAAGGCTCGATGCCAGAGGCGCAGTTTTTCGACCACCTCGGCCTGGGACGCACGGAGGAGGCCGGTGGGGCGATCGACCAACCAGGCACACCAGTCTTCGAGTTCGGCCAGGGCCTCAGAGAGGTCGCCCGGTTTCTTCCTCAACGCGTCCAGGTCCAGATGATCGAGGCTCCGCACCTGCGGGGCCTGGACCGCCCGATCGAGAAGCGTGCCAGTGGCGCTGGGGACAGGGGCCGGCGGTTGGCGGGGTGCGTCTCGGATTCTGGGCTCCTCGGCGAGAGCCGATGTGGAAATGAAGGGACCGACCGAGGGCGGCTGGTTCAGGCGGTAGGAGGTTACAGATGACGACTCGCCTGGGGTGGATTCTGCAATCGTCCGAGCAGATGTGGCAGAGCCTGGTTCGCGCTCCTCTTCGTGAAGGGGGGCATCAGGCGCCTGAAGCTCGGCGGCTTTGTCCACGAATTCCGAGATGGAGCCGGGGGCGGAGAGGATGGGGCTGCCGCTGGGAGGAGGGGAGGGAGGTGATACTGCACCCGCTGGGTCCACGTCGGGCAGAATCTTTGCGACGGGAGAGAGTGAATCCAATGTGCGTCCCGGGTGGAACGGCCTCGGTGGATCGCTATGGGGCAGGGTTGTTCCAGGAGCGGGCTCGACTCGCGAAAAGCGACCCCCCAATCCAATGCCCCCGTGTCTTGCGCGGGGCTTCTGCCCGACAGTTCCGGTATCTGAACTCTTGCGATACGGCCTATTGGATAGCCCCTCCATGTTGAAGCTCTCGGGTCTGTGCGAAAAATCATGTGGGCTGGGTGCCTCCTCATCCCCGATTCGGAAGTAAGGAGCGTCTTCAGGGGTGTCGCCACGCGAGTCAACAAACCTGATGATGGCCTGGATCGCTCGAATCTGCTCTGGGAGTCTCTTCAGTTCCTGTGCGACGTTGTGCTGTGCCTCGGCGGATTTGTGAGCCGATTCCGTCGGCCACGGGGTCTCGGAACGGTTCTCTGGAGTTGGATATCCCTGGACAATGATCCGAAATCCATCGGAACCTTCATCTCGACTGCCTATTTCGATGGAGAAGGCGAGAAGGAGCTGATGCCTATTCTCTATTGCCTCTTGTGGAGCTATGAAGGGGAGGCGGTCGCCAGGCTCTCTGAGCTCATCTAATCCTCCGACTTCAAGGGCAAGTCGAACCAGGTCCAGGCTGGCCTGAAACCAGATTGGAAAACCGTTCTTGGGCCAACAGGTTCCTTGATTTCTTCGAAGGAAACGCTCGAAATCCCGAACCTCGTTCGTTTCATCTTTGGTCAACCTACCCACAGGGCCCTCCCGATTCCGATTCCCACGGGCTCGCCAGCCTTCCGCCCGGGCCGATCACGACTCGGCGTCCCTGTTGTAGAGGTAGCGTCGGGCTCGACTTGGGACGAGGATCCTGCTCGTGGTCCGGTATCCTCCTTCTCCGGGCTCAATCCGGCCCACCCGGCCGTCCAGGTCGGGGCGGCAGGTCTCGACCGGAGGCAGGTCGCTCCATTCGACCTGGCCCGCCAGGAGGGAGGAACCGGCAGGGATCTGGATCCGCTCGATGCCTTGAACGGCCAGGAGTTCCCGGATTTTCGCCTGATTGGCCTCAATGCGTTGGAGCAGGGCCCGGGCCGTCTGCGGGGGGAACAGGGTCACCAGGGCTGCCAGGTCCAGTTCCTCTTCCGGAGAGGCCCAGGCGTAGTAATCCAGTGCCCGATGCCACCTCAGCAGGAGATCGATCGTCTCGGCTTCCGAAAGGCCCTGCAACAACGGAATCCTCTCAGAAAACCAGGTGAACCAGTCCCTCAGCTCGACCGCGACCGCTCCTTCTCGGGTCCCCTCCTGCAGAGGCAGATTTCGAAGCAATTCCACGACGTCGGAGTTGCTGGCGTCCTCCGGGATGGTTCGGTTCGGTGGATGTCCTGGTGTCTGCTGCTGTTCGGGTTCGGTTCGGTGCCCATCCGAGCCGGAGGATGGTCGTCGTGTCACCGGGTTGGGGCGCCAGAATTTGCTCCACGCCTCCAGCAGGCGTTCCCAGAGCGTGAGGCGCCTGGGGCCAGAAGAGGATGATTGCGGGCTGCCCTGGCTTCTCACAGGCAGGGAAGCTCCTGCAACATCGTGGCCGGAAGTATTTCGGGCAGTGGGGGATCGCACTCCCAGGCCAGATGCAGGCGTAGGGCACCGTGGACCCCGTAGGCCAGGCGTGCCTTCAGGTTGAGGCCTCCCCAGTCGTCCACGACCTCGTGGTCGTTTGTCACGGGGCACGTGAAGAGGACCATCGAGGAGTGCCCTGGGAAGTCGGCTCGGAGCGCAAACTCGACGGTCTGGCCCCTCAGGATGTGCTCGTGTTCGGTCTTCTCGGCTCCCGGTACGGTTCCCAGAGGGAAGGGAGGGGATGTCTTGACGCGACCGTCTTGACGTCTGAACGTCAGGACCAGATTGCAGGGGAGGATTCCCCGGATGCGCAGCGCGGGACGGCGGACTGCCCCCAGTACGACGTTCCGTCGGATGTCTTCGCGGTCGACCAGGGTTCGCATCCTGGTCCCCACCAGGACCAGGCTGCGCAAGTACTCCTCGAAGAGGGGGATCCTGGATGTCCCGCCAGTCAAGCACAGGAAGGAAATCTTGTCCGAGGTCAGCGGGATTTCGCCGAGGGCGTTTCGGACCGAGGGGATGCCCACGCCCTCTGATTGGATCCCTTCGATGAAGATCTTGCGTGCCAGCTCCTGGAGTGTCGGGGCCAACTCATCTGGGACAAGGAGGACCGAGTTGTCCGTCTTGGTGAATTCCTCCCAGCGCACATTCTGAGGAGGAATGGCATTGTACATCCTCTCCTTGTGGAACTGCATCTGGTTGAGATTTGACGCCCGGCCATAGGACAGCTTCTCTCCTTCCAGTTGCAGGCTGGGGGCAGCCATGAGTGCTTCGCGACTCAGTTCGTGGACGGCCTTCTGTTGCCCTTGGACCCCCTTCAGCCGCTTGGTTGCCAACCACTTGTCGATGACCCAGCCGTAGAATTCCAGGTCCACGCGGTCACCCGCGTGACCTTCGTAGCCGTAGCTGTGCAGGACGTCGAATCCAGGCCTGCCGTCCTCCATCACGCTCATCTGGGCAAACGTGACGTCGGTCGTACCTCCCCCCATGTCCAGGACGCACAACCACTCTCCACTCTTGGGGATGCCCGATGAAGGGTCGACCATGAGGCGATGCAGGAAATCCACGGCGGCGCACTCGGGTTCCTTGTGAAAGTCGATTCGATCCTCTGTGAGACCGAAGGGGCTTCCTGCCTCCAGAGCGCACTCCAATGTGCGACGGCGCTGCTCCTCGTAGAGTGCGCCGTTGTCCAGGACGGGCAGGGTGAAGACAACTCGGGCGTTCTCAAAGATGCTGTCGAATTGTCCTGCCGTGCGTTCCAGGAGGCGGGCCATGAAGTAGACGATGCATTTCCTGACGGCTGCATCGTCTTCCCGAAGGCGCATCTTGAGGGAGCGGTAGATGCTTTCCCCGGTCTCGGTGAAGGGGATCTCCCAACCGAAGCGTTCAGGCCATCCCTGTCGGTTCATTGCCACCGCGGAGGGGAGCCAGGTCTCCGGCTCGGAACCCTGGCGTGCCCACAGGACAGGCTGTGGCTCGGCCCCACGGCAATACTGATCCAACACCACGACCGCGGACTTGGTTGTGCCAAAATCGATGGCCACGACCCATTGCTCTTGAGGTCGAGGAATGGGTTTGACGTCCAGGTGGACCAGTTCCACGTTGCAGGAGGGCAACTGGTCGGCTTCTACGACCAGTTGCCCGTTCTGGGGAGCCTGGTCGGGCCGGGTCATGACCGTGAGGACCCAGGGGGTTCCGCCCAGGACCAGGTTCTCCAGCCTTTCGGCCTTGGGTTTGCCTGGGGCTTCCAGGACGTATCCCTCGCTCACTCGCGCTCGAACCTGCAGTTCCGATTCACCCTCGTTGACGACCTTCACGGCTACCGACGAGGTGGAGGCCCCGAAGAGCAGGGTCTTCCAACCCGTGGTCAGGGGCCCGTGGCGTTGGCGGCGCAGGGGAAGGTGAACGCTCTCTTCCCGCCAGCACTGCTCGGGATCGGTCGGTCGCAGATCCTGGCTGTTGGAGCCCACCTTGTCCCACAGGCGGACCTTCAGAGCCAGGTCCTGGTCGGCAACCTGGCTGGGATCGATCGACAGGGTCGTGGTACCGTGGGATCCAGGACCAACTTCGGGCGATTCTTCGAGCAGCGTGACCCCCCGAGGCAATTCCAGGACCTTCCATTTCAGGCGACCCCCCCCCTGGTTGTCGGCGCGGAGGCGCACCGTCGCCGGGAGGTTCCCCTGGAGGGTCACCGAGTCGGGGGGCGGGGTGAGCAGGCCCTGCGCCAGTGGCCAACCGCATCTCTCGCAGTAGCGGCGTTCCGGGTCCTTCTCTGGAACGGGAGTGTTGCATCCGGGGGTTCTGCAGATCACGATTCGATCTCTCCACACAGTTGTCCGCGCAGGGTCTTCCAGGCATCCACCTCCACCCGCCATCGGTTGGCTGCGCCGTGATAGGCCAGGGTGGAGTGGAGCTTGGCCCGGCGCAGGGCACGGTAGGCGGCGAAGCGAGCCTCTCCCGCGCAGGTTCGTCGTTGATCGGGTTTCAGGATTCCAAGGTCGAGCTCAGCCTGGATCTGGATGCGCCGCGCCTCGGGCTCCAGGCCGACTCCAACCCGCGCTGCCATGGTTCGGGCTTCCCGAAGCTCCCGGCGGGCCAGGTGGGCCCGGGCCATCTCCAGGCGGATCTGGTGGCGCAGGGTGCCCAGAGGGGTATTCTCTTCCCTGGGGCCAGGCCGGGCCCGAGCATACTCAGCCAGTCTCACGGCTTCCGCCTTGACACCCTTGTCCAACAGGGCGCACCCTTGTCGCAGCGTCCGGCCCGGTTCGGCGGTCGGGTGCCAGTCATCCAGGGTTTCACCATCGCCCCGATCCGCCACCCGCTTCAGCAACCACAGCAGCCAGCGATGCTCATCGGGCTCTCGGGTCGCCATCTCCTGTATGGCGTGGTTGGGAATCCGGCTCTTTTCCCCCATCCTGGCCAGCAGGCGTACGGTGTTGAGGCGGGCGGCACGGGCGTAGCCCTCACCCTCGGGGCCCCGGGCCAGGGACTCCACTTCTCGGTTCAGGACCAGGACCTCCAGCAGGTCCCACCGGGAGGCCGAGTAGGCCCGGTCGATCCGGCTCTTCCACAAGGTCAGGAAGTCTGCGTTCAATGGACGCTCGGGTTTCGGGCAGGTGTGGCGGACCTGCCGCAGGAGCTGGCCGAGGTCTGGCTTGGAACTGCCGGGTTGGGAGGGCGTGAGGGTCATCGCGGGAACCCGTAGAGGTCACCCAGGTCTCGCGACGAGGTATCGTTCCTGGGACCAAATCGTTTGGATCCATCCACTGCCTGGACGTAGTTGTTCTGCTTCTCGCCGCCGGAGTAGAGGACGAGGACGTCCAGGCGGTCCTCAAAGGGGGGAGGCTTGCGTTCTCCCCACAGCGTCAGCCTGTTCAGTGCGCCGATTGGCCCGAGACGTCCGAGATTATTGAAGTCTTCCCTCATGCGGTTTTCGACGTATTCTTTGGTGGACTGGAAGGCTGGCCGATAGTGAGCCATCCCCGTCACGGACAGCAGGCAGGTGGGCATCCGGGCCTCGTTGTCGAAGACCCTGACGGCCGCTTGCGCTCGGTTCAGGGAGACTGCCCAGAGACTTCCCCTGGGCGCCGGGGAGAGGCGGCAGTGCCCGCGGACCTGGATTTCGATCAGCCCGCCGGGATCGTCCGCTTCCAGGCTGGCGGACTCTGTGGCCTGCCTCTCCAGGATCGGGCCCACGTGTCGCGCCCAGACGGCCAGCGCACGGGTTCCTCGCTCGGAGAAGGCGTCTGGTCTGGCGTTGGAAAACATCTTCTGGTCGAAGAACCTGACCAGGAACGTGCTGTCCCCCCGGGCGTAGGAGACCCCGAAATCTGGCGGCAGCTCATCCTTGAATCTCTGGCCCATTGCGTTGGCCAGGGCCTCCTGGCGGTCCTGGATGGCCTTCAGGCGCCTCTGTTTCTCCTGGGTGAGTTGCTGCTTTTCCCTTACCAGGGATTGGTTCTCTGTCTCCAACTCACGGATCTCTTCCCGCAGGCCCTCCTTCTCCGGGTCCGCGCTGGTCGCCCCGACGCTGAAGACCATCAGGAGGCACGCCAGCACCACCAGGGTGGAGATCGTGACGTCGCTCAGGACGATGAAGGGGTTGAAGGGCGCATACTTTCGACGGGGCCGATTCACGGGGTGCCTCCGCCGTTGCGGCCCTGCACCGCAGCGCCGACCTGGCTCCTGCGGAATAATCGGGCCCAGAGAGGAGTGGCCAGCGACGTGGAGATGGTGTTGACATCCTGGCTCAGGGACTCCAGGGCCTTGGCCATGTCCTCCAGACGCCCATCCCCTCCCGGCGGACGCCGGGCCATTTCGGCATAGGTCTCGGCCAGGCGTGCCAATGCCTCCCGCATCCCGTCGGTGGCCTGGCGCGCCTGTTCCAGGCTGAGGCGGTGGGGGGCCAGGGAATCCACCACTCCGTCCAGGCTCCCCTGCAGAGGCTTCAATTCCTCTGATTGCGCCTGCAATGCGTTGCGAAGGCCTTCCAGTTGGGTGTAGAGGCCCTCGCCCTGGTCCAGGCGGTCCTCCACCGAGACCAGGAAGGTCTCGTGGCCTGTCCGCAATGACTCGGCAACCTTCTCACCGACGTCCACAAAGGTTGCCTTCTGGGTTTCCAAAATCTGCGAAAGCTCGCGGTTGGCCTGTCCCATCTTGTCCGTGGTTTCGTGCAGGGCTGCCTGGACCACCCTCGCGTGCTCCTGGATTTGCTCTGCAGTCAGTTTCCAATGGTCGGCCATGGGGCCGACGGTCTTCTGCAGGTCCTCGACGATCGCAGTGAGCCGGGTGAACTCTTGCTGCTGACGCTTCTCCCACTCTCCGAAGTTCCCGTTCAGGCTGTTGAGGCTGGTTGCCAGGGCGCTGATGCCCTGGCGCAGGTCGGCCAGGTCACTCTGGGCCTCGAGGGCGGCCTTCTGGTCGACCAGCAGTTGGGAAAGGCTGTCCAGCGTCTGCCGGGTGGCCTTCTCCAAGGCCTGGCCCCCCTCGGCCAGGCGTGTGGATACAGCAGTGACCTGTCGGCTGGTCTCGGCGAACTGCTGCGAAGCCAAGGGCAGGACCTTCAGGCCCTCCTTGAGTTCTCCCGAGGCTTCCCGCAGGGCCTGCTCGGAGGACCTCACGCAGTCCTTGAAGGCCGCCATGGCCTCCTCGACCTTGGCGACCCAGCGGCTCTGGTCCAGGTTCTCCAGGGTCTTGAGGACTTCCGCGACCTTCTCGAAGGAGGTCTGCATCCCTTGGGCGATGGGTTGGAGCTGCTCGACCGCCTCCTTCAACTGGTTGGAGGGCTCGGCCTTGGCCTTTTCTTTCAGGGCCCGGGCGAGGATCTCGCCCTCAGTGAAGCGGTCGAGGTCCTGCCAGGTCCGCTCGATCTCGTCATCGATCTTGCCCTGGCGCCAAGTCAGAGCGATCCCCAGGATCAGCCCCAATGCTGTCGGGGCGAAGAAGGCGGGGAGGCGGCTCAGGGGTGCCTGGACCTGCTTGACGACCTGCTGGAAGTCGGCACCCGCGTTGGGGGTCAGGGCGCCAGCCAGTCCGCTCACGGTCATGATCAACCCCACGATCGTGAAGACGATGGCCAGCGACACCAGGATGTTCGACATGAGTGAGGCCCTCTGTTGCAGAGGCGCTTCGGGCCTGCGCAGCAGGAAGGTCCCGATGTCCCCCTCCATGAGGGGCGTGTCGATCACCCGCTTGAGGAGTTCCTGGCGGTCGCGCAGGGGCGTGAGCTGGTTCTTGGGCAGGTCTTGGGGGAGCTCCCAGGATTCTCCGGCCGACCTCAGGGTCTTGAGCAGAGCGCGCTGCCGCTTGCACCAATCCAAGGTCCGTTGGCTCTGATCCAGGGCGAAGCCGAACAACCCGACCAGGAACAGCACGGCTGGGAACAAGATGGTTAATTCCACAGTGTCTCCTAGTTCTCTGGCAGGTAGTTCTTGATCTGCTCCAGCAGCAGGAAGATGGGCAGGGCGTAGTTTTCGTTGGGGTCGACCTGGTCTTGCTCGCGCAGGTATTGGGTGTTCATCCCGATGACCTTGCCCTTGCGGGTGATCGGGCCACCGCTCATCCCTGGCGCGCTCTTGGCGTCGTGGGTCAGTCGGGTGACCCCTCCCTGGTTGTTCCGATCCACCCGTGAGAGGATTCCGTGCAGCACCTTCACGGAGGGGCCGAATTCATTGGTGCCCGTCTTCTCCGCCATGGGGAAGCCGTAGACCTTGACGTTCTCCTCTTCCTGGAAATCCGAGGCCTGGTCCAGGGGAAGGTAGGGCAGGGGGGAGGGCCGGTTCACCCTGAGGATCACCCAGTCATACTTCAACTGCTCGACGGTGAGGCCCGGTTCTCCCTGGCCTTGAGCCTGCACGGTGGCCGGCAGGATCTCAAGCCTGTCGCTGCCGGAGAGGAAATGGACTTCGATTTTCCCTTTGGTCTGTTGACCGTCGTGCCACAAGAGATGCTTGTTGGTCAGGATGTAGCCTTTGGTCGGATGGATGATTATGCCGCTGCCCTGGTACCCCCGCCCCTCTTCGCCCACGTTTGTCAGGACCAGGACGACGGCTTCCTTGGCCTTCTCGTCTGAAAGCGAGTCGAGGTAGTAGAAGACTGCACCTCCCACCAGGAGCAGCACGAGCAGAAGCGCCGCGATCCACCCCCACGGGGAGCGACGGACCTCGGGGGATCTCCACGCGGGCATCAGGATCTCGTTGTTGGCGTAATAGAAGCTGGACATCAGGAGCCTCCCTGCCTGGATGGGTTTCCGCAGACCTGGCAATCCAGCGTCCGGCCGGGCATGGTCACTCCGAAGAGGTTGCCGCACCGGGTGCAGTACCACCCCTCCTGCGGGGTCGGCGCGTTGTGGCTCGGACGGGGCTCGCCGGTCTTCAGGAACTGGGCGTACTCGTGTGGAACCGTGGGCAGTGGGATCTCAAAGGCGGTGCAGAACCTGAGCACCCCGGTCAGGGTCCGGTCGTAGTGAACTTCATACAGTTGCAGGCCGGGGAGGTCGCCCAAACGCTCATCCGGCTTCTGCAGGCGCCGCTCGTTGATGGCCTTGACCGCCTGGCGCAGACTGTCGGCCGCCAGGCCCAGGTTGTCCCGCAGGTAGCTGGTGAGGTTGCGTTGGATCGCGTGGCGCACGTCGGGGCGGTGGGCCAGGTCCCGCGCGGCCAGGCTCATGTCGCACACCGCCCGGTAGCTTTCGGGGATCGGCCGGCCGGCGGAGTCCTGGCGTTCGTACTGGAACTTGTAACCCTGCGCCTTGTCCAGGAAGGTCCAGCGGCCCAGGATGATCGAGCCGAACAGCAGGCTGGCGGCTTCCTCCAAGGCCTGTTCGGTGGGCGGGAGTTTGATCCGCCGATCGCTCAGGGCGGGAAACCAGTCCGACTGGTCGGCGCCCGCGTAGAGGAGGGCCTGACGCGAGTTGAGATCGTAGCCGGTCAGCAGGTGGGTCTTGATCGAGCACCGTTCGACGGCGCAGGTCACCGACCAGGGGTTCCACTGGTCCGTCAGCGTCTCGTGGATCTTCTCTTCCTGGCAGCCCCCCGGCCATTGCTGCAGCCAGGCCTTTCCCGTGGCCTCCTGCTGCATCAGGTCCGGGTAGCCGTCCTGGTTGGCCTGGACGATCAGGGAGCACTGGGTCCCTGCCTTCCCGAAGGAGAGGTTCAGGTAGTCCGACGCGCTCCCTTGGAACTGGATCAGTGGTTCGGCTTCGGCGAAGAGGTTCGGGAAGGGGCGGCCGGACTCGGAAGCCTCCTTCTGAAGAAGGGACAAGACCTTCAGGTTGTAGGGGTTGGCCTCACCCTGGGCCCTGGTGACCCGCTCGAAGGCCTGCCTCTCCATCTCCTGCAGGTGCAGATAATCGGCCGCCCCCTGCTGCTTTGGAGGGCCCGAAGCGAAGAGGGTCGGCTCGGCCGTCGCGTCCTGCTCGGGGAGGCCTTGGCGCACCAGGTCCTCGAGTTGCTCCAGAAGCCCTGGTCGGGTGTGACCCTGAGCGCCCCGGGTCCGTGTCTTCAGCAGGCCCAGTCCGTTGGAAGGGGCCGTGGCGAGGGCCTTCTTCAGTCGCTCGATCTCCGACGCCGGCAGCACCAGGCCGGGGGCGTCCTTCTCCAGGCTGTCCGTGGTCGTGCTGAGCCTGCCCTGGTAGTCTTCCAGATATCTTGCGAAGTTCTCGAACCTCCTGGCCAGCTTCTCAAGCCAGGGCTCAAGGTCTTTGTAGATGTGCTTCTTGCTCTCCAGCACCAGGCGAAGCAGGCTGGAATTGGCGAAGTTCCAGCACTCGTCCAGGGTCTTGGGGGTCTGGCTGGCCTGGGGCTTCACCTCCGCCAGGCCCTCCTCCAGGAAGGCCAGTTCCTCGGCCACGGCCCGGCGAATGTCGCGGGCAGCGGCCAGAGGGGTGGCCGGACCCTTCTCGGCACACGCCTGCAGCAACGTCGTGGCCGTTGACTGCGGCAGGCCCTCAAGGTTGTCCTGGGCAAGCAGGCGGTCCCGATTTGTCTGCACGATGGCGAAGGCGATCCCGGACTGGTTGGCGACCGGACCACCATGCCGGGTCTGGAACTGCTCTTTGAGGGCGTTCAGGGTCTCGACCAGACCTCCGGGCTTGACCTGGCCCTGCTCGTCGAAGGCCCTGGCCTTGCAGTTGGCCAGTTGCGTCAGGGGCTCGAAGCCCGCGACGGGCTGCAGCAGACTCTGGCAGAGCTGGTCTTCCTGGACGACTCGCGGGGTGCGATTCCTGCGAATCGACTCCTCAGGAATCCCCAGGGCGCGGCAACTCCTGGTCACCGCGTCGGCCAAGGTCGGGGCGTCCACCTGGCTCGAACATCGGATCTGTTCGCGGGCCACGTGGACGAAGAGATGGCGCGTGACCATGGCCGCCGGCCATTCCCGGCTGGACACACCGAAGGTGAAGAACCCTTTGGGATTGTTGGCCGCGGCGTCGGCCTGCCAGGCGATGGCCCCCTGGGAGGATTCGGAAGGGAGCTTGATCTTCTCATCTGGAGCCTCGTCCCGGTAGACGGCCACGGTGCCGGTCAGCAGGTGCTCGGCGATCTTCCACTGCAACTCGTTGAAGGCTCGAGCGGGGTCTGCATCCAACGGACGGGCCTGTTGGGCTGGAATCGAAAGATAGACCTGGTCGAAGGGAGGGTTCCTCTCTGGCGTGACGGCCACCCCGTCCTGGTCGGTGAGGTAGCTGTAATCGTACTTCATGCTGCCGTCGTAGTGGTCCAGTTCGGTCAGCAGGGCCGCCGTGTTGCGCAACTCCAGGTCCTTGCTGACGCCAGGTCGGGCCAGGGCTGCGTGTCCCACCTGGGTGACGCTCTGGGCCGGCCAGTTCAGCTCTCGTCGCAGGCGTCGGAGAAGGAAGCCCACATCGATGAAACAGCCGGATCCCGTTCCCCCTCCTGAAGAGGTGACCACCACAAATCGGACCGAGGTGAGCACGCGGGTGGGGGTCAGGATCAGCCAGGAGGGGTCCAGGCCCTCCAGCGGCTGGCCTTGGAGGGCAACAGAGGTGATCAACTGCTGGTGGAAGTCGATCAATGCCTGACGCAGTCCGGCCAGGTTGCCGCTGGCCAGGAAGGCCAGATGGCTGAACATCCGCTGGCCTCCGACGCCCTGCGAGAAGCCGACCGTGCTGAGGCGTTGGCGCATGCGTTCGTCGAACCACTCGGCGACGCGGAGTCGTCGGGAGACCACGCCGTGGTCAAGGTTGGGGTCCTGGACACTGCGGATGACGTCGTCTGGCGGTGCGACCACATTTGCCGCCGACCATTTCCGCCTGTCACCCTCCAGGCCCTGAAGGGCCTTGGCGACGGAGTCTGCGTGGGTGTCCACGTAGAGGTAGCGCAGGAAAGGCAGGTCCGCCGTTCCGATCCTGTGCGCCATGCGCTTGCGGAGCTTCTGCAGGATCAGGGTGCCCGTTCCCCCCAGACCGATGAAGACCGTGGGGGCGACAGCGAGTTTCATGGATTTCCTCCAGGTGGGGTGGTGGGTGTTCAGGCCTTGGCTCGGAAAGGGGTGGTGGAGGGCGCTGGCCCGGATTCACACCACAGAGGGTCGCCGGGCCGGGGCGCCCCGGTGGACTCGCAAAGTGGTTCGGAATCCTGGGGGACCAGCGGCGCGGGCACGGACGGCGGTGGGGGAACGACCTGCTGCAGGACGGGATGGCCCAACAGGAGGAGGACGCCCAGGATCGCAGCCAGGATCGCGGCGCGCAGGGTGTTCTGGGTGCCCCGGTCGGGCTTCCATTCCAGGATGCCGCGGGTCACGGGCCCTCGTTGGTCGACCAGTTGGAGTTGGTGTTCGTGGTGGGGGAGAAGGGTGGTCTCCTGGGTGCGGCTGGCCATCTCCTGGAACATGAAACCCGGCAAGGCCTCAAGGTGGAGCTTCCACGGGGACCAGGCCCAGGGAGCCTGGAGGGTGGCACGCAACACCACGGGGTCACCCAGGTCGTCGCGCAGGGGCGTCAGGGCCAACCCTGGTTCGTTCTTGGACGCCTTGATGTTGAGGGGGGGGGCGCGGAGAAGCCGCCAGGGGACGGAGACCTGGGAGTTGCCTTCGCGATGTATCAGGATCCCGGCGCGGCTGGTGTTGAGCTTCAGCAAGAGTCCCACCGCCGCGACCAGGGGGAGAAGAGGAAGAAGTGGGACGGCCCCGCGCACCGTCTTCCAAGTGTCGACGGGGCGGGGAGGCGTCTGGACCGGGCCAGGGTCGATGACCGGGATTCGCCTGGGCTGGAGGGCCCCCTGGGCTCGGGCTGTGGCGTCTCTGGAGCCGCTGGTGAGCACCAGGAGCTCGAACGGCTTCTGGTCGCGAGTAAAGGTGTAGGCCTTCTGTCCCCACACCGGGTCGTCTGGTCTGGGATCCTGCCGGGAGGCGAACCTTTCTTTAAATCGGGGAGGGATGGTGGAGTCTGCCTTGAGGAGCCGCCCGTCGTCGTCGTCGCGGTCGCCCAGGACCAGGACCAGGGCAAGATGGCTCTCAGGGACCTGGGAGGCCAGTTCCAGCAACCTGGCTCGGGCTGCCTGTGTTGCGGTTCCTCCAGGTGATCCCTTCCCTTGAATGCGCAGGGCGGACATCACCCTCTCCCGCAGTTGGGACCTCTCGTCAGGGGGACCGACCTGCCAGGGAGCGGTGGGGTCAGGCGATACCTGGATCCGGTGGTCAAAAGCCAGAACCGTCAGGCGATCGCCTTCAACGGCCACCCCATTCAGCCAGAAGCCGATCAGTTCCTTGGTTGTCTGGAGCTTCAGTCCGGTCATGCTGCCAGAGGTGTCGACACCCAGGAACCAGTGGATCTTGGCGTGACAGAGGGCAGGGAAGAGAGTCCTCGTATCCTGGGCCAGGATTCTGCACCAGGCGCGGGCACTCTTGAGGGTGGGAATGCCTTCCTGTTGGGAATGAGCGGGCGAGGAGGCAAGCCCCAGGGCCAGAACCAGGCCGAGGAAGATCCCGCCCCAGGGTCGAAGCGGTCCTCTCACGGCAGCACCTGGATCTGACCTTTGGACAAATCGACCCGCCAGGCACGTCCGGACTCCCACACGACGCGGGTCCTGGCGTCTCGAAGCGGAGCCCACTCAATCCTGGTTCGATGGCCCGTGGTGGGGTGGACCAGGTAGAATTCTTTATGCAGCGCCTGGGGGCCCGGAGAGTATTCGAGAAGCAAACGCAGTTCACCCTGGAAAGGCAGGGCCTGCATTCCTCCCACCTCTGCTTCGTGGGTGCCGTCCAGGGCTGCAAGCTGCACGGCCCCGACGGTGCCGTCCTCGGTTCGGGCCAGGTTCACCGAATGCAGGCAAATCGGACTTCCGGGCGGCTGAGTGCACAGGAAGAGGTTCCCATCAAAGGCCGTGACGGATCGCGCCCTTGAACCTTGTAGCGTGGGCAGAGGCAGGACGCTCTTCAGGAACGACCTCCCATCCGGTCCCGCCTGGATCCTGACCAGGGAGAACTCCGCTGAATCTGTTTCGCATAAAAAAGCGATTTCTTGGGGACCCAGCGGGACCGGCTGCTGCCAGAGTCTGGCACTTTTGGGGTTCGG
This sequence comes from Candidatus Xenobium occultum, assembly GCA_002423485.1. Classification (GTDB taxonomy): domain Bacteria; phylum Vulcanimicrobiota; class Xenobia; order Xenobiales; family Xenobiaceae; genus Xenobium; species Xenobium occultum. Next base: position 166,924 of record DIWH01000011.1, on the reverse strand, counting down.
CCAGATGACCTGGAGCGGCTCGGTGGGGTCCTTGCCCCAACGTTGGATCTTGCCGTCCGGCGTGACCAGGAGGAAATCATCCCCCAATCGGACCGGGGAGGGGCTGGAGGAAGCCCGCCTTCCGGGAAGGGGGACCTCCCTGTGCCCGTCCGGTTGCCCTGGAGGCGTGGGGTCGGTGAAGCGATCCAGCGAATAGCGCTCCATCCTCTGGGTGTGCGCTCCGTTCGTGCCAACCACGAGCACCTCGCCGCCGGCGATCAGGACGCGAGAGTCCGCCAGGGGAAGACTCTGCTGGATCAGAGGTTTGCCGGTGCCGAGATCAAAGCACTGGAGGGTCGCGCTGCCCTGGACCCGGGTCAAGCAGTAGACCAGGGTTTCTCCCACCTGAAGCTGTGTCTTGGAGTCGGCCCCCTCCACCTTGGGAAAGGTCCACGAGGTGGGATGGTCCAGGGTCCGGGTGTCGTAGGCCCAGAGTTGTCCCCCGTCCACGAGGCAGTAGATTCGGGTATGGCGGCAGGCGGTCTGCCAGAAGGGGGTGGCCATCGTCACCCCCTGGCGCTCTGCGTGCTGAGGATATTCCGCAGGAGGCCTCAGGGTGTAGAAGGCTGCCTCCGGGAAGGGAGCCTCGGAGGATGCCAACAGGTCGGCGCGGAGATGGCTCGTTCCGCCTGGATGAGGACCCCGGAGAGGATCGAGGACCCGAGGCGGCTGGTCCAAACTGGCGTAGCTGTAGAAAACTCCCGACCTGGGACCTAGAACGTGGAAGCCCAAGACCAGGCAGGACCCTTCTGGCCCGGTGCCCGGCGGATCCGGCAACACTCGAATTGCGCCGCAACTGGGACAGTATCGGTGGCGCTCGTCTGCAGGGTCAAGGCTTCTTCGGCAGGTCAGGCATCGTGGTATTGGCAATGTAGATCCTCATCGCCACCCCAGGGCGATTCCTCCGGATGCTTTGGGAACGTCACCCGTCGAAGGATGGGTTTGTCAGAGTCGAGTTCCCTGAACACTTCAAACGTCCTCCATATCCTATTTCAGAGGGGGTGACATATCGTGTCATTGCCCCCATCCACGCCCATCGCCTCATCCCCGCCTCCTTCGCGGCGTCCCCCCCGCATGGCCTGCAGGGCTCGCCAGGCCTGGGACTCAGCGGGCCGGCTCCCGGAACCCGCATCCCGGCGGTCCGGGGAAGAAGAGCGGCCCGGGGGAGGAGGTCCCGCTCGGCCGGCGTGCCTCGAGGTGCACCAGGCTCAGCGGACCCTCGTGGAACCCGCCTTCGCAGTAGGCGAAGTAGAACTCCCAGAGCCGGATGAAGTCCGGGGTGAAGCCCTGGTTGAGCAGCTCCGGGGCCAGGGCCAGGAAGCGTTCACGCCAGATCTTCAGGGTTTGGGCGTAGTGCGGGCCGTGGTCGTGCACCCGGAGCAGCTTCATGTCGGTCTCGCGGGCCAGAAGCTGGCACATCCGCGAGACGCTGGGCAGGCATCCTCCCGGGAAGATATGGCGTTGGATGAAGTCCACCCCGCGCAGATAGCGATCGTAGCGGTCCTCAGCCATGGTGATGGCCTGCAGCAGCATCCGCCCGCCGGGACGCACCAGCCGCCCCAACACCCGGAAGAAGCCCGGCAGCCAGGCGTGTCCCACGGCCTCGATCATCTCGACCGAGACCAGCTTGTCGAACTCGCCACCCAGGTCCCGATAGTCCTGGTTCAGGACCGTGATCCGGTCCTGGAGGCCCTCTTCTTGCACCCGAGAGCGAGCGTCTTCAAACTGGGCCTGGGAGACCGTGGTGGTGGTCACCCGGCACCCGTATTCCCGGGCCGCGTGCAGGGCCAGCCCCCCCCAACCGGTGCCGATCTCCAGGAGGTGCTCGCCGGGTTGGAGGTCGAGCCGCCGGCAGATCACGTCCAGCTTGTGCCGTTGAGCCTGCTCCAGGCTGGCCTCGGGGGTGGGAAAGAGGGCGCATGAGTATTGCAGCCGGGAATCCAGGAACGCGGCGAACATCTCGTTGCCCAGGTCGTAGTGGGCGGCGATGTTGGTCCGCGAGCCGCCGCGAGAGTTTGGGCGCAGCAGGTGCTCGAGTCGGCGCATCGGGAAGGTCAACCAGCCCAGGCGGCGCTCCAGGCGGTCCAGGGTCGGCAGGTTTCGGGCCAGAAGGCGGACCACGGCCACCAGGTCTGGACTGTGCCAGAGGCCTTCGACCCAGGTCTCGCCGGCGGCCAGGCTTCCCCCGGTCAGAAGGCGACTCCAGAAGAGGGGAGTGCGGACCTCGATCTCGGCGCCAGGGGCCGGCTCACTTCCGCATCGGATGGTCCGGGCGCCCTCCCGGATCAGCAGGCACCCGCCCCGCAGGCTCCCCAACATGCCCAGGACCAGGCGGCGGGCCAGACGGTTTCCGAGGGAGGCGAGGCTCCCCTTTGACGATTCCGGTCTCATGGGGAGGGTGCCGGGTGCTCGTAGAAGGGGGTCTTCTTGAGCCACAAGCGCAGGGCCTGTCCGTAGATCCCCAGCAGGATGGCCAGGGTCATCGAGGGCCAACGCAGCAGGACCCGTCGCAGTGTGGCCGAGTCCAGGGGAAGACGCTGCAGGCTCAAGGTCGCCTGGAAGAGTTTCGGGCCTCCGGTTCGAGGGTGGCTCTCGAGCTGGACGCGGACCTCCTGCCCCGGAGGGGTTACCTCCCAGAGATAGCGCATCTCCAATGGCATGAACGGAGAAACGTGGAAGACCTTTTCGGTCGGCCTGGGGGCCCGAAGATCGACCAGGTAGTGGTGGCGCTCGTTCCAAGGGGTATTGGAGACCTCGGCCAGCATCCAGCGCGCCTCGTCCCCGGAGTAACAGAAGTAGAAGTTGACCGGACTGAAATAGATGCCCAGGCAGCGGCCCTGGCCGAGCATGAGCACCCGCCCTCCGGGTTCTTTGTCGCCTCCCAGTTCGCGGACCCGCTTCCAGACCGCCTCTTTGAGGGGGAGGGGACCTCCACCGAGATAGTCTTTCCTGCAGACCGAGAGCAGGGCGGGTCGATCCACCCCCAGCCATGCAGTTCCCCGGTCCAGTTGGCCCCATTCGTCCAGGTCCAGACCCAGCATGTAGAGTCGGTTGGTGAACTGGTGCTTGCGCGGAGCCAGGCGGCGATGTCGGACGCTCCCGCGGAAGATCGCGCTGTTCACAGCCGGCATCCGAAGCGTTCGGCCACGTCGGTGGCGCTGTGCACCCCGTCCTCGTGGAACCCGCTGTACCAGTAGGCGCCGCAGAAGTGGGTCCGGTTTACGCCGCAGATCCGCGCTCGTTCCTTCTGGGCCGTCAGGGATTTCTGGTTGAAGACCGGGTGATGGTACACGAAGCGCCGCAGGATTCTCTCCTCAGCCACCAGACCCTGAGGGTTGAGGGTGACGCAGAAGGTCTCAGGCGCCTCCAGGCCTTGCAGGAGGTTCATCTGATAGGTCACCAGGGGGCGCGCGGCCTCATCCTGGTCCAGCAGGAAGTTCCAACTGGCCCACGCCTTGCGGCGTCGGGGAAGAACCGAGGTGTCGGTGTGCAGGAGCACCTCGTTGGCCTGGTAGGGGAGGTCTCCGAGGATCTGGCGCTCCTGGGGGGTGGCATCCCCCAGCAAGGCCAGGGCCTGGTCGCTGTGGCAGGCAAGAATCACCTCGTCGAAGACCTCCTCGCCCGCTTCGGTCTTCACGCGCACTCCTTCGGGCTCGCGGTTCACCTGATGCACCGGGCAGGCGGTGCGGATCCCGTCGCTCCACCCCGCCGTCAAGGGCGCGATATACTCCCTGGAGCCTCCCGGGATCACGAACCATTGGGGACGGTTCGTGACGTGCAGCAGGCCGTGGTTCTCGAAGAAGCGCAGGAAGAAGCCGGCCGGGATGGCCCGCATGTCCGCCAGCGTCGAGGACCAGATGGCGGCCCCCATCGGCAGGATGTAGTGCCGGGCAAAGAAGTCCGAGAATCCCCCCTGCGCCAGGAACTCGCCCAGAGTCTGCCCATCGGCCCTTCCCTCGGCCAGGGCGATCCGCCCCCGGTGGTTGAATCGCAGAATCTCGGAGAGGAAGATCCAGAATCGGGGGCGGAGCAGGTTGGCCCGTTGGGCGAAGAGGGTGTCCAGGTCCTGCCCGTTGTACTCCAGGCCTTCGGGACTGCGGACCGAGAAGCTCATCTGGCTGGGGTGGCCCGCCAGGCCGACGCGCTCCAACAGCTTCTGAAAACGAGGATAGGTGCGGTCATTGAAGACGATGAATCCCGTGTCGACGGCGTAGTCGCGCCCGTCGAGGTGGACATCGACCGTGGCCGTGTGGCCGCCTGGTCGGGCATCCTTCTCAAACAGCGTCACCTGGTGTTGGGAATGCAGCAGGTGTCCGGCGGTCAGCCCGGAGATTCCCGAGCCGACGATGGCGATTCTCTTCACGGCCCTTCCCCTCGGTTCCGGCCCGGATCCTCCCGGGTCCTGCCCGCCTCAGGGCTATGGAACCAGGGAATCAAAGCACTGGTGGTTCGTTGGTATCGTCGGTATTCTTCACCTTTGGAACGCAGCGCCTGGGCCTCGGCCAGGGGGATTCCCGTTACAAAGATCAGCGTCCAGGCGATCAGGAGCGGGCTGAGCCAACCCCCGGGGAATCCCGGAGAGCCCGAGGAGAAGAGGGCGAAGCCGATCCAGGTGAGGATTTCGAAGAAGTAGTTGGGGTGGCGCGAGTAGCGCCACAGCCCCCTTCGGCAGACCCGACCCTGCCGTGAGGCTGAGGACTTGAAGGCCTGCAACTGCTGGTCGGCGGTGGCCTCACCCAGGATCCCTGCCAGCCACACGAGCCCCCCAAGCCATTCCCAGAGCCCCAGCGCCGGCCGGGGGTCCAGGCTGACCAGGATGAAGGGGACCGAGAACAGAGCACTGGCCATGGCCTGCTGCTGGTAGAAGATGAAGAACCGCCGGTCTGCCTGGGCGCCCCACTCTTCACGAAGTTTGGCGTATCGGGGCTCTTCGGGCCCGCCTCGCATCCGGAGGGCCAGATGCCAGGCCAGGCGCCCTCCCCAGATCGAGACCATGGCTGCCAGAAGCCAGGAACGCGCCGACCAGCCAGGGGCCAAAGCGGCGTCGAAGAGGGCCAGGATGGGAAGCGACAGGGTCCAACCGACATCCACGATGGCGGCATTCCGGGTGCGGAGTTGGACCAACCAGAGCGCGGACAGAAGCAGGCCGACCAAGGCGGCCGAGAGTGCCAGGCGGAGGAGAAAGGCCTCAAGCAACACCGAGGATTCATTTCGAGGTGAGGGGGGCGGTCTTCCTCCAGTCCCAGCCAGGAATCGCCTGGGTCCTCCCGGAACCTTCTGCAAGCAAGACCCTGCTGCCCGGCAGGCTTTTCGAGGAGGCGGAACATGTCGCTGACCAGACTTCTGGCTTTGTATGGTCTTTCGGCCGGGGTCTTCCTGGCTTTGGATTTCATCTGGTTGACGCAGATGGTGCCCCGGTTCTACAAGCCCCTTCTGGGCCACCTCCTGGCCGCCGAGCCGCGTCTGCTGGTGGCAGGGGTCTTCTACCTGGTTTATGTGGTCGGGATCCTGTATTTCGCGGTGCTGCCAGGCCTGGAATCCGGATCGATGCTCCAGGCGATTGTCCGCGGGGCGCTCTTCGGGTTCTTCACCTACGCCACCTATGATCTGACCAACCAGGCCACCCTGCGGGATTGGCCCTGGCAGGTCTCGGCCTTGGACATCGCCTGGGGAACCTGCCTGAACGCGATGGTGGCGTGGACGGCATTCCTGGCCGGTCGTTGGCTGAACTCGTGACCGGGCCTGGAGACCTTGTCCATGGTTTTGGCGCCGGGGGAGAACCGGGGCCCGGCGTTGAATCTCTCTGGATGAATGACCAACCGATTCTCGTGGGGATCTCCTCGTGCCTGACCGGTCTGGAGGTGCGCTTTGACGGAGGGCACAAGCGCGAGTCCTTCCTGACCGGGACCGTCTCTCGATTCGTCGACTTCGTTACGGTCTGTGCCGAGCTGGAGGTCGGCATGGGGGTCCCCCGCGAGGCGGTCCGGCTGATCCGCCGTCCCGACGGGGTGCACATGGAGGGCAACCGGACCGGGCGCGACTGGACCGAGGACATGGAGCGTTTCTGCCGCCAGAGGGTCGAGGAGCTGCGGGCCCTGGGGCTGTGCGGCTTCATCCTCAAGAAGGGCTCGCCCACCTGCGGCATGGAGCGGGTTCGCCTCTACTCTCCGGAGGGGATGCCCGAGAAGAACGGGGTCGGGCTTTTCGCTCGGGCCCTGATCGAGGGGATTCCCGACCTCCCATTGGAGGAGGAGGGGAGGCTCTGCGACCCCCCGCTGCGCGAGAACTTCTTCGAGCGGGTCTTCGCCTTCCGCCGGCTGCAGCGCCTCTTCATTCCGGGCTGGAGCCGTGGCGATCTGGTGCGTTTCCACACCGCCGAGAAGATGCTGCTTCTGGCCCATGACGAGCGGGGCTATCGCACCTTGGGCCGCCTGGTGGCAGGGGCGGCCAACAGGCCGGCCGAGTCGGTGGAGCAGGAGTATCGCAGTGTCTTCATGGCGACCCTGCGACGCAAGTCCAGCCGGGGACGGAACGCCAACGTGCTGCAGCACATGCTCGGACATCTTCGCGAGGGTCTGGCCCCCCGCTTCCGCCAGGACGTGGCCCAGGAGATCACCCACTACCGCGCGGGCCTGGTTCCCCTGGTGGTCCCGATGACCATGCTGGCCCACTATGCTCGGGTCCTGGAGGTCCCCTATCTGCTGGGGCAGACCTATCTCGAGCCCCACCCCAAGGAGCTCATGCTGCGGAATCACGTGTAGCGAACCAGGTTCCCGGAGGGGCGAGGAGGACCCGCCCTCCGGGAACCGCGCAGGTCAGGGCTTCAGCCAGCCTTCCAGGAGTTCACGCCCCGCCGGCGGGGCCATCCACAGCCGGGTGGGGCCGTGGTGACCGGCCGGCAGGCTCAGGACCTGGCCGGTGTGGACGTCGACCGCGAGGGCCCGAGGCTCATCCTGCCAGCGCCCCGAGATCACCACGAAGTCCGGCGAGGGGGGGTAGCTGAACTCGGTCATCTGCATTTCGGGGACCGTCGCCAGCACGCGGGTGTCTCCGTTGAACCAGACCCGGGCCACCTGGACCTTCTGTCCGTCGGGCATCTGGACGACCTGGAGGGACTCGCTCTTGTTGAGCATCAGGTCCCGGCCCTCGGGGGAGGCGAAGACCTTCAACTCCTTCCAGGTGCCTTCGCCCTCCAGGTCGGTCAACTGCCAGAAGCGCTTCGTGTCCGAGGCCGCCACCCTCAAGACCGGTCCCCCCTCTGCCCAGACCAGGTCTCCGGGGCGCGTGCCTTCGGGCAGGGTGAAGCGGCGGGCCGTTTCAGGGGAGGCCTTCAGTGAGTTGGTGACCAGCACCCAGCCACCCCCCACGTGCGGTCGCTCCAGGGCGGCCCAGCGGGTCCCGTCGGAGTTCAGGATGGGGTGGACGACGGCGAAGGTGGAATAGAGCCTGCTTCCCGGCCCTTCCTCTCCGGGGGCCAGATACAGCAGGTCGTGGCCAGAGCGCGAGGTCCGGCGGATGGCCAGAAGCGACCCATCCCGTTGGGGAGCGAAGTCGTTGACGCCGGCCAGGACGACCCGCGGATTGGTCCCCACCAGCGAGGTCTGGATCAGTCGACCATTGAGGTTGGGTTCGTCCGGAATCTCCTCGAGAAACAGGGCCGAGTGGCGCCAGGCCCCGAGGGGCCCCCCGTAGCGGAACGTCCGCCCTGAACCGGCGTAGAGATGAGAGGTCTGCCCCACCTGCAGGACCAGGATCTCGCCTGGGGTCTGCACGGAGGCCACGACCTCCCCAGGTCGGGGCAGTCCCAGGGCCGCGTCGGGGAAGAGGACGTCGCGCCGTTGGACGACGCTGATTCCCTCCAGGGGGCTGGAGGTTCGCTGCGCCAGGTCCTGGCGACATCGCCCCGCCAGGTCTTCCCGGGCGGTTCCCGGCGAGGGGACGAAGAAGGTCATCGCCAGCAGGGCGAGGACGGTGAAGAGGGACTGTCTGGTCGGGACCTGGAGTCGGGGTCGCATGTCGTGGGCCTCCGAGAATGGGTTTGTGCTGAGATGGACGCAGGCCGAAATGCTCTTCTTCCCCAGGACCGGAATCTCCCGGGTCCCAGGCGGGGGACCCGGGTGGCTCGGCCACGAAGCCGGAGCCGTGCGTCCCCTGTGTGCCGATTGTCACAAAGCCCTCAACCGTTGCTACTGCCATCTGGTTGTTCCAGTCCTCCCGGGGCCCAAGGTGGTCCTCCTGGTTCATCCCAGGGAGGATCGCAAACGGGGCGCCCTCAACACCGCACGCATGGTCCGGCGCTGCGTTCAGGGGGCCGAACTCTTCGTGGGTCTGGATTTTCACGCTCACTCGCGCCTTTCGCTCCTGTTGTCGGACCCTGGATTGGCCCCTTTCCTGCTCCATCCCGGTTCGGGCTCGTTGAACCCCCAGGATCCTGAGGTGGGGAGGATCCTGGGCGGACGGCGGATGCTCATGCTGGTGCCGGACGGAACCTGGCGTCAGGCCCGACAGATCCTGCTCTTCAACCCCGAACTGGCCGCCCTGCCCCGCCTGGGCCTGGATCCGCCGGAGCCGGGTCTGGTGACCTTCCGCCGACAGCCCGCAGAGGGTTGCCTGTCCACGTTGGAGGCGGTGCATCAGGCACTTCTGGGCCTGCAGGCCTTCTGTCCGTCGGGGCCTCCCCGAGCATTGCAAGCCATGAAGGAGATCCTGCGGCACGTCGTGGACGAGCAGGTGGCCCTGGGGGGAAGCACGGTCTCTCGTTCGGAATGACGGTTTTCGAATCGGTAACATGATTGGTCCTGCTGTTCACATTTGAAACAAAATGTTCATATCCCGGGAGGGTGGGAGAGGGGCGCCCGGTCTAGAATGCAGGAAAGCGAACTGCATCCGCACGTTCTTGGAGGTCTGAAATGGAACCCATCTCTGCCATCAACACGAATCGCACTTCGGCGCCTGCCTCCCCCGTAGTCCAGTCCACCGCAGCCCCCGCTGCTGCTGCCGCTGCGGCCCCCAAGACCGCCGAGACTCCCGCAGCGTCGACCGAGAGCCAGGTCAGCATCTCCCCCGAGGCGTTGGCTGACGAGGAGGGGGGCTCCATTCCGAACCTGGATGCCCTGGGCGGTCAGGAAGCGGCTGAAGAGACCGAGACGCCCGAGGAGAACGAGGAAATCAAACCCGAAGACCTCGAGAAGATGACCCCCGAGCAGCAGGCCGAGCAGCTCCGCAAGCAGATCGAGAAGCTGCGCGAGAAGATGGCCCGCCAGATCGAGGAGGGGGACGAGGCTGGCGCCAAGGCCACCGAGGCGCAGATCGGCAGTTTGACCCGCCAGTTGGATCGGATCACCAACCCGCCCGCGACGCCGCAGGCCCCGGCGGGTGGCACCGCTCCGGTTGAGGGCGCGGCTCCGGCCGCGGCTGCGGCAGCTCCTGCCGCTGCGGCGGCAGCTCCCATGGCGGCTGCTCCGGCGGGCGGCGCGGCCCCTGCGGGCGGCGCAGCCCCTGCGGGCGCAGCGGCCCCGGCAGGTGGGGCGGACACGGCTTCGAACGCCGGCACCACCTTCGGGGCCTCCAACGCCCCGCCGGTCGACCCGGAGGCCCTGGCTCGGACCTCACCCCTGGGGCAGAAGATCGCCGAGGCCGGACAGCGCAACTGCAACGGATCGGGTGGCTGGTGCTTCAAGCACGTCAGTGCGGCCCTTTCCGAGTGCGGCATCCAGACCAGCGGGGCCAGCGCCTACATGGCGGCGGACCAGTTGGCCCAGAACGACAAGCTCCGCGAGGTCCAGGTCGACCCGCAGCAGTTGCCCAAGCTGCCGGCCGGCGCGGTGGTGGTGTGGGATCGGGGCAACGGCCACGAGCACGGCCACATCTCGATCTCCGACGGGAAGGGTGGCGAATACTCTGACGTCTACCGCCAGCAGACCACCAACTACGGCACCCAGTGCCGGGTCTTCCTGCCGGCCGACATGCAGAACAAGGACCAGGCCAACCAGGGCAAGTAGTGTCCGCCGCAGCGCCCGGTCCTACCGGGCGCGGACGGGGGTTGGCCCCAGCCAGAAGATCAGCCCCAGCCAGGCGGAACGCGCCGGGCTGGGGCTGATTTCGCGTGGGTCGTCGGACTACAGCCAGCGCAGGGAGCTGGCGACCTCCAGGACCTCGCTCTCGGTCAGACCCTGACCGCTCAGCGAGTAGAAGGCCCCCCCGGTCTGGGGCTGGAGCCAGTGACTCCGGAAATCGACGGGTTCCTGGCTTCCGGGGTCATAGAATTCGACGCGTCCCGGGCCCATCTGCTCGGTTTCGAAGGCCTCCGCCGCGTCTCCGGACATCACGTCTCCGATTCCGCCGCTGGCACCCTGCAGGGCAACCCAGCGCTGGGGTGAGGCGTGAAAGACGACCCGATAGGCGGGCCCCCGGGCCTCCCTCTCGGTGGTGGTCTGGACCCGGGTCAGGTCTGGGGGGAGCCGGCCTGGCACCAGGATGGGGATCTCCAGGCCTCGCAGGGTCTGGATTTGTGTTTGATCCAAGGGAATCGTCACATCGCTCATGGCTTGCCTCCGGACCGCAGCATTCCCAGGATCGACCGGGTCTTCCTGCCGGGGAGGCAGGTGGGGATGTGTCGCCTGTCGGGTCATCCCCCTGACGCAGATCATACCGCGACAATCTCGAAGCCCTTCAGGATTCAGTTGCGCAATCCTGATTCGTGGAGGTCCACCCCGATGCCCATGAGAAAATTCTTCTGGCTTCCCCTGCTGGCGGTCGTCCTGTCCGCCCTTCTGGCCGTCGGGGGGCGTGAGGCCGTCGCCGAACCGAAGACGCAGGACATCACGATCAACTTCGTGGCCTGGACGAATTGGAGCGCCACCAATCCCCGGGGCGTCTATCCCGACGGATTGCGGATGAACTACAGCCACCAGTACGCGGGCGGTGTCTGGGCCCTGCTGGAGCTGGATACGGTGATCGTCGACCGCTGCGGGTGCCGCGTCAAGGTCCGGGACCTCAAGAAGGCGGCCCTCAACGCCCCCAACCAGAGCCATCGCCTGGACCAGTGGAAGGGCTTCAGGGCCAAGATGACCTTCGAGAACGTCCGCTACGCGAACGGTCAGGCTGGTGAAACGGTGGCCCGGGAGATCCGGATCACCTCCAACGACTGCATCACCGAATAACGCCCGGTCTTCCCGGGGCGCTACCTCTGGCAGCGATAGACGAAGGCGGGGGGCAGGTTCCGCCACACGACCGAAGACTTCTCGACATGCCCGAATTTCCGCCGGATCTTGCGGGCAAAGCGGCGACCGGCGGGCAGGAGCAGGCCCTGAAGATAGGCGAAGGTCACGAAGCATCCGTCGGAGGTGAGGTTCTTGCACGCCTCCTCCAGCAGGCGGTCCTGGAGATCCTCGGAGAAGGCAGCCCAGGGAAGCCCTGAGAGGATGCAGTCCACCCGGTCGATCCCCTCCCGGTGGAGAATCGCGCCCAGGTTCTCGACCGAGTCGTGGTAGACCTGGACCGAGGGCAGCTCCTGCTGAAGAATCCGGGCCAGGGCCGGGTTGCGCTCGATGGCCAGGAAGCGGGCCTCCGGGGCGGCCTGCTCGACGATCTCCCGGGTGAAGGCCCCCGTGCCGGGGCCGAACTCGACGATGGTGCGTGCCTGGCGGACTCCGGCCTGGCGGACCATCTCCCGAGCCAGGGAGGGGGAGGAGGGGGCCACGGCGCCGACGGAGCCGGGGTTGCGCAGGAACTCGCGCAGAAAAGCGATCTTGGTCTTCATGGGATGCGGGGGCGGATTCCACCCCTCTCTGGGATTTCCTGGAAGCCCCGGGGGATTTCGAGGTTCAGTTCAGCGGCCGGGAGGATCCTCTTTCGTCCGCCTGGAATCGCGTGGACCCCCAGGCGACTCCAGGTGGGCGGTCCGACCCTCCTCCTTGCCGGGCATCGGGGCTTCACATTCGGGGCACCTGGAAGCGGACGGGGGCACGGCTGCCTGACAGTAGGGGCAATGGATCTGGACCGTCGTGGGCGGGACGAAGATCTGGAGATCCGTGCTGTGGCGGTCTCGGATGTTCTCCTGGTCCTTGATGGCCCTCTGGATGGCCTTCTCCAACTCCAACGCCTCGACGTAGCGCTCGCGCAGGACCCTCTGGTCCAGTGCGCCCTTCTGGAGCATGGCGTAGGTCCGGTATCCCAGGTCCCGGATGCACTCCTCGTGGCGCTTCTGGAGCTCTTTGAGGTGGGATGTGGCCTTGTGCAGCTCGACGGTCTCCTGCGCGCGGTTGCGCAGGAACTCCACGCCCTTCTGCAACCCCTCCTTGGCCTTCTTGGAGAACTTGTCCACGGCGGATGACGACCTCCCTTGTCGGTCGAGGCATGTCGGCACCTGTTCGCCGGAGGAGGCCATCCCCCCCTTGTGTCGGCCGGGTTCCTGGTGATGGGGAGGAGCCCGACGCGAGGATGGGAAGTAGCCTGGGATGTCAAGCCTGCTTGCCTGGATGCCTTGGACGATCCAGGCCGCACCTTCCCGTTAGTCCGACGTGCCTGCCCCCTCCACTCCCCCTTCTGCCCCGGAGGTCTCGGCCGCCCTGGACCTTCTGGTCGAGCAGTTTTCCCAACCCTTGGCCTTCCTGCGCGAACTGGTCCAGAACTCCCTGGACGCCGGCACCAATCGGGTGGACGTCTCGGTCCACCACGACGCCGGGCAGGGGTGCGCCGTGGTCGAGGTGGTCGACACCGGGGAAGGGATGGACCGCGAGATCATCGACCATCAGTTGACGCGCTTGTTTGCCTCCTCCAAAGAGGGGGATTTCACCAAGATCGGCAAGTTCGGGATCGGCTTCGTCTCGGTGTTTGCCGTCAAGCCCCGGGCCGTCGTGGTGGACACCGGGCGAGCAGGTCAGGCCTGGCGGGTCTTGTTCCATCCCGACCGGACCTTCGACCGGATCGTCCTGGACGAGCCCATCGACGGAACCAGGGTCCGAGTCTACGTGGACATGCCCCGTTCCGCGCTGTCGAAGTTCAGCCGCGACTGTCGGGACACACTGGTCTTCTGGTGTCGCCACTGCGAGGTGGAGGTCTGCTTCGACGGAGTCCCGCTGAATCAACCCTTCAGCCTGGAGGCAACCTACCAGTTCCGCCACGCCGTGCCCGGGACCGAGGTCGTGGTGGCTCCCTCGGATCCGGTCAACTCGTTCTTCGGCTTCTATAATCGGGGGCTCACCCTCTTCGAGGGGCGAGGCTCCCCCCTGCCGGGGGTCTCCTTCAAGGTCCGCTCGCGCTACCTCGAGCACACCCTGACGCGCGACCAGGTTCTGCAGGATGAGAACTATCGCAAGGCCATGCGGGTGGTTGAGGAGGCCGCCTTCATTCGGATGCCCAGGCATCTCATGGACCACCTCGGTCAGACTCCCGACCCCGAACTCTGGAAGGCCGCCGCCAATGTCTTTCAGTGGCCCGGGGTTCTTCCGCGTCTGGAGCGCATCCCGGTCTTCGATGGCCTGGACTCGAGTCGCTTCAGCCTGCGGGACCTGCGCACCCGCGAGGGGCCCTGTCACTCGATGGAGGAGGACGAACTGGCTCGGGCCGCGGCGGCCGAAGGCGAGAAGGTCGTGCTCGTTCAGGGCGAGACGGATCCCCGGTTGGAGGCCCTCCGGGCTGCCGGACTGGTTTCGGTGTCCGTGGCGCAGCGCTGGTTCCTGCCCAGGGAGCTGCCGGTTCCGCCGCAGGACGAGCCCCTCCTGGAGGAACTTCGTGCCCTTCTGGAGGGGCTGGGAATCCGGGAGGTCCGCTTGATCGAACCGGTGGCGGGTCTGCCGCGGGCCGTGCGGATCCGTGCCGTGGGCCGGGCCCACCGTCGGGATCAGGCTCAAGGCCCCATCCTGGCCCTGCAGGCCGGCCGTGGACTGTCCGAACCCTGCGCCTCTTTGGGCCGGCTGGACCCCAACCTGGCTGCATTCTTGTTGGCTCGCGGCGTGGTCTTGGATCTGGACGCTGGAGCGGCTTCGGGTGCCGATCTTTTGGAACGGGCCGTCCAGCGTCGCCGGGAGGCCCCGCCCCGGAGGTTTCCGGCTCCGACCCGGAGGAAGCGCCGATGAGCCTGCTGGATGAACTCCGCCAGGCTGGACGTCTGGATTCCCGGGGTCTTTTCACCCTGGACCGGGCCAGAGCCCGCCAGAAGATGGCCCGCTTTCAGTTGACCGACCCGCGCCGCTACGTGCTGGAACTGGTCGAAGCCGCCGTGGTTCTGGGGGCCGAGGCCCTGGATCTGGAGTTCGGAAAAACCTTGGAGGTGCGATTCGGAGGGCAACCTCTTCCCGCCGAAGGTCTGGCCGCCCTGGACGACCACCTGCTGACGGCGCCTACCCGCCCCGTGGAAAGAGCGCTTCGGGCCCTGGCCATGGCCTGTGCAGCCTTGGAGTCCCTGCAGGTCAAGCGCGTGCGATTGGAGTCCCCCTCCGGCTTCTGGCTGGAGCGCACCCGGGAGGGTGAGTCCTCGGGCCTTGGGGATTTCGCGGACCATCGCCTGCTGGTGGAGGGAGCTGGCCCGGGTCGGTCCAGGGTCTGGCCCGAGGAGGCCGTGCTGGCAGGCGAGGCCCGCTACGCGCCGATTCCCATCCGCGTTGGAGGCAGGGATCTCCGCTTGCCGCCGGACCTGCGAGGATTGGGACCGGTGCGTTCGCTTCCGGCGGAGGGGGGGCCGCGATTCCGGGCGGTCGTGGCCCGGGACGGGGAGGCCAGCACGCTGACGCTGGTTTCGCGAGGGGTGGTGGTCGGCCGTCGCAGCCCGGCCCTCTCCGTTCCCCTCCAGGCCGTGGCCTGGCACGACGATCTCGGCAGGAACGCCTCGCACTCGGATGTCGTCGAGGACCACCGGTTGAGGGCCCTTCTGGAGGACCTCTCCGGGTTCGGCTCCTGGTGTGCCGAAGCCCTGGCCGTTTCCCTCAAGACGGGGGAACTGGGCGAAGAGGCCGAGGAATCCAGAAACCTGCTGGTGCATCTTGCTCTGGTATGGAAGGGGAGTCTCCCCGATTCCTTCGAGGCGGCCCCCTTGCTGCAGGACCATCTGGGAGCCCCTTTGAGCCTGGCTGAGCTTCAGGCCCAGCTTCAAAGCCTGGGTCAGGTTCCCGTGTGCTGGGAAGCCCCGCAGGCTTCCGAGCTGGGGTTCCGGATCGTCCGCCTGCGCTCGCCGGAGGAGTTGCGCCTGCTCAGGCTCCGCTTCGGCGAAGCCGTGCAGGATGCCGGCGAGCGGGTGCTTCATGTCATGCGCCGGAGAAGTCATCGCCAGCGTTGGGAACGCAGCCCCCGTCCCGCCACGCTGCCGCCCGGCGAGTGGATCCTGCGTCGCAGCCTGCCGGAGCCTCCGGGTGAGGTCGGCCTCTCACCCCAGGACACCGACGTCGGTTCGCTGCTGCACGTCCTGTACCGAGGGCGCCTCCTGGAGTCGCGGGAACTTCCCACGCCCTTGTCCTACGTGGCGGTGTTGGATTTTCAGGACCTGGAGATCGAGGAGGACTGGTCGGCGGCTTCGGACACCGAGTCCTTCCGGAGGGTCCTGGAACGCCTGGACCGCCACGGGGAGGGTCTGTACGAGGAGCTGGCTCGTCGTGGGGGGCCCTGGACCCCCGCCGAAAGCAGCCATCTGGATCTGGCCTTCGAGATGTGGGCAGAACGGGGCCGGGTCCCACCCGAACCACTGCTGAGCCTTCCCTGGTTCCCCGAGATGCGGGAAGGCATGGTCAGCCTGGCTCGTCTGGTCTCAAGGAAGACCGTCTTCCTCGTGGACCCCGACGACGTCGACCTTCCCTTCGACCTCCCCGGCCCCGTCTGGCCAGATGGAGCCTTCGTCCGCGCGGACTCGTTGGCCAGGCGGGTGCTGGAGGCGATCCTTCCCGGGCGGGTCGCCCCGGCGGCCCTGGAGCTGGCCCGCTTGAATGAGCTGGCGGTCCGATTCCGCACGCGCCGCCAACCCGTCCTTCCGGAGTCTGGCGACCTCCTGGTCCAGGTCGAGATTGAATCCGGCTCGGTTCGAGGTCAACTGGGGCTCGTCGCCGGGGCCCAGACGGGGATTCTCCACCTGCTGCGCGAGGGGGTCTTCCTGCAGACCCGGACGCTGACGCCTTCGGGACCGCCTTTTGAGGCCGTGGTGGAGTGCCCGCGGCTTCAACCTTCACAGGACTGGAAGGCCATCCAGACCGACCAGGCCTGGTCGGAGGTCTTGTCCTTCGTCCGGGAGGCCGAGACCCGGGCTGGCGCCTTGCTGGCCTGGTCCTGGCACCAGGGTTGCCTCCCTGTGCAGGCCCGCACCGCCGTGCAGTTGGCCCTGCGGACCTGGCCCGATCTGGCGGAAGAGGCTGCCGCGGCTCCCCTCTTCCTCAGCGCCGAGGGCCTGGTCTCCTTGGACCGGCTCCGAAGGGCCCTGGAACAAGGAGAGGACCTTCTGACCGTCCGCGACCGGGACCTGGAGCCGGTCCCGGGGAAGCTGGTCCTGCCTGAGAGCGAATGCGCCCTGGTCCGGCAATTGCTTCCCCAGGCTCGCTTCACCTCGGCTCGCCCCTGGTTGGACACCCAGCGGGCCCGAGCCGAGTTCCTGTTGCGCCCCCTTCATCCGCTCCACCTGTCGGGACGAAGCCTGGTGTGCCGGACGCTGCGCCCTCCACTGGAGGGCGAGGTGGCCCTGGTCGAGGCTGGAGGAGGTGAAGTGCAGGTCCTGCTGGAGGGGCGGTTGCTCCAGACCCTGCCGCGCGTCCTGCCCCCGGCCGTTCGGGTCGTGGTCCAGGCCCCGCAAGTCCAGCCCGATGCACGATATCGCCAGGTATTGCAGGACGAGGCGTGGCAGGAACTCTTGGGAAGCCTGGCCGAGGAGGTGGGCCTGCTGGCCGGGGAACTCCTGGACGGGCTTCCCAAGCCGGGATCCGACGAGGCGCGGGCTCTGCTTTCCCTCCTGGCCTGGCCTGTTCTTCCGGAACCCGTGCGTGGACTCCTGGAGGAAGCCCCGCTCTTGCAGGTTTTGCCTGACCAGGCCCTGGGCCTGGCCGAAGTTCGCCGGCGGATGGGCCGCAAGCCCTTTCTTCTGGTGTCGCCGCGTTTCGGACTTCCCCGGGACGGCCGTCTGGTGGTACAGGCGGATGCCGATCTGCAACTGGTTCTCCGGGCGGTCCTGAAGCGGAACTGCCGGGACGATTCCGAGAATCTGGCCCGCGACGCGCAGTATCTGACCCATCTCAAGAAGGCCTCAAGACTGCCCCGCAGACTGTCCGGATGCCTGCTGGTCCTCGCCGTGGAGGGGGCGTCCCTGACCGGAGAGATCGGTTTTCCTGCCCGTGCGCGCCGGGGAAGCCTGGTGGCCCTGCGCCAGGGGATGCCGCTGGGCCAGCTCGAGATGCCCCACCACCTGAGCCAGGCGATCCTGGAAGGCAGTTTCCGCCTGGACGCCGGGGGGGCGCTGCTCCCCCTGACCCGCGACCAACGGCGCGAACTTCGGGAACACCAGGTCCGACTGTATGGGCTTCTGGCCCAGCGCCATCCCGATCTGTCCGGGCGCGACCGGGAGCAGGCCAGAGAGGCCCTGCTGGCTTTCGCTCTGGAGGAACGCTCGGCCCTGGGGGGGCGCTCGCCGGCCGGCGAGGTGCTGGAGCGAATCCTGGCCCTGCCTCTGGTCGAGGTCGTCGGAGGGCGTCAGGTCTCGCTGGCCGCCCTGTTGGCCGAGGACCAGGCTCGGGGTCGCCTGGCCTGTGTTTCGCGCAAGCCCCTGTGGAACTGGCCCAATCAGGAGGAGATTCTGCCGATCCTGCCGGTGGGGAGTCCGGTCCGGGAGCTCTGCACCAGGCTCCTGGGTCGGGGCCATCTGGAAGAGGTCTCCTCGCCGGGGTTGGGACAGGTCCTGACGGGCGCCCTGCAGGCCGCCAACCGCTCGCGGACCGCGGCCTCCGCCTGGTGGGGGAGCACCCTGGAACGTCTGGGAGAGAGGCTGAATGCGCCGGTTTTACGCGACTCCTCCGAGCGGAAGGCCGGCGCCGCTGCGACCGAAGTCGAATCGGGAAACCCCGAGGCGGACCTGCTCAAGGCTCTTCGGCGCGAGTTCGCCCTGGTGGCTCGGGGCAGGGTCCGCAAGCGCGGATCGCGTCGTCTGGAAACCCTGGACTGGGGCCTCCGACCCCTGGGGCCACCCGTCTGGATTTCACAGCGGGTCTTCCTGAACAGGGCTCACGCGACGGTCCGTTGGATCCGCGACCACTTCGTCGAGGACCCGGCCCTGGTGAGCTTGTTGCTGGCGCACGTGGTGGGCCTGCTCAATGAGGCGGACGACGCCGTGGACGACCCGGACGAGCGCGAGTTCCTCCAAGAACTGGTCCGGGATCTTCACGGCTCGTTCGCCGAGTGAATGCCGCTCGGGCCTGCTCAAAGAGCAGGCGATGACCCCAGGCCTGCGAAGACCTTCGGACCAAGGGGAGTGGAGGCAGACATCATGGCGCAGAACCCCGACCCCAGCCTGGAGAGACGCGACGATCGTCGCAACCCGGTGGAGGAGATCCGTGTGACTTCGGACCACCTCGAGTCTGGACCTCTGGGGTCTGCCGAGCTGAAGCTGATGGGCCTGGTAGAGGCGCTGCGGGGCGAGAACCAGCGTCTGGCAGCCGAGGTCGAGAGCCTGGGCACCAAGAACATCGAGCTGGTCTTCCAGGTCGAGGAATCCGAGCAGAACCTGCAGCAGGCGCAGGGGGCTTTGGAAGAGGTCCGTCGCGAAGGCGCACGGGTCTGCGCCGAGTTGGAGGAGGCACAGGCGCGGGCCGAGCAGACGCTGCGTTCAGAACGCCAGGGTCTGGAGCAGGAACGGGACCGGATCCGGGCCGAGGCCGAGGAGTTGGGCCACGCCCTGGAGGCTCTGGAAGAGGACCTGCGCCGGAGCAAAGCCCGCCAGGAGGAGCTGGAGGCCGAGTCTCTCCGGCTTGGTCACGAACTGGAACACGAGCACGCCCGTCGTGAACAGGCCGAAACCGAATCGAGTGGCCTGAGGACCGACCTGGCGGAGCGGTCCCGCCGCCTGCAGGAGATCGAGGCCGAACTGGCCGACGCGCAGTTGTCGGCCCGGAACCTTGGGGTTCAACTGGCCGAGGCCCTCCAGGAGAAGGCGACGCTGGAAGCCGCGGGCCAGGCAGCAGCAGCCCGCTCGGACGCGCTGGAACAGACGCTGCGCCAGGTTCGCGAGCAGTTCCTTCAGAGGGTGGATCCGCCGAAACCCACCGATCGTCCGCCCGAAGACCTTCAGGCTTCTCCCGACCGGGCCGTGGTCGACCTGATGGAGTCCTTGTTGGGGTCCACCGGGCCGGTCCTGGTTCGGCGGGTCTATGCGCGCTGCGAGGTGGACCCGGCCAGTCGGGATCCCCAGGCTCACCTGCGGGTGCTGGCTTCTCTGGAGGAGACGGCGTCGCGCCTGGTGGCCACTCCCGAGCAACGGGAGCGCCTGGGGCTGGAACTGGAGGGGTTGAGAGAGACCCTTTCCGCGCTGGCTGCGGCCTCCGAGCCGCTGCCGGCACCCCCTGTCGAAGTGCCGCCTGTCGCCGCAGCACTGCCAGACGAGGTCGCGCCGGCCCCGGCCGCACCTCCGGTCCAGGAGGCCTTGTCGGACTCGGTCGCGGCCCCCTGGAGGTCCCTGCGTGCCGAGGACGACGCGCTCCTCTTCCGGCGCGCCAGCGATCCCGCACTCTGTGCCCGGATCGAGGAGGGCATGAAGATGGTGGCCCTCGAGAAGTTCGACAGCGCCTGGGACCTCTTCCAGGAGATGTCGCAGGCGCATCCCGACGTCCTGGAGGTCCAGGAAGGTCTCTTCTACAACTATTACGGCTCCTTCTGTTTCAACGAGGCCCTGGAGGTCGGCCGGCGGATCCTGGCCGCCGAGTTGGAGTCTCCCGGAGCCGCCCGCTTCGTCAAGGCCATGCACATGGTCCTGATCGAGCGCCTCAAGGCGGTCCGCGACGCGGCCGAGCGCAAGAGGTTGTTCCTGGACCTGGCCGAGATCCACCTCGACGACCCGCCCCAGGCCCTGGATTTCCTGGCCCGGGCCCGCCAGATTCCCGGACGCGGGCCCATCGATGCGAGGCTTCACTACTACCGGCTTCGCCTTCAGGCCGGAAATTCGACGGAACAGTTCCGGGATGTCCTGGGCGCCCTGGAAGGTCTGGCCGACCGCCCCGAACTCTTCGACGACCTGGACCGGGTCTCGGGCCAGGAACGGAACCGCGCCATCCGTCCCGCCGCCCAGGTGGTCCTGGACCTGGTGCGCCAGGGGCGCGAGGCGGCCGCTCTGGCCGAGAAGGAGGGTGGCGAGCGGGTGGCGGCGGTCGACCCCGATCCGAACCTGGTCGAGGAGGAGCACGATGACCCGGCGGAGCAGATCGTCGAGTTCCTGCTCAACCGTCTGTTGCCTCGGGGCGAGGTGGCGGTTTCATTCCCGGACCCCGACTTCAGCGCCCTGCTGGTGGACTCCCAACCTGCCCCCGTAGGATGGAAGCCTGCCGAGTTTCTCGACCGCCTGGCCTGGCGTCTCTTCCGTCTCAAGAATGTGCAGGTGCATTTGTATTCCGGAAGCGAACTCTTTTGGGTCCGGGCTGTGCCGGAACCGACGCTCCAGGTTTTGTTCCACCCGGACGTGGCCACCCTGCCGGCCGTCGAACAGCAGGGGCTGGCCCTGAGGGCCTTGTTCCACCTTCACCATCGGCACATCCATCTGCAGAGGGCGGCTGAACTCCTCGACAACCCGATGCGCTGCCGCTTGTTGGGCCTGACCCGGGACGTGGTCCAGGAGACCGGGACCGACGTTTCGGACTCGTTGGAACGGGAGATCGATTCGCTGGATCCCGAGCGTCCGGACCTGGAGATGTGGCTCGATCAGATGCTGGGGCGCCTCCACGACCACTGCCTGCGCGAGGAATTCCTGATCCTTCGCGACTTCTTCACGCCGGGCCGATTGTTCCGGGTTCGGCTTGAAGGCTCGGCGGATCGCTTCGTGTCGCGGCTGGTCGGCCTGACCGCCGCCTCCTACGGGATCGCGCGCACCGAGCTGGGGCGTACGCCTCTCTTCGAAGAGGTCGAGCAAGAGGGCTTCCAGGTCCTGTACCGCTCCCCGTTGCCGACCTGGCGGGAACAGCGGGCGCGCCTCCAAAGGCTGTGGGTCAGCGCCCTGCGCTGAGACACAGCCGTTGCGCCTTACCCGGCCTCTGGCGGGTCTGGAAGGCCCGGCAGGGGGCAGTGGCGTTCCTGCAAGGGGCGGGTGATCAGACGGACCCCCCACTTCCACGTGAAGTAGGCCCAGGTCCAGCGGATCAGGACCAGGACACGCAACTGGAAGTCCACCAGGTACATCAGGTGCACGAAGAGCCAGGCCAGCCAGGCCAGGGGACCCGTCATCTGCACCGGTCCGACGAAGGCCACGGCGGCGGACCTGCCGATGGTGGCCATGCTTCCATTGTCCTGGTAGTGGAAGGGGTGGGTGGATTCCCCCTTCAAGAGGCGCAGGATGTCCCGGGCCGCGTGGCGACCCTGCTGCACGGCCACGGGGGCCACGCCCGGCAAGGTCCGGCCGCCGAGGGTGTGGGGGTGCTCGTAGTGGGCCATGTCTCCCAGGCACCAGACCCGATCCTGGCCGGGCAGGCGCAGGTCGTCGTCCACCACCAGTCGGCCCGCCCGGTCGCGATTCGGACCCAGGTCCGCAGCCAGTTCGTGCCCGCCCACGCCGGCAGCCCAGATGCAGGTCTCCGTGGGGATGGGGCCCGTCGAGGTCTCGACCACTCCCGGGCGGATGCTCAGGACCTTCTCCTGCAGGCGGACCTCGACGCCCAGGTTCTTCAGGCGTTTGGCGGCGTCCTGGCGCAAGCGCTCGGGGAAGGGGCCCAGAAGCGAGTCGGCCGCCTCGATCAGGACGATTCGGGCCGAGGCCGGGTCGATGCCGCGGAAGTCCCAGCGCAGGACGTGGCGGCGCAGCTCGGCGAAGGCTCCGGCCAGCTCGACTCCGGTCGGCCCCCCCCCCACCACCACGAACGTCATGAGGCGCTGGCGATCCTCGGGGTCCTGCGCCTTCTCGGCCCGCTCGAAGGCGGCCAGCAGGCGCGTCCGGATCTCGATGGCGTCGTCCAGGCTCTTCAGGCCCGGGGCGTGCTCCTGCCATTGGTCCTGCCCGAAGTAGGAGGTCCGTCCACCCATGGCCAGGATCAGATGGTCGTAGGCGAGGCGGGTCTGGCCCCCGTCCAGGTCAACCGTGCGTTGTTCGTAATCGACGCTGGTGACCTCACCCATCAGCACCCGGGCATTCTTCTGCCCGCGCAGGACGGCCCGTGTGGCCGCGGCGATCTCGGAGGGGTTCAGGGCTGCCGAGGCCACCTGGTAGAGCAAGGGTTGGAAGAGGTGGTGGTTGGTGCGGTCCACCAGGGTGACCCGGACGTTTCGGGC
The DNA here is from genome assembly GCA_002423485.1 of Candidatus Xenobium occultum. Taxonomy (GTDB): domain Bacteria; phylum Vulcanimicrobiota; class Xenobia; order Xenobiales; family Xenobiaceae; genus Xenobium; species Xenobium occultum. The sequence goes on along the minus strand of DIWH01000011.1, from coordinate 144,460 downwards.
CTTGCGCAAGGCTTTGACCGCCGCCAGGCCCGCGAAACCGGCTCCAAGCACCACGACGTGGGCGGGGGTTTGCATGTTCAGTTCTCCTCGGAGGAATCTCAGGGGCCGAACTCGGGGTCTTCGTCGCGGTCCAGGACCGGCAGGGCCGCGCACACGTCCCTGGTCCGGGCCAGGGCCAGTGCCCCGGAGACAGCCCTTCGGGCGGCATCGCGCATCGAGTCGGCGCGTTCCTTTATACCCGCTTGTCGAGTCCAGCGATCCTTCCAGAGGGTCTGCAAGGCCTGGGTGAGTTCTTCGGCCGGCAGGCCCTGCAAGGGAAGGTGCATGCCACCCGCCCGGGCGCAGAAGCGCTCGACCTTCGGGTCATAGGAGAGCCCCAGGTGGGGCAGGCCCAGTCCTGCGGCCAGGATCAGGGCGTGGAGGCGCATGGCCACGACCAGGTCCGCCTGGGCCAGAAGGCCGAGAGTCTCCCTGGGCATCCGGGGCCTGGCAATCCGGGCCCGCGGTCCCAGGCGCGCAGCCAGTTGCTGGGAAGGTTCCGTGTCACGATCCGGCTGGAAGGGGAGCAACAGATACCTGGCGCCCGTGACCTGGGAGAAGGTCCCCAGGGCCTGGGCCAAGGCCTCCAGGGGGGCTCCGGGCCAGGGCCGGATGGCCACGGCCACCAGCGGTTCGTCGTCTTCAGAAGAGCCGGCCAGGCCTTCCTCTTGCAGGATCGTGGCCATCTGGGCGGGGGGGGGAGGCTCGAGCAGGAGCGCCGGGTCCGCGGTGAGCCGGACCGGAACGCGGGGGGCCAGTGCCTGGAAGTCGCGGCAGGACTGCTCGTCCCGGAAGGTCGCCAGATTGGCCAGGGGGGCCAGCAGGCGGGCGAGTCGTCTTCCTCCAGGGGTCCTCAACGGCCCCCAACCCTGACAGAACAGCATGGCCTGGCGTCCCAGACCTCGGGCTAGCGCGACCAGTCCGAGGTAGTAGGCCACGCTTCCCGGACCGGTGGAGTCCTGGATCAGCCCCCCACCGCCCGAGATCAGCAGATCCGAATTCATCAGGGCCCGGAGGATGGGGAGGGGACTCTTGCGGGGGACCGGTTCCAGGCCCAACTCCCGGGCCCGTTCAGGGTCGGCCGTCAGGACGCGGAGACGGGCTTCGGGATTCTGGCGGAGGATCTCGCCGGCCAGGGATTCCAGGATGGCCTCATCGCCGAGGTTCCCGAAACCGTAGTAGCCGGAGAGGAGGATTCGAGGTGGTGCGGACACCCCGCGTTCTACGCCGGAAGGGTGAGGGTTCCTCTGACCCGCGCACGTCGAGAGACGCCACCTGCCCATTGGAAGGGTCTGCAGGAACGGCTTTCCAGGCCGCAGAACCCGGCGCACCGTGGCCCCCCCCAAGAACGAGCCTCTCGGAGTTCTTTTCGTCCTCGTGCTGCTGGCGGCGCTGGTTCGTTTGAGCGCCGCGCTGTCCGCCGGGGTCATGAACGACGAGGCCTTCAGCTTCTTCGCCGCTTCCCGCCCGTTGGAGGAGATGTCGCAGGCCCTCCGGGCCGACCTGAATCCGCCCACCTGGTATGTCGTTCTCAAGCCCCTGGTGAAGACCACTTCGGAGCCTTGGATCCTGCGGCTGCCTTCGGTCCTTCTGGGCATCGTGGGGGTGGGCTGCGTGTTCCTGATCGGTCGTCGGGTCCTGGGCAACGGCCTTCTCCCTGGACTGGTGGTGGCTGCCGCCTATCCCGTCTGGCTGGCCGAGGCCCAGATTCGCCAGTATGGGCTTCTGGATCTGGCGGCGGCCCTGGCGATGGTCCTGGCCCTGAAGGCAAGTCAGCGTCGTTTGTCGGGCGCGGAGTGGGCCGGATACCTGGCGGCCACGTGCTGGATGCCCGTCGTGCACTATGGCGGCTTCTTGATCCTGGCGGCCCTGGGCCTGGGCCTGGCCCTGGCACCGGCGATTCCCGATCGGCGCCGGATTTTGCTGGCCACGGCTCTGGGGGCGCTGCCCGGTCTGGCCTGGTTTGCCTGGAGCCTGCTGGGTCCCATTCAGCCCGACGCCGTCGACGCGGGCAACTGGTCGCTCCGTCTGGCGCATTTCGCCGATCTTCCGGCCTACCTGACGGGCCTTTCGGTGCCCGCCGCCTGGCCTGGTCTTCGGGATCTGGCCCCGGCCTGGACGGGCCGACTTCTGGACCTGATGGGCCTGGCGCTGTGGGCTCTGTGGGCACGCGGTTGGCTGAGCCTGGCGCGCCGGGGGCGCCGGAGCGAGGCGCTCTTGTTGGGCTTGGGATTCCTGCTTTCGCTGGTTGGCTACCTGGCCGGCGACGCCCTGGGGGTGCAGACCTTCCAGCCCCGCTACCTGGTTCCCGTGGCCGCGTTCTTCGTGGTGCTGATGCTGGTGGGGGCCGGCCGGTTCGCCCCCGCCCTGGTGGGGCTCATCCTGCTGGTCAACCTGGCGACCGCGGCCTTCTTCCCCCGCGACCCCTTCCTGTGGAACCAGGACTGGCCTGGAGCCGTCGAGTGGATCCGAGGACGCCAGCGAGCCGGCGACGTCCTGGCCGTCAGCATGCCCTATGCGCTGATGGGGCTGAACTTCACGTATGGGCGTGATCACGTTCAGGTGGACTTCTCGCGTCCGGGGCATATGGGCTTCCGCTTCGGCGAAGGATACCGGGGGGTGCCTCAGGTTCCCCTGCCGCCTGCGCCTCCCGGGGCTCGCCCCGGACCGGGTCGGGTCTTCCTGGTGCTGTGCCCCTTCGGGGATCCGGCTCTGGTCGGGCTGATCGACTGGTTCAACCAGCACTATCAGGTCGTGGACGCCCGGATCCAGCCCTGCGTCAACGAGTGGGGCCGGACGGCCGTGTTCCTGCTGGAGCCCGTGGCGGCAACCGATTCGAGGTAGGAGCGTGATTCAGCGCGTCAGCAGGCGATTCTCCTGAAGGAAGCGCGCAGTTTTTTCCCCCGCGCGTGCGTGGCCCAGGTCGTTCCAGTGAAAGTCCGTCCGGTAATAGACGCGTTGGGGACCCCGCAGAACGGGCAGGAGGTCCAGCGCGTCCACCCCCCTGGACCGCGCCCACTCCAGCATGAATCGTCGGGGCCGGCTTCGGTCGAACAGGGCCTCCGAGAATCCGGTGTGTTCCAGCCAGGCTCGCCATTCCTCGTCGTCCACCTCCAGCGAGGAAGGGATCACCACCAGGACCAGGGGCAGGCGCCGCCGCGTGGTCTCGGCCAGCACCCGGTCGAGGTGACGCGTGGTCACTTCCAGGGCCTGCCTCATCTCCGGAGGGTACCTCCTGAGGAACCAGGCCTGGGGAAGGCTGGGGTGCAAGGTCTTCGAGGTCTGCACGAGCATCGAGCGGAAGACCTGCCAGGCATGGCTGCGGGCCAGCAATCGACGGGGCCAGGGCCGGCGGGAGGCTTGCCGAACCGTCGCGCGCTTCTCCGGCCGCCCGGCCAGGCCGTCGTAGCCATCCCATCGCTCTGCGGCCTGGGGTTTCATGACCAGCAGTCCCGAATCCAGCGTGAAGGCGTCTGGACCGAGGAGGCTGTCGTAGAAGTCGTTGCCCGGGTAGACCGCCAGAAGGATCAGATCTGCCGGCCTGGCGGCTCCTGGACCGCACAGCCAGTTGGCCGCAACCTCGGTGCCGGCGTTGGGTTGGCCGGCAGAGACGACCTTGGCCCCGGTCGCTCGAGCCAGCCCGGCCAGCCAGGTGCGCTCTGCCGAGGACCAGCATCCGAAGGCGAACGAGTCGCCCAGGGCCAAAATGGTCCTTCCGTTCCAATGGGTCGGGTCCGGAACCGCACGCAGTCCGTCTGGCCCGATGGCCACCTGGACGTCGAACTCCATGCCGCGAATCCGTCCCTGCCATCCGGGGCGCAGGCGCAGTCCGGCCGAATCCTCGACGTAGAGGCCCCGCACCTGCATGTTGGGGTTGGGAACCAGCCAGCGGGCCAGAAGCTCCAGGACCAGCAGGGAGGTCAGGATGCCGAAGGCCAGACACCCGAGCCTCTCCCAACCTCGGGCGGGGCGATTGGGGCTTGAGGGTTCCGCGACCAGGACCTCCCCGGGGCAGGCCTCAGGCTGGCACTTTCCGTGCTGGCCGGAAGGAGCGGTCTGGTCAAGACCTTCCACGAGGCCTTTTCGAATTTCAGGGTTCGTGGGCACGGGCTTGGGGGGCGGGGGACGAGGGAGGACTGTCAGGAAGCTCGGCGACCAGACCTTCGGCCACCAGGCAGGCCAGGCCCGCGCGACGGCAGACTTCGAGAGCATCCTCCGGGCGGCAGGCCAGCGCTTCTCCATACCTCTGCAATGGCAGCACGGCGGCGATGGGACAGCCCCGGTTCCGTCCCAGCCTGTCCAGAGTTTCGGCCAGGACCGCGTGGGGCTTTGGAGCGACGGTCTGGACCGGCACCCGGGCCTGCCCCGCCAGCAGGGCGCGGCACCTGTCGCGGGTCTGGCTTCGTGGACTGGGGGACAGCAGCCCGAACGGGGAAGGCCGTCCCAGTTCGAACCAGTCGGAGGCCTGGTCTTCCGGGAGGGCCAACCCGGCCCCCGCGCCAGGCCTGCAGGAACCCAGCCGGCGCTGCACCCGGGCCAGGATGTCGGGGCGTGAGGGATCCAGGAGGATGGCTCGGCTGCCCAGCGCCTGGGACGAGAACTCGACCCGACCCTGAAGCCAGCCGACCGCGCCGTGTTTGTCGAGGAGATGGGCGAGGGTGTCGGGCAGATGCGCGGGATCCGGATCGCGAAAGGTCAGCCCCGCATTGGTCAGGACCCGGCGCACATGCGCAGCCGACCATGAGGGCCCCAGGAACGGGTCATGGATGGCTGCCGGGCGGGAGGCACCACGGGCGCAGGCGACGGCCAGCGCAGCACCCATGGCTGCTCCATCCGATCCCGGGGCCGGCGGGACGAAGCATTCGTCGAAGATGCCTTCTTCCAGGATCCTGGTGCCCAGGGCGCTGTTTCGGGCGACTCCGCCTGCCAGACACAGGTTCTTCGAACCGGTCTGCTGCGCCACGTGTCGCGCCATGGCCAGCGTGACCTCTTCCAGCAGGGCCTGCAGCGAGGCTGCCAGGTCCAGATGGCGTTCTTCGAAGTCCTGGTCCGGTGGGCGTGGCGGGCCGAAGATCCGGATGAACTCGGGGGAGTAGAGGCGACCCCCTGTTTGGAAGGGCAGGAAGGCCTGGTCGACCTGGAAACTCCCGTCCTCCTGGAACTTGACGAGTCGGCGCAGACCTTCCAGATGGGAGGGCGCCCCGGACCGGGCCAGGTCCATGAGGGTCTCTTCACAACTCGGGCGGGGCAGACCAAGATGGTTTGCCAGGGCCTGGACCACGAATCCCAGCGAGTTGGGGAAGTGCTGCTCCTGGCGAAGGTGGATCTGGCTGCCCTGGGCGACCCCCCAGCTGGCGCTGGCCTCTTCGCCTGCCCCATCCAGGCAGAGAACCGCGGCCTGGTCAAAGGGTGAAACCAGGAAGGCGCTGGCAGCATGCGAGAGGTGGTGCTTGAGGAACAAACAATGGGAGGTGATTCCCGTCTCCCGTTCCAGGACCAGGTTGGGGACCAGGCCATCCTCAAGCCAGGCCGGGAGGGTGGCCAGCGTTGCCTGGAAGGAGGCTGGCCAGGTGGCCAGGGAGTCGCGGACCAGGCGCGCAAACTTCAGGAACGGTTTCTCGTGGAAGACCACGAGATCGATCTCGGCCAGGGTCACCTCGGCTGCCTGCAAGCAGGCGTTGAGGGCCCGGAGCGGCCAGAGGGTGGCGTCCATCGTGCGTGCCATCCGGTCTTCGCGCACGGCGGCCCGAATCTGCCCATCCTCGACCAGGGCCGCGGCAGCCGACCTTGAGAAGGCGGAGAGGCCCAGAATCCTCACCTGGGGGTCAGAAGCCCGCGTAGACGAAGGTCGTCAGGATCGCGGGACCAAAGTGATAGACCAGGAACGACAGCACCGCGAGCATCAAGAGGATGGGGGCCAGGAAGTACATCCTGTGCCGCCGGATCATCGCGAACATCTCTCTGAAGATGTAGGCCAGTCGTTTCACATGCTCATCTCCTTTGCGCCCGTTCTCTCGAAAGTCCCCGGATCAGGAGGGGTGGTTGCAGTCGGGCTCTTCCGGGGTGTATCCGGTGGACTCCGACCAACCCGGCGGGTCCGGGGGAAGGGCACGTCGGTTGAAAACCTTCAGGGCGAGCCAGACGATCCCGAAGCCGAAGACATGCAGGATGGCCAGCAGAGCCACAAGGACCCTCCTCTGGAGGGATCGGGCGCAGCGCCGGAACCTCGTGCCCCACGTGCCGGACAGATTCTTCTTCCTCCTTCAACGGGTCAGGGGTGGGGCCTGGCCTTGCAGGCTTGCCTTGTTACCAGACCCCGAGCGTTTCTGGTTTGGACGTCCTCAGCCCGATTCCTGCGCACCGTGTGCAGGGGCGGATCGCAGCGAGGTTCGCTTCCCGGCTCGTGATCTCAGGGCCGCATGGCGCAGCGCCCTCGTCCTCGTCTCTGGCAGGGATTTGCTGGGCCTGAAAGAACGGGATCTCGGGTATGAAATCAGTTCTCTGGCGGGTCTGGATGGAGCGAGCCCTGGTTGCAACCTTGGGGTTGTTCTGCTGCTTTCTCGCACTCGAGACCGCTTTCCGCCTCTTGAGCCTGTTCGAGCAGCATCGCGGGGAATGCCCCCGCCCGGACTCCGGGGCGACCGTCGTGCTTTGCCTGGGCGACTCCTACACAGACAACTGCGGGGTGCCTCCCGCCGAAGCCTATCCTCCTCAACTCGAAGACCTGCTCCACCGCAGCGATCCTGGAAATCGCTACCAGGTTCTCAATCTGGGGAAATCGGGTCAGAACAGCACGGCGTTGCTGGAAAACCTGGAAAGCCAATTGATGCGCTTTCAACCAGACATCGTGCTGGTCCTGACCGGAAGCGCCAACTACTTTGACTTGACAGGATATCAGGCTTTCCTGAAAGCCGACTCTGCTCTGGAGAAATGGAAGGAACGTCTGGGAGCCCTTCGTGTCGCCAAGCTGGTCAGACTGCTCCGGCGAGGGGTCGAGTCGCCTCCCCCTCCCGGCAGAAGCACAGCAGGAAGCTCCAGGCCCGCTGCCCCAGAAACTGTCCAGGCGTGTTCAGGAGGGTTTTCAAGCCTTGGGACAGGGAGCCCATGACTCTGCCGAGCGCTTGTTCAGGCAGGCTCTGCTGTTGGACAGGCAGGACGCAGAGGCCTGGAATGGTCTGGCCCAGGTTTGCAGTTGGACCGGTCGCCATGAAGAGGGGGTCCGAGCCGCCCAGGAGTCGATTCGCCTCGATTCCACCCGCGTTCGGGCCTACGCCACGCTGGCTCGGCTTCAGGCCCAGAAGGGCGAACGTCAGCAGGCTCTCGAGTCTCTCTTGACGGGTCTGGAGCAGGGAACCGACCAGCGGGAGGGCCCTTGGGAGAAACGAGCCCTTCTCGATTATCTGCTCAGGGATGTCGAGAGTCAGGAGCTGGCCAGGGTTTCCGTTCGACTTCGGGCTCTGATCGCTTCGCGTCCCTACCTCCACGTGTATCTCGCCTCGCTGGACCCAAGCGCCAGGCAGGACTTTCGCATCTCGGAGTGGGTTGCCCACGATCTTGAGAGGATCGTCGCGACCTGTCGGAGTCGAGGTGTTCCAATCATTCTGATGAATTATCCCAACTCGAGGTTCATCGGACCTGCCTGGATCGTCCATGAAAGGGTCGCGCGCAGGCTTTCGATTCCTTTCGTCGACAACCTCCGAGCCTTCCAAGGCTTGCCAGTCGAACCGTTCTTCCAGCCGGATGGTCATTGCAATGCGCGGGGCAACGAGCGCGTCGCGGCCAACGCATGCGCTGTCACTCTTCAAGTTCTGGGACGTCCCAGGAACTGAACCTGTGGCACTTCGTTGCGTGAAGGTCGAGAAGCAGGCGGCGCGAAGAGCTGAGTTTGTGCCCAGGTTCAAGCTTGTCGTGGGGATTGTCGTGATGCTGGCCATGGGGATCGGGTGCCGGGGAGGGGAGCCTGAAGAGGGTTTCTCGGGAGAGCGGGCTTTGGATCACGTGCGGACCCAGGTCTCGATGGGACCCCGACCCCCAGGAAGCGAGGCCTCCGGACGCCTGCGTTCCTGGCTGCGAACCGAGCTGGAAGCCTTGGGCTTCCAGGTTCAAGAGCAGCCCTTCACGCCCCGGACCCCCCTGGGGCCCGTTCCCATGGTCAACCTGGTGGCCACCCTTCCGGGGGCCTCGGAGCGGAGGCTTGTCCTGGGGGCCCACGCGGACACCAAGCGCTTCGAGGAATTCGAGTTCCTGGGAGCCAACGATGGTGCTTCCGGTGTGGCGGCCTTGCTGGAATTGGCTCGGGTCTTTCACTCAAACCGTCTGCGCCACACCCTGACCCTGGCCTTCTTTGACGGCGAGGAGGCCCTGGTGGAATGGGGCCCGGACGACAGCCTGTACGGAAGCACCCACCTGGTCGACTCCTGGGTCGAGAATGGCCTGGCCCGGAAGGTCTCCGCCGTCTTCATCCTGGACATGGTCGGTGACCGCAACCTGAAGGTGACCGACGAGGTCAACTCCCACCCCCAACTGCGCGCCCGACTTCGAGAGGAGGCGGCCCGCCTGGGCCATTCTCGGCTCTTTTCGGGTCCTGAGCAGGGCGTGGAGGATGATCACGTCCCCTTCCTCATGGCCGGCATTCCGGCACTCAACGTGATCGGTTTCGCCACCTCGCCGGAAGGGGTCGTGCCTTCCTATTGGCATACCCCCCAGGACACCCTGGACAAGGTCAGCGCCTCCAGCCTGGAGGCCGTGGGCCGGACCGTCGAGGCCTGTCTGCGGAGGCTGGACCGCGAGTTGCTGCATTGAACCGTCGGGTCCCCATCGAAAAGATTCACCGGACACCTTCAGGAAGTCCAAGCACCCTTCCCACTCCGCCTTCTCTCCTGAATTCCAGGATTGCTGGACGAATCCGTAGAACGTCCTTCACGGTACGGGGGAGGGCTCCAGAAACGTGTTCTAGAGGGAAGGTCGGCTGAGTGAGTCAAGAATCCGGTTTCCCCGACCCGCCGGTGCGGGTCATGGTGGTTGAGGACTATGAGCTGTTGAGGGAAGGCCTGGTCCTGATGGTCGAGAGGGCTGGGGACTTCCAGGTCGTGGCCCAGGTCGGCAGTGCAGAGGAGGCCCTGGACCTTCTGGATGAGGCTCGTCCGGACCTGATGCTCTTGGACCTGGTCCTCCCCCAGATGAGCGGGACTGAATTGTGCCGTCGGGTCCTGCAGAGATTCCCGGAGGTCCAGGTTGTCCTGTTGACGGGGCAAGGTGATTTGTCTTCAATTCTGGAGGCCGTCCAGGCAGGGGCCTGTGCCTATCTGCCCAAAGAGCTGGGACCCAGGGAACTCGTGGACAGCCTTCGCCGGGTCCGCCGGGAGGGAAGCCTCCTGGAAGCCTTCCTGGGCAAGCGCCTGTTGGAGGTCCTGACGCAGAACCCGAGCGGTTCGGCCGATGGTCTGTCCGCCCTCTCCACCCAGAACGCACCGCAATCGACGTCGAGTCTGCTCTCGACGCGGGAGGTGCAGGTGCTGCGCGGGATCCAGGAGGGAGGCTCCAATCGCGAGGTGGCCCAGAGGCTCTCGATCAGCGAATTCACCGTCGCCAACCACTTGAAGAACATCTTCCGGAAGCTGGGTGTGCACGACCGCACCCGGGCCGTCCTGGTCGCCATGAGCCGTGGCCTGCTGGCGAGCCTGGCCCTGCTGTCCTGGGTCGGGTTCTGCGTCTAGGAACCCGGTCGGAAACCTCGACCGAGCATCGCCGAGAGGTTTCCGACCGGGCCCCTAGATCCTTCTTTGGAGGAGCCCCGGGCTTCAGGCGGAAGCTACCTTCTCCGGTCTGCAGGCCGGGATGGCCCCGAATCGCGGGAGTCAGCGGGTCCAGGAGAGGGGTCCAAGCAGGATGACAGCCAGGCTGGGAGTCGGACAGGTTCTCTCAGGCCGCTACAGGGTGGAGCGGATCCTGGGCGAGGGCGGGATGGGTGCCGTCTACCTGGTCAGCGATTCCCGGCTGCCCCGGCAGTCCTGGGCCATCAAGGAGATGACCGACACCTTCAGCGACCCGGCTGAACGCGCCGAGGCCCTGGAAGCCTTCAAGTCCGAGGCAGAGCTTCTCTCCCAGCTCAAGCACGTGAATCTGCCCCGGATCACCGATTCCTTCATCGAGGCTGGCAGGCAGTACCTGGTCATGGACTTTGTCGACGGAGAAACCCTCGAGCGCGTCCTTCGGAAGCGGGGGCGGCTTTCGGTCGGTGAGGCCTTGGACGTGGCGGTGCAGATTGCCGAGGTCCTGGAATACCTGCACGGACACCCTCGGCCAGTGATCTTTCGAGACCTCAAGCCCGCCAACGTGATCCTCTCGCCGGACGGAACGGCCCGCCTGATCGACTTCGGCATCGCCCGCTTCTTCCAGAGCGGCAAGACCTCGGATACCAGGGCCCTGGGCACTCCGGGCTACGCAGCTCCCGAACAGTACGGGCGCGGACAGTCAGATGCCCGCACGGATCTGTATGCACTTGGCGCCACCCTCCATGAAGCCCTGAGCGGGGTGGACCCTTCGCAGGAACCCTTCCGCTTCGCCCCCTTGCGGACCCTGAATCCCGAGGTGCCCGAGGCCTTGGAGGCCATCGTGGCCCGCGCCGTGGCCCTTTCTCCCGAGGACCGGTTCCCCGACGCAGCAGCCTTTCGTCGCGCCCTGGAGGAGATGCGCCACCTCCCCGAGGCCTTTGCCAAGCTTCCCGAGCGTCTCCGGACAGGCCCTCTGCCGCCACCTCCCTTCAACCGGTTCGAACCCGAGCGTCTGGAGCTGGGGCGCCATCGCCACGGAGCGACGGTCCGCTCGCAGGTCCTGCTGCGCGGTGCGGTGGACGGCACCGTGAAGGCCAGCGACCCCTGGATTCAGGTCTCTCCGGGGAAGGTCCAGGGCCGGGATGTTCCCCTGGAGGTCACGGTTCAGACGGCGCGCCTGGGCATGGGGGGACGCCACACCGGTTCTCTTCTCTACGAGAGCGGCCTCGGCAGCGAGCGTCTGGGCCTGGAGGTCGAGGTCGAGCCGGCTCGGGTGGGCTGCTGGGCGATGCCCCTGGCCTTCCTGTTGACCCTGGGGGCCATCGTGCCCGGGGCGGGGTTGGTGACAGCGGGTCTGCTTTGGGTGATCCTGTTTTCAACCCCGCGCCACGAGCGCGCTCCCCTCTGGATTTTCGTGATTTCGGCCAGTCTCTTGAGCCTGGTCTCCAGCACGGGGGGCTGGGCCTTGTGGTTCTGGGTGACCCGGTCCGGGCTCACCGCCCGGTGATCCGCACTTTTCGAGGAGGTCCCATGCTCTGTCCATCCTGTGCCTGTGAGAACCCGGCCGACTCCCGATTCTGCGATGAGTGCGGAGCCTTTCTGCAGGTGGAGGGGGAGCCCGAGGCGGCCGATGTGCAGCCCGGGTCTCCGCTGGACCCCGGTCAGAAGATCGCGGATCGGTACGTGATCGAGCGGGTGGTTGAAACAGGCGGGGGAGTCCACCTCTATGAGGCCCATCCCCTGGAATCGGGTGAGGATCGCGTCCTGGTTCTGGAATTCCCAGACGCCGGCCCGGCCTGGTCCCGGCAATGGGACCTGCTGACCGCCGTTCAGCACGAGACCCTCTGGCTCCCTGTCGAGCGCCTGGAGCACGAAGGTCGGGGTTACCTGATCGGGCCCTGGCCCGGTCTGGAATCCCTTCAGCAGCACCTGGCCGGCGGCGCCCTGCCCGCCGAACAGGTGGCCCGACTGGGCGAGGCCCTGCTGGGGGCGCTGGAGGCTTTGCACCAGGCCGGATGGCTCCACGGGGGACTGAGCCCGGAGGCCATCTGGATCGGCTCCGAGGGGGCGCCCTTGCTGGTCCGCTGTGAGCGGGCCCGCCGCCTGGAGGAACCCTGGGAGGAGTATTCGGTGATCCAGGGGTACTCTTCGCCCGAGGCCTACGGCATGGAAGGAGGGGTTCCCGACCGTCGCTCGGATCTCTACAGCCTGGGTGCGGTCCTGTACTCGGCGTTGACCGCTGAGCGGATGAACCTGGAAGCCCGCGAGAGCTTCTTCTTCTTTCCGCGCCCCCAGGTGCCCGGGGCCGGACCCGTGGTCGAAGTCATCCTCCAAGCCGTCGAGCGCAAGCCCGATCGCCGTTTTGAGTCCGCTGCCCAGATGCGTGAGGCCTTGGAACAGGCGCGCGAGCACCTGGGCGATGAACCCCCAAGTGACTCGGAATCGCCGGGGTCGCCGCCTGAGGGTTCCGGGGCCGACCTGGGGTTCGAAGTGGCCACGAAGTCCCATATCGGCCTGGTCCGCCGGATCAACCAGGATGCCTGGCTGGAGTGTCGACTTGGGGCTTGTGAGCGGGATGTTCCGATGCAGGCCCACCTGGTGGTGGTCGCGGATGGGATGGGAGGAGAGGCCGAGGGGGACAAGGCGGCGTCCCTGGCCATCCGGGCCCTGGCCCACGAGATCGTCGAGCGCTTCTTGACCTGCCAGGTCGGCCTGGAGACCTCGCTGCTGCTGCCTGGGGACCCCGCCCAGCGCAATGGCCTGATCCTCAAGCGTGCACTGGAACGGGCCAATCGGACCATCTACCAATATGCCAGCCTGGACCCATCGCGTCAGGGAATGGGCTGCACCATGACGGCGGTGCTCTTGGAGGGGGATCTGGCGGTCTTTGCCCATGTGGGGGATACCAGGGCCTTCCGGATCGGCTCCGAGCTTGATCAGGTCACCACCGACCACTCACTGGTGGGCAGCCTGGTGCAGATGGGGCACCTGACCCGTGAAGAGGCTCGTCGCTCTCCCCGACGCAGCGTGATCTACCGGGCCCTGGGAACCAACCCCGAGGTCGAGGTGGATCTGTATGAGCGGCGCCTGGCTCCCGGGGAGTATCTGCTGGTCTGTTCGGATGGAATCTGGGAGTACTACAGCGACGAGGAATTGCTGGAGTTCTTCCAGGGGGCACCCGCGCCAGCGGCTCTGTGCGAGCGCCTGGTGGCGACCTGCCTGCAGCGCGGCGCAGATGACAACGCGACGCTGGCGGTGGTGCGCCGTCCCGCTTCATCCGAACCCACGAGGAGTCGGCCCGATTGAACGGGAAGAGTGCGCCTCCGGAGCCACCCCGGGGCGAGTGCAGGCCCTCATTTCTGGGGTCCCAACCATAGTGGAGGAAACGACGTGGCCGAAGTCAATCTCGTAACCTACCTGAGCTATCAGGCCGTGATGACCACCAGCGAGAGCAAGCTCGTGTACCTGCTGGCGGATGTCCGGCCCGGGCCCGAGATCGGCAGCGGTCCCGCGGCCTTGAACCTGGCCATCGTTCTGGACAAGAGCGGCTCGATGTACGCCGCGCAGAAGCTCGATTACGTGATCAATGCGGTCAGCCACGTGATCGAGCAGTTGCGTCCCAACGACCTGTGTGCCTTGATCGCCTTCGCCGACAAGGCCCGAGTGTTGATTCCGTCCAGCCAGATCTACGACAAGAACTCGGCGCGGCAGATGGTCCGCAAGATCGACCAGATCGACGTGGGGTCCGGGACCGAGATGCTGCACGGGATCAACGCGGCGGTGGAGGAGGTTCGACGCAACTTCTCGCGCGACCGGATGAACCACATCATCCTCCTGACCGACGGACTGACGCTTCACGAGGCGCGCTGCAAGGAGAAGTGCATCCTGGCGACCGAGGAGGGCATCTCGGTTTCGACCATCGGGGTCGGCGACGATTTCAACGAGAAGCTCCTTCTGGATATCGCCAACTCGTGTCGAGGAACCTCCTACTACATCGACATGCCTCGGGACATCCCCTCCATCTTCGAAGGTGAGCTGCGAGGGGTCCAGAACGTGGTGGTCCGGAACCCCGAGATCCGCCTCAAGCTGGCCAAGGATGTGAACGTCCGCAGGGCCTACAAGGTCAAGCCGCTGATCAACGACCTGGGGGCCGTGCCCGTCATCGACCGCACCTGCAGCATCCGTTTGACGGATCTGCAGAAGGAGGAGACCCAGTCGCTGCTCTTCGAGCTGGTCCTTCCTTCGCGCCAGTCCGGGACCTACCGGATCGCCCAGGCTTCCCTCTCCTACGACATGCCGGGACAGCCTGCCCCCAGCTCGACGGTCTCCTCGGACATCACGATTGCCTATACCTCGGATCCCAACCAGGCCTCGAGGGTTACCCCGCGGGTGATGCAGGTCATCGATGCGGTCAGCGTCTTCCGCCAGCAGACGCGGGCGCTGGAACTGGCCCAGGCTGGAGACCGGTCCAAGGCGACCCAGTTGCTGCGCTCGGCGGCCACCCAACTCCTCCAGCAGGGTCAGAAGGACCTGGCCGACCAGGCCCTGGCCGAGGCGACTCGGATCGAGCAGGGCGCCGCCGCCACCTCGGCCGGAACCAAGAAGCTGGAGTACGGAACCCGCAAGTTGACCCAGTTGCTGGACACGGTCCCGCCCCTCGAGGCGATGCGCGCGCCGGTCGTCGGGCAGGAATGAATTCCGGCCGCTTCGACGCGGCCTCAACGCGATGTGAAAAGGAGAACGTCCATGAAGTGCAGTGTCTGCGGTTCGGAGAATCTCGAAGGTTCCGCCTACTGCGAGGATTGCGGAGCTCGGCTTCCCCAGGGCATGCCCGCCGTCACCCAGGAGGCGCCGGCGGTGCCGCTTGCCGCTCCCCAGCCTGCTCCGGCCTCTCTTCCCGCCCCCGTGCCCGAGCCTGTCCCCGCTCCGCTGCCGCAGGCAGCCCCACCTGCTCCGATCCCCACCGTCGAGGCCGTCTCGGGCACTGTCCGCTGCGCCGCTTGCGGGGCCGAGAATCCCTCCTATGAGGCCTATTGCGAGGACTGCGGAGCCAGCCTGACGGCCGCTCGGGCCGAGGCCGCGCCTCCGCTCCCGGTGGTTCCGGTCCCCGTCGCAGCCGAAACGCCCGCACCGACGATCTCGGCCCGCCCCCGGCTCTCGCTGGTGGACGGGGGAGGCGAGTTCCCGTTGGACCGCGACGTCGTGGCCCTGGGGCGCCGGTCTCCGGCCGACTCGATCTTCCCCGAGGTCGACCTGACCGAGGCCGACACCGAGTCCTACGTCTCGCGCCGGCACGGCCGCATCGTTCGCCAGGAGGGGAGGCTCCTCTATGAGGACGTGGGTTCCTCCAACGGCTCCTTCCTGAACGGGAACCGCCTGACCTCCGGGGTCCAGGCCGAGATCCGCGAGGGGGACCGGCTGCGCCTGGGCAAGACCGAGATGGTCTTCCTCGTCTGAGTTCTCGAGGGCATCGGCCCACCAGGAGGCACCAGATGGAACAGTCCGACATCCTGGGCAGCTTGAAGGGTGGCCTCGGGCTGGCCGGCAAGCTGGCCGGCAAGGGGATCGGAGAGGTCTCGGGCCTGTTCAAGGGGCGTGAGGACGGCTCGGCAGGGACCGACAGTGGTCTGTACTGGCGTCGCCCCTCCATCCTGCCTGGGAAGGGGCTGTGCCCCGTCCTGGAGATCTTTGAACCTCAGCACGGGGCCCGCTTTGGGGTGGGGATGGTCAAGAACCTGACCATGTCCCGGGCGGAGCGTGCCTTCGTGCAGGCCTGCTCGGATCTGGTGCTGGGGAACCTTCCAGCCGCCCTGGAACGCTTGCGGGACGCGGTGGCGCGGGACGCCCAGTTCACCGACGCCTACCTCCTGATGGGCTGCCTGGAGAGCGAGACTGGGAATCCGGTCCAGGCGGTGCGCACCTTCCAGAAGGCCCTCCTGTGCCAGCAGGGACTGGGGCAGAAGATCCGCAGGTATCTCCCTTCCTTCAGGATGACCCTGCCCCTGACCCGGACCTCCTTCTTCAGCATGGGGGCGGATCTTCTGGGCCTCAACCTCCTTCTGGCCCTGGCCCAGAGGGCCAGCGGCCGTCCGGATGACGGCCTGGCGACCCTGGCCCAACTGTTGGGAGTCATGCCGGCCGAGCCCATGGCCCTGTTCTTCAAAGGCGTCTTCCACCTGGAGGCGGGTGAGTTCCGCCAGGCCGTGGACGACTTGAAGGACTTCCTGCCCGACTCGAACATTCACGTGGCCGATCTGCTTCTGCTGGGGAAGGCCTGTGAGGGCCTGGGCGATACTTTGACGGCCACCGAACTGTACCGCAAGGCTCTTGGGCGCCAGGGCCTGGATCCGCTTCTGCGGCTCGATTTGCGCTATTCCCTGGGCGAGGCCCTGGCCCAGGAGGGATGGACTCGGGATGCCGAGCAGGAGTTCCAGGCTGTCCGGGCAGAGTCCCCGGACCATCTTCCTCTCCTGGAACGCCTGGGCGTGCAGAAGGGGACCTCTTCTGCGGTCGCTTCCGTCTCGCCGAAGACTCGCGAGGTCACTGCCGAGGAAGCCCCACGACACGTCGATCCCCCTGTTCAGTCCACCCCCACGCCGCCTCCCGCCCTGCCGCCGGTCACTCCTGGGCAGTGGCGGTTGTTCTCGGAGGAGGAGGGCCTCGACCTGGTCCTGACGGGGCAGCCCGTGCTCATCGGTCGGGAGGAGGGCGACCTCGTGCTGCCTCAGGATACGGCGGTCTCCCACTCCCACGCGCGTCTCTTCCTGGAGGAGGGGACCTATTGGGTGGAGGATTTGAATTCGACCAACGGGACCTGGGTGAACCGGCATCGCCTGAGCCGAAAGGTGGAGCTGCATCGAGGCGACGAGCTCCAGGCAGGCAACACCCGCCTGCGCTTCCTGTGAGTCCGTCCTCTGGGCTCGACGGACTCCACCAGGGGGGGGCTCGACTCCATTCGCGGGGAGGAACCCCTTCGTGAAGGTCCGGTTCTGGGGCACTCGAGGCTCGATTCCGACGCCGGGGCCGGGCACCGTGCACTATGGGGGCAACACCCTGTGCGTCGAGGTCCGTACTGCGGACGGGACGTTGTTGATCCTGGATGCAGGGTCCGGCCTCTTCCCACTGGGCCGCCACCTGCAGGACACGGAGCCCCGGCCTCTCCAGGCCCACATCCTGCTCACGCACACCCACTGGGACCACATCCAGGGGCTGCCCTTCTTCGGTCCGGCCCACGAACCAGGGAATCGGGTCTGCGTCTGGGCCCCCAAGGAGCCCAAGCGCTCGATCCGGGATCTGCTGGAAGGCCAACTGGCCTTCACCAATGCTCCCTACCACCTCGAGTCGATGACCGGCCAGCTTCAGTTCCGCGAACTGGTTGAGGAAAGGTTCCGGATCGGCGACGTCCGCATCACCACCCAGTTCTTGAACCACACCGTGCTGTGTCTGGGCTATCGGATCGAGGCTGATGGCCAGGTCCTGGTCCACTGCACCGACGTGGAGCCCCACCTGGGCAGGCTGCTGCGCGTGGACCGTCGGGATTCGGGACGTCTGCTCCGGGACCGGTCCGCCATGCGGGAGGCCATCCTTCATCGGGAGAACGCCCGCCTGGTTTCTTTTGCCCGTGGGGCAGACCTGTATATCCAGGATTCCATGTACACCCCCGAGGAGTATGTCTCACGCCGGGGGTGGGGGCACAGCCCATGCGACTTCGCCACGGACGTGGCCCTGGCGGCCGAGGTCCGTCGTTACGTCATGTTCCATCACGATCCCGACCATGAGGACGAGTTCCTGGATGGGATGCTCGAGTCGTGTCGGGAACGGGTTTCCGGCTACGAGGCTCCACCCCAGATCCTGGGAGCCTGGGAAGGCCTGGAGTTGGAATTGCCGGACTGCCCATGAGGGAAGGCCGGGGCAGCCGACCGGGCCCGCGCAGGAAGTCTGTTCAGGAACGAGAACATCTGGCACGATTTCCAACCCGTCGAAGGGGGTTCTGCTCCATGAGGTTCCGACTTCCAGCCCTGGCTGGCTTCCTGGCTGCGGTCATGCTGCTGGCCCTGGCTGCGGACGCACAGACCCTGTATGTCCGCAATCGGCCGTTCCCGGATCGAGTCAATATCGGGGGCACCGTCTATGTTCCTGTCGAGAGGTTCCTTCAGGCACTGAAGGTTGACTGGCTGGCCCAGGAGGATGGGTCGCTGGTCGTGACCCCGGGTCGCGGCCAGGGAACTCCGGTGACCGAGAAGACGTTCCTGCTGCGATCAGGTCAGCGTTCCCTCATCGTCGAAGGATTGGATCGCGGGAACGAGATCTGGGTTCCGCTGCGCCCGGTGGCCGACCTGATGGGCTTCAATGTCCTGTACACGCCGGAGACCGAGATTCTCGACGTGGTGGCTGGCCGTCCCATCACAGCCTCGGATCGTCAGGCTGCTGCTGAAATCGCCTCCGCCAACGCGGCTCATGAGCAGGCCATCCAGGAGGCCTGGAACAAGCGACGCGAAGCCATCCAGGCAGAGCGCAAGGCGCGTGAGGAGGCCGAGGCAGCCAAGGCTGCCGCAGAGGGGCAGGAACCCACGGCGGACACCGTTGAGGGGGGCGAAGGAGCCTTCCCCAGCGAGATGGATGCCCGGCCTGCTGCGCGTCCGGCTCCGGCTGCACCTTCACCTTCACCGGCTCCGGTGGCGACCCCGGCTCCTCCCGCTGCTCCTGAAGCGCCTGCAGAGCCCGAAGCACCCAAGCCTCCCCCAGAGGCCCTGCTGATCGTGATCAATCCCCTGGCGGTGCCCGACTACTTCACCGGGATGGTCCGCTGCACCGCCCGCGTCCAGAACAACGGGGAGGCCCCTGCCAGCGGAATCAGCGCCCAGGTGACCCTGCGCGGCCCGGACGGCTCGGTCTGGAACCGGCAGCGGGTCTACTACCGGGACGGGGCCCTGGAAGTGGACGGGGTGTGGAACCTCGAGGCCTTCTGGGTCCACTCGGAGGGCAACGCGATGCCCCGCGGCATCCCCACCGTCACGGTCGATCTGGACTACCAGAAGAACTAGGACGACCAGGTCCGGAATCAAGAGGGTCCTGTCCCCAGGGCCCTCTTCCCGATCCTGGGAAGGGATTTCGGGAAGGGGGATACCGGCCCCGCCCGGAGTCTGCAGGGAACTCTCCGAAGTTGGAGGGTTTGCGGGCATGTGCGCGAACGGGCCCGAATCGAATTCAACCCGGTTCCTGGCCCCTGGTCAGGAACCGGAGCTCTAGCGGAGGGTCTCATGATCTCGGTGAACGATTTTCGCACGGGGATGACCGTGGAGATTGATGGAGACCTGTTCCAGGTCGTCGAGTTCCTCCACGTCAAGCCCGGAAAGGGCGCAGCCTTCGTCCGGACCAAGTTTCGGAACATCAAGACTGGCTACACCGTCGAGAAGACCTTCCGGGGCGGCGAAAAACTGCAGCGGGCCCATATCGAACGCCGCAAGATGCAGTTCACCTACATCGAGGAGGACCATTATCACTTCATGGACCTGGAGTCCTACGAAGACGTGCCCGTCGAGAAGGCCCTCCTGGGCGACAACGTTCAGTGGTTGAAGGATGGGACCGAGGTGGAGGTCTCCTTCCACGACGTCACTCCCATCGGGATCGAGGTCCCCAATTTCGTGGAGCTGGTGGTCACCGACACCGAGCCCGGCTACAAGGGAGACACGGCCACCGGTGCCACCAAGGCTGCCACCCTCGAGACCGGAGCGGTCGTCAATGTGCCGCTCTTCATCGAGGTCGGAACCAAGCTGCAGATCGACACCCGGACCGGACAGTACCTGCGGCGGGTCTAGGAACCCGTGTCCAGGGTCCTGGTCCTGGGAGCGGGGGCCATCGGGCAGTGGCTCGGTGGCCTTCTGGCATGCTCCGGGACCGAGGTCACCCTCCTGGCCCGACCTCCTCATCTGGAAGTCCTGCGCGTGCGTGGCCTGGAGGTGGAGGGTGCCCAGGAGAATCTCCCGGTCCGGGCCATCGCCAGCCTGGAGGACCTCCCTCAGGAGCAGCGACGGTTCGAGTGGCTGGTCCTGGCCGTCAAGACCTTCGCAGTCGAGGCCGCCCTGGCCCAGGCGCAGCAGGCCGGGTTGAACCCCACCCGCGTCCTGGCCATCCAGAATGGACTCGGCACCGAGGACCAGGTGGCGGCCTGTTTCGGGAAGGCCAGGACCTTCGTGGGCTCGGTGACCCGCGCGGTGGCCTGCCCGGATCCGGGGGTCCTGCGCCCCGGGTCACGGGGAGGCCTGGCCCTGGCTCCCCTGGCGCGGGGGGAGATCCCAGGAGACCTCCCTGCGCGCCTGGCAGCCCAGGGGGTTCCCGTCGCCGTGTTGGCCGACGCAGCCGCCATGAAGTGGTCCAAGCTGCTGCTGAACATGGTCGCCAACGCTTCCTGCGCCATCCTGGACCTGTCCTGCCGACAACTCCTGGCCGAGCGGGATCTCTTCCGAGTCGAGTTGCAGGCGCTGCGTGAGGCCCTGCGGGTGATGCGCCGGAGGGGCCTGGCCGTGGTCGACCTTCCGGGCTATCCGGTGCGACTGCTGGCCCGTGCCGTTCGCTGGTTGCCGGAGGCACTGGCTTTTCCCCTGCTGGCACCGAGAATGGCGTCAGGCCGGGGAGACAAGCCTCCCTCCCTGCTGCTGGACCTGCGGGCGGGTCGCGCCAGGACGGAGGTGGAGTGGATGAACGGTGCCATCGCCCTCGAGGCCGCCCGGCTGGGGCTGGAAGCTCCCGTGAACCGTTTCCTGGCGGAAACCCTGACGGCCCTGGCCCGGGGAGACCTGCCGGAGGGGGCCTTCCACCGCGATCCTCGAGGCTTTCTGGAGCGCCTGGAATGGGCGTCGTCGCAAAGCCAGGGGAAGGCGAGTGGGGGCCGTCGAAGCCCCGAGCCATGAGCCAGATCGATCCCCAGACCCGCCACCTCGAGCCCGAAGGCGCCGGCCCCGTCCGAACCCCGCGCCCCGAGGAAGACTCGGTCCCGCGCTGGTCTGCACCCGGTCCCGACCCCCACCCGCGCACGTTGGAGGAGCCCTCGCCCGGAGTGGAGCCGGTCCTGGAGGTCCGGGGGCTGACCAAGAGCTACGGTTCGACCCTGGCCGTCAACGAATTGTCCTTGAAGCTC
Organism: Candidatus Xenobium occultum; assembly: GCA_002423485.1. GTDB lineage: Bacteria > Vulcanimicrobiota > Xenobia > Xenobiales > Xenobiaceae > Xenobium > Xenobium occultum. Next base: position 123,511 of record DIWH01000011.1, on the reverse strand, counting down.
TACCCTGGGGACATCTTCGGCTTCCTGGGCCCCAACGGGGCAGGCAAGACGACGACCCTGCGGATGTTGGCCACCGTCCTGGCCCCCGATGCCGGGGAGGCCCGCATCGCCGGCTTCTCGTTGAAACAGGTGGCCGAGGTGCGCGCCCGGGTCGGGTTCATGCCCGATTTCCTGGGCGTCTACGACGATCTCCTGGTTCGGGAATACCTCGAGTTCTTCGCCCGCGCCTACAAGGTGCCCGCCCATCATCGGGACTTCGTGATCGCCGAGGCCTTGGAGACCACCCGGTTGACCCGCCTGGCCGAGAATCCGGTGGAAGGCCTCTCTCGGGGGCAGAAGCAGCGCCTGGGTCTGGCTCGTCTGCTGATGCACGATCCCGCCCTGTTCCTTCTGGACGAACCCGCAGCCGGTCTGGATCCTCGGGCGCGGGTCGAACTGGCCGACATCCTCAAGGGGCTGCAGAAGAGGGGCAAGACCCTGATCGTCTCCTCCCACATCCTCTCGGACCTGGCTGATTTCTGCAACAAGGTCGGGATTCTCGCCAAAGGGCAGCTCCTGCTCTTCGGCGAGACCCGTCAGGTGGTCTCCCGGTTGCGTGGGACCCGCAGGGTGCGGGTCCGGCTGCTGGAGAGGGGAGAGGAGTGTCGGCTCTTTCTGGAGGGAACTCCCGGCGTCCGTTCGGTCGCCTGGCAGGAGGAACAACTGGTCCTGGAGTTCGCCGGGGAGGACAGGGAACTGGCGAAGCTGAACCGCTTGCTCTTCGAGAAGGGCTTCCCCGTGGTCAGCTTCGCGGACGAGGCCTGGGATCTCCAGGAGGTCTACCTCCGCATGACCGAGGGGATCGACCTGGAGTAGGCGTGGAACCAGGCATCCTGCTGGCGGGGCGCTATCGGGTCGAACGCCTTCTGGGGGAGGGCGCTTCGAGTCGGGTCTGGCTGGCCCGAGACACGCGCGAGCGAGGGCGTGTCTGGGCCGTCAAGGAGTTGGACTTCCGGGCCATCTGTCCGGCAGACCGGCCCGAAGCCCTCGAGCTCTTCGAGCGGGAGGCCGGCATCCTGCTTCGCCTGCGCCATCCATCGCTGCCTCGGGTCCTGCACCGGTTCACCCAGGATGGTCGCGAATTCCTGGTGATGGAGAGGGTCGAAGGGCCGACCCTGGCGGACGTCCTGCGCAGCCGTGCCGAACCTCTGGAAGAAGCCCTGGTGGCCTCCTGGGGGGTGCAGATCTGCGAGGTCCTGGGCTACCTGCACGGCCTGAGACCGCCGGTGGTCTACCGCGATCTCAAGCCGTCGAACGTGATGGTCTCGGTCCGTGGTCCACTGAAGCTGGTGGACTTCGGAATCGCGCGTCCGATGCGTCCAGGCCGACCCGGGGACACCACGGCCTACGGGACGCCGGGATACGCGCCGCCCGAGCAGTACCAGGGCCGCGCCGAGACCCGCTCGGATCTGTACGCGCTCGGCGCCACCCTCTTCGAGCTCCTCACGGCCCGGGATCCTCAGCCCTTTGGCTTTGCCTTCCCACCGGCGCGGGAGTTCAATCCGGCGCTTTCCTTGGAGATGGAGGACCTGTTGAGCCGCTGCCTCGACGTGGACCCCGCGCGGCGCCCGGAGTCGGCTGCCGTGATGAGGGAGGCGCTGGAGGCACGGACCCGGCAGACTCGGCACTGGCTGGCACGCCTCCTGCTTTCCCGACGTCGTCGGCATCGATCTCGAAACCCCAGACCCTGAGGCGACTGGTCTTTGGGGATCGGGCGCCGGAGGAACAGGACGCTGCGGGAAGGACCAGGACGGGAAGCCCCGAACGCGCCCCGATGCGTTCAGCCACCATCCGGAACCTTTTCATGTTGCTCGCCGGGCTTGCCCTCTTCGGTGCTTCGGGTTGCGCCGCACCCCAGGCAACCCACCACAGCGGGCAGATCGGCCGCTTCTACGGAGAGGGGATCTCCTTCAGCGTCCCCCTGATCTCCCTGGCCGAGAAGCCCGGCGGCGAGGATCGCTACTGGGAGCTGCGCCGGGGCATCGACCGAGCGGTGGTCGTGGCCTTCAAGCCATTGACCCCGGAGAGCGGGGGCTTCCGCGAGAACCTGGTGCTGACCGTCCAGGACCTCGAGCAGGACCTCAGTCCGGCCGTGTTCCGACAGAGGCAACTGGCCGAACTGCGCAGCACCGGAACCCTGGTCGGCACCCCTGAGGAGGGGGAGGATTCGGTGGGTCCGTGGCTGGGCTTCTCACGGCAGGAGGAGGGGCGAAACGTGGCCTGTCGCGCGTGGTTCTTCACTCGTCCCGCCACTCAGGAAGGCCCCGCCCGAGGCTTCGTGATGCTGGGGACCGCACCGGAGGGCCCGAACCTGGCCGCCGAGATCGCGGAATTTTCCCGCATCGCCTCCACGGTTCGCTTTGGTCGTCCCCCCACCGGCTTCCATCTGATGGGACGAGCCGTCGAGCAGATTCTGGCCGGGTTGGCGACTGGGATCGGAGCGGCTCCGGAAGCCCCTGCGGCAGGGTCCGAAGGCGTGGCGGCGCCTGTCAGCCCGGTCGCCCCCGCCGGAACCGCTGGCCCTGTACCCTCAGCCGGGCCAGAGACCCCTCCCGCGCCCCAGACGCCCTGATTCGGGGAACTCCTGACCTGTCGGGATGTTATCATCCTGGCATTGGACGGTTGGGAGACGGGAAGGCTATCTTTGGAAGGATCAAACAGGCCCAACCATGCCGGTCTGCCTTCTGGATTTCGTCGACAGGATTCCGGGCTCCCGGCAGGTCTTCCAGGGAGGACTCACATGGACAGCATCAAGGTTCAGCCCGGTCAGAGCGCGCAGACGCCGCTTCCCGGCGCCCGCCGGGTGGCCCCGGAACCCGGAATATCGGTTCCCAGCGCCCAGGACTCGGTCCAGTTGAACCCCGCTGCCGGTCATGTCAGCCCTGGCTCAGCAGCCGCCCCGGCGATTTCCGCTGCCGGCTCGCAGGCGGCACAGGCGAGTGTGCCGGCCGGCGCTTCCGCGCCACCGCGGTCGCAGGGAGTGCCCGAGACCCTCTTCCTGGAAGAGCCTCCGGCTCAGCCTGTGGATGAGCCTGGCGTCCCGGTGGCCCAGGCCAGCGCGACCACGTCCCAGGAGGCGCCGTCCGCTTCCAAGGCCCACTCCTGGGTTCCCGACGAGAGGTCGAGGTTGATCCACACCCCGACCACGGTCAAGAACCTCGAGAAGCTGGCCCGCTCGGTCAAGCTGAACGAAAACGTCCTCATGACCGGCCCCACCGGAGCAGGCAAGACGTCGCTGGTCAAGTACCTGGCCCATCTGACCAACAACGAGCTGCGCCGGATCAACCTCAACGACATGACCGATGTGGTCGAGATCGTCGGGGGCTACAAGCCGGGGCAGGATGGCCGCCCGGAGTGGCACGACGGCGTGGTGGTCGAGGCCCTCAAGCAGGGGCAGTGGATCCTCTTCGACGAGATCAACCTGGCCGAACCGGCCATCCTCGAGCGGCTCAACTCGCTGCTGGACGACGACCGTTTCCTGGTCCTGACCGAGAAGGGCGCCGGCGACAAGGGCCCCGAGATTGTCCGAGCTGACGAGAGTACCCGAATCTTTGCGACCATGAACCCGGCCTCCTACGCGGGTCGCAAAGAGCTCTCGGCGGCGATGATGAACCGCTTCCACAAGACCTGGGTCGAGGGCATGAAGCCTGAGGAGATGGTCGAGATCATCCAGGCCAAGTCCAAGCTGCCCGAGAAGACCGTCCTTCAGATGGTCATGTTCCACAAGCAGATGGCGGACATGTCCGAGCACCGCCAGATCGGCAAGAAGGGTGGCCCCTATCCCTTCACGCTGCGGGACGTCTTGAAGTGGAACAAGCGGGTCGAGAAGTTCGCCACCTCCGGGTTGAGCACCGAACAGATCCTCTGGAAGGAGGCTCGAGAGGTCTACCAGGCTCGCTTCATCAACGACGACGATCGCCAGGTGGTGGATGACGTCCTGGCCCTGACCTTCGGCAAAGCCAACGAGCCCCCGACCCGCGATCTCGACATCACGGTCGAGGAACAGCCCCAGCAGGTCCGTATTGGCGAGGCGGTCCTGGACAAAGGCGAGGGAGGGACGCTGGTCCCCGACGAGTCGGCTCGGCTCTTCAACACGCCCTCCACGGTGCAGAAGCTGACGCGCCTGGCCAAGTCGGCGGCCCTGGACGAGCCGGTCCTGCTGGTCGGCCCGACGGCTTCCGGCAAGACGTCCTACGTGCGCTATCTGGCCCACCTGGACAACCGGAACCTGCACCGCTTCAACCTCAGCTTGCAGACGGACACCTCCGAGTTGATCGGCGGCTACGTTCCGGCCACGGACCCGACCACCGGCAGACCCAAGCCGGGCGAGTACACCTGGCGGGACGGCACCCTGATCACCGCCATGAAGAATGGCGACTGGGTGGTCCTCGACGAGATCAACCTGGCCGAGCCCTCCATCCTCGAGCGTCTCAATTCGCTTCTGGACGACGACCGTGCCATCGTGCTGACCGAGCACAACGGCGAGAAGGTCGAGGCGGATCCGAATTTCCGGGTCTTCGCCACCATGAACCCGGCCACGTCCCAGTACGCGGGCCGGCGCGACCTCTCCCTGGCCATGCGCAACCGCTTCACCGAGCAGTGGTTCCCCGAGCTGACCGATGTCGGCGAGACGACGACCATCGTGGCCGGCTGGATGAAGAAGGTGGAGGGGGGCGACAAGATCGCCGAGCAGATGGTCAAGTTCCACTACGACATCCGTTCGAAGGTCGAAAGCGGGGACCTGGCCTCCGCCCGGAAGGATGGGTTCGTTTACACCCTGCGCGACCTGAAGGCCTTCTCGAAGTTCATGAAGGTCTTCGGCCCCGAGGCCGCCGACAACAAGCAGACCTTCGTGGACGGGGCCATGCACGTCTACATGGACGCCATCAGCGACGAGGACGAGCGCAAGAACGTCGAGGCGCTGGCCCGCTCGTTTGCCGAGCAGCTCTGAGCCCCTCCCGCCCGGGCAGTTGCCCTGATCCGGGCGGTGTTCTCCCGGATGGTCATACAAGGAGCCTCAAACGATGACTGAGATCCGCCGAGTGGACGTGGCGCCCCTCGAGGTGCGCCGAGCCACCTTGTCCAAGGCCCAGGGCACGGACCAGGCCCCGCCCCAGGATCGCGTGGAGCTGGGGGGGGACGCCCGCCTGGCCAGGACGGCCTCGCCACCGCCGGCACAGGGCGCGCCGGTGCAGGCACCCGCAGCCTCGGACCCCACCCGCGACAAGGCCCTCGAGCGTGAATTACGCCAGCGGTTGCATCGGATCGAATCCATCGGTCGCTCGGTGGGCGGCGACTTCAAGATGCAGGTGAAGGAAGGGGCTGGCTGGGCCTACGACTTCACCAGCAACACCATCACCTACCGCCTGGAGGACCTGCAGGGCAAACCGGCGGACTACGGGATCGGGGTCGTGCTTCACGAAGGGTCTCATCGCCTGTACTCCCGTTGGCTGGTCGAGAAGGAGATGATGGGCAACGAGCCCTTCCTCTTCCTGAACAATGCCGTCGAGGATCCCCGGGTCAACAACGTCACGATTTCGCGTTATGCCGGGGCCAAGGACTACTTCAAGGTCATCTATGACGAGGACCTCTTCAAAGGGCGCTCGGAAATGCGCGAGCAGATGGCCCAGAAGCTGGTCGAGGCCTCCCAGGGCCGGGTCAACCCGGACCAGGCCCGGCGTGTGGTCGAGAAGTCGGGCATGCAGCAACCCAAGCACATGCAGTACGGCTTCGGGGTCATCTACGACTGGTATACCAATGGGCAGCGCGACCCCGACATCGTCGATCCCCAGGTCCACCAGGCCCTGGACCAGACCCGCAGCGACTATCGCGAGGCGATCCGCCTCAAGCGCGACGTCCTGAAGACCGACCTTGCCCCGGCGGAGGTCGATCAGCAGGCCCAACAGTCCTATGACATCGTCAAGAACAAGATCTGGCCGGTCTACAAAGAGCTGATCCAGAACGACGTCGACAACCTTTCCCAGGCCCTCCAAGGTCAGCAGGGGCAGCAGAGCCAGGGTGGTCAGTCGGGGCAATCCGGTCCGTCGGGGCAGACCGGCCAGCCGGGTCAGTCCGCTCCATCGGGATCTGGCAGTCCCCAGGACATGCCCGACCTCACTCCAGAAGAGGCCCGCGATCTGGCCGAGAAGGTGCTCGGCGAGATGGATCGCGAGCTCAACGACAAGCTGGAGTCCCGACAGGGAGACCTCAAGCGTGGCGGTGAGGCTCAGCCAGGCCAGAAGTCCGACCAGGCTCAACAGGGTCGACCGGCCCCCCAGCCGGGCCAGGATCCTGGCCAGCCTCAGCAGGGCGGTCAGGCCAACCAGGGCCAGACCGGAAACCAGACCGGAAACCAGACCGGAAACCAGACCGGAGGCGACCCCAATCCGTCTGGCGACCAGAACGGGAGCCCGGATGGACGGGGGACTTCGGAGATCGACCTGCCGGATCTGGAGGACCTGATCCGCATGAAGCAGGATATGGAGTCGATGTACGAGGGCCTGAAGTCCGACTACGACCGTTACCACGGTCCGGTGGCCCCCTACGCCGATGAGCTGGCGGGCGAGTTGAAGAACTTCCTGGCCGAGAACACCCGGCCCAAGTTCCAGCGCCAGACCTTCGCCTCGGGACGAAAGCTGGACATGCGCTCGGCGATGCAGGCGGAGGCCCGATACGAGCGGACCGGAGAGTTCGACCCCAATATCTGGTTGCGCCGGAACAACCCCACCGAGCGCGGCTATGAGTTCGTGTTCGTTCTGGACGAGTCGGGTTCCATGAAGGGCGACAACAAGTGGCGCAATGCGGTGCAGGCCCTGGTCCTGGCCGTGGAGGCGCTGGACCAGTTGGACATCAGCTTCGGTCTGCTCGGCTTCTCGGATACCCCGAAAGTCCACAAGGATCTCGCCGAGAAGTTCACCCTGGACTCGCGGAACTCGATGCTGGCCGATATCGAGAGCAGCCCCTCGAGCGGGACCAACGACTCGGACGCCGTGAAGTCGGCCATCGAGATGCTCCGGAAGGGCGACCCCGACAAGCGCAAGATCATGATCGTGATCACCGACGGCCAGGGCAAAGAGGACCAGCTCAAAGCCGAATTGGCGCGCGCCAAGGAATTGGGCATCAACGCCATCGGCGTCGGGATCGACTCTGGGATGGAGCACGTCGAGAACGTGTATCCGGAGGCCGTTCTGGTGGACCGGGTCTCCAAGCTCCCCGCGCGATTGGCCGAGGTGCTGCGCGAGCAGATCGAGTCCTGAGACCACGCCTGCTGCCGGGCCCAACCTGGCGAGGACCAGAGGTCTGCTTCATGTGAGAAGGTGCGCCGACCGGCGCACCTTCTCGATTCCCATCGGGGTGGATCCGACTACAGGGCGAGTCGGGAACTCACCGCCTCATCCAAGGGGAAGCGCCCTGGCCGCGAGTGGATGACCAGGCGCCAGTGTTCAGGGGGGTGCACTCGGGTCCACTCTTGCCCGGCCTGGACCTCCAGGGTCCCCTCCACGAGGAGCTGCTCGAGGAAGCGGAACAGGTCTCGGCCGGCCCGATGGGTCAGCGTCATCAGGAGCACCCGGCCGGGGACAAACGAGTCCCGGATCGACTGTCGGATCCTCTCTGGCTCCAAGGGGAAGGAAGAGTCGAGGTGGACCACCTGGCGACCCGGCCAGGTCTGGGCCACACACTCGAACACGGTGGTCTCGGGAAGACCGTCCCCCCCCAGGATGGCCCCAGGTTCATCCAGGCGGTCGACGCGTTGGAGGAAATCCAGGATGCGCTTCCGGACCGTCTCGTTGTTGGAGGTGGGGGCGGTCATCTCGGTCCTCTCAGAGCTTCTCGATGGGATCCTGGGAACCCAGGGCGGTTTCCCTGTCCAATGCCTCCCGGGCATGGGCCGGGCAACCTCGGGTCAGGTAGGCGCGCACCAGGGCCCGGTAGAGCAGGGGATTCTCGGGGTCCTTTCGCGACATCTCCTGCAGCAGGTGAAGGTTCTTGTCCACCAGACCCTGGGTGTTGTACAGCAGGAACATGTCCGTCTCGTCGATGCTGGTCGAGCCGTTGGCCTTCTTGAGAGCCTCGAATCTCTTCTCACTGCGCTCGACGAGCTGGGCCAGCGGTTGGGTCAGGACGCGGAAGGGGTATTTGCGGACCACGATCGAGTCGTCGGGCCCCAGGACCTGCCAGTAGTACAGGCTGTTGCGGGTCAATTGGACCGGGCCCTGGAAGGGGAACTTGAATCTCGGCTCGGTCGAAGTCCCTTCGTACAGGAATTCGTCCCATTCGTTGAAGAACTGGAATCGGTACTTGGGCAACTGGAGGTCTTTGCAGTAGAAGACCGGGGGGGAGGTGGTGGCCTTCACCCAGGCCGAGAGGAAGACTTCCTCCTTCTCGTAGGCCCCGGGTTCGTCTGCCTGCGTGAAGTCGGCCACGCGCAGTCGGCGCAGCAACATGTAGGGAATCTCGATTTGTCCGCGGCTTCGGTTCCTGGTCTCGGCCCGGCGCACGGGGCCGGTGTCGGACTGAAGGTTCTTGAAGGCAACCTTGGCCTGACCGGTCGGGTCGAGGACCTCCAGGTGGTTGTCAAAGAAGAACAGGACCACGACCTTGCCGTCGTCCGCCGTCTGGAGATGGTCTTCCGGCCGGAGAAGTTCCAGCAGGTACAGAGGGCGCCAGTCGCCGTTCACGTTCTTCACCTGGGCCTGACCCAGGACCTGGGACACGATGGCCACCGGCATGTTCTGTGCCAGTTCTTCCTGCTCGCTGGCCCGGGCCCCATCCGGCGCAACAATCAAGAACAGGCCCACCAGCATTCCAAGAAAGAGGAGTCTTCTTCTCGACATGATACCTCCCATCAACCGGGAGCGGGCCCCCCTGGGCGGTTGTCTCCCGGCGGTTCTTGCCAATCATGCGCTTCGAGGTGGGGAAAGTTGCCCCCTTCCGGGACTCAGTGTCCGCGGGGGCGGGTCCCCAGGGCGGTGAAGGCCAGTCCGACCAGGCCGCCGCCCAGGTGTCCCCAGTTGTCCAGCGGAATTCCGAACACATCGGACAGGGCGAAACCCAGCACCAGCAGGAGGCTCAAGACGATGCCAATCCGGCGTGCCCCGGCCTCCTCGAACAGGCGCCAGCGCCAGGACAAGCCGACGTAGGCGGCCCCGACTCCGAAGAGCGCCGTGGAGGCCCCCACCCCGGGGACCGGGTTGAAGGCCCAGGACAGGATGTTGCCCCCCAAAGCGGCCAGGACATAGAGCAACAGGAAGCGGCGCGTGCCCAGGACGCCCTCCAGCGGCGGGCCCATGTTCACCAGGAAATACATGTTGGCCAGCAGGTGCCACCAACCGGCGTGAAGCAGGACCGGTGTCAGGAAACGCCACAGCTCGAAGGTGTCCAGGACATTGGCGTGGTTGCGCAGGGCCGACCAGAGCAGCGTGGGCAACGGTGGCGGGAGCAACGGCGTGAAATCCGGTGGGGCGAGCAGATAGACCGCGACCGTCAACGCGGTCAGTCCGGTCACCGCGTGGGCCAGAGGCGAGTAGTTGGAGAAGCTGACTGTGTACTTCTGGTGGATTTCCTTCTGGAAACTGGGACTGATGCGGCCCGTGCCGTTGCAGGAGGGGCACTCCTCGGGGCAGGCAATCGTCCCAAGGCCGTTGCAGATTCGACAGGTGGACTCCATCCCGCGTGGAGATGTCCGGCTGCCCTGCCCCTGACATCCCGGGCAGACCGCCTGGCCGGTCCCCGAACAGTCGACGCAGCGGCCGGAGCCTTCGCATCGGGGACACGGCCTCTCAAGACCATTGTGTTCAGCCAAGTGCTGCCTCCTGGGCTTCTGAGGTATTATCGACCCCTTCCGAGAAGGAACCCGGCTCTCTACAGCCAAGAAACAATGTCGATCGATCTGGGACCTGGGCGGAAGCCGGGTCCGGAGGGAGCCGAGGCGATGACTCTTCTTGCGCGGGCTGCTGCGCTCCTGGCTGTGGTGGGAATTCTTGCGGCGTCGGGCCCCGCCCGCGCCGAGGCCACCTGGGCTGAGACGCGACAGGTGGACGGAAAGCCCCAGACCGTGTACACCAACAGTGGGGCTGCCACCTTCCGGCGCGAGATCCGCCAGGAAGGCAGCATCTTGCGAAACTCGCGGCCGGTCATCCGACCTCGCACCTTCCAGGAACTGCCTGCGGGGACTCCAGCGGCCACGGGAGCGGTGCCCCGAGAGTTCGCGTTCAGCACCTTCGACGCTGGCAAGAGGCCCCCGCGGCCCGTCTCTTGTCTGGCCTGGGTTCGCGATGCCTCTGGCCAGATGGTTCGCCGCCTGGCCCGGGTCGATCTCAACGAGATCATCCTCCGCCACGCCCGGACCCACAACGTCGACCCCCTGTTGGTGGAGTTGGTGATTCGTCATGAATCCAACTTCAATCCTCAGGCCGTCTCTCCAGTCGGAGCCCAGGGCTTGATGCAGTTGATGCCCGGGACCGCAGTCGGCCTGGGAGTCTCGGACCCCTTCGACCCGGACCAGAACGTGGGCGGTGGGGTGCGCTACATCGCCAACCAGTTGCGCCGCTTCAAGGATGTTCGCCTGGCCCTGGCCGCATACAACGCAGGCCCGGGCGCCGTCATGGAATACGGGGGCGTGCCTCCGTACGCCGAGACCCGTTACTACGTGCACACCATCTATTCTGAATACCGCGCCTACCTGGCGGCCCGAAGTCGGGCGCGTTCCAGGTGAAGTTCCACCCCGACCGCCTCCCTGCGTCCCCAGGGCCGGCCAGGTCGGTCCGCGTGGAAGTGGAGGAAGGGTGCTGAACTTGGACCAAGGAAGGGCTCGTCCGCACAAGGAGTGGTGGGCCGTCGCAACCTTTCGTCTCCTCCTGGCGCTCGTGCTCCTTGTCTTCCTGGTCGCACCCTCCCAGGCCCAGCCAACCTGTTCTGCCTGCGGCAAACCGTTGGTGGGAACCTATTACCGCCTGCCCGATGGTCGACAGCTCTGCCCCGCCGACTACGAGCGCCTCGGCCCCCGTTGCGTCACGTGCGGGGCCCTGGTCGTCGGGGCCTACGTGGTTCTGGATTCCCGGTATACCGTGTGTCGAGCCTGCCACGAGCGCTACCCGGCCTGTTTCGTCTGTGGCCTGCCCGCGGGTCCGTCCGGCCGGCGTCTGTCCGACGGACGGGCCTTGTGCGCGGATCACCTCCGGCAGGCGGTGCTGACCACCAGTCCGGCCGAAGCGATTCTGCATCAGGCCGAGCAGGTCGTGGTCGCGGCCATGGGGGCGCAGATGCGCCTGGAACATCCCGTCGATGTGGTCCGGGTCGTGGATGGAGCCGCCCTGAGGCGCCTTCTTGGGCGCCGCTCCCAGGCGGGCAGCGACGTTCTGGGGCTTTTCCATCTGCAGGTCCAAGGCTTCAGTCGTCGCTACACGGTCTATTTCATCAGCGGTCTGCCGCGGGAGAGGCTTCTGACCGTGGCCGCCCACGAATATGCCCACGCCTGGCACAGCGAGCAGAATTCCCGCTATCTGGAATGCAGCAGCCGGATGCGTGAGGGGTTCGCCGAGTGGGTGGCCTTCAATGTCAATCAGCATCTCGGCCGGCAGGCGGAGTGCGACCGGCTGCTGGCCGAGAAGTCGGGACCCTACGCAGAGGGGCTTCGCCGCTTCTTGCAGATCGAAAGGGGGACGGGTACCGCCGCGGCCTTGAGCCTGGCTCGGACGAGGACCGATTTTTGAGGACGGTGACGCTGGGGACCCTGGCCTGTTTGTTTCTTCTGGTCGGGCCGCTGGGGGCTTCCGGACTGCCGGTAACTCCGAATTGTGACTGCGACGGGCACAACCTGTCAGGTGAGTGCAATTGCAATAAACCCCTGGACGACGAGTCGGCCCGGGAGCTTCTGGACTATGTGGTCTTCCTTCTTGTCCGCAAAGCGGGTCCAGGGATGCGACTGGACCCGCTGCCGTCGGTTCGGATGGCTGCCGCCGAGGATTTGCGCCTGGAGGGCGGAGACGTGGCCCTGGCCACCTGCCGAGGGAGTGAGATTCGCTTGGGGCGCTGGCTGCGCCGTCCCGAAGCCCTGGTCGTGCTGGCCCACGAATACGGGCATGCCTGGCAGGACTTCCACAATGTCCGGGCCAGGCAACTCAGCGAGAGGTTCAGCGAGGGGTTTGCTTCCTGGGTGGCCCACGTGGTGGCCCGCCAGACCGGGTATCTGCGAATCGCCGACCGCATTCGCCGACAGTCGGGCCCGGTCTACCAGCAGGGGCTGGAAGGTTTCCTGGATTGGGAGAGGACCATCGGGGTCGTCCGACTCCTGGAACTGGCCGCTTCGTGGTCGGACTTCTCGGGCGAGGGACCACCGCTCGAGGAGCCCTGACCCACGGCTCGACCTGTGGGGGGGCCTCGCGGTCCGCTGGAAGGGGGAGTACCCCCTCTTGAACGAATGAACCCGGAGCAACCCGATGAATCCGAAACATGAAGATGGCCAACGAACATCATCGCAGGGAGGCATGACGATGGAGCCCGAGCGCAAGCCGATCCTCCAGGGAGAATACAAGCTGGTGAAGATGCTGGAGTGCTATGACTACAGCAATCTGTATCTGGCCGTCTCCCTGCACAGCTCCGAGCGCAAGTACGCCATCAAGGAGGTTCGGGCGGAGGGCGGTCAGGGCTCGGATGCGCATCGGGAGGTCATGGACTACTTTCGGAAGGTTGCGGCTCCCTACGTCGAGGTCCAGCACCCCGGCTTGACAACCCTGAAGGATTATTTCTTCGAGAACGGGGCCGAGTACGTGGTCTTCGACTACGTCCCGGGGCATCGGCTGGGCGAAGTGATGTCGATGCGGAACAGGCCTTTCCTGGAATCCCAGGCCATCGATGTGGCCGTCAAGACGGCCGTCATCCTGGATTGGATGCACAACTACCGGCCACCGCTCTATTTCGCCGATCTCAACCCCAATAACGTCTTGTTGACCCAGCGAGGCGATGTCATCCTGACGGATTTCGGCCTGGGTCGGCTCCTGGCCCCTCGCTCACCCGAGGAACCCAGGCTGGGGACTCGAGGTTATGCACCACCCGAGCAGTGCGGTTCAGAGGCCGTCATCGGCCGGTCCAATGATGTGTATGCCTTGGGCGTCCTGATGCACCAGATGGTGACCGGCCACGACCCGACCGTCCAGCCGGGCGTCTTTGCTCCGTGCACGCAGGTCAATCCGGCGATCAGCGAGGATTTCGCCGGCATCGTGAAAGTGGCCACCGATGTCGACCCGACTCAGCGCTATCTTGAGATGAAGGACATGCTGGCCCACCTCAAGGCGCTCTCTCCACGCCGACTGCGTCCCCTCAAAGAGGAGGGAGGTTTCCTTCAGCGCCTGTGCCAGACCCTGGCTCGGCCCTTCACCGACCCCGACGAGTTCAACTGAGCTGGTCTTCAGGTCGGGAGCTCTTCAGGCGACATTTCCCAGAGTGCCGCCCGGAATCGGCCGTCCACCAGGCCGTCCTGATCCACCTGGTGCCCTTGACCCGCCAGGTCCGCGAGGTATCGGTGGGCAATCGCCTCGGGGGGCAGGTCCGTCTCACATCTCAGTTCCGTCCCGGGGACCGGGCTGTTCGCTTCGTCCAGCAGGCACAGGCCCCAAACCTTCAGGCGTCCGCTCAGCATCAGGGCCTGCCGACGGCAGCGGACAGCTTCTTCGGTCCGGCCCCTGCCCAGGAGGTGTTGGGCCTTGTGGCTCCAGGTGTCCGGATCCCGAGGGTCCAGGTCCAGGGAACGGTCAAAGGCGGCCAGGGCCTCGTCGGGATGCATCGCCTGCTCCATGAGCAGACCTCGGATGGCCCAGAGCCTGGCTTCCTGGGGGGCCAACTCCAAAGCTCGCTCCAGGCAGGCCAGGGCCGGCTCGGGTCGGGACAGGTGGCACAGGGCCAGGGCCCGGTTGCCCAGGATCACGTAGTCGTCCGGTGTCAATGCCAAGGCCCGATCGAAGCTGTCCAGGGCCTGTCGACAGCGGTGCACGGCCAGGGCGGCTTCGCCCAGATGGCTCCACAGGTGGGCTTCCTCGGGTGATCGGGTCACAGCCGCTTCCAGGGCCCGGACGGCCTCCTCGAAGCGGCCTGCCTTCAACAGGGCGATCCCCAGGTTGGCGGTCACCCGCGGAAAGTCGGGAGCCAGTTGCTGAACCCGGGTGAAGCAGTCCGCGGCCGTTGCCGGGTCTTCCTCCACCAGAGCGGCACCCCGCTCGAACCAGCACCCCGGGTCCTGGGGGAGGGTGGAGGTCGCCTGCTCCAGCGTCTGGAGAGCCTCCTGGGTGCGGTCCATGTCCAGGAGCAGGCTGGCCTTCAGTCTCCAGGCCTCTGCCAGGATGGGACTCAGGCTCAGGGCCTCGTCCACGGCGGTCAGGGCAGCGTGTGTCCGATCCTGCTCTTCTTCCTCGCAGGCTCGTTGCAGCCAAGCGTTTGCATTCATCGGTTCCTGGCTCATGAGGGGAGGGGCTTTCCCGCTGTCCGTCACATCTCCTGGCATTCTCTCTTCGATCTTCAGGGCGATTTCGGGGGCAGGAATGCATCCTGGATTCGCTCTTTCATTCGCACGTCGATCTGCCCCCTCCATGTCCATCCTGGTAGCTGACCTGCTGCAGTCTGGATCCCTCATCTGAGCATGGGTCACTCGAGTCATTTTGGGCCGGGAGGTAGGGAAGGTTCGTTATCCCATTGAAAGGCGCCCGGTGAACACTCGGCAGGGGGGCCACGCTCGGCTTCTGGATCTGGTCTCGGTCCTCGGTCGCCTCAGCCAGGGGGCGATGTCTGACGGCGATCTTGCCGAGACCCTGGGGGGGCTCATCCTGGCCCTCCAGGCTCAGGCCGGCTGGTTCTTCACGCCTTCCGACGGGGGGGCGGGCTTGGACTGTCGAGCCCAGGTCGGTGATCCGGGAATGCTGCGCACCGTCTTCCCGGAAGTCCTGGCTCTGGCAAGCCAGACATTGGACTCCAAGAAGTCTGGAGAGGCCGTCCGCTCTCTCAGTCTGGCCTGCGCGGTGGTGAATCTCGACGGCAAAGGGCGCTCTGGCGCCCTGGCCCTGGCTCGGGAGCCAGGGCAAGAGCCGTTCTCGGAGTCTGAGCGCCAGGTCCTGGCAGGATTCTGCGAAACCTTGGCCCGGGTCATGGGTTGGCGGGGGCTGGCGGACAATCTGGCGGAGGCCAATCGTGAATTGGCCCGGCGCGAATTTCGACTCTACACCATCAACCATGTGGCCCGGGTCCTGGGGTCGGTCCTGGAGCTGGAGGATCTGCTCAAGCTGATCTGCGACATGGTCTGCGAGATCATGACCGCAGAGTCGGCGCTGATCTGCCTGCACCTGGAGGGCGACGGGGTCCTGCGGACTCGCATGGGCAAGTTCCTTGGCCAGGAAGGCTCTCCAGAGTTCGAGGTCCTGCTGAGTGAGGCTTTCCTGGATTGGATTCGCGGCTTTGAGGGGCACACCGCCCCGCTCGTCTCCACCCGGGATCCCGCTGTGCTCCAGGTCCTGCCAGACCTGTCCCGTCGGTTGGACTCGCACGGACTGCTGCATTTCGCGCCGCTGACCTACAAGGATCGTTTCATGGGGCTTCTAGCCGTGGGGCGGAAGTACACCGGCGAGGCCTACGCCGATCGGGACCGCGAGTTCCTCTCCACCCTCGCGCCCCTGGCCTCCAACGCCATCTCCAATGCGCACCTGTACGACCTGGCCATCCACGATTCCACCACGGGCCTCTACATGAGCCATTACCTGCGCCAGAGGGCGATGGAGGAGACCAAGCGGGGGCGTCGCTACGGCTTCCCCGTCTCGTTGATCATGTTCGATGCCGATTTCTTCAAGCAGGTCAACGACACGCGTGGTCATCTGGTGGGCGATCAGGTCCTGCGCGAGCTCGCCTCGGTGCTCGTGGCGGGGAGTCGCCGCGACATCGATGTGGTGTCCCGCTATGGGGGCGAGGAGTTCATGATCCTGCTGCCCGAGACCGACCTGCAAGGCGCCCTGGTCGTGGCTGAAAGGGTCCGCGCCAGCGTCGCGGCTCACCCCTTCTGCGCCGGGCAACTGGGCCTGACGGTCAGCGCCGGGGTGGCCAGCATGCCCGACGATGGCAACACCCACGAGGAGCTGCTGGCCCATGTCGACGAACAGTTGTATCGCGCCAAACGGGCCGGCAGGAACTGCGTCTTTCACCGAGGCAAGACCTCGGCGGCCGTCTGAGCCGTCTGGAGTTCGCGGGAGTGGCGAAACGGCAGACGCACGGGACTTAAAATCCTGCGCCGCAAGGCATGAGGGTTCGAATCCCTCCTCCCGCACCAACAATGAAAGCCCCGCCGCGACGGGGCTTTCGACTTGGATGGGGGAGAGGAGGAGGGGAGGCGCTTCCAGGGGTTTGACGGCGTGTTTTGGTGTTTGATTCGGAAAGCGATTCGGGAACCGGAAAGCCCCCCTCCCGGTCAGGGGAGAGGGGCTCTGTGGTCAGGTGATGGTCGTGGGTCAGGCCCGGAGTCTCATGACCCCGGACACGATTATAGTGGCCCCAGAAAACTAGACACGGTGTTTAGCTAACACTATCATGACCGGCCTGTGAACAACGAAAGGATGGCCGGCAATGGACAAGACGCGCAGGAAGCACACGGCGGAGTTCAAAGCAAGGGTGGCGCTCGAGGCCCTCAAGGAGCGGCGAACCGTCAACGAGATCGCGGCTGACGTCGAGGTTCACCCAGTGCAGGTTAGCCAGTGGAAGAAGACGGCGGCTGAGGGGCTGGCACAGGTCTTTGCCAACCCGGCGTCGGCCTCCAGGGTTGAGGCGGCACGGGAGGCCTTGATCGCTCGCCTCTACCAGGAGGTCGGGCAGTTGAAGGTCGAGCTCGACTGGCTGGTTAAAAAAAACGGCAGTGCGTCATGGCATCCACCTGGTCGTCATTCACCCCGGTCGGGAAGGCCGCCGCCTCCTCGACCAGGTCGCGCACCCAGGGGTCCAGGACCGGCGTTCCGTCGGGGGCGATGCTCCGGGCTGGCAGCCAGACGTTGCCGCCCTCCACCTGGTGCGAGACGGCGGCCGCCCTGGCCACCTTCCCGCCCTCGGGCTCGACGGCCACCAGGCCCTGCATCTCGCGGCGGAGGGTGTCGATGACCGCGCTGCCGTTCGCCTTGTCCTCAACCAGCTTGGTGCGGGCGTCAGGCCAGCGGAAGGACAGTTCCCGCACGGCATCCAGGGTGCGCGGGAAGTCCCATCGCCCACGGACCTGGTCCAGCAGGTAACGGTCAGCACCCTTCCTGCCCCAGATCTGCCCCACCACGTAGTCGCTCGAGGTCGTGCCTTTGAAGGCCATGTCCCAGGACTGCAGGACCTCTTCGAATCGCACAGGGGGCCGCGTGTAGTAGCGCCACCAGGAGCGCTGGAAATAGCCGCCCTCGTCCACGGTCGGGCGCTGCTGATAGAGCGCCGACCAGGTTCGCTCTCCCACCTCGCGCCGGGTTTCCTGCAGGGCCTCCACGTCGTAGCGCTCTGGCCAGAGGGCCTCGCCGGGCTCCCGGCCCAGGGGGTCTCCCTCCTCGGCCAGGGCGGGCAGGTTCAGGACCTCCCAGCCGTCTCCAGACTCCTGGGCGTTGCGCAGGATGCGCCCGGCCAGGTCGTCGTCATGCCAGCGGGTCATGAGCACCACGACCGAGGCGCCGGGCTCCAGTCGGGTGCGGGCCGTCGTGGTCCACCAGTCCCAGACCCGCGCCGACGAGCGACAGGCGGAGATGGCGGAGGCCCTGGCCTCGATGCGGCGCGAGTTGGAGAGCCTACGCTGCGACCATCAAGCCTCGCGGCAGTTCATCCGCGAGCAGAACAAGCTGACAGACGCGAAATACCTGTTGCGCTTGCGGGGCCCTGAGTCGGGAGATGCTGCGACGCCAGGGCCCTGAGCCGAGACGCGTCAGGGGCTGGTTCGGGGACTGGCTGGCCGCATGGGGCGAGGCGTAGGGTATGATGCCAATCACAGCATAAAAGCGTTGACAAGAACGCAGTAAAGCGTTATTGTGTGCCTGTGAAGTCGATGAAGCGCCGTGAGTTCCTGAAGATGGTCGAGGCCGCCGGGTGGTCATTCGTCCGGCACGGCGGCGACCACGATGTTTACGGGCGGCATCGGCAGACCTTCGCGGTCCCTCGGCACACGGAGATTCGCCCCGGCATCATCCGGCAGTGGCAACAGAAGGACCGGAAGGCGGAGGAGGATGGACCATGAGGTTGCGCTACAAGGTCAGGTATTTCCAAGAGGATGACTGGTGGCTGGCTGAGGTTCCGGACATCGCCGGAGGCCAGATGACCCAGGGCGACACGCTGGAGGAAGCGCGCCGAATGGCTGGCGACCTCGTGACCACAATGCTTCTGGTGCGCATCGACGCGGGAGAGGAACTGGATGCTCCTACGCAGGGCCGCCTTCCTGCGGGGTGGGAGTGGGTCTATCCCGATGCGCGACTAGAGGTCGCCCTGATGGTGCGTTCCGAGCGCCAGAAGGCGGGCCTCACGATGCAGCAGGCGGCGGCCAGGATGGGCGTCAGCTTCTCGACCTATCAGCGCTGGGAGGACCCCGAGAAGTGCAACGCTACGGTGTCCACCCTGGAGAGGGTCGCCCGGGCTTTCGGTCGCGTGTTGGAGGTCAGCTTCCAAAAGACGGCGTGATCTTTCCTCCAAACACGAACGCCCGGGCCGGAGCCCAGGCGCCGCAGGTGCTGACACCCTGCAGGTTCGCCGCTCCGGGTCGGGCCCCTGCAGGAGGTGCCAGTGGCTTTCATGTGGAGGTCTGTCCCGAAGGGCCCTCGCGGCCTGATTTTCGCGGACAGGGAAGACGGGATCCGGGTCTACGGGGTTCGGACCTCGGAGGTGGACGCCACGGGAAAGAGGCGGGACATCAAGCGGGCAGTGGGCATCTCGAAGGACGCCGCGCTGGCCGAACTGCATCGCCAGCGACTGGCTGACGAGCGGGCCAAGATGGGGGAGAGGATGGGTGTGACCGCTCCGCCCGATGAGGGGATGACCCTGGGGCGGCTGTGGGGCCTCTTCAGTGACGAGATGGTATCCCTGGAGGGCATCGGCCCGAACTACGCTCAGTATGCCGCCGAGTGGCTCGAGGCCCTGGGGGAAGACCGACGGGTCCTCAGCATTCAGCCTGGGGACATCCGCGCATGGATGCGGGCGAAGGCGAAGACCCTGACCGCTACGGGACCCCCTTCAAGCCCGCCAGCATCAACCGCCGCCTGGCCATGCTGCGTCGTCTCTTCAATCTCGCCGAGCGCGACCAGGTGACCCGGCACCAGCCCGTCCCACGCAACACGCTGCTGCGCGAGAACAACAAGCGCAGGCGATTCCTCCAGGATGGCGAGCTGGATCGCCTCCGTGAACGATGCGACCCGGATTTCTGGAGGATGATCGAGGTGGCGCTGCTGACGGGGTTGAGGCGGGCGGAACTGTGTCGGCTTGAGTGGAGGGACCTGGACCTGGCGCGAGGCCTGTTTCGGGTGCGCGCCTCGAAGCGGCACGAGGACGAGTGGTTGCCTCTGCATCCCCGGGCCGTCGAGGTCTTGTCGCATGTCCGGCCCTCAGCACCCCAGAAGGGGGAGAGGGTCTTCCCTGGCCGGGCTCCGAACGCGGTCACCAAGAGATTCCAGGGGCTCTGCCGGAAGGCCGGAGTCGAAGGGCTGCACTTCCATGACCTGCGTCACACCTTCTGCACCTGGCTGCGGATGGCCGGGGTGCCCCGTGAGACGATCCAGGAGCTGGCCCGCCACGAGTCGCCCGAGATGACGGACCGCTACGCCCACTTTTCCACCCCTCTTTTGAGGGAGGCCCTGGGCCGAATCGGAAATTATTTCGGAAAGTGTCCGGACGGTGGAAGAAAATATACGGGTCGTCACGAGGTATCTGTGCTGGGAGGAAGTCTTGAATCCTGCGCCGCAAGGCATGAGGGTTCGAATCCCTCCTCCCGCACCAACAAGGAAAGCCCCGCCGCGACGGGGCTTTCGACTTGGATGGGGGAGAGGGGGAGGGGAGGCGCTTCCAGGGGGTTGACGGCGTGTCTTGGTGTTTGATTCGGAAAGCGATTCGGGAACAAGAAGGCAGAGGCCAGACGCTCCTTGGCGTGAAGGCAGATGCGGGTGTTTTTCGTCGCTCCGTCGCGGAAACGGGTGGGGCCGGGCGGCTGTCCCGCCTGTGGAAGGTTGCGTTGGCCCCGGACATTAGAGAGGGGCGCCAATCATGGACCAGAGTCGTCGCGAGTTGTTGAAGATGGGCCTGGCCGCCGCCATGGGCGCGGCCGTCGTCTCGGGGGCGAGGCCAGCCGTCGCCCAGGGTGGGGCTTCTGTGAAGCGCACGCCGGACGCAGCGCTGAAGGCCCTGGTGGAGGGCAACGTCCGGTTCGTCGAGGAGCAGAAGACCGGCGGTGGCGGCCGTGGCGCCACGCGGCGACTGGGGGTGGCTTCCGCTCAGCACCCCTTCGCCTCCATCCTGGCCTGCGCGGATAGCCGGGTGCCCGTCGAGATCCTCTTCGACCAGGGGTTGGGAGACCTGTTCGTGGTGCGGGTGGCGGGGAACACGGTGGGCCTGTCCGGTCACAACGTGATCGGCAGCCTGGAGTTTTCCCACGCTGTCCTGGGGGCGCCACTCATCATGGTCTTGGGGCATAGCAGTTGTGGCGCGGTCAACGCAGCCTTGAAGACCATCGCCGGGGGGCGGGGACCTGCCGGGCTCCATCGAGCACCTGGTAGACACCATCCGCCCCGCCGCCCGCAAGTCGAAGGCCCAGGGCGGCAATTCCCTGGAGGCCGCTACCGACATGAATGTCCGGGTGGCAGTGGATCGCTTGAAGCAGTCCTACCCCATCCTGGCCCCGGCGGTGGAGAAGGGGACCCTCAAGATCGTCGGAGCCGTCTACGACCTGAAGAGCGGTGAGGTCCGCCTCCTCGACCAAGGATGATCTGGTCTCCGGCGGAATGACGCTGGGGCGGCCGGGTCCTTCAGGCCAGAGGGTTGCCGAAGACCTCCTGGTCGGCGAAGGAGACGGGGTCTTCGAGCGGCTCGAGGTGGGTGACCAGGACCAGCCCCGGCAAGGCCGCACGCATCGCCTCTTCCACTTCTTCGAGGAGATGGTGCCCCTTCTGGACGGTCCAGCTGCCCGGAACCAGGATGTGGACCGAGGCAAAGCGACGGGGGCCGGCTTGACGCGTGAGCAGGGCGTGGTACTGGGTCCCTTCTGGCAAGGTCCGGTCCAGGATTGCCTCGAGGGCCTTGCGTTCTTCCAGAGGCAGGGCCGGGTCCATCAAGCCGTGGATCGCCTTGCGGATCAAGTTTGCTCCGGTGTGCAGGATCTGCACGGCCACCAGGAGGGCGATGAGCGGGTCCAGGATCAGCCATCCGGTCCAGGCCACCGCGGCGACTCCGAGGACCACGCCCACCGAGGTCCAGACATCGGTCATGAGGTGCTGGGCATCGGCCTCCAGGACAGCTGAACGGTGGCGCCGCCCGGCCTGACGCAGGACCAGGGCAACCCCCAGGTTGACCAGGGCGGCCAGCACCGAGATCCCCAGGCCCAGGCCGATCTCTTCGACGGGTTGGGGGGCCTGAAGCCGGTTCCAGGCCGGGACCGCGATGGCGGCGGAGGCCACCAGGATCAGGGCTCCCTCCGCTCCGCTGGCGAAGAATTCGGCCTTCTCGTGGCCAAACTGATGCCCCTCGTCGGGAGGTCGGGCGGCCACGACGAGGACTCCCAGCGCCAGCAGGGCAGCAGCCAGGTTGACCAGGGACTCCAGGGCATCCGAAAGCAGGCCCACCGAACCGGTGACCTGCCAGGCCCCGAGCTTCAAAGCCATCGTGGCCACGGCGGCCGCGATCGACAGCCCGGCGAACCGGGTCAGGAAGAGCCGGTCACCACGGGGGGCGGTCAAACCCGCTCGGTGGGGGAGCTGCCCAGCCAGTCGGTGCCCAGGTTGGTTTCCTCCACGGTGATCACGGGGTGTGCGGAGCGTCCGTTCTCGGCATCCCGGGCAGCCGGACCCAGCATGTCCTCCAACTCGGAGGCCTCGATGACCTCCTTCTCCATCAGCATCTGGGACAGCATGTCAAGCTGGTCGCGATTCTCGGTCAGGATGGCGCGAGCCCTCTCATAGGAATCGGCGACCAGGCGGTGGACCTCGGCGTCGATGGTGCGCGAGGTCGCCTCCGAGAAGTTGCGGTTCTCGACGATGTCCCGGCCCAGGAAGACCTTGCTCGGCTTGCGTCCGAAGTGCAGCGGGCCCACGGTGGGGCTCATGCCGTAGCGGCAGACCATGTCCCGGGCCAGTTCGGTGGCCCGCTCGATGTCGTTGGAAGCCCCGGTGGAGATCTCGTCGAAGACGATCTCCTCCGCCACCCGGCCGCCCATGAAGACCGCAATGTTGGCCATGAGTTCGGATCGGGTCATGTTGTAGCGATCCTCGTCGGGGACCAGGGACGTGACCCCCAGCGTCACCCCACGCGGAAGGATGGTGATCTTGCGGACCGGATCGGCCTCGGGAATGGCCCGGGCCACCAGGGCGTGGCCGCCTTCGTGGTAGGCTGTCACCTCCCGCTCCCTCTCGGAGATCACCCGACTCTTGCGCTCGGGCCCCATCAACACCCGGTCGATGGCCTCGGTGCAGTCGTCCATCTCGATCCGGTCCTTGCCCACCCGGGCCGCCAACAGGGCAGCTTCATTCAGCAGGTTCTCCAGATCCGCTCCCGAGAAGCCGGGCGTGCGCTGGGCCAGATCGTGAAGGTTGATGTCGGCTCCCAGGGGCTTGCCCCGGCTGTGCACCTTCAGGATGGCCAGGCGCCCTGCGATGTCGGGTTTGTCGACCACCACCTGACGGTCGAAGCGGCCCGGCCGCAGCAGAGCTGGATCCAGGACGTCAGGCCGGTTGGTGGCGGCCAGGACGATCACCGCCGGGGTGGCCGGAGAGGAGTCGAAGCCGTCCATCTCAACCAGCAATTGGTTCAGGGTCTGCTCGCGCTCGTCGTGCCCACCTCCCAGGCCGGCTCCGCGCTGGCGTCCCACGGCGTCGATCTCATCGACGAACACGATGCAGGGGGCGGACTTCTTGGCTTGTTCGAAGAGATCTCGGACGCGCGAGGCCCCGACTCCGACGAACATTTCGACGAAGTCTGAACCGCTGATGTAGAAGAAGGGCACCCCGGCCTCGCCGGCAACGGCGCGCCCCAGGAGGGTCTTGCCTGTGCCCGGAGCGCCAAGCAGCAGCACGCCCTTGGGGATGCGGGCACCCAGGCTCTGGTATTTCTTGGGGAACTTCAGGTAGTCGACCACCTCGGCCAGCTCTTCCTTGGCCTCTTCCACCCCGGCGACATCCTCGAAGGTGACCTTGACCCGGTTGTCCGAGACCAGTTTGTGCTTGGAGCGGCCGAAGGCAAAGGCCTGGTTTCCCGAACCGGAAGCCTGACGCATGATCAGCATGAAGAACAGGAAGACCAGGATGAAGGGAAGGCCTTGCAGGATCACGACCCACCACTCGATCCCCTTGTCCTGCTTGACCTCGGTGGCGACATTGTTCTCCAGCAGCACCTCTTCGGGAGCCGGCTTGACTTCACGGCGGAAGGTGGTCTTGAAGCTTTCGGGCTTGCCGGCCTCGGGCTTGCTGAAGGTGCCGGTGATCTGGTCTCCCTTGAGCGTGGCCGTGGCGATTCGGCCGTCGCGGACGGCCTGGACGAAGTCGCTGTACTTGAGTTCCTGGGCCGGAGAATGGGACTGCACGGCGTTGAGGACCATGAGCACAGCCACGCTCAGGGCGATGATCAACATCAACTGTCGCAGTGGCTTTGGCAACCGAAAGTACCTCTCTTCAACACCGTGCTGCCTTGTCCAGGCGGCACACCAGGATGTTCGGGGCAGGGGCTTCCATCCGAAGCGCGGGACCCCTGCCTGACGGGGGCTGGAGAACAACAAACCTCCCCGCCGGGAGGACTCCGGTCAGGGGGGGTGGGGGGGCCTCGCGAGTCGGGCAGTGCCATCATAGCATGGCACCCGGAGGCGGGACAACGCAGGCGGCGGATTCAGGTCTGGTCGGAGTCTGGAGACGAGACGCCGTGCTCAGTCGGGAACGGTGAACTCCGCCAGGTCCGGAAGGTTCCGGTAGTGCTGCTGGTAGTCCAGGCCGTATCCGACCACGAACCGGTCGTCCAGGACCAGGCCGAGGTAGTCGGCCTGGACGTCGGCCTTGCGGCGCGAGGGGCGGTCGAACATGGTGCAGACCCGCACCCCAGCGGGACGGCGCAGTTCCAGGGTCTTCAGGAGATACTTCAGGGTGGTGCCCTCGTTGACGATGTCCTCCACCAGCAGGACTTCCCGCCCCTCGACGGGTTGGTCGAGGTCCTTGATCAGTTGGACGTGGCCCTCGGGTCCGTCTCGAGTCACGGCCAGGAAGTCGAAAGAGACGTCCAGAGTGAGGTTTCGCGAGAGGTCGCTCAGGAAGGGAAGAGCCCCTCGCAGGACCGCCAGCAGGTGAAGCGGGCGCCCCTGGTAGTCCCGGCTGATTTCGGCCGCCAGTTCACGAACCCGTTCCTGGATCCGCTCTCGGGGAAGGATGACCGGACCAGGGGCAGTTTGGAGGGTCGTCATGGCAGGCTGCCCTTCGGCGGCCCGGCACGGGCTCCTGTCAGGAGGGGAGTGGCCCGGAGCCTCAGGACCCGTCGGGTCTTGGGAGTGGCCAGGAAATCCTGGTCAGCGCGATGCCCGATGACCCAGACCACTCGGTCCTGATGGCACAGCAGGGGAATCTGGTCCCGGTCTTCCTTGGGAAGTCCGAGCGCGTGGAGATACTTCTTCAGCGTCGTCTGGCCTGTTCCGCCGGCCGGGCGGAATCGGTCGCCGGGACGTCGGGAGCGCACCTCCAGGGGGCCGTCCAGGAGCTCGGGATCCAGCCAGACCTCCCAGGGAGCGGGGGGGGCTGCTTCGTCGCAGGGGAACATCTCCAGGCGGAGGTTCCATCTCGGGAGCTCCACCTGGCCCGGTTGACACGAGAGGGCAGCCGGGGGAGGGGGCTCTGGGGGGACGGCAGGGAGGGCTTCCAGGTGAAGTTCCTGGCCGCGTCGTCGGGCCCTTCGTCCTCCGGGAAGGTCCAGATCCCGCCCCGAGGGGCCAGCCAGCAGGTCCTCCAAGAGATCGCGGTGTCGGGCCTCCAACCGACAACCCAGGCGGGCCAGGGCGCGGCGCAGGGCGCGCCAGCGCACCGGGGGATCCAGGCGTTGAAGCTTCGGCAGGCTCAGGACCAGGGCGCCCGGCTGGCGACGGGCCGAGCGCAGCAGGGGCCGGGCCAGGCCCGCCAGGCAGGTCTCGTCCTCCCGAGCCTGTCGGGCCAACCGGCCCAGGGCTTGCAGAATCCTCGGGTTCCATTCCTTCAGCATGGGCATCAGCAACAGTCGAATCCGGGTCCTGGGTGCGTCGGCCACCTGATTGGTCGGGTCTTCCTGCCAGGGCTGACCCGCTGCGTGCAACCAGTCGCGCAGTTCCTGACGCGTGAAGGGCAGAAGGGGGCGGACCACACCGTCCCGGCGGTGCGACTGGATCCCTGCCAGGCCTC
Organism: Candidatus Xenobium occultum; assembly: GCA_002423485.1. Taxonomy (GTDB): domain Bacteria; phylum Vulcanimicrobiota; class Xenobia; order Xenobiales; family Xenobiaceae; genus Xenobium; species Xenobium occultum. The sequence goes on along the minus strand of DIWH01000011.1, from coordinate 97,898 downwards.
GCAGGCCAGTCCCCGAGACCAGGCGCAAGAGGACCGTCTCGGCCTGGTCGTCCGCGGTGTGCGCGGTCAGGACCACCTGGCATCCCAAGCGGAGGGCGACGCGGCGGAGGAAGCTGTAGCGGGCCTTCCTGCCCGCTGCCTCGACCGAGAGGTTTCGGGAGCGGGCCAGGGATCGGATGTCGGCTCGGGCGCAGGTGAGCGGGACGCCCAGTCGACGGCACAGGCTCCGCACGAAATCCCTGTCGGCGCGGGAACCCTGGCGCAGTCCGTGGTCAAGGTGCGCGGCGGACAGGGAGAGGCCCAGCAGCGTCCGGAGTTCAACCAGCAGCAGGAGCAGGGCGACCGAGTCCCCACCACCCGAGAGAGCCACCAGGCAGCGTGAGCCCGCGGGAATCAGGGAGGTCTGCTGCAGGTGTCGTCGGACCCGGTCGGCCAGGGGGCTCAGCGCCGGGCGTTGCGGCGGCACCTGCTGGTTGGGGGCCTGGGGCTCCCGCTGGTCTTCGAGTCCTGAGGCGGCTCGGGTCATGGGAACCTCCTGCACGGCGGGGTCGAGAGAGGCCGGTTCGCCGCGCCCAAACAAGAAACCCCCGGTTTCCCAGGGGTTTGCTTGGTGGCGGGGGCGAGAGTCGAACTCGCGACCAAGGGCTTATGAGTCCCCTGCTCTACCTCTGAGCTACCCCGCCGGGACGAGGGTGATTTTACGTTCCCGGACCCGCGGTGTCAAGAGTCCTTTCGGATTCCAGGACGTCCGCTCCATCGGCAGACGCCCGGTTTCCGGCCTCTCCGGCGGTCCGGCAGGGGAGGGCAATGCGCGAAACCCCACAGCGGCTCCCGGCATTCCTGATGAAGGAGGCTCCCCTCAGGTGGAATCTTGCCTCGAATGACATCTCCCTGCAGAAATCCGGGTGAGGCTCGACGTTGACAGCTGCTCTGGCCCTGGCTATCCTTGCCACAGGGGAAGAATGGAAAATCATGGCAGCATTGGGACACCTCCCGATTGATGGATGACGACCCTCTGAATATCGGCCTGCGCCTGCTGGGCGTGGCTTTCCTGGTCCTGGTCAACGGTTTCTTCGTTGCTTCGGAATTCGCCCTGGCCACGGTTCGGCGAACCCGGATCGAGCAAATGGTCCGGGAAGGGCACCGCGGGGCTTCCGCCGTCAAGCGCGGATTGGACCATCTGGAGGATTTCGTCGCCGCCGCTCAGTTGGGGATCACGATGGCCAGTCTGGGCCTGGGGTGGTTGGCCGAGCCGGCCCTGGCCGCTCTCTTCCTTCCCTTCTTCCAGAGCCTGGGGTCCTGGTCGGCGGCCGCCGCCCACTCGCTGGCGTTCGCGGTGGCCTTCACGCTGGTCACCACCCTGCACATCGTCGTCGGCGAACAGTCTCCCAAGATCCTGGCCCTGCATCACCCGGAGCGCACGGCCCTGTGGGTGGCGGCCCCCACGGAGCTCTTCCTGGTGCTCTTCAAACCCTTCATTCGCCTGCTCTCGCAGGCCTCTTCGAGCCTGGTCCGCATGCTGAAGGTCGCTCCCCGCGACGCCGTCTCGACGGTCCACAGTGAAGAGGAGATCAAGATGTTGTTGGCGGCCCGCGAGGAGGCGGGCCTGTTGGACCCCATCGAGAAGGAGATGATCGGGCGGATCTTCTCGTGTTGCGACCTGGTGGCCGGACAGGTGATGGTCCCGCGGACCGAAGCGGTCTGCGTCCCACACGATTCGCGCCTGAGGGATTTCCTGGTTGTGGCAGCGCAGGAGGGTTTCGACCGCTTCCCCGTGTTCCGAGAGAATCTCGACGACATCGTGGGGGTGGTCCACGTCCGCGAGCTTCTGGCCGCCATCCAGGGGCCGAATCCCAAGGCGTGCCTGGACCTGCCGATTTCCTCGCTCATCCGCCCCATCACCAGCGTGCCCCACAGTCTTCCGGTGGCTCAGTTGCTGGCCCGTATGAGGCAGGACGGGGCCAGGATGGTCCTGATCCTGGATGAGTATGGGGGCACCGACGGCATCGCGACGTGGGGAAGCATCCTGGAGCGCATCGTCGGTGAGATGCATGACGTGGTCGAAGCCCAAGAACCTCCAGACCTCGAAGGGTTGCCCGATGGATCGTATCGGCTCTCGGGTCTGTTGTTGACCGAGGAGGTCGGCGAGCGCCTGGGCGTCGACCTCCAGGACTCCTACAACGACACCATCGGTGGGGTCGTCTTCAGCCGTCTGGGTCGCAAACCCGAGGTGGGCGACACCGTCGAAGTGGAAGGCTTCCGCTTCCGGGTCGAGGCCCTGGACGGGCTTCGCATCGACCGCCTGGTTGCCTTGCCGCCCTCAGGTCTCGAGCTGGAGCCCGAACCGAGTTCAGCCGCGGTCGCGGGCTGACCCGGGCTTCAAGCCACCGGCAGCTTCTGGACCATCGAGAGCAGCGTGTGCAGGCGGAAAGGCTTCTTGAGGATGGGGATTCCCCGGCGAAGAACCTCGTCCATCATCGGACAGCCTTCATGGGCCGTGATGACCAGCGCCGGGAGCGACGAACCGATGGACTTCAGATAGTCGAGCAGGTCCAGGCCCGTCATCCCCGGCAGGGCCAGATCCGTCACCAGGATGTCGGCCCGGTCGAGATGGGGCAGGGCCTGAACGGCTCGGGAGAAGGCTTGGACCTCTCCGATCCGCTCCAGGACCAGGACGAAGAGTTCCCGGAGGCTCTCGTCGTCCTCCACCAGCAGGATCTTGAGGCGCTCAGGGTTCATGACGCTGCTCCGGGCCAGGATCCGATGATCCGATCCTGCCCCGGAGCGGCGTTCCCGGTCTGTAAGCCAGGACACAGGCCGCCCCTGGCGCTCGGACCCAGTCGTCCGGGGCGCCAGGAGGGCGATTCGCTCAGCACTCCGAGTGTCCGCAGGAATAGCAGGTTGTGCACCCTTCGGTGTAGACGAAGCTGGTGTTGCCGCACTCCGGGCAGAGGTCGGCAAAGGCCTCCAGGCCCAACGAGTCCCGGGTCTCGCCCAGGACTTCCTTCCGGTAGGCCGGAGTCGCCACGTCCAACTCTTCTTCGGCGCCCAGGTAGTTCTCTTCCAGCGCCTGGGACAGAGCGTCCGGCAACGAGCGCACTCGGGTCTTTCCGAATCCGGTCGAGCGCGGTCCCCCGATCCCGCCCAGTTGCTTGACGATCTCCTGGACTCGTTCCTTGGGGCTCAAGGGAGAGCTCACCCTCAAGACCAGCGAGGCCAGCCGGCCCAGGGCCTCCGCCATGGCCTTGATGTCACTGCCACCCTTGCCGATCTCGATGAAGAGCTCGAAGGGTCGCCCGTCGTCGTCATCGTTCATCACGATGTGGGCGGTTCCGGCCGGAGTGGCCTTGGAGACGGTCACGCCACGACGCTTGTAGGGCCGGGGACGAACCTTGGGTTTGGAAGCCTCCGCCGGCTTGGGGGCTGGCGTGGGGGCCTCCTGGACGTGCAGGACCTGCTCGTCGCGAGACTTGTCGCGATAGATCGTGCCTCCCTTGCAGCCCAGGCGGTACATCAACTCATACAGCTCGCGGGTCTGCTCCACGGTGTAGCTGGAGGGCACGTTGCAGGTCTTGGAGATCGCCGAGTCCACCCAGCGCTGGGTGGCAGCCTGGACTCGGACGTGTTCTTCCGGGGCCAGGTCCATGGCGTTGACGAAGTACTCTGGAAGGGGCTGGCCGGGATGGGCCTGCTGGAACTCCTCGACCACGCCGACCTTCTCTTCGTGAACTCCCAGGCGGCTCTTGCGCAGGTAGGACCAGAAGTAGAAGGGTTCGATTCCGGTGGAGGTGCCAACCATGGTGCCCACGGTTCCGGTGGGAGCCTGGGTCAGCAAGGTGACGTTGCGCAGACCTTGGTCCGCCACCCGCTGGCGGACCGGCTCGGGCATGCGCTGCATGAAACCGCTTTGCAGCAGTTTCTCGGCGTTGAAGCGGGGGAAGGCCCCCTTCTCCGCGGCCAGATCGCTGGAGGCTTCATAGGCCTGGGTGGCGATGAACTCATACAGCCTCTCGATGAAGTCCTCCGACTCGGAGGAGCCATATCGGATGCCCAGGCGGATCAGCATCTCGGCCAGGCCGATGGTGCCCAGGCCCACCCGGCGCTCATCCTTTTGCTGGCGGGCGTTCTGGTCAAAGAAGTAGGGGGTGGCGTCGATCACGTTGTCCAGGAAGCGCACGGCATAGCGGACCGTGCGTCCCAGGGTGTCCCAATCGACTTCACCTTCGTGCACCATTCGCGAGAGGTTCACGTGCCCCAGGTTGCACACCGCCCAGGCCGGCAGGGGTTGCTCGCCACAAGGGTTGGTGCAGACCAGTCGGCCCTCAGGGTAGTACCAGGAGTTGGCCTCTTTGTTGCAGCGGTCTACGAACCACAGGCCTGGCTCGGCTGACGCCCAGGCGCTCTCGATGATGCCATTCCAGATCTCGCGGGCCTTGACCGTCTTGTGGGTCACCACGGCGCCACCCATGGCCTGCCAGGCTTCCAGGTCCCCGCTCCAGTGTTCGGCATACCGGATGTCGGTGGTGTCGGGGAAGACCAGGTCCCAGTCCAGATCCTCCTCTACGGCCTGCATGAAGCGGTCGGTGATTCCCACCGAGATGTTGGCGTTGGAGATCTTGCCGGCTTCCCTCTTCGAGCGGATGAACTCCAGGATGTCCGGGTGCCAGATGTTCAGGATCAGCATCAGGGCGCCCCGACGCGAGCCTCCTTGTTCGATCAGGCCCGTCACGAAGCTGAACAGGCCACCCCAGGAGACCGAACCGGAGGAACGTCCGTTCACGCCGCGGACGTAGGCGTATCGGGGCCGCAGGGTGGACAGGTTGATGCCCACTCCACCTCCTCGGCTCATGATCTCCGCCATCTGCGAGAGGGTCTCGATGATGCCGTCGCGGGAGTCTCCCGGGCTGGGGACCACGTAGCAGTTGTAGAAGGTCAGGTTCTGGTCGGTGCCACAGGCCGTCAGGATTCGCCCACCCGGCACGAACTTCCATGAGTCCAGAAGCCAGCGGAAGTTTTCGGACCACTTCTGGCGCTCGGGATCGCTGGTCTCGACGGCGGCGGCTCCCCGGGCTGCACGGTCCATCATCTGCTCGACCGTCAACTCGACGGGTTTGTCCACGTGCTCGAGGGGCAACTCCAGGGTGGTTCCGTCGCGCAGGACGACCTGCACGTTCCCCTCGTTGAAGGCTTGCGCGGTTCCGATCTCGCGCTGACCCGTGGCCGAGTCGACCAGGGCCACCACCAGGTCGTCGGTCTGAAGCGTGCTCTTGGAGCCGTCCTTCAGGGCGTAGCGATCCAGGAAGATCTTTTCGCCCAGGGGCGAGAGGTTGTTGTTGCCCAGCAGGGGGAGTCGGTCCAGGATGCTCCCGTTTGACGGCTTGTGCACGAAAGTGGCCCTCCGATCAGTTGCGGGTCCGATCGTTTCGGGACCAGGCGACAGGGTCGCCGGACGAGGATCGGACTTGAAAAATTCTGCCACCAGGAGGGCTGGGTGTCAACCCAGGAGGCGCAAGATCTTGTGCTGTATTTTGTTTCGATCTCGAGATGTTGTGGTTATCCACAGGTGGGGGCCGAGGCGTGCCAGGGCCGATCTCCGGTCTGATGGGGGGTTGCAGCAGGTTTCCACAGGGGCCTGTGGATGGATTTCAACCTCTTGTGGCCAGGGTCAGCGGGGAGGCTCGTGCAGCTCGCGGACCCGGACCTCGATGGCGACCCACTCCTCGGTTTCGTAGACCAGGGCCTCCGGGGTGGCCAGATAGCGGCGGTAGAGGTCCAGGGCCTGGGGGGCCTGGCCCAGGCGGTCCAGGAGCGAGCCGAGCATTCGCAGGGCCCGGTAGGGTGCCGGGTCCATCTCCAGGAGGTCCTCCAACTCGGCTTGCTGACGCACCACGTTTCCCGAGCGGCCCAGAAGCCTCACCAGGAGGTAACGGGCCTCGATGAGGTCAGGAAGGTCCGCCAGCAGGGCTTCGGTCTCTGAAAGGGCCTGGGAGGTCTGGCCTCGGGCCGCCATGATCTCGACCCTGGCCAGGAGGGGGAAGGCCCCGTTGGGCGTCCGCTTCCTGGCCTCCTCAACCGCCTGCAGGGCCGCATCCCATTCTCCCAGGGCCATCAGCAACTGGACCAGCAGGGTGTCTGGCAGGGTTCGGGCGGAGTGGGCGTCGCGAAGCCCGGTCAGAAGCGCCGTGGCCTCGTCGAACTGGCGGTCCAGCAAGGCGATGGTGGCCAGGTTGAGCGCGGGGAACTGCAGGTCGGGGTGGCTTCGGCGCAGGGATTGCCAGCGGCGCCGGGCTTCCTGCAGGTCCTCCAGGCGGCGACTGGTCTGGAAGCGGCTGAAGTAGAGCGCAGCCAGACGGGCCTGGGCCAGGGGGGCCATCGGACCTTCGGCCATGGGAGCCAGCAAGGCGACCTGGTCGGAGGAGGTCAGGAAGGGGAGGAGACGGACCAGGTTCTCGGTATCCGAGCCCAGGCTGTGCAGGAGATCCCAAGCCAACCGGGCGCGCGGATCCCGCTCACGGAAGCCGGAGAGGACGTGGACCTGGTCGCCGGTCAGGGGAAGTTGGCCCACGGCTCGCGGCAAGGCCGCTTCCGGTTGCCAGACTCGGACCGTTCCATCCCGGTCGACCTGCAGGTCGTAGGAGCCTGCGGGAAGCCGGATGCCGAAGGCTCCTCCACCCTGGTCGACCAGCCAGCCCGGGGGGTTCACGCCCAGGCGCAGGCTGCGGACCGGTTCGAGGCGCCCATCGGGTTGCCGGACCAGGATGGCTCCTGGTCCCCAGACCGCCAGGTCGGCCGGAATCCCCGTGGGTTCCAGCGAGGCCTCCAGGCAGGCCTGAAGCCACAAGGCGGCCTCACCCACGTCTCCGCGGGAGAGGGCCTCCTGCCCCAGGAGGAAGAGCGACTCACCCGCTTCGCCTGCGGCCAGATCGGGTGAGGCCTGCAGGTCTTCGCCGGCACCCGGCCGGCCCAGGGCCAGCTTCAGGCGACCTCGGGCCAGAAGGGCCCGGGAGCGCAGCAGGTTCACGGGCGTGACCTCCAGGGCCGCGTAGCGCCCCCGGGTCACGGCACGCACCAGTTGCTGGGTCTGGGGCGGGTCCAACTCCAGGGCACGGTCCAGGTGGGGCAGGGCCTCTTCGGCGCGGCCCCGCGATTCCAGCGCCAGCGCCAGGTGATAGTGGGCCAGGGCGTGGTCGGGTGAGTATCTCAGCGCGCGGTGGAAGTGCCCGACGGCTTGGGTCGGCTTGCCCTCCAGCATGGCCAGGTTCCCCAGCCGGAAGGCCGCCTCGGCTGGCAGCGCGCGTTCCGCGCGGCGATACAGGCGTGCGGCTTCCTGACGGCGCCCCTCGAGCTCGGCCAGAAGTCCCCGGGCTAGGTCGGTCCGGGGACCGTCCGGCAGCCTGGCCAACGCGAGGCGGGCCTTCTCGAGATCCCCCCGGGCAGCCCACAGGACCGCGCGGGTGGTCTGACAGGTGGAGGAGCCGCGAGGGGTGGAAGAGGTGTGGGTGGGGGAGGGCAGGACGTGCGGCGGGGGAGGGCCTTCGGCGCGGGCTGGAACGGCAGACAAGAGGACCAGGAGGCTCAAGAGCCACCCCAGGCTTGCCCAAACGCCAAAAGCCCGCTCCGCACGGAGCGGGCCGGCAGGCTCAGTCATTCCGGCTCAGCGGTTGTTGTAGACCAGGCGGTAGGTCCCCGGCGGCTCGATCTTCACGAACATTCCTGGCCGGAGCGGCAGGATGGGGATCCGGTTGCTGTAGCCCAGATCGGCGATGGAGGTGCGGCCGTGGGCCCGCTGCTCGATCATGGCGATCTGACCGTCCAGGCTCAGGGTGACCCGGTCGCGGAGCCAGGGGCTCTTGAAGTCGGCTCCCAGGAGGGGGGCGCCTTCGCTCTCGGTCCCGATGGCCTGGACGCCCGTAGGCGCAGTGCCACCGACCTGCTGCTGCGGGTCATACGGGTTGTAGCCGATCTGGACGTTGTCGCGACCACGACGGGCCCGGATCTGCTCGATTTTATCCCGATGGTCCTCTGGCATCGCGTTCCCCTTTCATCGTGACTGACAAAGTTCGGGCGGTATGCATGGGCTTCGTCTGAAGTCCATGCACCCCGTTCATGTTACCACAGAGCGCGGATTCAGGTTCCGAACCACTTGTTACAAGAGTGTTGCCAGGATGTGAACCGCCGCCGCCCGACTCAAGCCTCGTAGGCCTCGTCCTGCTCGATTCGGGTCAGCACCCAGTCGAATTCCCCCGAGGTGATCTTGCTGTCGCAGTACGGGCAGATTCCGGTCATGGTGATCTCCAGCGGGGCTCCGCAGCTCGGGCAGGAGGCGGGATCCTTGGCCGGGGTGGCGGAGAAGCCCGAACGCCGCAGGAAGGTCCAATACTCCGAGAAACGGCGCTCCTTCTCGCGGGATCCGGCGACCACCTTGCCGGTGGCCACCTCCTCGGTCCAGTCTCGGGCGCTGGCCCAGATGCGGACTGTCAATGAGTCGAACCAGGCATCTGTTTCGATCTTGACAGGGACCACGTGCTCGATCCGGACGTCCTGGATCCGGTTGGCCAGACCATCCCGCGCGTAAGCCTCCAGCCAGAAGCGGTGGTTCGAGAACAGATGGTCGGTCTCGAAGGGGCGCGCCAGCTCCCAGCGGCCCTGGCTCCAGGACTCCTGCAGGCGGGTGAAGACGTGACGGACCCGATTCTCGAAGTCCGGCCAGGAGAAGCCGGTGTGGCGGACCATGAACTCCTTGCGGCGCAGGTCGAATCCGGGCTGCATGCGGGTCGGCTCTTCGGTGCCCACCTCCTGGCCGCCCTGGCGCAGATCCATGCGAGGTCGGGGAACCCGGTTGCGGACCTCGATGGTCTTCAGGACCCAGGCCCAGGCGCCGGTGGAGGCCACCTGGTCGCAGAACGGACACGATCCGTCGGCCCGGAACTCGGCCGGGTTCCCGCAACTGGGGCAGGCCAGTCGGGTGATCTCGACAGGGCCCTTGGAGAGGACACCCGCTCGTCGGACGAAGGTCCAGCGCTCGACGGAGTAGATGGGAGCGGGGCTGGAGGCTGCAAGTTCGGTGAAGTTGGCCTCCAGGTCCACCGTGACGGTCTGGGAGGCCCCCAACTCCAGATCGGTGATCCGCATCGAGCCGACCAGGACGTTCTGGACCTCCGTGACCCGAGCGGTCTGCGTCTGTTCGACCAGGCTCCGTCGCAATCCGGGGTCCAGGTAGCCCGCCAGGCTGGCCAGGTCTCCGGTCCGCTCGGAGTGGACCCGAGTGAACAGCAGGTTGACGAAGTCCAGGAAGAGCGGGGTTGAGAAGTTGGGGTCCTCCTTGCGGAGGGACTCCAACTGGTGCGCCGAGCGCCGGGCTGGCGTCACCGAGGCGGACCAGTCCCGGGCCTGTTGCGAAGACAGGTTCCCTTGCAGTTGATGGGCCGAGCCGGCCTTCAGGACGAGGTAGCCGATTCCCACGGCGATGGCCAATGGAATCCCGATGGCGGGGTATTCGAGGACCAGCCGGATCAGCAGGTAGATCAGGAAGGCGCCCCCGTCGTCGCCGCCCCCGCCACTGGGACTGGCTCCTCCACCTCCAAAGGTCTCTCCACCCCCCACCCGGCCCCAGGCGGCCTCGGCCAAAGCCCAGGCCAGCGACCCGATCAGGACCCCGGTCAGGACCCGCCTCAAAGCCGCAGCCTCGGCGTGTTGGGGATTTCGTCGGGATCCTGGGCGCCGGCCGGGGCATGCCGGGGAAGGTGCTGGGCCAGATCTGCCATCCCCTGGAAGAAGCACTCCTCCAGATCCTTCAATTTCCGGCATCCGCGCAGGGCGTGCCGGAACCGGTTCCACACGGCCCGGGGCACCAGGCCGTCCAGACCCAGATCCGGTTGAAGGACCACCTCCCGTTCCAGCAATGACAGGTAAACCAAGACTCCCGTGCGTTCCCGGGTGGCCGAGACGCCCTCCTCCATGAAGGCCTGGCGGGCTGCGGCTTCCACCTGACCGCAGCGACGCTTCCGAGAGGTCAGCGCCCGGCGGAGGGGGTCCAGGCGACGTGAGGCCATCCAGGCCAGCCATCCAAAGAGCGCGACATCCGGCAGCACCAGGTCGGGATGGAAGTTCCAGGGGCTGTGCAGGACGAGTCCCAGCGTCGTCAATCCAGCCAGGATCCCCCACAGCAGGTCGACGTCGGCGTAGCTGCCGGAACGGCCTGCCACCACGACCACCACCTCGGCTCGGCTGACGGCCTCGATGGCCGCCACCGAGTCTTCGGCCCTCTGCTGGAAGGATTGGGACTGGAAGGGCATGCGGGAGACTTCTCGCGGCCGGTCCTCCTCCCTGCGCCGGACTCCAGGCGCTTGAGATGGCTCACCCGGCAGGGGAGGGAAATCCGGAACCCGTTCGGGGATCGGATTCCGGATCTTCCTTGACAGGGGCTTCGGCCTGTGATAATCTCCGAACTCGGGCACGGGCTTGTAGCTCAGGTGGTTAGAGCGCGTCCCTGATAAGGACGAGGTCGCTGGTTCGAGTCCAGCTAAGCCCACCACAACTGCCTTGGAAGTGGGAGCGGTCCGCCGCTCCCATTTCTATAGGGGCAGTTTTTACCGGTGAACCCTGGGGCCATAGCTCAGCTGGGAGAGCGCCTCCCTTGCACGGAGGAGGCCGTCGGTTCGAGTCCGACTGGCTCCACCAACGAAAAGCCCGCCACAGGTGGCGGGCTTTTCGATTTCTCAGGGGACCGGTCGGCGCGAGTCCGGATTGGCTCCGTCGAAGGGGTCTTCAGACCTCGAGACCATGACCCGTTCCTGGGAGATTCTTGCATGTGCACCCAGGCAGGAAAGCGCATCTGCATCTTTGTCCTGTCGGCAACGTTCCGGCAATGTTCCCCGACGGCAATTCTGCCAGGATGATCTGGGCGGGAGTTGAGACGCGTCAGCGCCTGTCGTCGATCGGCCCGAAACAAGAATGGAGTCGTCCGGCCGGAAGCAGCCGTCTCAGGCCCGCCCACCACCAGGGTCGCTCCGGCGACCCTTCTCGTTGTCCGGTGCATGCGCATTTTTTAGCCGGATCCATGATTCGCAGACACCCGCGCTGCCAGTCGTGACCTCGTCTCGGCAGGCCTCTCCAGGGGCGCGGTGGAAATGCACCCCCATGGATGGCAACTCCAGGCGTGTCTTGTTGGCAGGGGAGGACCCCGTGGCCCTGGAGGGTCTGGTTCAGAGTCTCCAGGACCAGGGATACGGGATCCTGCGGGCTGTCGGAGCGGGGCAGACCCTCGAGACCCTCCTGGCCGAGCAGGTGGACCTGGTCGTCCTGGATTCTCTGCATCCCCTTCTGGACGCAGTGCGCGGTCTGCGCCGCCGCTTCTCCCCGGAGGACCTGGCGATTCTGGTGTTGGGGACGCGGGCCGGGCCCGATCTGGAGGTCCAGCTCCTCCAGGCTGGCGCCGATGATTTCCTGCTCAAGCCGGTCGATCCATCCGTGCTGCTGGCCCGAATCCAGGTCTGCCTGCGCGCCACCCGGGGGGCGGCCCCGGATTCGGGGGGCAGGCCCTTCCGGGGGCTTCCTGGCCAGACCCTGGGACGCTATCGGATCCTGGAGGTCCTGGGCGAAGGTGGGATGGGGCAGGTCTTCCGCGCGTTGGCCACCTCCCTGCAGCGGGAGGTGGCCCTGAAGGTCCTTCCTCAGGAGATGCTCTCGCCGGCCCACGTCGCCCGGTTCCGCCAGGAGGCCCGAATCATGGCGCGCATGGCCCATCCCCAGATCGTGCCCGTCTGGGACTTCCAGACCGAACCGTTTCCCCACCTGGCCATGGAGCTGGTCCCCGGCCGGGATCTGGACCGGATCCTGGCCTTCGCCTCCCTGCCGGTTCTTCGCGCGGCCCGCATCGCCCGCGACGTGGCGCGGATTCTCCAGGTGGTCCATCAGGCGGGGGTGGTCCATCGCGATCTCAAGCCGGGCAACCTGTTGATCGAACCCAGCGGAAGGGTTCGTCTCGTGGATTTCGGGATTTCGCGTTTGCTGGAGGCCGCATTTCGCCTGACCCAACCGGGGTGCACCCTGGGCACTCCCGCCTACATGGCGCCCGAGCAGCTTCAAACCGAGTCCGACCTGGTGGACGGCCGCACGGACCTCTACGCCTTGGGCCTGATTCTGTACGAGATGCTGGTGGGGGACCTGCCTTTGCGGCGCGAGGGGGTGACCGGCATGCTGGCGCAGATCCTCCACGGCAATCCCATGTCGCCCCGCAGGTTGCGGCCCGAAGTCCCCGAGAACCTGGACCAGGTCTGCCTGACGGCCACCGAGCGCGATCCCGACCGGCGCTATCCGACGGCCGAGGCGATGGCCCTGGCGCTGGAGGGTTGTCTGGTGGGGGGGGCTGGAGAGCGGCGCTCGTGAGCCGGGTCGTTCGCGTCGCCCGGGCCGGCCTGCATCACTGGGAAGAACCCTGCCTGAGCGGGACCCGGGGGTCGGGGACGGTCTTCTTCTCGGGCTGTCGCCTGCGCTGTGCCTTCTGCCAGAACCAGGAGATCAGTCGCCAAGGACGCGGCTGGAACCTGGAGATTCCTCGCCTGGCCGAGGTTTTCCGGGAACTCGAAGAGCAGGGAGCCCACAACCTCAACCTGGTGACACCCACCCACTTCGCCGAATCCATCCGGGAGGCCCTGGCCCTGGCTCGCCCCAGCATCCCCGTGGTCTGGAACTCCAGCGGCTACGAAACCGTGGACCTGGTGGCCCGGGTCGCCCCCTGGGTCGACATCTTCCTGCCCGATTTCAAGTACGCCTCGCCCGGCCTGGCCGCGCGTTACAGCGCTCGGGAGGACTATTCCGAGACGGCGCGGGCCGCGATCCAGGCCATGCGAGAGGCCACGGGGCCGGCTCTCTTCGACGAGGAGGGCCTGCTGGCGCGGGGCACGGTGGTCCGCCACCTGGTGCTGCCCGGGAACCTTCCCAACACCCTGGCCGCCCTGGACTTCCTGGCCACGCTTCCCGCGGGGACTCCGGTGTCCATCATGGCCCAGTACACCCCGGTCGGCGACCTGGCGGCCTTCCCTGAACTGAACCGGACCCTGACCTCCGAGGAGTATGAGCAGGTCCTGGATTACCTGGACGGGCTCCCCGACCTGGACGGATGGGTCCAGGACCTGCAGTCCGCCGACGCACGGTTCATTCCCACCTTCGATGGCAGCGGCCTGGGAGACGTCGGCCCCTGCACTTCAGAAGGGAGCGTCCTGGGAGCCCTTTCCGGAGGCTGAGACGAGCGGTTCATTCCAGCAGGCGGTCCAGGACCAGCTTGAAGAGTCCCTGGTTCCGGGTCGCCAGCCACAGGGCGTTGTCCTCGGGGTCATAGGCTTTGCCCACGATGTCCACCAGGTCTCGTCGTCCTGCCGGCAGGTCGTTGCTGGTGACCAGGGCCCGCCCGTCCAGCAGCAGTCTTCCTCCCATCACCGTCATTCGGTGGCGGGGGCTCCGATTCTCGTCCTCGGGCATCCGTTCGGCCCGGGTCCAGGTCCCGTCCTGGCCCTGGCGCGCCACCTCCAACCCGTGGGCGAATCGGGCGTGCAGCGTCCCGTCCAGGTCATGGCGCACCTCTCGGACATCCGCCAACCAGTCCGAATCGCTTTCGTCCGAGGGTTTCCAGCGGAAGGTGAACCGGGCCCGGGGATCCTGCAAGGTCAGCACGGCTCTTCCGTTTCCGGTGAACGGGACCGTGTAGACGCCGCCCAGGGTGCCCAGGGCCAGACTGCGGGTCTTGGGGAAGGCCGAGATGGACGTCAACCCGTCAAAGGCCAGCACGGTCTTCTGGTCCAGGGTCGCGAAGAGGGGATAGCCCGGGGGGGTGACCCTCAGAGCGACTCCCTGGTCTCCCAGGTGGCGTGGAGTGGCGGACCAGGAAAGGCGCTGCACGTCCAGGGCGACCTGGTCCCCGGCGCGGAGTTCCGGCATCTTGTCGAGGGACTCCAGTCGGCTCCAACGGATTTCGGGCCCCGCGATCCGGGCCAGCCACCATTTGCCCTGAACCTCCCGGGCCAGGAAGCCTTCCGGGTGGGAGCGCATGGCCGAGAATCGGGCGGGAGCAGGCAGGACGCGGGTCAGGAGCAACCGGGGTCGGCCGTCCCGGGCAGAGTCCAGCAGTCGGTTGAGGGTGACCAGGCTGCGCGGACCTGACGGGGCGTGGACCGCCCAGAGGGGGCCCTTGGCCACAGGACAGGCCGCCTGCCCCTGGTCGAAGACGAACTGACCGTCCGTGAGGAGATGAGAGGGCTCAAAGTCCGGAATCGACGAGACCAGGGCCGCTTCCTGGGGCCTTCTGGGGTCGCCGCGGCGCCAGCGTTCCACCAGCGTGACGAAGGGCTCCGGTTCGCCCGCAACCCGTGCCAGCTCCAGTCCGGGCTGGTGTTCGTAGTCGGAGGTTGTCGCGACGGTGAGGCCTGGTTGCTGCGACTCCCCGGCGCTCAGGAGGAAGAGGCCGGAAGGTCCCATTGCCAGGAGACCTGCCCGGCGTCCCTGGCGGCGGGCGGGTAGGAGCCTCTCCAAGCCCGGCTGGAGGATCATGTCGGCCTCCAGGAAGGAGCCCGAGTCCCGGTCCCACAGGACCAGGCCGGCCGGGGTCAGGGCCACGACCGTGTGCGAGCCCAGCACCCCCACGGAGCGCACGTCGTCCCAGGCGAAGCGGTCCCGGCTCCACCATTCCCGCAGGACCTCGTCCCGGCCATCGTGGGCCACCACGGCCTGGAAGCCGCTTCGTCCGTCCCGCCAACCACGCCAGGTGACGGGCCCGTACTCGACCCGCTCGGGTCGATTCGGGTTCGGATCCCGCCGCCAGCGAGCCCCCTCCTCCGGGGGCAGCAACCATCGGGTCCGCTGGGAGGGAGAGGAGGATTGGAAGGCCAGGGAGAGTCGACCGTCCTCGGCGGCCAGGGCGGGCCGTCCGTCCGGCATCTGCCGATCCAGTGGCCAGTAGCCCAGGATGTGGTTGGGGGCGGCCGAGTCCCGGCCCACCAGGCCCCGTCCCGGCACCAGCGTGTAGATGGAAGAGCCCAGGCCGCGCAGGCCCCCGCCGACATCGAAGTAGAATCTCCCCTGGTTGAAGACCGGCCCGTCGTCCGGGGCCCGCAGGGTCAGGACCGGGGCTTCGGCAGTCACCTCCAGGGCCGCGTGGCCTCCCTGGACCTTCTCGGGTTCCACCGCCGGAACGGGTTCGAAGGCCCGCAGGTTGTCCGGGTCCAGTCGCCAGGAGCCGGCCCCGGTTCCCAGGACCAGGGCCCGTTCCGCCGAGGCCAGGCGATCCAGGCGCGCCACCCGGTCCATCTCGGGCAGCCAGCCGTCCTGGCTCGGTCGCCACTCTACGGGCGATTCCTTCATGGTCAGGGCCAGTCCCGAGCCGACCCCGGGTTTTCCGGAAATCAGCAGGCTCCAGGTGACGGGGCCCATCTCGACTCGGGAGGTACCCTGGGGGGTCCCCCGGAGGTCCTCGCCTCCCAACCCCTGCTCCTGCCAGTCCACCACGCGCCCGTCGGCCAGGCGGGCCAGCAGGCGTTCGGGCCCGAAGGCGCGGATCAGGGCCCGGACCGGCGGGCCGGCATGCAGCTCGCGGAAGGCGAAGCTCTGGGCGTCGCGGACCACGACCCCGGTCGGGGTGGCCAGTAACAGCCGATCGTTCATCACGGCCAGATCCTGGATGGTCTGGAAGTCCAGCCGACCCTCTTCCGTGAAGGCGGTCGGACGTCCGTCCCGATGCCTGGGAATCACCGAGACCTGGGCAGGGATTCCCTTCTGGGCGGGATCCAGCACCCATTCGACCTCGTGTCCGGCTATCGTGGAGCGGGCCAGGGGAGTGCTGGAGTCGGCAGGGATGGCCTGCAAGGCGGCTCCCGGCTCCGGCTCGGTCCACCGGGCCAGGCCCCCAGGGTCTTGCGTCCGGATCTCGACCTGGGCCAGGGCCCCGGCGGCCTGGACAGGACCCGGGAGCACTCGACCCGTGAAGGCCAGGCCTTTGGAGGCTTCGTTGGGCTGAACCTGGAAGAGCCTTTCTCCCGCCAGGATCCAGGGGGTGCCGTTGGAGGTCATCAGCACCGTCGTGGGCTGGTCCTCCGCAAATCCCGTGGATTTCAGGTGCAGGGGCATCCATTGCCGGTCTCGTCCGGCTTCATAGCGGGTCTGTCCCTGCTGGCGGGTGATCCGCAGCGTCTCGGTCTCCAGCAGCGTCCCCTCGCCTGGGGCCTTCCATGTGCAACCTTCCCACTCCAACCGCTCCAGGACCTGCTCGGGAGGTGTTTCGTACACGCGCTCGGACAGCGTCAGGTCCGGCAGGGTCCGCAAGGTGTGGGTCCGGTTGTCTTCCGTGCGCAGGACCAGGGCCGGCCGCGGGGAGGAGACCCAGGCGAAGACCGTCTGGCCCGGTCGGGCCTGGCGCAGCAGTCCCCAACGTCCCAGCAGGGGATCGTAGCTGGCGCAGGCTCCCCGGCTGTCGAAGAAAAGCGCACCTCGACCGGCCGGCGTGGCCGCCACCACGTCGGCAGCGTCGAATCCTTCGGGAATCGGGCGCTGCCGGCGGCGGACTTCACCCGGCAGGCCCCGGGGCTGTTCCCACTCGCGAACCACCACGTCGCCGCCGTGCAGGTAGGACATGCGCAGCTTCGAGCCGGTGCTGGCCAGGGATATCCCGCGAGCCGGGCCCGGGGCCGTCGCGAAGAGCTCGGGTTTGAGCGGGCCGCGATTCGGGTCGCGCACGATGCGATGCACGCTCTTCCCTTGCAGGACCATCATTCCGCCTTTCCAAGGGGTGAAGCCGTCCAGTTCCTTCAGACCCTGGAGCCTGCCCGAACTCCACGAGTCGGTGTCCGGATCATAGGTGGCATACGAACCTTCTTCAGAGAACAGGACCAGCCCCGACTCGTCCTGCCAGGCTGCGCGCCATCCGCCGCGAGGGCGGGCCTCGGTCATCCCGGTGCAGTAGAAGGGGCCTTCGGGTCGACTGGACCTGGCGTCCATCCGTTGGACGTGGTCGCGGAAGAGGCCCCACCCGGAGAGGCCCGCCAGAGGGAAGGCGGCGCGTCGGCAGTCGGGGACGGGCGCCCAACCCCGGGAAGTGCCGCGGAAGACCCTGCCCTCTGCCCGGGTCAGGACCGCACCCGGAGTCTGGAGGACTTCCTCCACCGTCGACCGGGGGCTCTTGACGGGGAGAGGCCGTCCCCCGACCGGACGCCAGGAAGCGTCGTTCCAGCGGTATTGCAGGACCCGGCCTTCGGGTCCTCCGACCAGGACGGTCTGCCAGTCCGCTCCCGGGCTCAGGGCCGAGACCTGGGTCGGCGCAAACGGGAGGCTTCCAAATCCGAAGAGTGGTTCCCCTTGATCGGTGAACACGCGCTGGTCCGCCAGCAGGAAGGGATCTTCGCCAACCAGGCGGACCTGGCTCACCCGACCTCGGAGGTGGCTGGCCAAGGCCTGGGAGCGGCTGCTCCCCGACTTCGAGTCGTAGGTGTACAGGCGGTCCTCGTGCACGAAGCTGACCCGCCAGGTCTCGTCGCTTCGCTCGAACAGGTCCCCTCGGGTTTGGAAGCGCGACGAGTCCCCCCGGGGAAGTCCCCCGGGGGTGGCCGGGCAGGTCTGGACCTCGGCCTCCTGGTAGCGCAAGAGTCGCCCGTCGCCGCCCAGGCCAAAGACCAGGCCCCCTGCCTGGGCCACCTGCACCGGTCGGCCCAGGCGCAGGGGGTCCAGGGCCCGCCACAGGGGGGCATCGGCCTCGGCGTCCTCCTGCAGGAGGTGGGGTCGCCCGTCTCCCAGGATGGCCAGGCGCCCCTCGGTGACATCGACGTCGTCGAGGCTCTTCAGGGTCTCGATCCTCTCGGAGAAGCGCTTGGAAGGGACAGCCGGCACCCGGGTGCGAGAGGCGTCCCGGTAGGCGTGCTCGGTCCCCTGATAGTAGATGACCCCCGCCCGGGTCAGGAGCAGCAAACCGTCCTTGGCCCGCCGTGCATCCAGGACGGTCGGAGACTCGGTCATGCGCGGTCCCCCGGCTGCAGGCACCCAGGTCGCGGGTCGGCCCTCCCCGAAGGGTTCCTTGAGGACCTTCAGGCTCTTCCCATCGGCCAGCCATGCGGCGGTCGAAGAGTCCTCTCCCAGGGCCAGGCTGGTCACCGGCTCCGAGTCCAGTCTGCGGGTCTGGAAGTCCTGAGGCCCGGCCGAGACCCGGACCAGGCCCAGCGGACCGCCCGCCAGGACCGACCGGGGAGTCTCGGCGTCCGAGCCTGGCCGGGGTTCCAGCGCGGTGCTGGAGAACCCGGGAACAGCCGGGTGGAGCCGCCTGCCGACCAGGTCGTAGGCGAAGAGGCCCTCCCGGGCGCCCAGCCAGGCCAGATCTCCATCCAGTCGCGCGGCTCGCACCGAGTCCAGGGACTTCAAGGTGGTCCTGCGCTCCACGTGTCCGAAGAAGGCCCCGGCCCAGCGCTCGATCGAGGGGTCGAAGAGCCACAGCCCGTCGCGCTTGTCGGTGGCGCTGGCCCAGTCCTGGTCGAAGTTGGCATCCAGTCGTCGGATCGGGGGGGTCGAGACGCTGCGTGTGCCCACGGGGTCGAGGGTGTCGAGGTCTGCGAACCCCAGTCCGCCCTGGCCTTCGGAGTACCAGGCGCCTTGGAGGGTCAGGGCCACCTGGTCCAGATCCAGGTGCGGTGAGGAGCCATACTGCCAGGACCTGCTTCGGACCCGTCGGCCGTTCGGCTCGCTCCTGAACTCATACCGTGCCAGACCCCGTCCCCGGACGGCCAGCAGCCAGCCGCGTTCATCCAGGAGATTGGCCAGGACCGCCCGCGCCTCGAACCCTCCCGGGCCCGGCCACCCCCAGCGTTCGCGGGCAGGCAGCCAGGTCTCCAGGTCGACCCGGGCTCCCAGGGGCCCGGCCCCGGGGGTGACCTCCTCGACCCCCTGGTCGCGGGTGATGGCCAGGAAGCTTCCCGGTTGCATGCCGCCGGCTACGTCCCGGGCTGGACTCTCCAGGTTGGCTTCCCGAGGCAGCCGGCTGCGGGTGTTGAAGAGCGTCAGGTCGCCTTCCCGAGAGGCCAGGGCCAGCCAGTTCTTGCTGTGGGCCAGGTCGAACCAGTCCCCCGTCAGGGTCGGACGGTACCAACGGGGATCCTGGACGTGGTCGATGGTATTGGCTCCCAGGGGGCTGACGTACGGGTTGCTGGCCAGGAGGGCCAGCAGGACCGGCGCGAGCGCCAGGGCCGCCAGTCCCCCGACCAGGCGTCGGACGGCCGGGGTCCTGCGGACCTCCCAGTAGGGCCAGGAGGGGACTCCAGCGCCGGCCCGGGCCGTCACCTCCGACGGGTTGCGCGCCTCTCCGTGTTGGCCCATCAGGAGGTCCACCCGCTCCTGCAATCGGCCGGCGGTTTCTTCCAACATCACCTTCTGCCTCGCCAAGCCAGAGCGTTGCAAAGGGGGGAGGTGGGCCAGGCGTCGGTCGACCAGGCGCCAGAGATGCTGCGTCTGGAGGATTTCGCAGGCCAGGGGAGGGGCGGACTCCGCCCCGTCGCCTGGGACCCGTTGGAAGAGTTCGCGCCAGACGTCGTGGACCAGTTCGCCCGGCACCTCGTCCGGAACCACCAGGAGCCAGAGGGCCGGACAGCAACCCGACAGGTTCGGCCCGGCATCCGACGTCTGGGAATTCCGCGCTTCCTCGACGATCTCGGCGACGCACCCGCGCGTGGCGGCCGAGCCGTCCAGACCCGCCCGGACCAGCCTTCGCACCAGGGCCAGTCCGGGAGCCTGGGGACCTGCCAGCACCTCGAGGGCCTCCATCCATTGGGGCAGGACCTGGCGCAACTCGGTGGCCAGGGCATCCTGGCTCGGGTCCACAGGGCTGTTGGCGGGTCGCAGCCTCTCCAGGCCAACCGCGATCATGTCCAGGAGGGTCCGGAGGTTGAGGTCTCTGCGCTGGGCCCGGTCAGGCAGCCCGAGGATCCAGGGGAATCCAGGGCCCTGCTCAGGCCAGCGGCGCAGCAGGCACTCGACCAGGGCCCCGCCGGCCCGGAAGAGCCGGCGCAGGTCCGCCTCGTCCGGGGGATAGGGGGAATCCACCGAGTGCACACGGGCCAGGGTGAGCTGGAAATTGGCGTTCAGGACCGCCAGGCGGTGTGGGGAGCCCCAGGGGCGCCCCCGGGCATAACGCGAACGCTCGGGCACGACCCGTAGCGCCGGAAGGCGGCCCGGGCCCAGGCGTCCAGTCAAGGTGCGCACCACGGGCCCGTTGCAGACCCGCCTCCAGACTTCGCTGAAGGCCAGGAAGCCCAGGGCGAGGGTGAGGCTGGCGCCGGCCAGGGGCAGCAGGGACAGCCAGACCATCCCGGCGTGCCATTCCAGGCTCCAGGAGGTGGCCAGACGCAGGCTGATCAGGAGCATGGTCAGGACGGCCAGGGTGGCCATCCCGGGCAGGTGCAGCGGTCGACCGTGGCGGGAATGGATCCAGGCTCCCGCCAGGGGGATGCAGGCCGCGGCCGCCACCATCAGCCAGGGCCAGATGCGGTAGAAATGCAGGCCTTCGTAGCCCAGGATCCAGTATCGGTCCACCGGCAGCAAGGCCAGGGCCAGGACCCCCAGGACGGGAAGTCCCAGGGCCAGCAGGGCGGGGAGCAGGACGTGGATCGGGTTGCCCGTTGCCCTGGAACGCGGGTCTGGCCTCACGAGGTCCTCCTCCCCTCGGACCCTTCCTCTTCCCCTGGCATCGTCTGGAAGACCTCCCAGCGCGCCTGGAGGCTTTCAAACTCGTTTCGAACCCGCTCCAAGGCATGGTTCAGGTCATCCCCCGGGCCGACCGGGGGATCCGGGAGCCTTCTCGGGAGCGGCCGGCCGATAGCCTCACTGCCCACGGCCGAGCCACCTCCTCCAGCCGCGAACCCGTCGGCGGGGCGCCGCCGGTCGGGTCAGAAGCTCGTTCAGCGAGCGACGCAGCTCCTCCGTGCGGACGCGAGCCCGGCGGGTGGTCTCGTCCGGTCCCTCCAGACCGTCCAGGATCCGTGTCGCGACCTCGCGCAGCCCCTGGGCTCGACCCTCCGCCAGTTCAAGTTCGCGTTCCAGGCGACGGCACGCCCCCTCCAGGTCGGCCTGAACCCGGGCCATCTCTTCGGCCCGGGTGCGGAGCTCCTGGCGTCCGGCCTCGACCAGGTCGAGCCATTCCCGGTCGGCTCGGATTCGCGCTTCCAGGGTGCCGGCCTGTTCCCGCAGGGCGGCCTGGTCGGCCAGGTGCGTCTGCTGGAGCTCTCCGGCCAGCTCGCGGCGGCGCGTCTCGAGGTGCTCGACGGCATGTCCCCGGGCCTCGTCGCGGAAGGCCCTCTCCAGGGATTCCAGGAACACCTGGTCGGCCTGCTCAGCGGCATACATCTCCAGTCGTCCGGCCCAGTCCTCGGGAAGGGGCACGTCCAGCCGGCACTTCCACTCGGAAGCCTCCACCAGTCGCCGGAAGGGGCCGCGGACCCGGCAGACCTGGGTCCTTCCTTCTGGCCCGCGCGAGAAGAGCACGCACCAGTTTTGCCGGTCGCCGTCGTCCTGGGGCAGCAGCACCGAGGCCAGCTTGTCGGCCGCCGTGGTGCAGGTCGGCAGGTCGGGGTAGATGCTCAGGGCCTGCCCGGCCGGCAGGAAGATCCGCAGCCCGAATCGTGCCCACTCCCGAAGCAGGTGGAAGCGCGTCAGCCCCTCTCCCTCGGCCAGGTCGTGGCGCAGGCGCAGGCTGACCAGGTCGGCCCCAGGTTCCTCTCCCGGCTCTCCCAATGCGGCCGCGGTGGTCAGCACGTGGACCACCCGGTCCGGGGCGACCAGGTGCCTGGGTAGTGAGCCGGGGCTGAGTTGCAGGTAGCGCAGTCGTCCCAACTCGCGGGGCTGGTCGGTCCATTCCACGTTCAGCCGTTGCAGGGGTTCGGGGAGCATGGCCGGCTGTCCCGGGCCCTTGGGGGGATCCCCGGCGAACAGGAAGAGAGGTTCCGACGGGCCCTCGCCCAGGGAGCGAGGCTCGCCCGGTTCCCCTTCCAGTCTGGCCAGCGCCAACTGCAGGGCCCGGATCTCGTGCTTGAGATCGGCCAGGCGCCGAGCCCGGGTCGAACGCTCCGTTCCCTCGACCAGGCGGACCTGGATCTCGAATTCGGCAGCGGGGGGCACGGCCTGGCCACGGGCCGGCTGGCTCATTTCACCTCGCAGCCTCAGGTCGGCCACGTCGATCAGGGGGCTGAACTCGCGGGCTTGCCCCGGAGGCTCGAGCACCACCACGGCCGGGTCCCCGGCGGCTTCTCGGGGATGGTTCAGAAGCACCACCGAGCCTTCCGGACCCCATGGGATTCGCTCCAGGAGTCGGGCAGCCAGGTCCAGCGAGTAGGGCCACTGGACGAAGACCTGGCAGGGGCGCGTGACGAGGGGCCCCCACCAGGCCCGCTCCGCCTCCGCCAGGACGTGGTAGGGGACGGGGGGATCGTTGGAGGTGACCAACCAGAACCGATGTGTTCCGGGGGCTGGTTCGGTGGCCTGGGGCCAGGAAAAGGCCCGGATCCCCGTCACCAGGGCTTCGGAGAGGTTCTCCAGGAGGCGCTGGGCCCCCGCTGCGTCCCGGGCAGCCAGGATGTAGCGCACGCCCTCCCGGTGGGGATGCAGGCCGGGCTCGAGCGCGGGGTCGACGGGGAGGCCGGAAGACTTCTGCGGGTCGCGATAGACCCACGTCCCATCCAGCACCGAGACGATGGGTCGCGAGAGCCCGGAGGGGGCCGCCGAGGCAATCCGGACCCGACCCGGGTCGGACGGGGCCAGGGAGTCCAGGACGGCCTGGATCTCGTTGAGGTCCAGATCCTCGGGCGAGATCTCTACGATCCAGCGCCCGTCCGAGGCCTGGAGGAACTGCTCGGGGAAACGGACGCGAGGCCCGGAACACACGTGCAGTCCCAGCACCAGGTCCTTGATGGTCTTGAATTCCGCGTAGGTGGGCATGCTCGTCTCCGATTCCCGGTTCAGGTCATTCGACGGTCCAGTGCCTCCAGCAGCACGTCCAGGGTCGCTCTTCGCAAGGCAGGGTAGGGGTGGGGTTCACCTCCCGGTTCAGGGCAGCGGGTCCGGGGGGACAAAAGATCGCTTCGCTCACGTCGGATATCGAGGATCGTCCAGTCCACACCGAGTCCCGGGTCCAGCAGGACCAGACGGCTCAGGCAATCCGGAAGTCGACCCGGGGGGCCTTCCCAGCCCGGCGTGGTGCCGTCGGACTCGCGCGATTCACGGAAGCCCAGGCTGCGCAGGTCGTTGGCCAGGATGAAGCCGAACCAG
Source organism: Candidatus Xenobium occultum (assembly GCA_002423485.1). Taxonomy (GTDB): domain Bacteria; phylum Vulcanimicrobiota; class Xenobia; order Xenobiales; family Xenobiaceae; genus Xenobium; species Xenobium occultum. The sequence goes on along the minus strand of DIWH01000011.1, from coordinate 74,618 downwards.
TAGTGGTAGGAGTTGTCCGCCGAACCGGCGGGGACGGACCAGTCGGCCTCGCCGGACGCCAGGTCGGCCAGAGAATTGCGCAGGAAGATCCTGGCGACGACGTGAGCCGGGGGCAGGCCCGTCCGGGCCCCGGGTCCTCTCCAACGGGGGCCGCCGACGCCCAGGTTGAGCCCCTCCTGGTCCTCCGCGTCGCGATGCAGGTGGAACTGGACAGGCAGATGGCGCAGGGCCGAGCGCCAGTCATCCACCACCAGGGCCACGATCCCCTGCAGCAGGGAGGCTGCCGGAACCTCCAGGCGGTCAGGTTCATCGGAGCCCTCCGCCGGGATCGGCCAGACGGCGGACTGCAGGAGGCCTTCAAAACGGGTCGTCCAGGTCAGGTGCACGTGCACCTTGTGGGAGGGACGGGCAGACGGGGGATTGGAGATCCAGACCGCGCTCCGGTTGGCGATCTTGTACATCCCGTAGTCACCCATGCTCAGGGTGGACAGGGCGATGGCGCCCTGAAAGGGGTCCAACTCTTCATAGCATGTGGTCATGGGGGTGAAGAAGACCTCGCTGCGCCGGCGCTGCAGGAAGTCGAGGCGCCGGGCCTGCTGCGAGGTGGGGTTCATCGCCCCGCCTCTCAGGTAGACCTCAGCGGAGACATGGTCCAGCCGCTCGTGCAGCCAGTCGGCTCCGGCTTCGCTGGCGAAGCGGCTCCACAGGCCTGCAACCGAGGGGTCCCCCGAGGGTCCGTCGCCCATGTCGGCCCACCACCGCCAACGGGGGTCGCCGGCCGGGGGGCGGGGCCCGCGCCAGGCTCGGTCCAGGTCCGCCTTCAACGGCTCGGAGCGGCGCAGGACCCTGCAGGCTTCCGCCAGGCGAGCGTGCGATTCCACCGGAACGGGTCGCACAGCCCACAGCAGGAAGGGCAGGCTGTCGGGCTCGCCGGCGCGGGGGTGGTCGGGGTTGGCCAGGCGGCTGAGTTCGGCGGAGCTGAGCTCAGTCTGGTACAGGCTGAGGTCCTCCAAGCGGCCGCCGACGAAGTGTCGGATCAGGCCGGCCAGCTCCCAGACCCAGCGGTCGAATCCCGCCGGGCCGGGCTCCGGCGGAGCCAGCTCTTCAGTCCCACCGGGGCTCTGCCCCTCCTGACGCTCCAGCCACCCGGTCAGATCCAGCAGGAGGGGCAACGGCAGGGCGTGCCCCTGCTCGGCCGCTCGCTGCCCCCACTCCAGGGCCTTGTCCAGGGCAGCCGGACTCCCAGGAAGGCCGGCGCACGCGGCGTCGGCCACCAGGGAACGGGCCAGGGCCTCCGACGGATTCATCAGCCCAGGTCCTTCTCGGCCCGACGCAGGGTGGACTCCAGACGGTTGCGCAGTCGCCTCTGGGCTGCTGGAGAGTCCCAGATGGCGCTGAAGGCCTCCAGCCCGTCGACCCCCGGGCCCTGGACCCGGGCTGCTCCCGGTTCTCCGGACAGGAACTCTTCGTCGCGCAGGATGGCCATGGCCAGTGCGATCTTGAACAGCGAGCGCAGCTTCCGGGGCGAGATGGTCCAGGTGATGCCCTCGTGCTCCAGGAGGGCGCCCTGGGTGCCGGCATCGGCCTGCAGCCCTCGGGCGATGTCCATGAAGTGCCGATGGAAGACCTCCAAGCGCTCGGGCTCGAAGAGGAGCGGGGTCCCATCCTGCAACCCCTGCATCGCAGCCCTTCCCAGCAGAAGCACGTCGTTGATCCCGGGAGGATCCTCCTCGGGAGGGTCGGGGAAGTTCCTCCCTGAGGTGAAGCGGTCCTCTTCGCGTCCCAGGGCCACCAGGAAGGCCCGGTCCAGGTTGCTGGGCTCTCCGGGAACGTGGCTGGTTCCCGAGGCCGTGGGAACTTCCAGTCGGATGGGGAAGCGATCCAGGAAGGCGTGCAGGGTCTGGAAGTCTTCGCCCCCGGCTCCCAGGCCGGCGGTTCCCGTGGCAAAGCCGCCCGGCATCTCGTTGGAGGCGGCGATGAACATGACCAGGTCGCTGGGGACCATTCCGCCCCAGTTGAAGTAGGTGCGCTCCTGGGTCAGGGTCAGCAGCGTGTTCAGGACCGAGCTGGAGGCTTTGAAGACCTCGTCGAGGAAGGCCGCGCGCACGCCCGGACCGGTCAGCAGGCCGAAGTTGACGCGGGTCAGGACTCCCTTCTTCAGAAGCTCCAGTTCGATAGGCCCGAAGACCTCTTCAACCTGGCTGAACCGGGAAAGCAGGTAGTGGAAGTACTTCTGCTCCTCCCGCTCTCGCTGCGCACGCTCCTCCCACCAGCTCAGGTCAAAGACCTTCTGACTGGCCAGCTCGCTGAGCTTCTCGGGATCGATTCGGGGCGGAGTCAGTCCAAGCCATTTGAAGAACTGCACCGCGATTTCGGACTTGGCCACCCCCGGGCGCCCCAGGAGCAGGCAGTTCTCCCGGGCGATGGCGCAGGCCATCACCCAGTCGGTCATGGGACCCAGGGGCGTGTCATCCAGCCCCACCCAGGCCCCACGCATCCGGTCCCGGACGCCACGCAACCGGGCTGCACACCTCTGCGCCCAGGCCAGGGGAATCGGGCCCTGACCCTGGCCCAGGATCTTCCGCGAGATCCGCACGGATCTCCAGTCCTCGTGGTCCGGGCCCTCCGGCCAGGGAAGCGCCTGCTTGTCGTTGGCCATCTGTCCTCCTGATTCTTGCGCTTGGAGTCCACCAGCGCGTCAATATCCGGGCCGCGAGACTACGCCACGGTTTCGCGGATTCGAGCCAGGATTTCGCCCGGCGAGAGGCTGCAATCGTGGGGAGGTGCGAACGGCAGGGGGACCTCCACGCCGTGGTAGCGTTCCACCAGTCGCCGGGCAGTCTGCAGCTCGAGGTCGGCCTGGTCGACCAGGTCCGCCCCTTCGGGCGATTCCAGGAATGCCCGGGGGGGGCGGCCAGGATGCTGACCCAGGCAGGGCGGCGTCAGCAGCGCGGCCAGAGGCTCCCTCTCCTCCGACCCCCAGCGCTCGGGGAACAGGGTGTCGACCACGGCGGCGAATCCCGCGCCACTGTTTCCGAAGAGGGCCGGGGCCTCGGCCCCTCCCTCGCCGCGGATGCGGTGGAGGAGGCGCGAGACCTCGGCCGGGCTGGCAAAAAGCAGATCCCGGGCCAGGGTGTCCTGGGGAAGCCCCGGCTCCGCCCGGACCCACTGGGCGCGCAGGGCCTTCTCGGCCGAGGCCACCAGGCTGCGGACCAGCATGTCCATGGTCCGCAGTGCCAGGAAGGGCGATCCCGGGTCCTGGGGGTGCCGACCCAGCACCCGCACCAGGATGGCCACCCTCTCGCGTCGTTGCCGGGCCAGATCTTCGCGGGCCCGGGTCAGGGTGGTCTCAGCCCGGCTCACCAGCGAGCTGACCCCAGGCTCGGCGCGGCGACGGCTCTTGCGAGCTGCCTGGTTGAGGACTCTCTGGAGTTCCTCCTCCAGGTGGATCACCCGCTCGTGAGCCGGAGGGGGGCTCAGGATGGCCCCCACCACCGAATGGGCCAGCAGGGCCAGCCAGCGGTCGCCCCACCGGGTCTGGGAGGGGCCGTGACGCCCAGGCCTGGAGAGCGGGCCCAGGAAGACCTCCGAGCTGGCTTCCCCCAGGATGTCCGGGTAGACCGCCAGGGTCAGGGGGCTCCGGGCGAAGAGGTGGCCGGCCGCGTCGATCCAGCTTCCGCATCCCAGGCTTCGGGCTCGGACCAGCAGGTCGGGGTACAGGGCCAGGAACCTCGTCGAGCGCAGCCCCCCCCCGCAACGCTCGCTCCCCTCGGGGCTGCCGGCAGCGAAGCGCAGGCCGGCCTGCTCCACCAGGCGCTCCAGGGCCAGGTGCAGGGCCAGGCAGTCTCCCAGGGTGGCGGATTCGTCCAGGGCGGGCAGGTTGGCGGTCAGGAGAGCAGCCTGCTTCCAGTCTGCCGGTCGTCGGCTTGGATCCAGCCGGCTGGCCAGCGTCGCGCAGGCCACTCCACGACCGGTCAGGCGCATCAGCTCGATGGGGCAGGATTGCCACAGCGGCGAGAACCAGCGGGTGGCCGCCTGCAGGTTGCGGGCGCCCAACCAGGCGTGGCAGGCCGCCATCTGCCGGATCATCTCGGTCGGGGTGGCCGTTCCCTGGCGCCTCCAGAAACGCTTCAGTCGCGTTCGTAGGCGGCTGGAGGGCAACCGTGGAGTCTCCGGCCAGTCGGCGCTGGAAATCAGTGCCCAGAGCCCACCAAACCGCTCTGCGGCCCGCCAGCCGTCGGCTTCGGCCTGGCTTCTTCCCGGGGGAGCCGAGTCGAGCAGATGAGCCAGTTGGGGGAGGGGCCCCCAGGGCTCGCCCGGCAGGTGGCGGGTCGGCGGGGCGGCCGGTCCCGGTGGGGAACCGGGAGGTCTCGGGGTCATGGCGACGGCTCCAGGCCCAGGGCCCGAATCTGCTGAAGGAGCTCCTGCAGCGAGTCGGGCGCCTCGGGGTTCGTGGCAAACTCCAGGAGCCGACTTCGTGAGAGGGGGAGATCCTCGTCCAGGGGCCGGGAAGCGGGCCCCTCGGGGTCGCCTTCGACCAGGACCAGGGCCGGCTCCAGCAGGCGGATCAGCCGCCGGGCTTCTTCGCCCGGGCAGGCCTGGACCACGCGGAAGCCGGCCAGCTCCAGGAAGCGGGCGGTCCGCTCCGAGGTTGCCGGGTCGCGGGTCACCATCAACAGGTCGGTGCGTTTCGGACCGTCGGGGGGGGGCTGGTCGGGGGAAGGAGCCGGAGCGTGGCGGGGAAGCCAGACCACGACGGTGGTCCCCCTTCCCGGTTCCGACCCCAGGTCCAGACGGCCGCCCAGCATGGCGACGAAATGCCGGACCAGGGTCAGGCCCAGACCGGTCCCTCCGAACTTCCGGGCCGTGCTCTCGTCGGCCTGGGAGAACTCCTCGAAGACCCGCTCACACTGTTCAGGGGTCATGCCGATCCCGGTGTCCTGGACCTCGAAGCGGATCTCGGAGCCCTCGGGGCGGGCCCGCAGGGTCACGGTCCCCTCGCTGGTGAACTTCAGGGCGTTGCTCAGCAGGTTGAGGAGGATCTGTCGGGATTTCAGGCGATCTTGCCGCATCGAGCCCGTCGCTTCGGCCACCTCGACCTGCAGGCAGTTGTCGTGTTCGCGGACCAGCGGCAGGACCGTGGCCTGGACCTCCTCCAGAAGGTCGGACACCGAGAAGTCTTCCCGGGTCACCGTCATCCGGCCGGCTTCAATCCGGGAGAGGTCCAGGATTCCGTTGATCACCGACAGGAGGTGGATTCCCGCCAGGTGGATGTTGCGCAGGTCGGCCAGCGACGCGTCCGAGCGTTCCTGCGCTTCTTCGATCAGCATCTCGCTGTAGCCCAGGATGGCGTTGAGGGGAGTCCGCAATTCGTGGCTCATGTTGGCCAGGAAGCGGCTCTTGGCGCGGCTGGCGTCCAGTGCCTGGTCGCGAGCCTCCTCGAGCTGGTTCAGGGTCGTCTGCAAGGTCTGGGCCATCTCGTCGAAGGTTCGGGCCATCTGACCGAATTCATCGGACCGCTCCCAGCCGCAGCGCACGTTCCGGTCTCCTCCCGAAAGCTGGCGGGCCGCTTCCGTGAGCCGGGCCAGGGGGCGGGTCAGATGTTGGGAGAGTCCCCAAGCCAGCAGGCCAAAGGCCAATCCAATCGAGCCCATGAGGGCCAGGGTCAGGTCCATCAGGTCTTCCAGGGGCGCCAGCATGGCAGCCTCGGGAGTCTCGGCCACAGCGATCCAGGGCATCCCGCGCACCACGGCCCAGGACCCGACCACCTGGACGCCTCTGAAGTCGGGGTACCCTCTCAGCCAGGCACGACCGGATGGGGGAGACGCCGTTCGCAGGGCGCGAAGCTCGACCATGGGCTGGGTGGGGTGCCCCTGCGGGTCGAGCAGGCGGACCTCCAGGGCCGCCCGGTGCTGGAAGAGTCGCCCCTTCTGGGATTCCAGGTAGGGGGGGGAAGTCAGCATGACCCCTTGGAAGTCGGCCAGATACACGTCCTGGTGCAGAAGCTCCGGCAGCAGGCTTCGGGTGTCCAGTCGCAAGGTCAGCACGGCCAGGAGCCTGTCGCCGTCGCGGACCGGGACGGACAGGAACCAGGTGGGCACACCGGTCTGGGCCCGGGGGTCGCCTGTGGGGAGCGGGATTTCAGAAGCGACCAGATTCGAGACGTGGGGATTCCCTTCCAGGACCTTCCGGAAGGCCCGCTCCCCCCCTGCCGAAGGAGGAATCCAGCTCTGGCCCAGGCTCTGGGGAACGGTCGAGAAGAAGACCCGGGCCTGGCTCGGGTCGGAGAAGCGGACCTCCTCGACGAAGGGGAAGCCGTCGTCGACCAGGTTGGCCACCCGGCTCAGGCGCGCCTGTGCCGCCGACGAGGGTCGCCGCGAAGGCGGCAGGCTCAGCAACCTCCGACATGGCTCGACCAGGGCGGGATCCTGGGCCAGGGCCTGAGCCACCCTCTCCTGCTCCTGGATCCAGGCCGCGACCTGGTGGGCGCTGCGCTCGGCATACAGATCCAGAAGGCGGCCGTAGACCTCCTGAAGCCCCTCTTCCTGGGCCTGGTAGACGACGGCACCCAGGACCGACAGGGGAACCAGGACGGCCAGGATGACCAACCAGAGCAGCCTGGCGCGGAATGTTCCGGGCAGAAGCCTCACCCGTCGGTCTTCCCGCCTTGGAACAAGGATCCTCCGGATAGGCGTGGACCGGGCGTCGGGGGGAAGAGTGCCGCCAGCCGGAGAAACGCCGACCTCATGGCCGGCGAACTGGTCCTGGTGGTCGACGACGAGGCCCTGAACCGCGACATGCTTTCGCGCCGGCTGAGGCGGGAGGGCTTCGAGGTGCTGCTGGCTGAGGGAGGACGGCAGGCCCTGGAAATGCTGGGCTCCCACCCGGTGGATCTGGTCCTCCTGGACCTGATGATGCCCGAGATGAGCGGGACCCAGGTCCTTCAGGAATTGCGGCGGACCTGGTCGGCGGAGGCCGTGCCCGTTCTGATGGTCAGCGCGGCGGGGGATGGTCCCCACATCGTCGAGGCCCTCAACCTGGGGGCCGACGACTACGTCACCAAACCGGTCAACATGCCCGTCCTGCTGGCGCGCATCGAGAGTCAGTTGAAGCGGCGCCGCCAGGCACGCCCCTTCAAAGCCGAACCGGGAGCCATGGTCGGTCCCTATCGTCTGGAGTCCCGCCTGGGGCAAGGGGCCATGGCCACCGTCTTCCGGGCGACGGACACTCGCCTGGAACGGGAGGTGGCCGTGAAGATCCTCTCTCCCGAAATGGCCTCTTCGACCGTCCAGGTGGAGCGCTTCCTGCGCGAAGCCCGGGCCCTGGCTCGGGTGCGCCATCCGGGGGTGGTCGAGGTCTTCGAGGTGGGTTCGACTCCCTGCCATTTCCTGGCCATGGAGTTGGTCCAGGGACGGACACTGGAGGACCATCAGGCCGGGCAGCCCCTGCCCTACCGCGAGGCGGCCCGGATCGCCCGGGAAGTGGCCTTGGCCCTGGTGGCGGTCCACAACCACGGAATCCTGCACCGGGACCTCAAGCCCTCGAACCTGATGATCGATCAGGAGGGTCGGGTCCACCTGATGGATTTTGGCCTGGCGCGAATCGCTGAGGCCGAGACGGCCCTGACCCGCAGCGGCACCATGGTGGGAACGCCCCAGTACATGGCTCCCGAGCAGATCGACCCTGGGATGGGGGCGGTGGATGGGCGCACGGACCTCCACGCGCTGGGATTGATCCTCTACGAGCTTCTGACGGGGACACCGGCCCTGCAAGGACGCTCCCTGTCCAACCTGATCCTCGAGATCCTCAAGCGCGAACCCCAGGCGCCCTCGCAGCGGGTCGGCGGCATCCCACCCGGATTGGATGCCCTGTGCCTCCACCTGCAGGCACCCCGGCCCGAGGAGCGACCCGCGGAGGCCTCGCAGGTGGCGCGGGAACTGGAAGCCTTCCTGGGATAGTCCGACCCGCGCAGCGCTGCAGGGAAGGCAGGTCCGGCCCTTCAACCGGGGAAGGAACCCTCCGCTTTGATGAAGGTCGAGGTTCGAATCTTGCGATTCTGGAAGTCGCTGGCCTTGGGACTGACCGTGAGTGTGGCGGTGATGACCGGTGGGGTCCAGGCCGACGAGGGCATGTGGCTCTTTACCGACCCGCCGCTGCGTCAATTGAAGGCCCACTACGGTTTCGAGCCCGGGCCCAGGTGGCTGGAGCATCTGCAGCAGTCGGCAGTCCGCTTCAACAACGGGGGGTCGGGCTCGTTCGTCTCGGCGGATGGCCTGGTGATGACCAACCACCACGTGGGACTGGACTCGATCCACAAGCTGAGCCGGCCCGACCGGAACCTGGTGGAGACGGGCTTCCTGGCCCGGACCCGGGACCAGGAACTGCGGGCTCCGGACCTGGAACTCAACGTCCTGCTCAGCGTCGAGGACGTGACGGACCGGGTGGACTCGACCGTTCAGCCCGGCATGGAGGGCGAGGCAGCCGAGAAGGCTCGTCGGGCGGCCATCAACCAGATCGAGCAGGAGTCCCTGAAGGCCACCGGTCTGCGCAGCGACGTGGTGACCCTCTTCCGTGGAGGCCAGTATCACCTGTATCGCTCCAAGCGCTACACCGACGTCCGCCTGGTCTTTGCGCCTGAAAAGGACATCGCCTTTTTCGGTGGAGACCCGGACAACTTCGAGTTCCCTCGCTACAACCTGGACATGTGCTTCTTCCGCGCTTACGAGGACGGCAGACCGGCTCGGCCAGAACACTTCCTGCGGTTCTCGAAGGACGGCTGCCGGGAGGGGGACCTGGTCCTGGTGGCCGGGCACCCTGGCCGCACCAACCGCTTGGACACCCTGCGCCACGTTGAAGTAACCCGGGATCTCTTCCTGCCCGAACAGTTGGATTTGCTGCGGCGTCGGGAGGTCAACCTGGGGGTCTACGCCTCGCGCAGTCCTGAGAACCTTCGGCAGGCCAGCGACGCGCTGTTCGGGATCCAGAACTCGCGCAAGGCGCGTCAGGGTGCCCTGCAGGGCCTTCAAGAACCCGAGATCATGGCCACCAAGGCCGAGCGTGAGCGGGACTTGCTGCGGGCGGTCCAGGCCGATCCGCGTCTGGCGTCCCGATTTGCGATGGCCTGGGACCAGGTGGACCGCACCCTGGAGGTGGCCCGGGAACTGCACGAGCCCCTGACCCTGCTGGAGGGAGGCGCGGCCTTCGACAGCCGTCTCTTCCGCCTGGCCAGGACCCTGCTCCGCCTGGCCGAGGAATCCGATAAGCCCAACTCCGAGCGACTTCGGGAGTTCTCGGAGGCGAACCGGGAGTCGGTGCTTCTGGCCCTGTTCTCGGAGGCTCCCATCCATCCCGATCTGGAGGTGGCCCGCCTGGCCGATTCGCTCAGCCTGCTTCTGGAGCGGCGTGGCCCGAAGGACCCCCTGGTCCAGGCCATCCTGGCCGGGCACTCTCCCCGCCGGCGGGCCTTGGAACTGGTCCAGGGAACCCGTCTGGCCGATGTGGCCGTGCGTCGCGCACTGCACCAGGGGGGGCTCTCGGCAGTTCGCGAATCGCGGGATCCCATGATCGAGCTGGCCCGCCTGGTGGACGGTCCGTCCCGGGAGCTTCGCCGTCGCCACGACGTCGAGGTCGAGGAGCCGCAGCGGCAGGCCTACGGTCTGATCGCCCGCGCCTCGAAGGAGGTGGGCGGCACCGAGGTCTATCCGGACGCGACCTTCACCTTGAGGCTGGCCTTCGGGCAGGTCCGAGGCTATGAGGAGGCCGGCCGGGAGGTGCCCTGGTTCACCCCCATGGGCGGGACCTTCCAGCACGCCGAGGAGCACGACTCGTTGCCGCCCTTCCGCCTGCCGGCAAGCTGGCTGGAGAAGCGCTCCCGGATGCGCCTGGACACCCCCTTCAACACGGTCAGCACGGCCGACATCATCGGAGGAAACTCGGGCAGCCCCCTGGTGGACCGCTCCGGCGAGGTGGTGGGGCTGGTCTTCGACGGGAACCTGGCCTCCCTGGTCCTCGGCCACGCCTACACCGACCAGCAGGCCCGAGCCGTGTCGTTGGATTCACGGGCCATCCTCGAGGCCCTGCGCAGCGTCTATGAAGCCACCGAGCTTCTGGGCGAGCTCGGAAGGTAGTCTGGGTTCGCGCCCTGCAGGTTTTCGGTGAGCGTTTCTGCGCGCGGGCCCCGGAGTCCGACCTGCGGGCCATCGCGCGGTCCGCAGGGGGGCAGGTTTTCTTGAATCAGGCTCGAAAGGGGCGCGCCTTCTCAGGAGGAAGCAGGTTGTTCGATCTCGTCGTTGTCGGCTCGGGGCCCGCGGGCAGCCGTCTCGCCGCCCGGGTGGCCGAGGCTGGCTTGCGCACCCTGCTGGTCGAGGAACATGAACAGGTCGGCATCCCGGTCCACTGCACGGGGATCGTGGGCGAGGAGATGCTGCGTCGCTATGCGGTTCCTGACCCTGTCCGAGCCGTCTTGCTGGACCGTTTCGACGTGATCTCACCGGCCGGGCGCCGCTCTCGGCTTCCCGGGGTGCAGGCCTGGCTGGTCAACCGCCGGGAATTGGACCAGACCCTGGCTTCCCAGGCCGTCCAGCGCGGCACAGAACTCCTCCTGGGCACCCCGGTGGAGGCTGTGAAACCCGTGGCTCACCACCTGGAGCTGCTGGTAGGAGACCGCCGGGTGGCCACTCGACTCTGCGTGCTGGCCACGGGGTCCATGTCCACGCTCCCCCAGCGCTGTGGCCTGAAGCCGCCGACGGCGTTCTGGCAGACGGCTCAGTTGCGCGCGGAACTGGCCGGTCTTTCCGGGGCCGAGGTCTACCTGGACCAGGCCATCACACCAGGCTCGTTCTCCTACGCGGTTCCGGTCCCGGGCGAGACGCCGCGCCTGGGCCTGATCACCCGGACTGGAGCCTGGCCTGCCATGCGCCGCTTCTTGGAGCGGCTGGCGAAGACCGGTCGGCTGGGTCGGGTCGTCGAGAAGGCCACCTGTCGCAGGATTCCGATGGGACCTTCGCCCCGCTCGGTCCGGGGGCGCCTCATGTCGGTCGGAGACGCGGCGGGTCAGGCCAAGACGACCACCGGTGGGGGTATCTTCTTCGGAATGATGTGCGCCGACCTGCTGGCGGACACGATCCTGGAGGCCCGTTCGGGGGGAGACTTCCTGCCCGGCCGGCTGGTCGGCTACGATCGGCTCTGGAAGAAGCGTTTCCGCACGGAGCTGCGGGCCGGTCACCTGGTGCGCAGAATTTTTGAACATGTTGACGACCGTGAGTTGGAGGAGCTCGCAGGAATGCTGGAGGATCCGGAGGTTCGTGGAGTCCTGTCCCGAGACGCGGACTTCGATTGTCACCTGCCGGTCATGACCTCCCTGCTTCGCCTGCCCTCTGTCCGGCGCGCCGCCTTGAACCTGGTGGGGCGGCGATTCCCCGGAGCCGCCCTGCTGGCCTTGGTCCAGCGGGGAAAGCCCGGCGCCGCCCGGCCGTCCTGGAGGAAGAATTGAAGCTGACGACGATTCTGGATGCCCCCGCGTGGGAGACTGCCCTGGAAGGATTGGGGATTCCCGGCCGGAGGGTCGCTCTGGCCCGAGAGGGGCTGCGGCAGACCTCCGAACTCCGTCAGGCGGTTCGCGAGCGCGCCGCGATCAATCAATGGAAGGTCCTGGAGGCCCTGCAGGGCGTCGGCCTGATGGAAGGTCACTTCGCGGCCACGACCGGCTATGGCTTCTCTGACAGCGGGCGCGAGGTCCTGGACGAGGCCGTGGCCAGGATCTTCCGGACGCCGGCCGGTCGGCTGCGCCTTCAGGTGGTCTCGGGAACCCACGCCCTGGCGGCCGGGATGTTCGGCTGGCTGCGCCCGGGGGCCGAACTCGTCGCCCTCTCCGGGACGCCCTATGACACCCTGCGCCCGGTGATCGGCACCGTCGAGGGCAGTCACAGTTCCCTGGCCTCCTGGGGAGTGGGCTATCGGGAACTGGCCCTGCTGGAGGATGGCCGGATCGACCTGGAGGGCATCCCTTCAGTTCTCTCCGAGCGGACCCGGATGGTCTTCCTGCAGCGCTCGCGGGGCTACACCTGGCGTCCCTCGCTCTCGATCGAGGAGCTGGCCCAGGCCATCGCCGTGGTGCGGCGCCACGCTGCCCAGGCCGTGGTCATGGTCGACAACTGCTATGGGGAGATGGTCGAACTCGTCGAGCCCACCGAGGTGGGGGCGGATCTGGTGGCCGGCTCGCTGATCAAGAATCTGGGGGGAGCGGTGGCTCCGTGCGGGGGCTACCTGGCCGGTCGCCAGGATGTGGTCGAGCGCGCCATGGAATGGTTGACGGCTCCCGGCATCGGGCCCGAGGAAGGCCCCAGCCTGGGTTACAACCGCTTGCTGGCACAGGGCCTGTTCATGGCGCCCGAGGTGGTGGGACAGGCTTTGGAGGGGGCGGTCTGGGCTGCCTGGGTCCTGGAGGAGGCGGGGCTGGAGGTCTGGCCGCGCTGGGACGCGCCCCGCACCGACATCATCCAGGCCGTCCGCCTGGGCGGCCCCGAGGGCCAGAAGGCCTTCTGTCGCGGCGTTCAGCGTGCAGGCGCGGTGGACCACTCCGCGGTCCCCATCCCGGTCGTCCAGCCCGGCTATCGCGACCCCATCCTCATGGCGGGCGGGACCTTCATCCAGGGGTCCTCGATCGAACTCTCGGCGGACGGACCTCTCCGCCCCCCCTTCGCCTGCTACCTGCAGGGCGGAGTGAGCCTGGCCCACGTTCAGTTGGGGGTTCTTCGAGCCCTGGAGGAACTGGACAAGGACGGCCTTCTGCCCATTTCCGGCTGATCCCTGGCGCCTCCCGAGGCACGGGAGGAACACCTTGAGAAGACTTGAATTTCCCGCAACCCGAGCCCGGATCCGGGCCCAGGGCTTCCCGGGGTCTGGAGGAACCATGCGATCCGGCTTGATCGGTCTTTTTGATTCGGGGGTGGGCGGCCTGACCGTGGCCGACCGCGTGCGCCAGGACCTGCCTGGCGCCCCCTTCCTGTATTTCGGAGACACCGCTCACGTCCCCTACGGGAACCGCAGCGTCGAAGAGGTGCGCCATCTGGTGTCGGCCATCGCCCGGCATCTGGTGGCCAGCGGAGCCCAGGTCCTGGTGATGGCATGCAACACCTCCTCAGCCTTGGCCCTGGATTCGGTGCGCTCCTGGTCGCCGGTTCCGGTGATCGGAATCATCGAGGCCGCCTCTCGCGCCGCCGTCCAGGCCACCCGGAACGGGGTGATCGGGGTCATCGCCAATCCCCTGACGGCGGGGAGTGGGGCCTATGAGAAGGCCTGTGAGCGGGCGGCTTCGGAAGCCGGGGATCGGGCCGGTGAGATGCGGGTCCTGCCCGTGGGCTGCCCCAAGCTGGTCCCTCTGGTCGAGGCCGGCGAGGTCGGCTCTCCGGCCGCCCGGGCGGCCCTGATGGAGTATCTGGGCCCGCTCCAGGCCGAGGGGGTGGACACCCTGGTCCTGGGGTGCACCCATTATCCCTTCCTGGTCCCGCTGATCTCCGAGATTCTGGGCCCGGGTGTCCGGATCATCGATCCTGCGGTCTACGTGGTCGCCGAACTCGTAGCCCTGGGGTGGTCCCCTTCGCAACCCGGAGGGACCCCACCCCTCTATCAGGTCAGCGGCGAACCGCTGGACTTCGATCGGACCGCCAGCAGGCTGCTGGGCCGCCTGGTCACCGGGACCACCCGGGTGGACCTGGGCGTTCGGACCTGCGTGGGCTCCTGACCCGCCCTGCTGCATCCCCAGGACTATGAGAAGGTCGTGTCCCCATGAATGATCAGATCACCCTCCTGCAAGCCTTGGTCCTGGGCGTGGTCGAGGGCATCACCGAGTTCCTGCCGATCTCGTCCACCGGACATCTGCTGGTCGCCTCGCAGTGGATCGGCGCCGCCAACACCTCTGGAACCTTCGAGATCGTCATCCAGGCCGGGGCGGTCCTGGCGGTCCTGCTGTTCTATCGGCGCGAACTGCTGGAGCGGGCCCGGGCCTTCCCCGGCGACTGGAACGCCCGTCGCTTCTGGTTCACCCTGCTGGTGGCGTTCCTGCCGGCCGCGGTGGTGGGCCTGGCCTTGAACGATTTCCTGGATGCCCTTCTGGAAGCGCGGGGGTTGCAGGCGCAGGTGATCGGCTGGGCCCTGATCCTGGGAGGCTTCGTCCTGTGGTGGGTGGATCGGTCTCCGGGGCGGGACGGCTCGGCGGAACCGTCCCAGGTGATCACCTTCCGGCAGGCCCTCATGATCGGGCTGGCGCAGTGCTTTGCCCTGATCCCGGGCGTCTCGCGGTCAGGGGCCACCATCGTCGGGGGCCTCCTGGTCGGCCTCAGCCGACGGCAGGCGACCGAGTTTTCCTTCTATCTGTCGATTCCGACGCTGGGGGCGGCCACGCTCTATACCCTGGTCAAGAACTACGACAAGCTGGTCCAGGTCGGCAGCGTCGGGGCCCTGGGGTTGGGGACCCTGGTGGCCTTTATCACCTCGCTGCTGGCCATCGGCTGGCTGTTGAGCTACGTCTCGCAGAACAACTTCCGAGGCTTTGCCGTCTATCGGGTGGTGGCCGGGCTGGTCGTCCTGGCCTGGGCCCGGTCCGCGCTGGGGTAGCGGTTCGGCAAGGTTCAGCCCTCCAACTCGCGCACCATCATCTCCCGGAATCCCTGGTGCAGGGAGCGGACATGGGATTGCAGTCCGAGATCCACCAGCAGGGCCCGGGTGGGGGACAGCGCGATCTCCACCTCTGTCTCGTGGCCAATCTGGTAGTCCTTCTGTCCATCGGCGACGACGAACGGCCGGGTCCCCCGGGTCAGGTTGCGAATCCGGACCGTGGAGGTAGTCGGCAGGACGACCGAGCGGATGGCTGAGGAGAAGACGGAGTTGGAGGCGACCAGGGCCAGGGCATCCATCAGGAGCACCGGGCCTCCAGCGCTGAAGGCGTAGGCGGTCGACCCGGTCTGGGTGGCCAGGATCACTCCATCGCCGCGAACGGTTCCGAAGGCTTCCCCGTCGATGGCCAGGTCCAGGTGGAGCGTCCGGTTGCTTCCCCCGACAAAGAACTCGTTGAGGGCGTCAGCCTGCCAGACCAGTTCACCCTCGTGGAAGACCCGACCGCGCAGCATGCTGCGCTGGTCCAGGGCGCACTCTCCCTGGACCAGGCGGTCCAGGGCCTGCTCCAGGCCGTTCTCGTCCACCGCGCACAGGTAGCCGACCCGACCGTAGTTGATCCCCAGGACCGGGATGCCCAGGGGAGCCATCAGGCGGGCGGCGTGCAGCAGGCTGCCATCTCCTCCGAAAGAGAGCAGCGCGTCGGCCGAGTCTCCGTCCAGGATTTGCTGGAGGTCCAGGACGTTGGCTCCTGCGGCCGTCAGGGTCTGTCGGGCACGCTGCATGGCCTCTGCGGTGGACCCGTCGGTGCGCCGGGTGTGCAGGCCGAAGCTTCGAGGCGAAGGCCTTACGTCGCAGAGGGTGGAGGAGGGGTGTTCTGACATGCGGGGCTGCTTCGGTCCCGGCTCGGCGAACTCCCTCCCTGCCAGTGTTGAAAGCGAGGTGCCCTGGTTCCTGGACGACCTGTCCGCAGGGGCGACCCGAGGAAGGCGCTGGGAGGAACCTGGGTGCCGGAGGTCGCCTTGCCGGGATCAGGCAGGATTCCAAGTTGTTTCAGCGGAACCCGCGGGCGACCTGGGAGGCCTGGATTTGATGGAAGCACCGGTACGATTCCCCGAACGAGTCCGTTCCTACGACCAGATCTGTGCGGAGGTCGAAGCCGAGAAGCGCAAGGTCGAAGCCCAAGGGTATGATCCCGACAGGTTCTTCCGCCCCTCGGTCACCGTGGACGTCGTGATCTTCACCGTGCAGGCCCGCGATCTGCGGGTGCTGCTGGTCTCACGGGGCGGGTGGCCCTTCCTGGGACGCTGGGCCCTTCCCGGAGGCTTCGTCAAGGAGAACGAGGGGCTGGACGAGGCCGCGCGCCGCGAGCTCTTCGAAGAGACCGGCGTTCGCGACGTCTACCTTGAACAGTTGCACACCTTCGGGCATCCGGGCCGAGACCCCAGGACCCGGGTGGTCACCGTCGCCTATTACGCCCTGGTGGCGGCCGAGAACCTGGCCCCGGTGGCGGGAAGTGACGCCTCTTCAACGGGCTGGTGGTCGATGTACCACCTGCCCGAACTGGCCTTCGACCACGACTTGATCCTTCGTCGCGCCCTGGAGCGTCTGCGCGAGCGGATCTGGGACAGCGCCGTGGCCTCCCAGTTGATGCCCGAGAAGTTCACGCTGACGGACCTGCAATCCACCTATGAGGTGATCCTGGACCGTCCGCTGGACAAGCGCAACTTTCGCAAGAAGATCCTGAGCCGTGAAGTGATCGAGGACACCGGAGAGACCTGGATGGAGGGACGTCATCGTCCCGCCAGGTTGTATCGCTTCAGGTCCGAGTTCTATCACCAATAGGAGCCCCGACCCGTGTCAGATGGACTCTCTGCCTTCGTCGCCGGACGTCTGCCCTTCCTGAACTACCTCGAGGAGCTTTCCTCCACCTGGCCGGAACTCTCCTGGTCCACTTTGTTGGCGGAGTCCGGTGGCCCACCAGCGGTGGCCGTGCTGGGCGTCGATCTGGTGGAGGGCTTCTGCCGGCAGGGGGCCTTGTCCAGCCCCCGGGTGGGCGACATCGTGGCCCCGGCTGTCCGGATCCTGTCCCAAGCTCACCAGGCGGGCGTCCGTCACTTCCTGTTCCCCTGCGATCGCCACCTCCCCGACAGTCGCGAGTTCGCCGACTACCCGCCCCACTGCCTGGCGGGGACTCTTGAGGCCGAACTGGTGGAGGAGATACGCGCCCTGCCTTTCGCGGACCAGTTCCAGGTGGTCCCCAAGGCTTCCGTCGGCTCCTTCGTCGACACCGACCTCCAGGAGCGCCTGCTGGCCCGACCGGAGCTGCGGACCCTGGTCATCCTGGGGGACGTGACGGACCTCTGCCTGTACCAACTGGCCTTGACCGCCCGCTTCCTGGCCAACGCCCGCAACCTGCCCTGGCAGGTCGTGGTTCCCGCCAGCGCGGTGGCGACCTACGACCTGGATGTCCCGACGGCCCGGAGCCTGGGTGTGATGCCCCACGACGGCGACCTGCTCCACGCGCTCTTCCTGTACCATCTGCAACTCAACGGCGTCCGGATCGTCCGGGACCTGGTCTAGTCCAGGTCTGGAAACCCACGGATCCGGGGGCGACGCCGGTGTCAGGCCGGAGCCCCGCCGATCATGTCCAGCAGTTCGGCGGTCTTCTCCCTCAGCAGATCCTCGTCCGCGCGGGTCTCGACGTTCAGCCGGATCAGCGGTTCGGTGTTGGAGGAGCGCAGGTTGAAGCGCCACTTCGGGAACTCCAGGCTGATCCCATCGGTGCGGTCCAGAGACAAGGCCTGGGCCTGATAGCGCTGCAAGACCCTCTCGGAGAGGGTGGCCGCGGGCTCCTCCACGCGGCGGTTGATCTCTCCGCTGACCGGGAAGCGCCTCATCCGAGCCTCGACCATCTCGGAGAGGGGTTTTCCCGTGGCTCCCATCAACTCCATCAGGAAGAGCCAGGGCAGGATTCCGCTGTCGCAGTACCCGAACTCACGGAAGTAGTGGTGGGCGGACATCTCTCCGCCGTACACGGCGTCTTCCCGTCGCATGTTCTGCTTGATGAAGGCATGGCCGGTCTTGCTCTGGATGGGGATCCCCCCGGCCTGATGGACGATTTCCAGGGTATTCCAGGTCAGACGCGGGTCGTGCATGATCCTTGAACCGGGGAAGCGGCGCAGGAAGCGTTCGGCGAAGAGCCCGACCAGGTAGTACCCCTCGATGAAGCGTCCCGTTTCGTCGTAGAAGAAGCAGCGGTCGAAGTCCCCGTCCCAGGCCACGCCCAGGTCGGCCCGGTGCTCCAGGACGGCCTGTGAGGTTCCCAGCCGCTTCTCGGGCAGAAGCGGGTTGGGGACCCCCCGGGGGAAGCTCCCGTCCGGCTCGGCGTCGCGCAGGACCATCTCGATGGGCAGGCGGCCGTGAAGTCGTTCGAGCAGGATCCCGGCCCCGCCGTTGCCAGGGTCGCAGAGCACCTTGAGCGGGGGGAGGGTCTCCACGTCCACCCGAGCCAGGGCGAAATCCAGGAAGCGGTCGTGGATCGAGGTGGGCAGGACCTGGGCCTTGGGACCCTGGGGCTCGGGCAACGGCCCCTGGAGGACCAGGTCGCGCAGGGCGTCCAGGCCGTTCTCTCCACTGATGGGTCGAGCCTCCGGTCCCACCAGCTTCATTCCGTTGTAGTTGGCAGGATTGTGGCTGGCCGTGACCATCATCCCGCCGTCAAGCCCCAGTTCCAGGACCGCGAAGTAGACCTCTTCGGTCCCGCACAGGCCCAAGTCCAGGACCTCGACTCCGCAAGCCGTCAGTCCATGGGCCAGGGCGGCGGCCAGGGCCGGGCTGGAAAGTCGAATGTCGTGGCCTACAGCCACTCTTCCCGGCGAGAAGAGGCGGGCGTAGGCCAGCCCGATGCGGCGGGCCACCTCGCAGTCCAGTTCCTCGGGGTAGCGCCCCCGGATGTCGTAGGCCTTGAAGGCGGCTCTGGAACTCTGGGTAGGGGAGGTCATCGCTTGCTCCGATCCGGAGCCACCAGGTCAGCGGAGGTCCGCGTCCAGGCGCTCCACCAGTCTCTTGACGTCTTCCAGGCGGCTCCGAGGCGCCACCAGGGTCCGGTGTCCGGCGCGGATCACGACCAGGTCCTTGACGCCCACCAGCGCCACGGACTCGGCGGGATCCTCGCAGAAGACGGTATTGCCGGTGGATTCGAAGGAGGTCAGTCGGCCCCGGAAGCAGTTCTCGGCGGCGTCCTGCTCCAGGAAAGGCTCCACCGCCAGCCATCCGCCCACGTCGCTCCATTCGAAGTCGGCGGCCACCATGCGGACGTCGCTGGCCCTCTCCATGACGCCGAAGTCGATGGAGATCCGGGGAAGCAGTTCAAAGGCAGCCGCCAGGGCTCCGGTGAAGCCTGGAGTTCCCCAAAGATCGACGGCTCCCTTCAACTGGTGGACGTGCTCGGGCAGCAGGCGCCGCATCTCTTCGAGAATGGTCCGGGTGCGCCAGACGAACATGCCGCTGTTCCAGAAGTAGTCCCCCGACGCGACGAAGCCCCGGGCCCTCTCGAGGTCGGGCTTCTCGCGGAACTCCAGCAACCGGTAGTGGGGGATGGAACCTTCATGCTCGACCGGTTCACCTCGGTGCAGGTAACCGTAGCCGGTCGCCGGGAAGCGGGGAACGATCCCGAAGGTGTAGAGGGCAGGGGCCTGCGTGGCAGCCTCGGCGGCAGAGCGTAGGACCTCCTGGTATCTGGCGATTGGAGAGATTCGGTGGTCCGTGGTCAGCACGGCCGTGGTGCACGACCCGAAAAGCCGCTCGGCAACCAGTGCCGCCAGGGCGACGGCCGCTGCCGTATCCCGCCGCAGGGGCTCGCCGATCACCTGCTCGGGGGGGATCTCCGGCAACTGCTCGCAGACCAGAGGCACGAAATCCTGGCTGGTCAGGACCAGCACGCGCTCGGGGGGAACCAGGCCCTTCAGGCGGTCCAGGCTCTCTTGCAGCAGGGTGCGCCCACCGAAGAGGTTCAGGAACTGTTTGGGGCGCTGTTCGGTGCTGACCGGCCAGAAACGCGTGCCCGCACCACCAGCCATCAGGATCGCGACCAGGTCCTTCATTGCGGCACTCCCGGGTGAAATTGGCAGCCCCGATCGGAAACCGACCGGGGCTGTTGGCTCGGACCCCGAAGGGTCTATGTGGCTCCGACGGCTGGACTCGAACCAGCGACCAACCGGTTAACAGCCGGTTGCTCTACCGCTGAGCTACGTCGGAATCTGCGTCGGACCGCTGCCGACGGAGGCCATTTTAGCACCTGGTCCAGAGATTGGCAAGAGGGCTGGCCGGAAAAAAAAACGAGGCACCCGCAAGTCCTGCAACGACCGGACCACGGGCTCCGTGGAGCGGATCAGCGGCCGCGATGGACCAGTTTCAGGCGGTCGGGATGGAAGGACTTCACGATGCCGTCTTCGTCGACCACCTTGACGACCCGGGGATTGACCACTCGAGAGATGCGGAACTTGCCCAGGGACCGGCCCTGCTCGTCGAAGGCCTCCACCAGGTCGCCTCGGTTCAGGGGAAGGTTTCCAAAATCAGCCATGACAAAGCCTCCGGTCCAAAGGTGAAGCCCCCTTTTACGAGATGGGCCCCAGGAGTCCTGCTTTGAATCCCTCCCGCAGTCCGGCCCCGACCGGGCAGAACTCCGCGCAGCCTCGTCGAAGGGGGAGGCATCCCTCCTGGCCAGGACGAATTTGCCAGATCCGCTCGACTGGACTCGGGTGCATCTGCTGAGGGAGGGGGCGGCTGAGAAGGACCTCTGATGGACCGTTTTTCCTGGTTGGAGTTTGGAGATTCCGAGTCGCTCTCACGGGCCCCCAGGCAGGAGGGAGCCCCGGAACCCCATGGGGGGACCTTCCTGGTTCGCGCCGAGCGCCTCTTCCTGGAAGGGCACTACGAACCGGCCTTGCGGGAATTTTCCCGAGCCGTCGCGGAACAACGGGATCTCTTCGATGCCTGGGCAGGTCAGGTCCGTTGTCATCTGGCCATGGACGAACTGCCCCAGGCGCGGGTCTGGGCGAACAAGGCATTGGAGCTCTTCCCCTCCTCCCCTCGGGTCCTGAGCGTGGCCGGACTGGTGGCTGCCTGTCAGGGTCAGGGCGAGGAGGGCCTGCGCTTCTCGGACCAGGCCTTGGAACGGTCTCGGGGCCTGGTTCCGCCTGCCCTCTGGTTGGAGCGCGCCGAATGCCTACTGCGGTCGGGGCGGCGTGACGCAGCTTCGGATTGCCTGGACATGGTTCGCAACCTCAGCGGAGGAGACCCGGATTTCCGCCAGAGAATCGGTCTGGCCTTCCTGGGCTCGGGGGTCTTCGAGCAGGCCTGGCTGGAGTTCCAGGCGGCCCTGGAGCGTCGTCCGGATCGCGCCTGGTTGTGGCTCCTCTCGGCCCGGGCGGCCCGGGCCCTGCAGCAGGAAGACAAGGCTCGTTTCGCCCTGGATCGGGCGCTGGCCCTCGACCCGGCCCTGGAAGAAGCCCGTCGAGAGCGCAGCGCGTTGCAGCGCAGCGCCCGAGCTGGCTGGCTGGCCCGGCTGCTGGGCCGGCAGGTCCCCTGATTCTCGAGGAGGAGTTCTTTTCTTGCGCACGATCCGGGAATTGATGACCCTGGCCCTGGAAAGCGAGGCCTCCGACCTGCACCTGGTGGCGGGAACGCCCCCATGTCTGCGGATTCACGGTGCCATCCACTTCCTGGAGGACGGACTCCTGCAGGGCGAGCAGATCCGGTCCATGGTCCAGGAGATCCTGAGCCCTGCCCAGCTCGAGCGACTGGACGCCGAACTGGAGTTGGAGTTCTCCTACAGCGAGCCTTCGTTGGGCCGTTTCCGGGCAGCCTTGTTCTTCGAGCGTGCCAACCTGGCAGCGGCCTTCCGGGTGGTTCCCCTCAAGGTTCGCAGCGTGCACGACCTGAAGCTGCCCACGGCCGTGCATGACCTGGCTCGTCGGCAGGCCGGGCTGGTCCTGATCGCTGGAGCCACCGGCCAGGGCAAGACCACCACGATGAACGCCATGATCGATCTGATCAACTCCGAGAGGCGGGCGCGGATCATCACCATCGAGGACCCCATCGAGTTTGTTCATCGGCACCGGCGCAGCGTCATCCTCCAGCGGGAGGTCGAGTCGGATACCCACTCGTTCAACCGCGCCCTGATCAGCGCGCTGCGTCAGGACCCCAACGTGATNNTGGATCGCATCATCGACGTCTTCCCCGGCCATCAGCAGAACCAGGTCCGCATGCAACTGGCCAATTCGCTTCAGGGCGTGGTCTGTCAGAAGCTGCTGCCTCGGGTTGCTGGAGATGGACGGATCCTGGCCTTTGAGATCATGATCGCCACCCCTGCGGTCCGTCACCTGATCCGGGAAGGGAAGATGGAACAGATCCACAACGTCCTGGTCACGGGGAAGGAGCAGGGGATGATCCCCATGGACCACTGCATCCGCCTGCAGTATGAGCGGGGGCTGATCAGCTACGACATCGCCGTCAGCAATTCCCTGGATCCCGAGTCCTTCCGCAGCCTGCGGGTCACCCGCGAATCCGAGACCTTCGGAGTCTGACCTTTGTTTCCCCAACCGGAAAGGAGACCTCACGTGCCATCGCTCCCGAGCGCACCTCAGATCGCCGGTGAATCTTCTCCCTTGATCCTGAAGCTGGACTCGATCCACCTGGGCAAGGAGATCGACCTGGAGGCCTGCGCTCGGGTTTTCGTCGACCGCCTCTTCCATGTCACGAAGTCTGCACTGGCTCTTCGCCTGGGGGAGGGCCGGGTGCATCTCTTCCCCTTCGGGGCGGTCGTCTTCATCGGGGTGGAGCCAGCCCAGGCGGAGATCCTGCTGGGTGAACTGGCCCCCTATGTCGAGACCCCCGCCTCTGAGAAGGTGGTGGACGACTTCCTGATCGAGATTCAGCCCGGGGCTCGCGAGCAGGTCCGCTTCGATCGGGTCGTGCTGGGGGAGGAGGACCCGCTGAAGGTCCAGGTCGTGGCCTCGGTCCTGGCTCAGTCCACCACATTGGAGCACTTCGAGAAGATGGCCGAGGAGCTGCTGCAGAGGGCGTCCTCGGTGACCGATGGCATGGCCAGCGGGGGACGGATCCTGCTGACCCTCAAGCAGATGATCCGCTTCATCGGGGTCGCCCTCTCGGCTCGCCGCGAGATCGTCAGTCGCCTCTCGATCATGGATGTTCCCGAGGTGGCCTGGGAGGACCGGGCCGTGGACAGGCTTTTCCACGACTTGAAGAGCAACTTCGAGCTGTCCACTCGCTTCCGTAGCCTGGAATACAAGCTGCGCCTGATTCACGAGAGCGTCGAGGTGATCGTCAACCTGACCAATACCCGCCGCTCCGAGATCCTGGAATTGACCATCATCGGTCTGATTGCCCTGGAGATCGTCCTGGCCCTGTTGGGGGCGTTCAAATCATGAGCCTTGATCAGGTCGCGTCTCGAGCCGATCCAGCGTAAAGATACCTTATGTCACGGTCATTGGGTGCGGGTTCGAAGGTTGTAGTATCACCTGTCTCTCTCAGGATTGACGCCGTCCTCCGGACCGACTACAATCGGGTAATCCAGGGGGGGGCGATCCGGGAGCTTCGGGTCGTTTCAAAGTCGGGGTTCCTTCCCTGTGGTTCCCGACAATAGAACCGCCGCGCCGGCAGGGCGGATCGAGAATTCGTCCCTGGGGGCTCGCCTCGGTCGCATGTGCCCGAGGCTGCGCGCCGGGAATCAGGAGGTTGATCGAGATGCCTTTGGTGAAGAATTATACCAAGACCCGCGAGAAGTGTCGTGTGACCTTCAAGCTTCCGGCGGAGGCCGAAGCAGGCACTGCGGCCCTGGTGGGCGATTTCAACGGTTGGAACGAATCCGAGCATCCGATGAAAAAGTTGAAGGACGGTTCCTTCAGCGCCACGGTCACCTTGGACTCGGGTCGCCAGTACCGCTACAAGTACCTGGTGGACAGCGCCCGTTGGGAGAATGACTGGACGGCGGATTCCTACGCTGGCAACGAGTTCGGTGGCGAGGATTCCCTGGTGCACGTCTAGGAACCCAGCCGGGCCCCTGGGGGTTTCCGACCGGGCCCCCAGGGGTGATTCTCCTCTGGTCGGGAAGGCGGGCGCTTCGTTGAGCGCCCGCCTTCTTCTTGGAGGGGATGGTTGTGCCTGCAGCGGAATCGGAGGGCTCTGTGGCCCCGTGCCGAAGCGCTTTGCGCCATGAGCGTCGCCAGTGCCCTCGAAGGGATCCTCGAGAAGTCCTCCTCCACCGTCCTGACCCGGGTCGAGCGCGTTCCTCCCCGAGAGGCGGACTTCGGCGACTGGCCCGAAGAGTTGGAATCGCGACTGCTCGACAGTCTTGTCCGGCGCGGCCGCCCGCGCCCCTATTCCCATCAGGCTGAAGCGGTCCGCCTGGCCATGGCGGGCCGACACGTCGTGGTCGTCACCCCGACCGCTTCCGGGAAGACCCTGTGCTACAACGTCCCGGTCCTGCAATCGATTCTGCGGGATCCCGGAGCCACGGCCCTGTACCTCTTCCCGACCAAGGCCCTGGCCCAGGACCAACTGGCTGAACTCCAGCAGAGCATCGACGATCTCGGCGCTGCGGTGGGGACCTTCACCTATGACGGAGACACCCCGGCAGATGCCCGCAAGGCCGTGCGCTCAAGGGCCCACGTGGTGATCACGAATCCGGACATGCTGCACACCGGCATCCTGCCCCACCACACCCGCTGGGCACGTTTCTTCGCCAACCTTCGCTACGTGGTCATGGACGAACTGCACACCTGTCGCGGGGTCTTCGGAAGCCACCTGGCCAACGTGCTGCGCCGGTTGCGGCGGATCTGCGAGTTTCACGGGTCGCACCCCGCCTTCATCGCCTCCTCGGCCACCATCGCCAATCCTCAGGAACTGGCCAGCCGCCTGGTCGGTGAAGAGGTGCTGCTGGTGGACCGCAACGGAGCTCCTTCTGGCCCGCGCACGATCCTGTTCTACAACCCCCCGATGCTGAACAGGGAGTTGGGGATTCGGCGCTCCTGCCTGACCGCCAGTCGGAACCTGGCCGCCCGCTTCCTGAAGGCCGGGGTGCAGACGCTGGTCTTTGCCTCGTCCCGATTGAACGTCGAGGTGCTGACCCGGGCCCTCAAGGACCGCTTCGAGCGTCATCCCTCCGAGGAGGGGCGGATCCGGGGCTATCGAGGGGGGTACCTTCCGGGTGCCCGTCGCGAAATCGAACGGGGGATCCGCGACGGAACCGTGCGTGGAGTCATCAGTACCAACGCGCTGGAGCTGGGGATCGACATCGGCGCCCTGGAGGCGGTGATCCTGGCGGGCTATCCCGGGACGGTGGCCAGCACCTGGCAGCAGGTCGGGCGGGCCGGTCGCCGCCAGGGCGAGTCGGTTGCCATCCTGGTGGCCCGAAGTGAGCCCTTGGATCAGTTCATCGTCGAGCATCCCGACTACTTCTTCGGTTCCAGTCCCGAGCACGCCCGGATCAATCCCGACAACCTGGCGATCCTGGTCAGCCACCTCAAGTGTGCGGCCTTCGAACTGCCACTGCAGGAGGGAGAGCGTTTCGGGGACGCTCCGGTGGGGGAGATCGTCGAGTACCTGGCCGAGAAGGGCGTTCTTCATCGTTCCGGAGACGAATTCCACTGGGCGCAGGATGTCTACCCGGCCGACACGATCTCCCTGCGCAGCTCTTCTCCCGAGAACTTCGTGATCATGGACATGGACGCGGCCAATCGGGTGATCGCGGAGGTCGATTGGCACGCGGCGCCGACCACGGTGTACGAAGATGCCATCTACATGGCCCACGCCCGGACCTACAACGTCAAGAAGCTGGACTACGCCCAGCGCCGGGCCTACGTCAGACCGGTGGCGGTGGACTACTACACGGATGCGATCACCGCGAACTCGGTGCGGGTCCTGGAAGGCTTTGAGCGCCTGCCCTGCGGGGCGGTCCACCGTGAGCATGGCGAGGTCCATGTGGCCTGGAGGGTCTCGGGCTTCAAGAAGGTCAAGTTTGACACCCGTGAGAACGTCGGGTTCGGCGAGGTCCATCTGCCCGACCAGGAGATGCACACCACCTCCTTCTGGTTCACCATGCCTGACGAGTTCCTGACCGGCCTGGACCTCACCCGCTCAGACCTTCTGGATGGGGTCGTCGGGCTGGCCCACTGCCTGCATCACCTGGCCCCCGTCTTCCTGATGTGCGATGTCCGCGACCTCAACCGCTGCGTCGGGGACCGCACCGGAGAGTGGTTTGCCCAGCCCGATGGCCGCAGTCGGGGGCGTTATGAGTTCGTGACCGAGGTTCCCCTGGAGGTCCCGGCCGACCCTTGGATGCGCGGCCCGGCCTCCGTTCCGGAGCCCTCAGGCCTCCAGCATCTCCAGGACCTGCCCCGCTTCGAACCGACCGTCTATCTGTATGACAACTTCCCTGGGGGAATCGGCTTCTCATCTCAACTCTTCGACTCGTTCCCCGAGCTTCTGAGTCGGGTCGGGGAGCGGATTCGCGACTGCGCCTGTGAGGCCGGGTGTCCCTCCTGCGTCGGCCCTCCCCAGGAGGTCGGGAATCGGGCCCGTGAGGTGGCTGGCAGGTTGGTTCAGGCCATCCTGGCCTCGCCGCCGGGAGGAGCCTGAGATGGGCGACCCGCGCGTCCAACAACTGGCTGCCCGCCTGAGCCGGTTGAGCCTGGGTCTCTACACGCGGAGGCGTCCCCAGGTCTGGGCCCTGACCTTGTTGCTGGGGTTGCTGGTCTACGGCCTGGTCAACTGGGCTTTGGAGACCCGGCAGAGCCTGTCCCTGCTGCCGATCTCGCTCTTGATCGGTTCCTTTCTGGTCCCCCTGGTGGTGGTCTTGTGGCTTCAGGAGGCCGGAGCCGCCTGGGACATGCCGTTGCCGGCACCCACGGTGGCTTTTCTGGCGGGAGGGGGACTGGGGCTCCTGGGGGCTCACATCCTGACTCCCTTGTTCTTCAGGCTTCCCGGTTCCCGTCTCCTGTTGATCGGATCTTCGGAGGAGATCGCCAAGCTTCTGGCGGTCCTGGCGGTCCTGGCCCTGCCGCTGGGCCTGGCCTGTCCGCCAAATCCTCGGGTGGGCCTGGTCCTGGGGGCCTCGGCGGGGCTGGGCTTCGCCGCCATGGAGTCCATGGGGATGGCCATCCGGTTCGTCTTCGAGCAGGGGGTCTCGAAGAACCTGATGGACCAGATCCTGTTCGCCCGGTCCCTGCTGGGCCCTCTGGCGCACGGCACCTGGACGGCCCTGCTGGCCTCGGCCGTCTGGCCCCTGCGCAGGTGCCGGGAAGTCTCCGGGGTCTTGTTGGCCTTGGCGGCCTTCCTCCTGGTTTCGGGCCTGCACACCTTGTGGAACCTGCCTCGGTTCCTGCCTGCGGAACTTTCACACCGGTTCATGACCCCGGCCATTCCCTACCTGCCCCTTCCGGTGTGGCACCTGGCCGTCGGGGCTCTGAGCCTGGGGGGGCTGCTGATCTTCGTGCGCGGCCGATTGGACTGGCCCCACCCCTTGACTCGAACTCAGGTCCTGGCGGAACTCTCGCAGTGCCTGACCCTGGCCGAGGAGATCGAGGAGGTCACCCCCCCAGCGCCTTGAGCTCGGCCTCCAGGACCTGCTGGCGGTGCCGAGTGGCCTCGATCTCACGTCGCGGCAGACCGCCCATCTCGTAGAGGGCCTCGAGTTCTTCAAGGTTCTGGCGGCCCTCGCGGACCTCCTGACGCAATTCGCTGATCCGTCGGGTGCGCGTCTCCTGGTTGTCGCGTTTGTAGTCGAGAACCTGGTCGCGAAGCCGCGCATCGCGAGCCACCACGCCGTTCACGAAGCCGGTGACCTCGCTCCACGTGATCCCGCGCTGGCGGGCCTGGCGCTCGACGGCTGCCTGTCGGCTGCGGGCGGAACGAACCTGGCTCTCCAACTCGGCGATCCGGTTGGGGGACTCCTTCTGGCGCTTCTTGAGCTGGGCCAGGGCCTGCCGGGTGGCGGTCAGGTCGGAACGCGCCTTCTCGGCGTCCGCCCGGGCCACCAGGCCTTCCTCGACGTAGCGGGCCATCAGGGGGACCGCCTCCAGGAGTTCGGCCAGTCGCGACTCCAGTCGACGGCGCTCCAAGGTGGCCGAGGCCTTCTCGCGTCTCCGGCCCTCCAGCTCGATCTCGGCCGTCTCGAGGCTGTTGCGCGCGACCAGCCAGGTCACCATCTGGGCTTCGCGGGAGTCAGCCGCGAAGGAGGCGAAGGCAGCGGAGGATCCCGAACCGGGCGCCTGGCCGCCGAAGTCCACGTAGTTGCCGGCCAGGTCGCGCATCTTGACGTCCATATGGTCGATCGAGATGGTCCCCACGATGGTGCCGGCCTGAACCGGGTCGCCCACGGACAGGGAAGGGCGGATGTGTCCGTAGGTCACCTCGGTCCCAGACGCGGAGCGCACCGTCAGCCCCCACTCCCCCTCCGTCCAGGGGGCGACCGAGACCACTGTTCCCGGCCAGCCGGCGCGCACGGGCGTGCCGGCCGGCATGGCGATGTCATAGCCCAGATGCAGGCCGGCATTTCGCCGATAGCGCGAGACGGTACGCCAGTCGTAGAAGCCGCCGGTCAGCACGGCTCCGGGACAGAGTGTGCGCTGCAGGGCCACCAGCCCGCCCACGTCCACCACGCTGCCCGTCGAGGTGGAGACGTCCGTGATGCCAAAACGCGTCCGCAGGGCATCGATAACAGCCGGGACCTGAGTGGTCCCGGGCGGTGCGGCCAGGAGTGGGCTGGTCAGCCAGACCATCCAGGCCAGGACCAGGAATCGGGAGGCAATCCTTCTTGTCATGGTGCCTTTCCAGTCTAGCACGCCCCGGGGCCCTGGGGGAGGGACCTCCCGGAGGGCAGGGGAGGTGGGGTGGAACGCGAAGAGGCCCCCGCCAGGTTCCTGGCAGACTCCGGGAGGGACATCCCGGCCCCGAGCATTGGAGAGACCATGATCCCCCAGAACCAGTTGATTCCCATGGTGGTCGAGCAGACCGCCCGCGGCGAACGCGCCTACGATATCTACTCGCGGCTTCTGAAGAATCGCATCATCTTCGTGGGGGAGGCCATCGACGATGCGCTGGCCAACCTGGTGATCGCTCAGTTGCTGTATCTCGAGCAGGAAGACCCGGACAAGGATATCGACATCTACATCAACAGCCCCGGAGGTTCGGTCACGGCGGGTCTGGGAATCTATGATTGCATGCAACTGGTGAAGCCCGACGTCTCCTGCATCTGCATGGGCATGGCCGCCAGCGCGGCCGCGGTGCTGTTGGCAGGCGGAGCCAAGGGCAAGCGCTTTGCCTTGCCCTATTCCCGGATCATGATCCACCAGCCCTGGATCAGCCAGATTGGCGGACAGGCCACCGACATCGACATCCACGCCCGGCAGATCATCAAGACCCGCGAAACCCTGAACAAGATCCTGGCCGAGCACACCGGCCAGGATCTGGAGAAGGTCGCGCGCGATACCGAACGCGACTTCTACATGTCGGCTCAGGAAGCCAAGGAATATGGCCTGATCGACGAGATCATCTCGCGGGAGAAGCGCTGAGCCCTTGACCGGCCCCGATCCCAGCCCCTCCCCGCCAGGTCAGGACCTCCTTGCAGAGAGCCCTTTCCTGAAGGCATGTCACGGCCAGCAGGTCTCTCGCACTCCGGTCTGGCTGATGCGCCAGGCCGGCCGCTACCAGGAGTGGTACCGTGGCCTCCGAGCTCGGCACGACTTCCTGGATCTGTGCAAGAACCCTGAGCTGGCGGCGGAGGTGACGGTCCGGGCGGTGCAGGACATCCGCCCGGACGCCGCCATCCTCTTCTCGGACATCTTGTTGATCGTCGAGGCCCTGGGCCTGACGTTGACCTTCAATCAGGGCGAGGGCCCCGCCATCTCCAGTCCGGTTCGGGATGCCCTGGGCCTGTGCGCCCTGCGTGAGGTCGACCCCGACGAGCTCGGATTCGTCTACGAGGCCATCCGCCTGGCTCGGCGCGAGCTGCCCGCAGACATCCCTCTGATCGGCTTCGCGGGCGCCCCTTTCACGGTCGCCTCCTACCTGATCGAGGGTGGTTCTTCGCGCAACTTCGAGCGCACCAAGGAGTTCATGTTCCGGCATCCCGAGGCCTGGCATGAGCTGATGGGGCGAATCGCGCGCGGGACGGCGGGCTACTTGCGTCGCCAGGTCCAGGCCGGCGTGCAGGCGGTGCAGCTCTTCGACTCCTGGGCGGGGGCCCTGGGTCTGGAAGACTACCGGGATTTCGTCCTGCCCCACAGTCGGAGGGTGCTTCAAGCGGTTCCCGAGGTTCCACGCATCCACTTCGGGCGGGGGACATGCGGGCTTCTGGAAGCCTTCGACGAGGCAGGGGCCGACGTGGTCGGGGTCGACTTCCTCACCTCCTTGGCCGAGGCCCGTCGGCGCCTGGGAAGCCGACCGGTCCAGGGGAACCTGGACCCCTCCGTCCTCCTGGCGGACCGGGACTACATCCGCCAGCGGGTGGCCCGCGTCCTGGAAGCCAATGCCGGGCGTCCAGGACACATCTTCAACCTGGGGCACGGAGTTCTGCCCGGGACTCCGGTCGAGAATGTCCGCTTCCTGATCGAGACGGTTCACGAGATGACGGCGGGATGAGTCGCAGACTGGCCGTCGTCGGGGCTGGAATCAGCGGCCTGGCCCTGGCTTGGGCTGCGCTTCGCGAGGACCCGGACCTGAAGGTCCATCTCTTCGAGGGACGCTCGCGCCCAGGAGGCGCCATCGAAAGCCGGCGTGAGGAGGGGCTGGTCCTGGAGGGCGGACCGGACTCGATGATCACCGACAAGCCGGCAGGGCTGCAGTTGTGTCGAGACCTGGGCCTGGAACCTCTGGTTCAGCCCACCAACGAGGATGATCGCCGGGCCATGGTGGTCCGGGAGGGTCGCCTGGTGCCGATCCCTGAAGGTTTTCGCCTGCTGGCTCCCACGCGCCTGGTTCCTTTCCTGCTGACGCCGGTTCTCAGCCCGCTGGGCAAGCTGCGCATCGGCCTGGACCTGGTCCTGCCCCGACGCCGGGACCCGGGAGACGAGACCCTGGCCGGCTTCGTCGGACGCCGGCTGGGTCGCGAGGCCCTGGAGAGGATGGCGCAACCCCTGGTGGGGGGAATCTACGGGGGTGACCCGGAGCGGCTGAGCCTGCAGGCCACCATGCCCCGCTTCCTGGAGATGGAGAGGAAGCACCGCAGCGTGATCCTGGGCCTGGTGGCCGGCATGCGGGCCCACCGGCGGGCAGGAAACCGGGCGGCGGCCCAGGCGGGACCGCGCTACGGGCTCTTCGTCTCGCTCGATGGAGGCATTCAAACCCTGGTCGAGCGACTCGTCGAGGTCTTGCCCCCGGGGACCCTGCGCACGGGCCTGGAGGTGCATCGGGTCGAGCCGATTCCTGGAGGGTGGCGGCTGAGCGCCCCGGGCTTCGAGGAATGCTTCGATGCGGTGGCGCTGGCCATGCCGGGTTGGGCGGCCTCGAAATTGACCGGCTTTGATCCCACCCTCTCACGGAATCTGGCCAGCATCCGCTACAGTTCCTCGGCGGCGGTCAACCTGGTCTTTCGGCGTCAGCAGATACCGGGTCGGATCAACTCCTTCGGTTTCGTGGTGCCTCGGATCGAGAACCGGGTTCTCCTGGCGTGCACATACGCTTCGGTCAAATACGCCCGGCGGGCTCCTGAAGGCCAGGTCATCCTGAGAGCCTTCTCGGGAGGCGCAGGCCGCGAGGGCGAGGTCGATCGCCCGCCGGAGGAGCTTCTGGAGGATCTGCTGGGGGATCTGCGCGACCTGCTGGGAATTCGGGGCCGTCCCCTGAAAGTCTGGTCAGCCCGGCATGAACGGGTCATGCCTCAGTACGAGTTGGGGCATCTGGACCTGGTCGCGGGGATCCAGGAGCGCGCTTCCCGCCACCCAGGCCTCTTCCTGGCTGGAAACGGCTTCCGTGGGGTGGGCATCCCCGACTGCGTGGCCCAGGCTCGCGAGGCTGGGGTCCGCGCGGCGGGATACCTGAACCGCTCAGCCTTGGAGCCGGGGAAACCCGGAAAGTCCTGAGTTTGCCCCTAGTCACGAGCCCCCCCCGTCGTGAAGGGGTATTATACGGTTGCTAGGAGGTCGAAAACACATGGCTTACGACGATCCGATCAAGGAAATCGGTGCCAACAAGCCCGCGGTCCGGGGAACCGAGATCGCCGGGGCGCAGCACGCGGCCGAAGCTTCGAAGATCCAGTCTTCTGCAGCGCCTTCTGCCCCGCCGAAGGAGCAAGCGGTCAAGGGGATCGACCAGACCGACAAGGTCGCCATTTCGGACGAGGCGCAGGAGCTCTCAGCCCAGACCCCTCAGTCGGCTCAGAAGGTTCAGGGAACCTCCGAGGGCGGCGAGTCCAAGATGGCGGAAGCCCAGAAGGGTCTGGATTCCACCCTGGCCGACTTGCAGGCTCAGCGCGAGGGCCAGAAGCAGGCCGAGCAGTAGACTTTGACCTCCGGGTAGCCACTGGCTGCTCTTGGGCCGGAAGACGACCCCGAACAGGCCTTCGGGCTCGGTCGGGGTTCGCCCTTGTACGCCTCTGGAACCCTGTCTGGAATGGAGCCTTCATGGCATGACCCGACCGATTCATCCGGCATGTGGGGTGGACATGGGCGCCACCCTGGCCAAGGTGGCCCTGCGACTCAAGCCTGGCCCCCCTGAGCTGCGGCTTCTGCCGGTTCAGGATCTCGAGTCGGTCCTTCGGGCCCTTGGCGGTGCCCGGAAGGGAACCCTCGGCTTGACGGGCGGAGGGGGGACGGGGCTGGCGCTTCGCTTCACCGAGGCGGCCTCGGTCCTGAAGGTCAACGAGTTCGCGGCCTGGGGCGCAGGAGCGCGAGCCTTGCTTCGCCGCAGCTCCGCGGACCTCGACGAGCCCTTCCTGCTGGTCTCGGTGGGAACGGGCACCTCGGCGATGTTGGTGGATGGCATGTCGGTGTCTCGGGTCGGGGGTACGGCTCTGGGGGGCGGGACGGCCTTGGGCCTGGGTCGGGCCCTGCTCGGGCCCATCGAGTTCGACGACCTGTGCAACCTGGCTCGGCGTGGTTCTCGCCGCCGGGTGGACCTGCTGGTTTCTGATATCTACGGCCCCGGTCAGATTCCCCTGAAGGGAGACCTGACGGCCGCGAACTTCGGGCGTCTGGCACAATCCGGGGAGGCGACCTTGGAACCTGCCGACCTGGCGGCCGGCGTCATGGGTCTTGTGGGCGAGAACGTGGCCCTCATCACGGCGGGACTGGCCGTCTCGGCCCGGGTCCGCCCGATCGTCTTTGCCGGATCCACGTTGAGGGGCAACTCCGTCCTGGCCGAGGTCCTCCTCGGCGTCACCGCGCTTCTGGGGCGACAATCCATCATCCTGGAGGATGGCGAGTTCTGTGGCGCCCTGGGGGCCCTGGAACTGGCTGCTCGACAGGAGCCCTGACTCAGAATCGGGCCAGGAGTCTCTCGAGCGTCTTCTGGTCGGGCACTTTGGGCTGGACGGTCAACTCGGCCTGGAGGACGGTGCCCTCCGGCCCGGTCGCCAGCCAGATCGTGTCGGCCAGTTGCAGCATCAAGGTGAAACCCATGCCCAGAGAGACCTTGGTCGAGAAGCCGGATTCGAACAACGTTGCCGGGAACTGCTCGGTGCGGATTCCTGGGCCCCGATCCGAGACCCGCATCACCAACCCCTCCGGTGTCGTGAAGACCTGGCAGTGTCCATCCACGTCGTGTTTGATGGCGTTGGAGGCGGCCTCTCCGAAGACGACCACCAGATCCGGGGCCTGATGTTCGGTCAGACCGATCTGGTGGGCCAGTCGGGGCAACTCAGCGCGGATTCTGGCGTAGTTCAGGCTGTCCAGGGGGCCGTCCAGGACCTCGGTCCCGGTCGTGGGGATCTTCTCGGCGTCCACCAGGTGGAAGCGTTCGTGCGAGACGGTATTGAGGACCTCCCGGTAGAACGCCTTCTTCTCGTCCACCGCCTGGAGCAGGCGCAGGTGGGCATCCAGGGCCTGAGATCGCGCTTTGGTCCGTTCGGTCACGTCGCGCAGCACCACCACCGCCCCGTGAACTCCCGGAGGATCCTCCATCGGGGCGCTGGTGAAGTCGACGGGGAACTCCTCTCCGTCGGCCCCTCGCAGCCAGATCTCCTCCACCGTCTGGCGGGTGCGCTCCCGCAAGGTCCGGGTCAGGGCCGCCTCGGCCTGCGCCTCGCACTGCGGAGAGAAGAAACCCCGCAGAGGCAGGCCGGGAAGCTCGGCGGCGGGAAGCCCCAGCAAGGCCTCGGCTGCATGGTTGGTGAAGACGATGGAGCCTGCCGGGTCCAGGCCGCAGATCCCCTCTCCGGCTGACTCCAGGAGGTTGACCTCGCGTCTTCTGGAGCGTTCCAGGCGCTCGGCCATCAGGTCGAAGGACCAGGCCAGCCGGCCGATCTCGTCTCGAGGCTGCCCCAGTCCCGTGCGCGCGGTCAGGTCGAGGCGGGCCAGGCGGTGGATGGTCCGGGACAGCACCCGGAGCCGGCGCAGCAGCAGGGATTCTCCCAGAATCCACGCGGTTGCCAGGGAAACCAGGGCAACCAGGCTCAACACCAGGAGATTGCGGGCCAGAGCCTCTTCGGCCTTGGCCTCGCTGGCTTCGGTGGGGATTCCCACCGTCAGGAAACCCAGGGGCGCTCCGTCGGGTTGGCGCAACAGAGCTACCCGATGCAATCGAGAGACGCCGTCGGGATCGACCCTTTCAAAGGTTCGGCGGGTCCGGTCTTCGTTGGGATTGAGGATGTCCTGGGGCAGGGGGCGGAATTCCTGGACCGGGGCGTGGGGGTGGCGCAAGACCGGTCTTCCGGCGAGGTCCAGGAGATTGAGGGTGGATCCCTCCGGCAGGTCTGAGTTCGAGGCCCGACGATGGATCCAGTCCAGGCTCTCAGTCAGCAGGATGGCACCCACGGGTTTCCCCGCTCTTTCGATGGGCCAGGCGGCCTGAAGGGCTCCCTTCTTCGGGTCTGTCGCCGGGCACCAGGAGCATGTCGGGGGAAGCCGCGCTCAGCGAGTCCTGGAGCATCGCGAAGAGGGGAGACCCTTCGGTTCCTGGAGCAGAAGGAGCAGCGGCCACGGGGTTTCCCTGACGATCGAAGATGGCCAGGCCTCGGGCGTCAGGGGCTCGGCTGGCCACGTCGGCCAGGGTCGAATCCAGGGTCCCCGGGTCGAGAGCCTGGGCTTCGGGCTTCTGGGCCAGGGCCTGCAGGTCCAGGGCCAGCGATCGCACGTTCTGGCTGATCTCTGAAGACAGGGTGTTCAGGAACCCGAAGGAGCGCCACCTCGCCCTCTGCGTGAAGGACGCTCTCTCCTCCAGGGTGTCTCCCAGCAGCATCAAAAAGGCCGGGACCAGCGCCAGGAAAACCGGCAGCATGAGCCGGACGCGCAGGCTCAGGCCGCTGCGCTTCTCCAGGGGCAGGACTGGTGGGTCTGGCTTGTGCCCGGTTTTCGAGTCGAAGTCCATCTGTGCACCCCGATGGCCGGCTGGCCGGGACTCAGTTGGATCCGAAACGCTCGCGGATCTTGCGGTATTCTTCTTCGGAGACGTAGTCGCGGATGTTGTCGAGGGCCTGATTCGGCTGGACGCGGGGGCCTGAACCGTAGTGTCGGCTGGCGTCCTTGCTGGCCTTTTCAAAGATCTTGCGCAGCTCGTCGGGACTGGCTTTTCCCTGGGATTCGAAGTAGCGTATCGCGACCTCGCCCAGGCCGTAGGTCCATCCGAAGACGAACGGGGCGCTGATGAACTTCCCCAGGATCGGGATGAAGTTGGCCACGAAGAGGACCGTGATCTGGCCGAAGACGCTGGCTCCGCAAGCTCCAGCCAGGATTGCCAGGACCTTTTCGGGAGGATCCTTGAGTCCGTAGGCTCGGCCGATCGAGATCACCATCGCAGACTGCACCGGCATCAGCAGAACCAGATCGGAGAAGGGAACGGGGAACAGGACGATTCCCGCCGCCCACAACGAGAAGTTCAGGACGATCTCGCGGGCCCGTTCACGGGTCGACTCCATGTCCGGCGGGAGGACCTGGGAAAGGGGAGGCAGGGGACGCGAGGCGTCCCGGGGAGGACCGCCTTCAAAACCCTGCCAGGTGGGTGGAGTCGAGGGATCCGAGGGGGACGGATAGTCGTAGGATTCCCAATATTGGGGTGGAGTCGGGACCTCTGGAGGGGGAGGCGGTTCCGACGAGGCTCTGGAGGGGGAACCAGGATCCGGAGGGACCACGGGAACTGGAGTCGCATCCGGGACCACGGAGGCCGGGGCGGATGGGGCCGGTTCCCATCCGCTCCAGGTCGGCAGGGACTCTGAGGGTGGAGCCTCCTTCTGGCGCAGGCGTCCCCCGCACCCGTTGCAGAACCGCGCGGTCTGGCTCACGCCGGTTCCGCATTTCGGACAGAATCGTGACATCGGTTATGCTTCCTTCCGAACCCTTCCAGAGTCTGGCGACCGTTCCATCCCGTTCGGCACCGTTCTGGCAGGCTCCTACCCACGGCGCCACGCGGCCCTCCATCGCCAGCCTCGTCCTGTGAAGGTTTCCCGCGACGCTGGAAGAATGTTCCGCGACCTGCCCGGAGGCAGGCCCGGGGGGTCGTCCCCGGAGCTCCGACGCCGCCTGAGGGCGGCATCGAACCTGGTTTTAGAAGGAGACTTCCGGATGAACGTCCCCAACCTGTCCGGTCGGCGGGTTCAACAATCGGGCAAGGCTGCGATCGTGGTGCTGGCCCTGGTCCTGGTGGTCGCCGTGGCTGCCGGCGCCTGGTATTTCATGACCCATCGCACTTTCTCGGGTGGCGGAGACTTCACCGCCCGGGCCGCCGCGATGGCACCAGCCGAGACCCAGGTCTTGCTGGCCTTCGACCTGGAGCATGCGGGTGTGCCCCGCGACACCCAGAGTCAGATCCTGGGGGCCCTCCTGAAGAGCCGGGAGCTCAAGACCCTCAACGAGGAGATGCAGAAGACCCTGGGGATGACCCTGGAAGAGGACTTCCTCCCCTGGATGGGCACCTCGGGCACCTTCTTCATGGCCCCGACGGAGGGTCGCCAGAGCCTGTGGGAGGGGTCCGAGAAGCCCCAAGGCGACCTCCCGCCCTTCCGCGCCCTGGCCGTCCTGCAGATCCGCGATGAGGCCCAGGCCCAGGCTTCGCTGGAGAAGGTCCAGGCTTCCGCCTCCGCCGAGGGGGGGGTTGCCTATCGGACCGAGGATCTTCAAGGGGTGCCCGTGCATCTCCCCGCCGTGCCCGGCAAGGGTCCGGCCTGGGCGATCCGCGACCAGCATCTCCTGGTGGGTTTCACGGCAGCCGATCTGGAGATGGGGCTGACGCCGCCACCCACAGGCCAGTCGCTGAGCGACCAGCCAGGCTTCAATGCGGCCCTGGGCCAGCTTCGGAACAGCGAGGCCGTCCTGGGCTACGTCGACCTGGAGGGCCTGTTGAAGGGAGCTCCCCTGGCGGAGATCCCTTCGCCGGACACCGTGACGCTGCTTTCGGCCATGCGCTACGTCGTGCTGGGGTCCGGGATGTCCGGTCGGGAACTCCTCAGCGACTGGCATCTGGGCGTGAACATGGAAGCGGCCGGGCCGTTGGGTGCGAAGGTCTTCTCGACGGCCCACAACATCGATTTTGAATCGGCCAAGCTGCATCCCCAGGAGGTCGACACCTACGCGGCCTTCAATCTGAGGATGCTCTGGGACCTGTTCTACGAGATCGCCGCGGGCTTCCCCGAAGGCGAGCAGAAGCGCCAGGCTCCCGCCCTCCAGTTGCAGTCGGCAGGCATCGACCTCGAACAGGACGTCCTGGGTGTGCTCTCTGGGGAACTGTCCTACTCGGCCAGGAACTCCGGTCGCATCCAGGCCGCCCAGTATGAAGCCCTGGCCCAGGGGCGCCGCCAGGACGTCCAGACGGTCCTTCAGGACCTCCGTCAGGTTCCCCTCACCGTGGCTTTGGGCCTGAAGGATCGGGCCGGCCTGGATCGCCTTCTTGGCAAGGTGCCTCAGGTGGCGATGCTGCTCTCGGCTTTCCCGGTCACCGAGGTCGAAGGGGTCAAGGTCTACTCGCCCCCCAAGCAGGAGGGAGCCCCGGAAGGCGCCTTCGCCCTGGCTTTCTCCGACCAGGAAATCCTGCTGGGTCTGAATGAGGCCGACAAGAGCGTCGCCGCCGCGCTGACGGCACGCAAGAGCGGCCAGAACGTGGGAAGCCTGCCGGGCTTTGCTCGGGTCATGGCGGCCTTGAACTCGGACAACCGGGCCTTCCTGGTCAGTTTCCAGGATTTTGGACGGATCCAGGCGGAGGCCGTCGCCGAGTTGAAGACCTCCGGAGCAGTCAGCCCCGAGTTCCTTCAGGCCCTGGAGCTGGTCTCGAAGCTGTACGGGACCAGTTGGCACGCGGCGGCTTTCCGGGCCGACGGGCTGCACGGGGTCTCTGCGGTTGAGGTGAACCGCTAGAAGGCCTTGGGCTTCGCCAAACCGGGTCCCCGTCGCAACGGCGGGGGCCCGGTCTCGTTTCGCGCCAAGGGATCCCGAACCGACGCTGCGAAGGGAGGACAACATGGATCTGCGCCAACGGTTGGCCCAACTGGACCACAGCGGTTGCCTGGGAACAACCCTCCCGCGACGCGCTCCTCAATCCCTGGAGGCCCTCCTGGGCGGGCAGGAGGTGGAGGGTGAGCGAGGGCGCTTTTTGCTCTGCCGGCGTCAATTCCCGCGAGACCATTACCATGGCATGGTCCGCCTGGACCAGGCCATGGCCATGCCGGACCGCTGGCTTTCTCGCCTGGGGCGTGACCTCGAACGGATGGACCTCCAACGGGTGGTCTTCCTGGATACCGAGACGACGGGTCTTTCCGGTGGGACCGGCACTTACGCCTTCCTGGTCGGGCTGTCCTGGATCGAATCCGATCGCATCTGTCTCGAGCAACTCTTCATGCGTGAACACGCCGAGGAGTCGGCCATGCTGGCTTATCTGGCCGACCGCCTGGCGGGCTGTGGAGGCCTGGTCACCTTCAACGGCAAGACCTTTGATGTCCCGCTCCTGGCGACCCGGTTCCTGATGAAGCGCCAGAGGGTTGACCTGGGAGCCCTGCCCCACCTGGACCTGCTGCATCCATCTCGCCGGATCTGGTCGCAGGCCCTGCCTGATTGTCGCCTGGAGACCCTGGAAGACCGGATTCTCGGGGCCCCCCGTTCGGCGGACATCCCGGGTCGTGAGATTCCGGAAGCCTACTTCCGCTACCTGCACACCGGAGACGGGCGGGAGCTGGCCCGGGTGGCCGAGCACAACCAATGCGACCTCCTGGCCTTGATCGGCCTGGTCTCCCGCCTGGCTCGATCCCTGCAAGCTCCACTGGACCCGCGCCAACCCGAGGAGGACCTGGGACTGGGGCGGATGCTGGCCTGCCTGGGGGAGACCGAGGCAGGTGGAAGGCTTCTGGCCCGGGCCCTGGAGGCTCCTCTGCCCACGGTTTCGCGCTTGCGGGCCCTGTTGCACCTGGCCGACCTCCGGCGTCGCGCCGGAGACCGCCAGGGCGCGGCGCTACTCCTCGAGCAGGTCCTGCGCGAGGACCCCGCGCATGCCGTGGCAGCCGAGGAGATGGCCAAGCATCTGGAGCATCGGGTGGGGGACCTTCCACGCGCCCTGACCCTGGTGGCCGGCGTCTTGGACCGCCCGGACCTGACCCCTGCCCGCCGAGCCGCCTTGGAACATCGCCGCCAACGCCTCTTGCGCCGCCTTGAGGGCGGCACGAAAGTCCATCTTGACACCGGGAGACGACCATGACCCCTGAACCCACACCCCAGGAACTCCTCAGCGAACTCAGCGAGTTGATGCCGCTGTTCTTCAAGCCCCACCCCTGGCACGGCATCTCTCCAGGGCGGGAAGCTCCCGACCAGGTCCAGGCCTACATCGAACTGGTCCCCACCGACGCGGTGAAGTACGAGATCGACAAGCAGAGTGGGCACCTCAAGGTCGATCGCCCCCAGCTCTATTCCAGCTTCTGCCCCTCGCTGTACGGGTTCATCCCGCGGACCTACTGCGGTCCCCTGGTAGGTCACCACACCTCGGAGACCCTCCAGCGTCAGGAGATCGAGGGGGATGGAGACCCGATGGACATCTGCGTGCTGACCGAGAAGCCGATCACCCACGGGGACGTGCTGGTTCCGGCCATTCCGATCGGGGGTATCCGGTTGGTCGACAAGAACCAGGCGGATGACAAGATCGTGGCGGTCATGGTCGGCGACAAGCAGTATGGGGACCTGCGCGACATCAGCCAGATCAACGAGGCCACCCTGGATGGCCTCATCCACTACTTCCTGACCTACAAGGACATGCCCAGCCCGACGCGAGCCCGCAAGGTGGAGGTGGCGGCCATCTACGGTCGCAACGAGGCCTTGAAGGTCATCGAATACAGCCTTCAGGACTACGCCGAGCACTTCCACGAGCCGTCGGCCCGCATGGAGCGCGTCCTGGCGCGCCTGGCCCGCGTCTGACGGCCTCAGGGCAGCAGGGGGGGCTCCAGGCAGCGCAGGACCAGCAGCGACAGGTCATCGTTGAGCTCGCCCTGCGAGAACCCCTGGACGGCGTGGTCCACCCGGTCGGCCAGCGAGCGGGCCGTGCAGGACTTCGTGCAGGACAGGAGCTCCAGCAGGCGTTCCTGTCCGAAGAGTTCGCCGGTCGGCGACCGGGCTTCGGTGATCCCGTCGGTGTAGAGGACCATCCAGGAGCCGGGTTCCAGGCGCACCTCGACCTCGTCGTAGTTGGCGTCCGGGATGGCTCCCAGGACGATCCCCCCGGAGCCCAACAGGCTGGCCGGGCCGGCACCCGGACGCCAGACGATCGGGGGCTCGTGTCCGGCGGAGACGAAGCGCAACGTGCCGTGATCCAGGTCGAGTTCACCGTAGAAGAGCGTGACCGTGCGGGGAAGGTCCTCGGCCGTGCGGTGTAACTGCTCGTTGAGCAGACGCACCAGCAGTCCAGGGGGATAGCCTGCCGCGGCGCAGATCTGGATGGTGTGCTTGAGGCGCACCGCTTCGAGCGCAGCTTCCGATCCCTTGCCAGCGACATCCGCGATGATGACGCCCACCCGGCGCTCCCCCAGGGGGATCAGATCGAGGTAGTCGCCCGAGAGTTCGCGCGAGGGGATATAGAGGCTGCCCACCTCCAGGCCTGGGAAGCCCAGGTCTGAGGACGGTTTCAGGACGCTGCACAGGAGCTCGGTGACCCGGCTCTTCTCCTCAAAGAGGCGGGCCCTGCGAATCGCCAGCCCGGCCTGTTCGGCGATGGAGCGCAGCAGGTTCAGGGCTTCGGGCTGCAGGGGGCGTTGGTCGTGGAAGAAGAGGGCGACCAGGCCGATCGGCAGCCCGTGGCCTTGCATCGGGACCAGGACGGCGCTGCGGAACGGGCCATCCTGGGGCAGGAATTCCTCATTTCCAGGCTGGTCGGAGGTGAGGGTGACCGGGATGCCCCCACGGAAGGCCTCCCGGAGTGATCCGACCGTCAGCGGGATTCTGCGCCCGCGAAGACCCCGGACGGATCCGGTGGCGGCCCGAAGGGCGAGATCGTGGTGCTCCACCAGGAGGATCGCGGCCCCGTCGGCCCTCATGGCGGTCTGGATTCGGGTCAGCAGCTCGCCGAGGAGAGGGTCGAAGTCCATGGTGGAGGAGAGCAGTCGGGAGAGCTCCAGGAGGGTCTCCAGGTCGCGCATCGCCAGGGTCCTCTCGGCAATCATCCGACCCAGCAACTGGTTGGTCTCCACCAGGTCGTCGCGGCGGGTCCGCAGTTCGTTGAGCATGCTCTGGAAGGCCAGGCTGAGCGTCCCGATCTCGTCGTCGGAGTGCCGGGCCTCGGGCAGGGCCGGCCATTCCTGGGGAATCCGCGCGGCCAGGGCGGTCAGGGCCACCAGCGGGCGGGAGAGGCTGCGGGCCAGGACCAACGCCAGCAGGAAGGCCAGGGCCAGGGTGCCTGCGGCCAGAAGCAGGATGGAGCGCAGCTTGCCGGTCAGGGGGGCGGCGGTGGCGGACAGGGGCACCTCCGCCAGCACGGTCCCCTCCCCGGACAGCTTCCTCCAAGCCAGCAGCCGCCCTTGCCCCGTCCTGCGGACCGAAGTCCCTTCCTCTCCGACCACCCTTGGCATCTCATCCTGCAGGCGCGGCAGGGCTTCCGGCGCTCCCCGGAAGGAGACCAGGGCCCCTGAAGAATCGAAGAGGGCCACCCCCTCGGCTCCTGGAACCTCCAGGAGGTGGGCCCAGGGGCGACCGGTGCCCTGGGCGTGGGCCAGTTCCGCCAGTCGCAAACGAGCCTCGGAGGCCAGGTTGGTCTCGAGAAGACGCTGCGTGGAACTGTAGCTCAACAGGCCCATCAGGGAGACGGCCAGGACCGCGACGCCAACCAGGCAGGCGAAGGCTTTCCAGAACAAGGGGACGCGTGGCCCGGAGATCACCGCCGCCGAGAGCGAGGCCTGGCACCGTTCCAGGGGCGGACCCAGGAGACCGGCCAGCAGGAAGTAGACCTGCAGGGCACACAGCAGGCCCAGGGGCAACCCCAGGACAAGCACCTTCATCGCTTCCTGGGTCGGCAGGCTGCCGAAGTGGCGCATCTGCAGGGCCGCCAGGGCCTGGATGGCCAGGCACGCTGCCCAGGCCAGACCGGCTGATTGCAGGGGAATCCTGGAGGACCTTCTCCGGACCCTCTTGAGGAATTCGCGATCCAGGACGGGCGAGGCGGAATCCACGAACTCGGCCATCGCTTCCAGGCTGTGGCGCAAGGGGAGCAGGAACAGGAACAGACCCAGGAGGGGGACCTCCCAGGCATAAGGGAGGAGAATCCAGAGGAGCTGGGAGTGGTCGTGGCTGACGAACAACAAGGTCAGCGGGAGGGCCAGACCCCAGACGACCAGGGCCAGCAGGACTGCAAGCCATGTCAGGATGCGCTGGCGAAAACCCATCTGCACTTCTTGGGTCGGTCCGGGTCCCACGTCTCCTTAACTTAACTATATACCAGCCCCGCCAGACTCAACCGTGTTCGAGCAGCTCGCCCGATGGGGAGGAGGGGCGGGGGGAAAGGGCGTAGATGGCG
This sequence comes from Candidatus Xenobium occultum, assembly GCA_002423485.1. Lineage (GTDB taxonomy): Bacteria > Vulcanimicrobiota > Xenobia > Xenobiales > Xenobiaceae > Xenobium > Xenobium occultum. Next base: position 31,865 of record DIWH01000011.1, on the reverse strand, counting down.
CCCCTGGAGGTGACACCGTACATGGAAGCCCTTGACCTGACCAGCGCCCCCCCCCTGGCGCGCATCGAGACCCTCGGCGAGCATGCCGGAAGGACGGTCCGTCTGCGCGGGTGGCTGCGGAACTCCCGCTCTTCGGGGAAGATCCAGTTCCTGGAGATTCGGGACGGGACGGGGGCCATCCAGGCGGTGGTCCTCAAGAATCGAGTGTCTCCAGAGGAGTTCGAGGCCGCCAGACGGATGGGCCAGGAGAGCTCTCTGGAGGTGACCGGCGAGGTTCGTGAGGACCCGCGGGCACCGGGCGGATACGAGATGGCGGTGACAGCCCTGTCCGTCGTGCACGAGGCCCAGGAATATCCCATCACTCCCAAGGAGCATGGGACCGATTTCCTCATGGACCACCGTCACCTTTGGATCCGCTCTTCACGACAGCACGCCATCCTGCGTATCCGGGCCGAAATCATGCGGGCCATCACCGAGTGGCTGGACGACCAGGGCTTCCTGCGGATGGATTGCCCCATCCTGACCCCCAGCGCCTGTGAGGGCACGACGACCCTCTTTGAGACGGGTTACTTCGGGGACAAGGCCTACCTCACGCAGAGCGGTCAGCTCTACAACGAAGCCAACGCCATGGCCTTCGGGAAGGTCTACTGCTTCGGCCCCACCTTCCGCGCCGAGAAGTCCAAGACCCGCCGTCACCTGATGGAGTTCTGGATGGTCGAGCCCGAGATGGCCTTCTGCGACCTGGAGGAGAACCTCAGGGTTCAGGAGGAGATGCTCAGCTACGTGATCCAGCGGGTCCTGCAGCGGCGCCGGGTCGAGCTGCAGACGCTGGATCGGGATCTGTCCCGTCTGGAGAAGATCCGGCCTCCCTTCCCCCGGCTCTCGTATGATGAGGCCGTCGAGATCCTGCGCCAGAGCGGGGTCGACTTCGAGTGGGGCAATGACTTCGGGGCCCCCGACGAGACCATCCTGGCGGAACGCCACGAGCTGCCCGTCTTTGTTCACCGTTACCCCTCCCAGTGCAAGGCCTTCTACATGAAGCCCGTGGACGAGCGGCCCGAGGTCTGCTTGAGCGCAGACCTGTTGGCCCCGGAAGGTTACGGCGAGATCATCGGTGGGGGGCAGCGCATCGAGGACTTGACCCTGCTGGAGTCGCGGATTCGCGAACATGGTCTGCCCGAGGAGGCCTATCGCTGGTATCTCGACCTGCGACGTTTCGGCTCGGTTCCCCACTCGGGTTTCGGCTTGGGCATCGAGCGGACGGTGGCCTGGATCTGCGGCATCGAGCACGTCCGCGAGACGATTCCCTATGCTCGCACCCTGAACCGGTTGTACCCCTAGGTTCCCGTGACCAGGCCGACCATTCCGGACTCCCAACCCCTCGGGGCGGGCGATCTCGAGATCCTCGGGGCGCTCTGCCTTCCCTTCGTGCGGGGTCTGGCCCATGAGTTGGGAAATCTGCAGGCCGGGATTCAGGGCAACGTGCACCTCTTGAGGGTGGGGCAGGTTGAACCCGCAGCGGGTGAGTGCCTGGACGAGATCGACGAGTGTTCTCGGCGTGCCCAGGATCTGCTCTCGCTGTTGAGGCGCTGCACCCGTCCCGAAACCAGGCCCGTCCGCTTCGAGTTGGCAGGTGTCCTGGAGGATCTGGCGACCCTGACCACTCCACTGGCTCGGCCTCGAAGCCTCCAGGTGCGGGTGCATCGGACTTCGGATCGCCTCGAGAGGGAGGGGTTCCCGTGGCGACTCCGAGCAGCACTCCTGGGTCTTGTCACCCTGATTCTGGAGGCTCCCGGCGCGGAGGGGTCCACTCTGGAGATGGGGCTTCTGGGTGACGACTCGAATCCAGTCTTCGAGATCGGGACCTGGTCGCCGGTCTCGGACCAGCTTTGTCGGGCCCTGGACCTTCGCGACCCAGGCAGGGCGGGTGCCTGTCAACGGGTCCTGGAGGCCCTGGGATGCACGGTCGAGGTCCATGACCTCGAACACAGGACCCGGGTCCGGATCAACCTGGGCAGGTCTTGGACTTTCTGATTCAACAAGAGGAGGACACATCCGTGTCAGGTCATTCAAAGTGGCACAACATCCGCTTGCGCAAGGGCAAGGTCGACGCCCAGAGGGGTGCCTTGTTCACCAAGGTCTCTCGTGAAATCTACATGGCTGCCCGGAAGGGTGGTCCCGAGCCGGACAGCAACTTCATGTTGAAGGTGGCCATCACGCGGGCTCGAGCGGTCAACATGCCCGCCGACAACATCAAGCGGGTCATCGAGAAGGCCTCCGGAGGGGCCGACGGCGAGAACTTCGAGGAAGTCACCTACGAGGGCTACGGTCCGGCGGGTGTGGCCATCCTGGTCGAGGCAGCCACCGACAACCGCAACCGGACGGCTGCGGTTGTGCGTTCGACCTTCTCCAAGCACGGTGGAAACCTCGGGGAGACCGGGTGCGTTGCGTGGCTCTTCGAGCGCCGCGGCCTGTTGCGCTTCTCGCAGCCGGACCTGGATGAGGAGGCCTTGTTGATGGCGGCACTGGAGGCCGGTGCCCTGGACATGAAGGCGGCGGATGAGGCCTTCGAGGTGCTGACCGAACCCTCCGACCTGCACGCCGTGAAGGATGCCCTGGAGGCGGCGGGCTTTCCGTCCGAGGAGGTGGAGATCACCCAGTTGCCCAAGACTTCCGTGGATCTGGCGCGGGGGGATGCTCCGACGGTCCTGCGGCTGATGGAGGCCCTGGAAGACCTGGACGACGTCCAGAACGTGTATGCCAACTTCGACATTCCAGCCGAGGTGCTCGAGGAGCTTCAGGCGGAGACTCGTTGAGCCGGCGCGTGGTCCTGGGCGTGGACCCGGGCAATGCCCGGTGCGGATGGGGCGTGGTTGCCGAGGAGGAAGGCGTCCTGTCGGCAGTCGAGTTCGGCTGTCTGAGCACGCCTGCGACCCTGGGACGGGTAGATCGCCTGGTGAGGATTCACCGGGGCCTGACCGAGATCCTGACCCGGCACACCCCCGACGAGGTCGCCGTCGAACAGTTGTTCTTCAACCGGAACGTGACCAGCGCGATGGCGGTGGGGGAGGCCCGTGGGGTGGCCTTGCTGGCTGCCGGTCAGCAAGGCCTGCCTGTCGGTGAGTACACGCCTTCGCAGGTCAAGGAGGCGCTGACCGGCAGCGGCCGGGCCACCAAGGACGAACTGCGCACGGTGGTGGTCATGACCTTGGGCCTGGAGCGCCCGCCCCGGCCCGACGACGTCTCGGATGCTTTGGGCATCGCCTTGACCCACATCTTCCATCGGCAACTGGGCCTGACATGATCGCTCATCTTCGGGGCCGGATCGCCCATTGCGGCTCAGGACTGCTGGTGGTCGACGTGGCTGGCGTCGGCTATGCCGTCGCGGTGCCCGACCCCCTGGCCGAGACCTCCCAGCTCGGGGCAGAGGTTTGCCTGAACACCCACCTGGCCGTCCGGGAAGGCGAGATGTCCCTCTTCGGCTTTGCCACCCTTCAGGAGCGGGAGATCTTCCGACTCCTGATCGGCATCACCGGGGTCGGGCCGCGTCTGGCCTTGAAGGTGCTCTCGGCCCTGAGCCCGGCCTCGCTGGCTCGAGCGATTCTGGAGGAGGACGTCAAGGCCCTGACCCGCATTTCGGGTGTGGGACCGCGGACCGCCAGGCGGCTGATGCTGGAACTCTCCGAGAAGATCGGAGCCATGGCCCCGGATCTTCCAGAGCACATGTTGGACGGGCAGGAGGAGGCCGAGGCCATCCTGGTTTCCCTGGGGTGCACTCGTCAGGAGGCTCGCCAGGCCGTGCGTCAGGCCCGTGAGTCTCGGGCTCCGGGGGCCTCGGTCGAGAACCTGGTCATGGCCGCGATGCAGGTCCTGGGGCAGAAGTAGAAGAAAATTCCACCATGCTTGCCCCCGTCCCCCGAGAAGTCTCGCCCGAACGCCAGGAGGAGGACTGCGATCGCAGCCTTCGCCCGCGTGGACTTCATGAATACGTGGGACAACCCGAGGTGGTCTCGAACCTGCGGGTCTTCATGGAGGCGGCTCGCCTCCGAGGCGAGCCGTTGGATCATTTGCTGGTGTCCGGCCCTCCGGGACTGGGCAAGACCACGCTGGCCCATCTGGTGGCAGCCGAGATGGGGGTGGAGGTGCGGGCAACCTCCGGGCCGGCCATCGAGCGTCCGATCGATCTGCTGGTCCTGCTCAACAGCCTGGGGCCCAATCAGGTCCTGTTCATCGACGAGATCCATCGGATGTCCAGGGTGGTCGAGGAGATCCTCTACCCCGTGATGGAGGACCTCTCTTTCGACCGGATCCTCAGCAAGGGGGTGAATCGAGGTGCGGTCCGCCACCGGGTCTCGCCCTTCACCCTGGTCGGGGCCACCACCCGGGCGGGTTCCTTGTCCTCCCCGTTGCGCTCCCGGTTCGGAATCCTCTTTCAGTTGGACTACTATCGGCCCGAGGATCTGGCCGCGATCCTTCGCCGCTCGGCCGGCCTGTTGGGGATGGAGGTGGACCACACCGGCTGCTCGGAGATCGCTGGACGTTGCCGCGGAACCCCTCGGATCGCCAATCGCCTGTTGCGGCGGGTGCGTGATTTCGCCCAGGTGGATGGAACCTCGAAGGTGGATGCCCAGGTGGCCAGTCGGGCCCTGGACCGTCTGGGCGTGGATTCCGCCGGTCTGGACGCCCTGGACCGTCGGATCCTGGAATCCCTGGTGCACCGCTTCCGGGGGCGTCCGGTCGGCCTGGTCACCTTGGCCGCGGCGGTCCATGAAGAACCCGAGAACCTCGAGGAGATCTGCGAGCCTTACCTTCTGTCGGCGGGGTTTCTCATGAAGACCCCCCGGGGACGCATGGCGGCTCCCCAGGCCTACGAGCATCTGGGACTGGCTCTGCCGGGAAACCTGGAGCTCTTCCCCAGCTTGGATTCCTGAGCCGTTCCCCCGCACGGTGCCGTCGACGATCATCAGAGTTCGGGAGGGCCCGGATTCGTGGGGTCGAAATAGGGCCACATGCGGACACGACAACTCTTCTTGACGATTGGATTGCTGGCCCTCTGGGCCCTGACCTCCCAACCCGCCCAAGCCCAGGGACCGTGTGACACTGCGGATCCGCAGAAGCCTCCCTTCACGCTGCCCGAGTTGCCCTATGACTATTCGGCTTTGGAGCCTTATCTCGACGCGCGCACGATGGAGATCCACCACACCCGGCACCACGCCGGTTACGTGGCCCGACTCAATGCCGCCCTGGAAGGCCATCCCGAATTGCATGGCAGGTCGCTTGAAGAGCTGCTGGGAAACCTGGACAGCCTGCCGGATTCGATTCGGGAGGAGGTCCGCAATCATGGGGGTGGTCACGCCAACCATTCCTTGTTCTGGCAGGTCATGAGCCCGACCGGTGGCGGAGCGCCGACGGGCGCACTGGCTCAGGCGATCGACCGCTCCTTCGGCAGCCTGGACGCGATGAAGAAGGCCTTTAATCAGGCGGCGGCTGGTCGTTTCGGGTCGGGTTGGGCCTGGCTGGTCGTCACGGAGGAGGGCCTGGAGATTCTCTCTACGCCGAACCAGGATACCCCCCTGATGGAAGGCGTCACCCCGATCCTGGGCCTGGATGTCTGGGAACACGCCTATTACCTTCAGTATCAGAACCGTCGGCCGGATTATGTCTCGGCCTGGTGGAACGTGGTGGATTGGGAGCAGGTGGCCGCCAACCATCGCCGGGCTCTCGAGCAGAAGTAGCACGGGGTTCACTCTGTTCTGGAATAGCTAGAATGCGTCAGGGCAGGTGGCCGGTTCGTCCGAAGGTATTCCTTGACGCTTCCGAGAATGGGCTGTCTTCCGAACGATCCGAACCCCGCGGCGCGCCACCGGGACGAAGGCTTCGGAAGGGTATCTGTGCAGAGGGGAAACGCCGCTCCCCGAACCAAGGAGCGAGCCTAGTTATCGGTGGAGGATGGAATGTCTGACTCTGACGACGTGAAAGGCCTGCAGGAGCGGCTTATCAAAGCCCGCCAGGGCTTACAGGCTTCCCTGGAGCGGCAGGCCGGGTTGGAACGGACCAATGGTCTGTTGACCCTGGGGATTGTTGTCCTGGTGGTTGGGTTCATGTTTGCCGGATGGCATCGGCTCAAGATCAACTTTGCACCTGATCAGGTCCAGCACAGCCTGGTCACTCAGGGCCCTGAGATGGCCAGCCAGGTCGTGGAGGCGGTCATGGAGACCGCCTCGGAAATCCTGCCGGTGTACTATCAGGAGGTCCAGGTCCGTTCGATCGACGCCCTGCCCGAGCTGGCCGTGGCCCTGGAAAAAGAAGTCAACGAATTCGGGGCTTCGGCATCCGACAAGGTCATGGGCCAGTTGGAACAGGCCCTCAACCAGGTGCACGCCACCCAGGAGGCCGCCCTCAAGCAGACCTTCCCGGACCTCACCGAAGAGCAGGCCACCGAGTTCACCAACACCGTCATGGGCACCGTCGAGGAAGAACTCGAGGGGCTCTCCGGCTACATCCTGGCCAAGACGGTGGGCGACATCGACCACCTCGACAAGACCCTGAAGGCCTTTGACACCAAGGACCTGCCGAACGACGAGGCGGAGCTCTCCCGGTTGATGCTCCACCACTTCCTTCAAGTGCTGGACGTGGAGTTGATGGAGATGCCCCTGGAGACCCCCAAGACGGGGGACACCGCCGCGACGAAGGGAGGTCGCTAGTCATGGCTGACGCTGAACAGGTCAAGAATGCCTCCGAAAAGGATCCGGCCTCGACCGAGCCGACAGCTCCGGTCACGCTGGCCAACGAGGTCGAGGGTCTGGAAAAGACCCTGACCGACACGATGGCAGCCCGCGAAGCGAAGCTCTCGACCGGGATGAAGATCCGGGCCGTGGTCCTGGTCGTCGTGGTCCTGTACTTCGGCTTCCTCTACTACATGGTGGCCGGCTTCACGGCGGACCACGCCGTGATGATGATGCGCGGTCAACTGGATGCCGAGTTGCCGCAGATCAAGCAGGAGACCGTCCAGAACATGAAGGCCTCGGCCCCCCAAGTGGTCGAGAGCTATACCCAGGACCTGATCCAGTCGGTTCCCTCCATGCGGGCGCGTCTGGAGGGCGAACTGCTCTCCGCCACGGGGGCCTTGGTGAACGACCTTCAGGCCGGACTCAACGAGGTCTTCTCCCAGACCCTGGCGGAGTCGAAGAGCGAGTTGGACAAGATGGGCCCCGAGATGTCTACCTCCGAGAAGTTGAACCGCCTCTCCAAGGAGATGCGCGTCCACTTCCATCAGGAGAGCCGGACGGTCGTGGATGAGCTCTCGGCGGACTTCAGCTCGACCGTTCGCGACGTCATCAAGCAGGTCAAGCATTTGCAGACCGCCAAGACCCTGACGGCCAAGGAGAAGCATCAGAAGGAGATGCTCCGAGTCTGGAGCAAGCTGATGCAGCTCAAGATGAAGGATGTGAACGCATCCTTCCAGGAAGAGACCCAGAACCTGGCTCGCTGAGCCCCCGCATTCTGGTCTGGCGGTGCCCGTGGCTTCGGCTGCGGGCACCGTTCGTTCTGGTGGATGACATACGGTCTGACCTGCCCCGGCAGGTCCTGGACTCTCGGTCGGTCAGCCTTGAAGGGCCCGGCGGATCCTCCAGGCGGCCAGGAGGCCGAGCAGGCCCAGCCAGCCCGCTGAAAGTCCGCCGGCCACCCATTCCCAGCGCTCGATGGGCTCGCGCAGGACGAGCGGCCGCGAGGAGTCCTGGATTTGTGCTGGCAGGCTCCGGGCGTCCTTGGCCGCCTGGCGGGCCGTGGCGTCCAGGTTCTGGGAGCACTCCTCGAGGTGCCGCGCCGCCTCCGCGAGATCCCGATCCTCGGCTGCGGCCACCATCAGGCCCAGCACGGCATCCTCGAAGGCCAGGCCCTGGCCGGGCATCTCGCGACCGGCCTCCGAGCCGCTGGCGACCAGGCGCCAGGTCGTCTGGTCCGCTTCTTCTTCCCAGGCCCTCCAGGCGTTGCGGGCCCGGATCGAGCGCGCCAGGGCTTCATTCCCGGCGATCCCCTGCAGTTCGATCCTCAGGTCCGGCGGGTCGACCAGGGCCGGACCTTCCGCCCAGGCGGGGGAGGCAGGCCAGGACACCTGGGCCATCGTGCCGCTGGAGATGGCCCGGTTGGTCAGTTTGAAGATCTCCATGCATTCGGCCTCGAGCTGGCAGTAGTTCCAGCCTTCGGCCAGGAAGCCCGTGACGGTGTAGGCCTTGTCCAGGGCCTCCGAGACCTTCTGCAGCTTGGTCCAGGCCTGGTAGACCGCCACGTTGCCCGTGGCCGCGAAGGCGATGGCGACGGCCTGAGAGAGGTCGACCACCAGGTCCTTGACGGCCTTGGCCTCCTCGACCGCCAGTCGCCATCCGGCGATGGACAGGTAGTGGGTCCGCAGGTCCGTGCTGCGGTCCAGGACCCGCCTCTGCGTCCAGTCGGCCACGGGGGCCACTCGTTCGGGGTCGTGGGTCAGGAAGGTGTCGAGCTCGACCTGGACGCGTCGCACGAAGCCCTTCTGGACCCCTCGAATGATCACGTCGGGGACCGGATTCTCGAAATCCTTGATGAATTCCAGTTCGCCTGCCAGGTCGTTGAGGAACTCCTGGAGCACGCCGAAGACCTTCTGGTTCAGGCTGTCCATGATCAGGACGGTGGTCTTGTTGCCGCTGTACTTCCCGTTGGAGAAGAGGGCCTGCATCTTGCGATAGATCAGCTTGCGCACCCCGACCTTGTCCTGGCGCAGGCCCAGCAACTGCTCGAGGTTCTCGTTGGCCTGACCCAGGTGCTTCTCCAGACCCTCGGTGAACTTCCAGCGCGAGTTGGCCCACGAGGCCGTGGCCCCCAGCAGGCCCCAACCGTGGCCCAGGAACTCCTTGCCCGTGTCCTCGGTCAGTTTCAAGGTCAGCCGGAAGCTGCTCAGAAGCCCCCCCAGGAGCCGGTGCTGGTCCTCCAGGGCCTGGGCCCGCTCCGTCTTGGCGCTGCACAGGTCCTTCTCCATCCGGAACTGCCAGGCCCGGGCTCGGCGTCCGAACCCCTCGTCGAAGCGGAAGAGTTCCCCATAGAGCAGCCTGCTTCGGGCCTGGAAGTCGGCTGAGAACGGAACGGCAGGGAGCTCGGGCTTGTGGCGCCAGGCAACGGGCCATTCCTTGAAGTGCAGCTCGATGTCCAGGTCCCCCGACTCGTCGGTGGTGGCCTTCATCGTGATCCCCTTCAGGACCGGACCTTCCAGATGGCATTCGGCATGGGCCACAGGGGTCTCGTGGTTGGTGATCACGATGTTGCGCTCCTGGGCCTTGGCCACGAGTCGGCCCTGGACCCGACCCCGGGGGCTGACCAGGTGCATGGGGTGGCGGAATTCATCGAACCCGGGCTTCTTGACCACCAGTTCGACGTCGGCCACGGTCAGGACTCCCACCTGACCCCAAGCCTCGGAGGTGGTCCCGTCGCGATGGAAGGTGACGTACAGGTCGGTCCGACGGCAGGTTCCCAGGACCTGCAGGTTCTCGGTCTTGCGCAACGGGGCCTGGAAAATGGCCCGGGCCATGCCCCGGGCGTCGGTTCGGCCCTGCTGAGAGAGGATCTTCCCTTCCTGGCCCCGCCCCACGCGAAACTCGACCTTCATGTCGGGGACGGGCCGCCCTTGAGGATCCAGGTAGCGGAAGACCACCTCGGTCTTGGACTTCCCGTCGGCGGGCAGGAGGTTCTTCCGGGGGACCACCGAGATGGATTCGGTGGGTTCCGGTTCTTCGGGTTCTGCCGGTTCGTCGCTGGTGGGTGGCGGAGCCGGCCAGAAATACACCGGCGGCGCAAACATGTACAGGGTGCGGCCCGGCAGGGCCCGCAGCATGGTTGGCATGCCCAGGAAGCGAGGGTGCAGCTTGCGCATCGAGTCGAGTTCGCGGGCATCGGCCAGGTAGATGACCTCCCATCCCGCCTTGGCCTCGCCCAGGCTGCTGACGGCCACCTCGTCGGGGGAGCCGACCTGGAAGAGCTTGCCCTGGAGGTTGCCCCCCTCGCGGGTCAACTCCATGGTCCACTCGGTCATCCCGGTCATGTCCCGGCCCCGGAAATAACCCTCCATGCTGCCCAGGGCCTCCTGGGGCACCTTGCGGACCGGGAGGGTGGCCTTGCCCTGGACTCCCTGGAACTGGGCGGTGATCAGGACCTCGGGGCGGCTGCCGTCCACCGAGGTCATCCCGCTGGCTGATGGGCCCTCCCGGCCCGCCTCGATGGCCATCTTGCGGATTCGCTCCTGAAGGTCCTCGGGGCTGCCGGGCGGGCCCTCCTGGACCAGGACCTGGATTCCCTCCATGATCTTCTGGGTTAACTGGATCGAGCGCTGAAAGACCTTGTTCTGGTCGTCCAGGATCGGTGCGGTCAACTCCACCACGGCCACACCCTGGTTCATCCGAGGTTCGACTTCCGAGAGACGGCCTGCGTTGATCGAGACCCGGACGATCCCTGAGAGGTCGGTCCGAACCTCTCCTTCGTCGTCGCGCGCGCTGATGGTCAGGGTGACCCGGTCGTCGCCATCTCCCAGGACCTCCGGCCTGGATGGCTGCACGTGCAGGCGCAGGGGCTCAGCCTGGACCGGGAGCGCCGGAAGCCAGAACAAGAGCGTCAGGAGCCAGAGCAGGGGGCGGGCCCTCATGGTGGGGCCTCCGGGGGGAAGTACTCGGGCAGGGATTCGTGTTGGATCTGGACCTGGGAAGGCTCGGGGGCGAAGAACCACCACCCCGCCCCCAGGAAGCCTCCCAGGGTCAGGAGCAGGATCAAGACCAGGCCCAGGCAGCAACAGCAGCACCACGAGCGCTTGCGGCGCGCCTTCGGGAGAGCTGGAGGGGGGGGCAGGGGAGCCTTCGCGCTCACGGCAGGGGCCTCCCGCAGGACTTGCAGAAGCGGGCGTCCGGGGCGGCGGTCTTCGAACAGGCCGGGCAGAGCCGCGGGGCCAGGGGTGTGCCGCAGGCCTTGCAGAAGCGGCAATCCCTCCGATTGGTCAGGCCGCAGCGGGGGCAGGGGACCCCGGCAGCAGAGGGACTCTCAGGCATGGTGGTGGGGGGTGACGGGGAGGCGCCGGGTGCAGGCGCCGGGGTGGGAGGCGTGGCAGGGAGGGCCGGACCAAAGGGCGTCGGGCGGGGCGAGAGGCGGGGCGGGGAGAGGTTCCGGACGGCCGGGATGGCGGGAGGAGGAGGCGTTGGGGCCGCTGGGGTCGGACTGGCGGGGGGCGAGGGCATGGCGGCTTCGAGGCCTGGAGCGGCCTGGCCCGGAGCCTTGGCGCGGTTCCGAAGACCCAGCAGATCCTGGGCCAGGGTGGCCTTCAAGGGAGAGAGGCGAAGGCCCAACCCGTAGACGGCGGCCCCGCTCAGCCACAGCAGAGCCGTCGCCCACGGCCAGGCGGAACCGGTGGTCAAGCGGGCCAGGAGCATGGCCACAGGAAACCCTCCAGCCAGGAAGAGAAGGTCGAGCGCAAAGGCTGCAACTCGGACCACCCGATCCCTCCTTTCCCCTGGGATTGGTCGCCACCAGAGGACATGGCTCCTGGTGGCAGGTTAGTCGCCAGGCGGACCTCCTGGCGATGACCCAGGTCAGGCTGGCTGTGGAAAAGGATTCGCTCCATGGGCTGTCGGGAGAGGCCCTCGTTTTGGCCAGGACCTCCTGGCATGCCTCAATGCCCGGGAGCCAGAAGGCTTTACACTTCCCGGAAGTGCGGTATATAGTGGGTGAAGATACTGACAGCGGTTGCTGTCAAGAATGCGAGGCCACCGAGATGGATTCAGTCCGAGGTTCCCAGGGGTTCACCTTCCGGGAGTGCTCGCCCAGGAGTGAGCTCATACGGGCCGACCTGGTCGAGAGAAATCGCCAGGTGGCCCCGGCTTCCCTGACCTCCGAGGCGGCCCGTCAAGAGGCGCTGGCCTTCTGCGACACGGCCCTGAGGGATCTCGATTCCCTGCGCGAGGCCCGATATCCGCCCGATCTGTCCATCCTGTTTCCCCGCACCCCGGAGGAGCAGGAGTTGTACCGGGCGCTCCTGGTGCGCTCTGCAGACAACGACACCGCGCGCGAGATCAAGAAGGAATACCGGGCGCTCCTCAATGATATCAAGAAGGACGCGGCCCTGGCCCGGAAGCTGGTCTCCAGACTGGGGCCGGGGACCCACACCCTGAGCAACGGAGATGTGGTCGTGATTTCCCGGGATCGCTCCGGCAACGTCCGGGTCCGGACGACCCGAGCCGATGGTTCCTCCCAGGAAGTCTCCTACAACGAGAGCTCCCCGCAGGATGTTCGGATCCGTGAACGCTCGGCGGACGGCCAGACCACCGTGACCGAGCGCCGAGGGCAGACGGTCAGCCGGACCGAGGGCCGGGTCGAGACCTCCTACAGCCTGGACGACCAGGGACGCCCTGTGCGCGAGAGGCGAGGCCCCGGTTACGATGACTTCGCGAAGACCACGGTCAACAAGGATGGCAGCACCGACACCCGGGAGCTGGTCTACTATCAGGACGAGGTCGAGGACGGCGAGGACGCGGGGGTCTACGAGGACACCCACGAGCCAGCCCGGCGCCCGCATCGTTACCGGGATGCCGGGGCCGGGAAGGCCATCGAAGAGCTCCGCCGTCGCAATCCCGAGGAGATCACACCCGAGATGCTGGCCCGGTTGATCCAGGACGCGACGCAGGATTTCGACGGCCAGGCAGCGGGCAGGGAGTATCAGGACCTGAAGGACTTCGTGGCCGAGTTCTCCGACCGGTTGACGCCGGAGGCCCGCCAGGTGTGGGAGGTCTACGAGAAGTACGTCCAGTCGGCCCAGGCCAAGGGGCAGACCGGCATCGAGTATTCCGAGCATCAGAAGATGCTGCAGGAGATGGGGGAGGTCTCGGAATCGGAATACCAGGACGAGAGCGCCGCCCGAGCCATCGAGGATCTCGAGCGGAAGAACCCTCGCCGGATCGACGAGCGCCACCTGGTCGACTTGATCCTGCGGGCCACGGTGGACGCGGACAACCAGTCGGCCGGCGCCGAGTATGAGGACCTCAAGAAGTTCGTCACCGAGAACTGGGCCAAGCTGACGCCGGAGGCCAAAGAGAAGTGGCAGGTCTACGAGCGCTTCGTCTATGACGCCCGGTCCCAGGGGCAGACGGGACTGACCGGGCTTGAGTTCCTGAGGATGATGGGCGAGCTCTTCGGCTAGCTTCTGACCTCCAGCCAGCGCGGCAGGGGCAGGACCCGAATGTCCAAGGCCTCGTGGTTGAAGTCCGCCCGGACCCGGACCCAGGAACCCACCCGCAGACCATCCAGGCTGGGGGTGACACGGGTGCGGTTGGGGACCAGGTCGAAGACGAAGAGGTCTCCCAACTCGGTCTCCATCCGCATCAAAGACCCTGAAAGATCGACGACACGCCCCTGGAAGTCCTTCTGCCAGGAACCACCCAGGGGGTTGGCCCAGGTGGGGGCTCCCAGACGAGCCAGCAACCCGTCGGTGGGCCAGAGGCCCTGCCGGACCAGGGCACAACGGCTATCTCGGCGTTCCTGGCGGACCAGGCGGGGGCGATTCGCGATCTGGTCTCCCAGGCGCGCCAGGGTCTCGTCCTCAAAGTGCGTGGCACCGTCTCCCAGGAGGTGTTCCAGGCGCCAGGCGGCGTAGAATTGCCCCGAAAGACACGAACTGTCCAGGAAGGGCCGAAGCGCCTCGATGTGCCCGGGAGCCTCCATCACCTGGTCGATCGCCGCCAGGTCCGGCGGTTGCGGAATGGTTCCCGGTTCGGTCCGGGCCACGATGGAGGGGACGATTCGCGCCAGACGCTGCTGGTCGTAGTATTTGACGAAGTCGTGGTCGGGCGGGATGTTCTGGCTGTCGAAGACAACCTTGCGCCCATTGAACATCGCCTCGTACTGTGGACCGGTGAATCGGGGGAAGGTCGCACCCTGGGCCCGGCCGCGGATCAGCGCACGAAGGTCCAGGACCTTGTCCCGGTCGGGCCGGTACGGGCCGGACATCGTCATCCAGAGCAGGTCGACGGCCGTGAAGCTCAGGGGGGCTTTGGAGCGGTAGCCCGCATCGTAATCCAGATCGGAACCCAGAAGCACGACGGCGTCGGTGCGCAGCAGCAGTTCCGGCTTGAAGATCTCCAAGTCGCGGTCCACCTCGCCCAGGCTGATTCCGGGCGTGGCCGCCGCCGCCAGCACCTCACAGCCCATGCTGTGCCCAAGCAGGCTGACCCGGGCCTCGGGGAAGCGGTCCTGAACCGCCAACAACAGCTTCCGAACTGCCAGTCGTCCCACCCCGCGGGCCCGTGTGACCTTGCGGCCGTACTCCCAGGGAAGAGCCAGGAGGCCTCCCTGGGCTTCGGAGTCCCACTGGACCCCCAGGATCGCCACCGAACGCCCCAGGCGCTCGAACTGCTGGCGGATTCGAGGGCCCAGGACTTCGTATTGGTCCTGACTGTGCGAGCGGGAGGTGGCGAACCCGTGAACAAGGACCACCACGTGCTGTGGGCTTGCCGCCTGCCGGCTCAGAGCCTCCAGGACCTGGTCGAGGGCCTGCTGGGAGATGTCGGTGGTCTGGTCGATCCAGACGGTCCCGTAGGGTGGGGGGGAATCCTGCTGGGATGTGGCGCTGGCTGCCGGAGCTGCCAGCAGCAGCAGGGCGACCAGGGCGGCTAGAAGTCTGGAACGCAAAGAAACCTCCTCGGGTTCGTCGCCTGACCAGGCAACAGGGCCGAAGAGGTTCTGCGAGGCCGGGTCTTCCCCTCTCCCAGCCAGGTGTGAGAGCCTAGTGCGACTGTGAGAGTCGCCGCAGGATGTCCTGGTCGGAGGGGGCGTGGGCGAAGAAGTGGCCTTCGATCTCCTCACCGAAATGGCCGACCTTCGCGGCGTAGTCGGCCTGCTCGCCATCGCGGTCGATGACCACTTCCACCTTCGACCGGATCATGCCGCCGGTCTCGCGTCCCTCGTAGTGCTTCACCGAGGGAAGCTCGGGAGAGTGCTTGACTTCCTTCCAGTCGCCGAAGCGGGGAGGATGGGCCACCTCATCCATCTTCTGCAGGATGACCGAGTCGGCGGGGGCCGGGGCAGCGTGCCACGATTCCACGCTGGGGCCGAAGAATCCGTTCTTCTGGGAGGCCTCGGCTGAGCCGTTCTCCTTGCGCTCGATCCAGGCTTCCCCCTTGGGGTGCTGCCGCTGGTAGTGGGAGACTCCTGGGCGTTCAGTGGGAACCGGATTCCATTGGGCCTTCATGGTTGTCCTCCTGGCTGGCTTCTTCTGAAGTATGACAGAGTTTCCTGAAAAATCGTCGAAAATTTTGTAACAGTCAGCCCCTCCGGTAGGACGATCCCCTCAAAGCCTGCAGGTGGGGGCGGACCCCCTCCAACATCACGGGATGCAACCGGCCGTTGCTGGCCAGCATGTCCCGCCCCTCCAGGCTCAAGGCCCTCCCCTCGAAGTCGCTGAGCATCCCACCGGCTTCCCGCAGGATCAGGCTTCCGGCAGCCATGTCCCAGGCCGAGAGACCCAACTCCCAGAAGGCGTCGAAACGGCCGCAGGCCACGTAGCACAGGTCCAGGGCCGCCGCGCCGTCGCGTCGGACCCCTCGCGCCGCCAGCACGAAGCCCCGGAACAAGTCCAGGTGCAGGTCGGGGGCCAGGCTCAGGTCGTAGGGGAATCCGGTCACCAACAAGGCCTGTTCGAGCGTGTCGCAGTCCGTCACCTGGATCGGCTGGTCGTTCAGCCAGGCTCCGCCTCCCCGGACGGCGTGGAAGGTCTCCTGGCGGGTCGGGTCGTGCACCACGCCCACCGCCATCTCTCCAGCGATCTCCAGGCCGATGGAGACGGCGTAGAACGGATACCCCTGGGCGAAGTTGGTGGTGCCGTCCAGGGGGTCGATCAGCCAGCGGCACTCGTGCGAACCACCCGTCGGGCCGCCCTCCTCGCCCAGGATTCGGTGATCCGGGAAGACCTCCAGCAGGGCCTCGCGGATCAGCTCCTCGCAGGCGGTGTCCACCTCGGTCACCAGGTTGATCCGCCCCTTCTGGTCGACCCGGAAGGAGGTCCCCGCCTTGCGGCGGATCAACTCCCCGGCCTGGAGCGCCGCCTGCCGGGCCACACTCAGGTATCTCTCGGTCTGCTCATTCATCGCGCTGTCGGTTCGCTTCGTGGAAAGGCCCCTCCTGCGCCGGAGGTCCCTGGCGGGGAGGGAGGGCATCTGCTACCATTCCCTGGTGCTGAAACTGGAGGAGACCTCTTGATCGACGAACGCCTGGACCAGCTCCGAGCGGAGATCGATTCCCTGAACCTGGAGGTCCTGCGCCTGCTGAACCGTCGCGCCGAGCTGGCCCTGCAGGTCGGCCAGCGGAAGGCCGAACTCGGCATGGCGGGCTTCGACCCGACCCGGGAGTCGGCGATGCTGGACCGGATCCTGGAGCACAACCGGGGTCCCTTCCCCGACGGAGCCATCCAGAGCCTTTTCAAGGAGGTCTTCAAGGCCTCGCTGGATCTGATGGACGAGCGCCACCGGGAGTCGCTGCTGGTGTCGCGTCGGCATCGCCGGGAGAACACGGTGGTGGAGGTCAACGGTGTCCGCCTGGGCGCCGACCCCGGGGTGTTGATCGCCGGTCCCTGCTCGGTGGAAGGGCCCGAACAGCTCGAGGAGGTCGCCCGCCACCTGGCCCGCAGGGGAGTTCGACTGATCCGGGGGGGCGCGTTCAAGCCGCGCACCTCTCCCTACAGCTTTCAGGGCCTGGGCAGGCAGGCCCTGAGCCTGCTGAGCCAGGTTGCCCGGCGCCATGGCCTGGCGGTGGTCACCGAGGTCCTGGACCCTCGGGATCTGGAGGCCGTGCTGGAGTGCGCCGACGTGCTGCAGATCGGCGCCCGCAACATGTACAACTACCCCCTGCTCCAGGAAGTCGGCAGGACCCGCACTCCGGTCCTGCTCAAGAGAGGCTTCCAGGCCACCCTCGAGGAGCTGCTGCTCTCGGCCGAACACGTGGTCTCCCAGGGAAATACCCAGGTCATCCTGTGCGAGCGCGGAATTCGGACCTTCGAGCGCTGGACTCGCAGCACCCTGGACATCTCGGCGGTGCCCCTGCTCAAGCAGGAGAGCCACCTCCCCGTGGTCGTGGATGTCTCTCATGCCGCCGGCCGTCGGGACATCCTGGCCCCCCTGGCCCGAGCCGCCCTGGCCGCCGGAGCCGATGGCCTGATGCTGGAGGTGCACGCCAACCCGGCCGTGGCCCTGTCCGACGGCGAGCAGCAGCTCGACCTTCCGGGCTTCGATCGGTTCCTGGAGAGCCTGGGATTCCTCGGACCAGGTTGAAGGCCGGCAGGATCGGCTCCTCGCCCGCGGAAAGTCGCCCCATGTCAAACTATCGGCGGCGCTGGCTCTCATGATCCCACCTGGAACCCTGGTCGAGTTCCTCCAGGCCAAGAGGGTGGTCCTGGCCTTGTGCCTGCGTCAGGACAAGCCGGGGCGGGTCTTCGTCCGCACCGACGAGGGCCGGGAGGAGAAGCTTCTGGAGGACAAGGTCCTCTTCTCGGTTCCTGGCTTCCTGGACCCGGCCTCGCCGCATGAACTCATCGATGCGGCCCTGCGCCGCGCGGGCCGAGAGCGTGAAGACCTGGCCGCCACCATTCCCCTGGCCGACTTGTGGGCTTTGCTTCACGAGGACAACCCGACCGAGCCCTGGAGCCTGACCGGGTTGGCGGAAATCTACTTCGGCGGCGCCCCGGAACCCGTTCAGTTGTCGGCCCTGTATCGGGCGCTGGAGTCCGACCGGGTCTTCTTCACCCGCAAAGCCGAAAGCTATCTGCTGCGCGGGCGGGCTCAGGTGGAGGAAACCCTGCAGCGCCTGCAGGTGGAGGCCAACCGCCTCAAGGAACGCGAAGTCCTGACCCCCTGGCTCTCCAATCTCTGGCAGAAGCCTTCCCCCAATGGAGGAGTCGCCTTTCCCGAAGGCTTCGAGGATGCCTGTCGGCGAGCCTTGACCTGGATCCGGGAGGTCTCGCTGCAGGGTGTCGAGGCCCGGCGCTTCAAGGACGTGCAGGCCCTGCTCAAGGAGGCCGGGATCTCCAGGAAGGACGCTCCCTTCCAGATCATGGTCAAGGCGGGGCTGTGGAGCGAGCATGAAAACCTGTTG
The DNA here is from genome assembly GCA_002423485.1 of Candidatus Xenobium occultum. Classification (GTDB taxonomy): domain Bacteria; phylum Vulcanimicrobiota; class Xenobia; order Xenobiales; family Xenobiaceae; genus Xenobium; species Xenobium occultum. The sequence goes on along the minus strand of DIWH01000011.1, from coordinate 13,721 downwards.
CTGCATCGGTTCAGGACCAGCACCGATTTTTCGGACGAGTTGCTGACCGAGGCCCGGCGCCTGGCCGATCAGGCCGAACCCCTGGCCGACCCCTCGCGCCGGGACTTGCGACACCTGGAATGCTTCACGATCGACGACGTCTTCACGACTGAGATCGACGATGCCCTGAGCCTGGAGGAGCTTCCCGGCGGCGGGATCCGGGTCGGCATCCACATCGCCGACGCCGCGGCCTACGTCGCGCCGGAAACTCCCTTGGACCTCGAGGCACGCTGCCGGGCGACGGCCATCTACCTGCCCGATCTCAAGGTGCGAATGCTGCCCCCCCCCCTGGCCGACGAGGCCTGCAGCCTGGTGGCCGGGCAGGATCGGCCGGCCTTCTCGTTCCTGGTAGAGTATGACCAGGATGATCAGCAGACCCGGGTCGAGATGGTGCCCTCGACCATCCACGTCCGCGAGCGCCTCAGCTACGAGTCCGCGGATGAGGCCCTTCAGGCCGGTCGCTGGCAGCGCCTGCTGACCCTGGCCCGGGCTCTGCGCGATCGGCGGCGCGCCGAGGGGGCGGTGACCGTCCCATTCCCCCGCGTCAACGTCCGGGTGGACTCTCAGGGCCGGATCGACATCGAGCGCGAGGCAGCCAACGCGCCCTCCCAGGTCCTGGTCAGCGAGATGGCGGTCCTGGCCAACCGCGTCGCCGGCGAGTTCCTGGCAGAAAAGGGTGCCGCGGCGCTCTTCCGCAGTCAGGAAGCCCCCGACAAGCCCATCGAGGACGCCGAGGAGTACGACCCGGCTCGCGCCTATGCGGCTCGGCGCTTCATGCGCAAGGGCACTTTGGGGATGACTCCGGCGCGCCATCACGGTCTGGGCCTGGACTACTATTCCCAGGTGACCTCTCCGATCCGTCGCTATGGAGATCTGCTGATGCAGCGGCAACTGAAGGCCCTGCTGGCTGGCCAGCCCCCCTTGTATGATCCCGCGCAGTTGGAAGAACTCCTGGCGGCCCTGCGCCAGCCTCTCGAGCAGTCCGACGCGCTGGAGAGGGACCGCCGGACCTACTGGATCCTGCGCTATCTGGAAGAGCGCCTGTGGCAGGAGACCGACGCGGTGGTGGTGGCCAACCACCCCGACAAGCACATCGTCCAACTCTGCGATTGCCTTTTCGAGACCGAGTGCGCGCACGTACCCGGTCACCCGCTTCCCCCCGGCAGCCGCATCCCCGTCCGGATCGAACTCGTCTGGCCGCGTGACAACGTGGTGCGGGTCTCGCCGGTCGGGCCCGAGGAAGACCCGGATTGAATCGAGAATGCGCCATCCCGTTGGGGATGAATCAAGGAGGGCGACCATGAGCCAACCTTTTCCCTGGCTCGAGCCTCTGTTGAACACGAAGAAGATCTCGCGCAAGGACGCCAAAGCGGCGCTGGCGCAGAGTTCGCAGACCAACCAGGCCTTGGAGAAGATCCTGGTGGAAAGCGGTCGGCTGACCCGGGAGGCCTACCTGGAGGCTCTGTCTGAGGTCACCCAGATCCCCTCCATCGACGTCCGTGAGACCCCGATCCACTATTCGACGGCCCAGGTCGTTCCTCAGTCGATGGCGCGTCGCTTCAACCTGTTGTGCATCGGTCGGGATGCCGGGCGGATCGTGGTGGCCATGATGGACCCCCAGGACACCTTCGCCCTGGAATATGTCCGGATGCGGACCGGTCAGGAGATCGATCCGCGCGGAGCCTACCTGCCCGACCTTCTCGAGGTCATGGACCGCGCCTACTCGGTCACGGTGGATCATATCAACGCCGAGACCCCCGCCTCATCCGGCGCCCGGCCGGCCCCTTCGGACCCGGAGTCGCCCCGCTTCGTGGTGGCTTCTCCGGACACGGCCAAGCGGGGCCGACAGATGGAGATGCTGTGGAGGGATCTGGCGGCGACCCAGCCGACCCGGGTGATTCCTCTGGGAGGAGTCTCCTCGACTCGAGGAGTCCTGCCCGCCGATGCCGACGAGGCCCAGGCCCTGCGGGCCATGGTCGAGATCGGGGCCGAGCTGGCGGCCACCTTGGACTCCGAACGCCTGATCGCCCGGATTCTGCAGATCTGCCTGGATTTGACGCGTTCGGAGGCCTGCTCGTTGATCCTGATCGGCGAAGGAGGCAACGATCTCTACTTCAAAGGCTCCATCGGGGCCCGTGCCGAGGAGGTCCGCCAGGTCCGATTCCCCTTCGATGAGCATTCGGTGGCCGGCTACTCGATCAAGCACCGCAAGAGCATGCGGATCAACGACGTGGACGTCGACCCGCGGCACAACAAGGACGTGGACAAGGCCGTGGACTTCCGGACCCGGTCGCTTCTGGCCGTCCCGGTCCTGTGGCAGGGCGAACCCCTGGGCGTGCTGGAAGCGGTGAACAAGCTGGAAAACCTCCGCTTCAGCGAGACCGACCAGAGGTATCTGGAGCTTCTGGCCTCGCAGGCCGCCGTGGCGCTGAGCAACTCGGTGCTGGTGGGGCGGTTGCAGAACTTCTTTCACGAGGCCGTCGATCTGCTGGTGGACATCCTGGAGTCCACCGACGTGATCAGCCGTTCGCACCTGGTCGAGGTGGCCCGGTTCGGCGCCGAGATGGGGCGCTACCTGCATCTCTCCGAGCCGGAGATGGAGCGACTGACCTATGCCAGCCTCCTGCACGACCTGGGCAAGACCCGGGTCGAGAACCCCGAGGATCCGGCCCACGCCCTGGCCGGCGGAGAGATCCTCTCGCGCTTCCGGATCTTCGCCGACATCGCGCCCATCGTGCGCCATCACCACGAGCGCTTTGACGGCACCGGCTTTCCGGAGGGCCTGCAGGGGGAGCAGATTCCGCGACTGGCCCGAGTGCTGGCCCTGGCCGAGGCCTGGGTGGAGGAGCTGGCGCAGGAGGGCCCGGAAGGTCGCTCCAGGCTGATGGACTCCATCCGGTCGCGCCTGGGCACCTGGTTTGACCCAGACCTGCGCCAAGCCTTCGAATACGCCACCGAGGTCCTGCACCGGGGCCTGCCGCAGGGGACCAAAGGCCAGGATCACCTGAGTGCGTTGTTAACGTCTGTGCAACAAGACCCCCCGCGCGATGCGCTAGACTGAGCCCAAGCCGCGGCGACGTCGTGGAGGTACACGCAATGGATATCAACACTTCACTGCACTTCGGATACAACCAGGGGACCGGGGCTCGCGCCCAGGTCCATCCTCAGTTCCTGCGGGCCCTCGAGTCCAAAGGCTTCCATAAGCCCGTGCGCTCGCTGGCGGACCCCCGTCTGCGCCTGCCGGAATTGCTGCTGATGGGCGGCTGGGAGCGCGTGGCCACCAACGACGCCGTCATCTATCGCTCCGTGGCTGAGGACGATTCGGATTACGGCCAGCAGATCACGTTCTCCGCCAACAATTCCCGTGAAATCCGCACCTTCGCCGAGAAGGCCGAGCACGTCCTGATCGTCGATGAAACGGGCCGGGTGAAGGATTATCGGGTGACAGATCGAAGAGAATAGCCGTGGACTTAGGGGCGTAGCTCAGTCGGCTAGAGCGACGGTCTCCAAAACCGTAGGTCGCAGGTTCGAGTCCTGTCGCCCCTGCCAAGAGAAGCCCGCCAAATGGCGGGCTTCTCGCTTTCCTGGAGTCGGTGCGCCAGCAGGCAAACGAAGGCAAAAAGAGGGGTTTGGAAGGTCGCAACAGCCACCAGAACAGCCACCAGAAGAATTTTCAAGTCCTGGGCTTGTGGTGACGGTCCGGGCCCGTGGTGGCAGGCTTCTGGGGCGATTCCTCCGGCCAGGTGCCGAAGTGGACCTCTCATGGCCTCGACGAAGCTCATCCAGAACTCGGTGGGCATGTCGGCGGGGGAGGGTGGTCGACCGACTTCAGCGCTCCGTTCCTGGTCGTCATCGGTCGTCATTTCGCCCCCAGGGCCGCCAGGACGCCGGCCAGCAGGTGGCGATGCTCCAGCCGTCGGCCGGGGCCTCCGGGCGGCCTCTGTGGGCCCGCAGGGCCCACAGGAACAGCAGAAGCCCCGCGGGTCCGAGATGGACCGACGGGGCTCCTGGTGGCTGTTCTGGTGGCTGTTAAGTGGACGCCGGGCCTGATTCAGTCGACGCAGGCAGGCCCGGCACCGGCGCCACGTGCAGGGCGGGGTAACCTTCCGGGTCGCCCATTTCTTCCAGGACGCGGGCGAGATCAGCCCGGGCAGTCCGCACGTCGATCACGCCTCGGTGCTCGACCCTGTCGACGGCCAGGCCGGTGACCTTGGCCAACTGGGTCAGGGCCTCGCACTTCGACCAGAACCTCACCTTCCGGGTCTTGGCGGGGGTCCCGTCCTGCCCGAGGAACTCAGTCTCCTTCAACTCCGCGATGGCAGCCCGGGCATCCTCGGGGATGTCCGCGATGGCGAGGACGCTGCCATCATCCGCCAGGACATCCGCGATGTCCGCGAAGGCGATGCGGCTCAACTCCTGAAGGGTGCGCTCGCGCAGGTCCTCATGGCGGGCCTCGTCCTCGCGCAGGGCCTCTCGCAGGGCGACTTGGACATGGACGAACTTTGGGCGGTGCAACAGGTCTGAGGCGATTCCTTGCGCTGACGCAGGCGAGTAGCCGGCACGGATGGCGGCACGGCGACCGATTCGGTCAACCAGGTATTCCCGGATGAAGCGCTCCTGTCGGCCAGTCAATTTCTTCAGCACGGTTCGAAACCTCCAGTTTTCACGGGTCACGGGGACCCTGGTTTCAGCTTCTGGGGACCCAGTATGGGCCGTTTTCGGGGCAACGGGGGGTCGAGGCTATTTTGGGCCGGCCGACCTGGTCAAGCCCCCACGGCTCAGCCAGAAAACGCGTCTACGGGGCTCACGGCGCCCCCGACGACGGGGGGGGCTCCTGAGAAGGGAGTCGGGGGTCCGGGCCGGCGGAGGAGCAGCCGGGGTAATCTCTTCGGCGGCTTCGCTCTTGCGGGTCAACTTCTGCCCGTGTCCGGCATCCTGCGGCAGTCTGCGGCTCATGTGCGGCTCCTCCTGTCGCTGCTCAAGCGGGCAGCGGGGTCTCCTCGGAGATCAGCTCGTTCCCCCAACAGACGAACCCGGGTCTTGGGGTGCGCTGGAACAGGGAGCATCGAGGTCCAGGAGAGTTCCGGGCGATCAGGTCATACGCCTCAGCCGGCTTCGCGCTATGCGCTCCCCTGGGGGCGGTGAAGAGGTGCGCTCCGTCGGGGTGCAACAGGCGCCGGATCTCGGACCTCATCTCGAAGAGGTCTCGGACCGGCATGGTCGGGTAGGGGCAGTGGCTCCTCTGGCGCTGGGTTGAGTTCGTGCCGTTGAACGAGCGGTCACGATACTGCCAGGGCGGGTCGACCTCGACGCAGCGGAAGATGCCAGAGGGAAGCGAGATGGTTGGGGCGCTCATCAGGAGGCCTTCTTCCGGCGCCGTGCGACCATGGCCTCGATCTCGTCTGCATTCTGCAGGGTGTTGAAGCCTTCGATGAAGCTATCCAGGATCGCTCGCAGGGAGTCGACCACGCGCTCCATGCCCAGAAGGTCGCGCTCCATCTTCTCTTCTGTCAGATCGCGCAGCTTCTTCACGGCGTTGATTCCTCGCTGGAAAGCCCGCGGTTTAGGGGTTCCGGTCGATTCGCACAAGTCTTGTGCCGATGGCGAAGGGGTTATCCACAGGCTCGACGGGTCGACCCGGATCCCGGCCGCGCCGGTGACCTGGTCCAGGGTGGCGGGTTCGGTCAGCAGGGCGCCGGCCAGGGTGCGCATGGACTCGCGCAGATAGAACAGATCGCCCGTGGGCCAGGACTCAATGCTGCCGTCTCGGCCGAACTCCAGGTGCAAGATCGCGCGGGGGTGGGGGTGGTTCTCCATCGTGGTGGTCCTCCAGTTCGTTGCGCTCGTGGCGCTCGTGGCGGTGGTGGTCCAGGTCAAGGCGGGGGAGGAGGTCCTGGGCCTGTCGGCTCAGCGACAACGCCACAATGGAGACAGAACGCCTCCCCTGGGCCTGCTGTCCGCTTCCAGGCGCCTCCTTGCCCACAAGCCGGGCAGCAAGTCATCCGGACCTCTGGCGGGCCTCCTGGGGCGGCCTGGGGCCTGTCCTGGGCCCGGATGGCCAGGACTCGATGCGCTGCTTCGATGCAAGCCGGGCATCGGGGCGGGTAGGCCTCAACCAGGGCTTGACCGCAACTCAGGCATCCGCCAGGGGCGTCCGGCGATCCAGGCACGACGAAGAGCGGGACGGGCCCGGGGTGGGCGGCCTGGTCGACAAAGAACTCGACCCGGCGCTCAACCTCGGCTTCGAAGCTCGCGTCGACGTGGTGGGCTCCAGCCTGGTCGACCTGCTCGCGAAGCTCCTGGGCGGTCTCCTGCTCGACGCGCTGCTCGATGGCCTGGTCAGCCACCTCGGCGGGGACGGGCTCCTCGACGCCGGCCTCCACCTCCAGCAGGGCCAGGACCTCGGCCCGGCGCTCGCGGATGGCGGCGACCAGGTCGCCCGGGATGATGGCGGTTCCGACCAGGCGAAGCCGTCCATCACAGGCGGAGACCTCCACCCCGAGGGCCCGAAGCTCGGTGATGATGGCCTGGGCGGTCACAGGAGCAACTCCCCAGGGAGATGGAGGTCGGGCTCAGGGGCATGCAGGACCTCTGCAGGTCCTGCGCAGGTCCTGCAGGCAGGTCCTGCAGGAGAAACCTCGGATTCTACGGGCTTCGCGGGGTCACGCAGGACCTGCAGGACCTCATGGGCCCCCTCATGCGCACATGCGCATGAGCCATGCGTATCTTCTCCGCGCGCGTTAAGGGGGGGGATCAGGTCCTGCAGGTCCTGCAGAGGAGAAAAAACCTCGGTTTTGCGGGCTTCTGACTGCAGGACCTCACTGCAGGACCTCTGCAGGACCTCGCCAGGTCCTGCAGCTAGGAGCAGTCGATAGACGGACACGTTGACCCGGCTAGCGCCTGCGTTGACGACGGTCAGGCTGATCTCGCCTCCCTCTCCGTCTGGGGCGAGGACGTGTCGCCCCTGCAGCTCTCGGAGCAGGGTCCCCAACTGGGTGCGCTTGCCGCGGTCGTTGGATGATCGCAGGTAGGAGTCCAGGAGCGCTCGCTGCTCGCACATGGGATACAGGTCAGCCGCGGTCACGCGCTGCTCGCGATGCTCCTGCCACCATGCCGCCAGGAAGACCCGGAGATCCTCGTCCTCTTGCCCGGTCCGGCCGCGGGACTCTCGGCGGTTCGTCAGGAACCCCGGGACGCCGGAGACCTCCAGGATGCCTCCCATCGTGCGACACCATGACTCGAAGGACCCCATCATGGGGGCCTGCGGGGTCGGTGCCCATGATGGCTTGCCCGCGGCGATCCAGGCGGCGATCAGGGTCAGGCACGCCTCGACCAGGTCGGCCCGATGCTCATCCGCCCATGCCAGGAGATCCGGATGCCTCCAGCCTGTGCGCTCGTCAGGGCGGGCACAGCGGGCATCCAGATCGATGGCCAGGGTGCGCCGGGCGATCTCGGCGGAGAAGGTCACGTTGTTGCCCGTGCTCAGCCACAGGCAGGAGACCGGGGCGGCGACGCGCTGCCCCGTCCCGATTTCGCGGTCGCTCCAGACCAGCGCGGTCAAGGCGTCAGCCAGTCGGCCCGACGAGAGTCGGCCGTGGAGGTTGTCGAGGAGGATGGCCGTGGGCATCTTGACCAGCGCGGTCGTCAGGGCCTTGCGCCATTCATCGTTGTTGGCTTCGGCCTGGTGGACGCGCTCGGCATCTCCAGCCCCCAGGGAGGGGCGCAGGATGGCCTGACAGAGGAGGCTCTTGCCGGTTCCGACCTCGGGCGCTCCGACATGGTGGAGCGGAGTCGGCCCGGAGATCAGACTGCGAACGAACGGCAGCATCATGCCGGCCAGGGCATGGACTCTGCTGGCTGGATCGGTGAACGGGAACTCTCCNNAGGAGGTCCTCCAGCAGGAGGCGCCGGGCGGAGTCGACCTGTGCGCTGCTCGGTGTCCGGGGTGGGCGGATGCCACGCAGGCGCGGGTCTGGGTCATGCAGGATCCCGGATGGCTCATGGTATCCCGGGTCTGCGATCAGGTCCCCCTGCGGGGTGTAGACCGGGACTCGGACGATTCTGGCCAGGTGGGGGAGGCGTCGCTCCTCTGCGGGGCGGCTCAGCAGGTCTCGGACGACATCCAGGGGGGGATACTGCTCGGTCTCCTCCTCCCGTCCCCCCGGGCCGCGCCGGACCTCAACCCATCTCGCGCAGCGAGCAAGCTCGCCTCGACAGGCGTCGGGGGTCAGGGTCACAGGAGCCAGACCCGCCTCCCCCGTCGTCGGGTGGATGATGCGGTCGGTCCTGATCACAAAGGTCCCCTGGCTGAAGATGCGCGGAGGGTCATTTGCCAGGGCCAGGGCCTCAATGGCCTCCTCGGTCATCCTGGGCATGTCGCCCCTGATCTCGATAGAGGGGAGGCGTCCCTGGGCCTGTTCGGGTGCCTGTGACCTCTCCCCGTCCAACTGTGACTTCCCCTTCGATTTGCTCTTCCCGGCGCTGGGGCGGGCTTGCTGGGGGCTATGTTGGCGCGGCTCGTGGTGGTCGCGCAGGGCCCGCCAATCGAAGCCCGCACAAGAACTGTGGTGGCATCCCGCGGCGACGGCTCCAGACCGGAACTGCGCAGCCCATGCTCCGTCCTCGTGGCCGTTCAGGCAACGGATGGCGTATTTCTCGGCGGGGGAGCCGTCGCGGGCCTGCATGCTCGTGGGCCCGGCCAGGAGGATGCCATGCCGACTCAGCCACGCCTGCAGATCGACCGCCTCTCCCCTGGTCCGGGTGGTGGTCGACGCAGGTCCGGGGTCCTCCGGGACCTGGGCGGCGATGGCCTCCAGCAGGGAGCGGTGGACCGGCTTGAACTCCTCGGGGCGATCCAGGATGCGACTCCGGCGATGCGGGCGGTCCGGTACGTCGTCGCCCTTCCGGGCCATGGTGCCGTAGATCCTGCGGATCCGAGCGGCGTTGCAGACCGAGGTGTCCACGTCGATGGCCTGGTCAGAGTAGAGAAGATGGAGACCTCGCAGGGTGCCCTGGACCAGGGCCAGCGACTCGGGATCGTTCGGGAGGTCGACCCGATAGACCAGGTGGGCCCCGTTGCCGGATGATGCCAGGATCGGGGCGGGCCAACCCCTGGCATGCAGGCCGTCGCGGACCTCCCTGGCGCGGGCCAGGGCTGCAGCATGCTCCTCCTCGGTGGAGGAGATGCCGGACAACCTGCGCGGGTCCAGGTCGACCAGCAAGAGCGTCCTGCGGGTGATGTTGTGGTCGGCCGTGCTGCCGTCCCCCTTGCCGACGATCCTCGTGCGGTTGCAAGCCCGGGCCAGCAGGTCGGGGTCAACCGGGTTCATCGTCACGTAGACCCCTGAGCAGTCCTGTTCCAGGGTCGCGGCGGTCTTGGCCAGGGCCTCCAGGTCAGTGAACCAGCCGGCGACAGTGTGCGGGGCTCGATAGCTCTTCTGCGAGACGTTGAGGGCCCGCAACTCCAGGACCTGACCAGGCTCGACCAGGGGACGCAGGTCGCGCACGATCTCAGCCGCGATCTCATTGTGACTCAGCCTGCTGCCCTGTGGTATCATGTGCATGACAGGTCCTTCCAGAGGCGTCGCGGGGTGTTCAGCCGCGGCGCCTCCTGCTTTTCGTGGTGGGCCTACTCGCCTGCGGCCTGGCGCCGGGCGGGGGTGGTCAGGCGCTCCAGGTAGCGGTTCAACTCACTCAGCCGGAACCGCATGTGACCTCTGGCCCCGCGGCGTATCACGGCGATCTCCCGGCGCCGGGCCATGCCCCGAAGCTCGACCGGATGGACCGAGAGATAGATGGCGGCCTCAGCCAGGCTCAAGCAGGGATCGCGCTGCAGCAGATCGGCGCGCATCTCAGGACGCCTGCCTGTTCTCAGCCTCGAATGCAGCAAGCGAGTCCTCGTAGAGGCGGTGGAGGACCTCGACTCCCAGCAGGCGGGCCAGGGCAAGTCGATGGTTGAAGCGGGGCTCAGCGACTCCCGATTCCCAACGAGTAACCGTTTTCAAGCTGACATCAGTAGCCCGGGCCAGGGCCTCCAGGGTCAAGCCGCGGACCCTCCGCAGGTCTTGGAGCCAGTGTCTCTTGTGTGCCATCACAACCTCCGTTGAGAATTCCTCAAGCGTTATGACCAGTATAGACCGGACCGAACCGGACTGCAACTATTGAGGCCTAGACTTCTTAGGACTAGTGCGCTATCATCTGGCCATGAGCCAGGCACCCTCAACCAACCGAAGCCAGATTGACCCGAGTCGCCTTCGTTACGTCAGGGATCACCGAGGTCTGACCAGGGAGGCGCTGGCATCCTTGGTTGGGATAAGCGTGAAGTCGGTCCAGAGATTTGAGTCTGGAAAGGTCAGTCCGACTCCTGCGGTCCTGGACTTGATCGCCCTTCACCTCGGGGTCAGCCCTGATTACCTTCAGGGCAAGGTGGAAGGCCTGACCTCAAGTCGGGTGACGGGCGATCTTGTGGTCCGTCACGAAGGCGAGGGAGATGGACCCTCAGAACTCGCAAAGACTGCCGAGAACGTGGCGGCGTTGGGCAGGTCAGAACTCGCAAAGACGGCCGAGAGAGTGGCGGCGCTCGGTAGTCAACTGGGCGAGACTATGCAGGAGGCGGAGAAGGCCGCGTCGACACGTTGGCCGATGGCATTGTCGGAGTCAGTCCAGGCGGCGATGGCCTCCAGCGCGCTGTCTCCTCGCCTCATGGAGTTCATGTCTGCAGTGACCCCGCCCCCAGGGCGTGAGAAGCTCACTCCGATGGAACTCGCTGAGCAGATCCTCGCGCAGACACCTGAGGAGATCGAAGCGGTCCTGCTCATCGTGCGGGTGCAGATGGCGCGAATGGGCCTGCCGTGGCCGGGGGCGAAGTAGCATGGCGCGCTCAGGCGGCGAGGATCGCGGCCTCTTCGAACGGCCAGAGGGCAGCGGGGTCTGGTGGGTTCTCTACTATGACCGGGAAGGGCGCCGGCATCGGGAGAAGGTCGGCTCCAAGTCGGCCGCGCGGGAAGTCTACGCTCAGCGGAAGACCGAGGTCCGTCTGGAGAAGTTCGACCCGGAAGCGGTGACCAGGCGCCGGGTCCTGACCGTGAAGGGCCTGGTCGACCGCTACCAGCCCGAGTTCACCCGGAAGCGCTCAGCCCAGGACGATCTCCGTTATGCGGGATACTGGGTTGAGTTCCTGGGCTCGACGCCGGCCGACCAGGTCAGGCCCGAGGACGTGGAGCGTTGGCGCCGGAAGCGCCTGTCGGAACCGACCAGGCGGGGAAAGCCGGCCGCGCCGGCCACAGTGAACCGGGCGGTCGGCTTCCTCAAGCGCCTGTTCAACCTCGCGATCAGGGACGGCCTCCTGGGCCAGAACCCGGTGACCAGGGTCAAGATGCTGACCGAGAACAACGCGCGCATCAGGTTCTTGTTGGACGAGGAAGAAGCTCAGCTCAAGGCGGTGATGGCGCCGGCGGACTGGGCAACGGTCAACTTCGCGATGAACACAGGGCTTCGTCAGGGCGAAATGCTGGGTCTTCGTCGAGAGGACCTCGACCTGCGTCTCGGGATGATCACGGTCCGGCGCTCCAAACACGGCGAAGCTCGACACGTGCCGTTGAACCAGTCGGCCAGGGAAGCGCTCGCGGTCATTCTGGGCGGGCATGATTCGGACTGGGTCTTCCCCGCGCCGAAGGCGTCGAAAAGGCAACATGCCGACGAGAAGCCGGGGCGGGGTAGGAAGACTGTTCCAGAGGACCGGCCTCGACGCGGTGACTCCCTTTACAAGGGGATCCTGGTCCGGGCCTGCAAGAAGGCGGGGGTCAAGAACTTCAGGTGGCATGACCTGCGCCACACGTTTTGTTCCCGCCTGGTCATGGCGGGGGTCGACCTGCGCACGGTCCAGGAACTTGCGGGCCACAAGTCGATCCTCATGACGCAGCGATACTCGCACCTTTCACCGGCTCATCAGCGGGCCGCGGTCATGGCGCTCGACGAACGCAACAGCCACCAGGACAGCCACCGGGAAAACGTGGTCTCGCTGGAAGCCCGTCGAATAGGGTGATTCGGCCTGCGCTCAGACGGTCTCCAAAACCGTAGGTCGCAGGTTCGAGTCCTGTCGCCCCTGCCAATCAGGAACCCCGATAAATCGGGGTTCTTTTATTATGTGTCATTCCTTCACGCCACGCACGGCCCCACCGGCCAGGCGCGCCGGGCCGGCTCGACCGCGGCAAGCCAGGTGGCGTAGGGCTCGGCTTCCAGGTCGTAGGTCCGGACCCGGGTGGTTTCCTTTTCTTCGCCCGGCCTCGAAGAACAGAGCGGCCTCAAGACCCGGCGTGGCGGGAGAGGCGGATGCGCTGGCCGACGAACGTTGCTGAGGCCAGGTCCGGTGGTCCGTCAGGGCAGCGACAGGACCCGTTTCAGGATCGAGTCCACCTGACTCATGCGGTCTTCCGAGAGGCGCCCGGCGGCTGAGGCCGGAAAGCGGGTGGGATCAAGCGACCTCAACTGGAAGCACAGGAACACAGTGTCCCGAGGCAGCCCGGTCTCCAGGGCGCTCACCCGCAGGTTGACCGGGTAGTCCCGGGGCACTTTGCCAGCGTCGGTTCCCGCCACCACCGTCACGACCAGGGGTTGCCTGTTGATGGCGTTGGAGGACACGACCAGCACGGGTCTTGGCCCGCCCTGCTCCCGCCCCTGGACGGGATCCAGGTCGACGAAGTAGATGTCTCCGCGCCGGATCACGGCAGGCCGTCGAGTTCCGTCTGCCGGAATTCCCGCTCCAGGGCTGCCGATTGGCATCGGAGATCGGGGTCCCGGGCCATCTCGGCCATCTGCAGGTCGAACTCCTCTTCCTTGCGCCTCGCGACGTATTCCGTCAGGGCCTCCCGCACCAGCAGGTTGAAGTTGTTCCGCAGGGCCGGGGGAGCCGCCCTTCGGGCCTCTTCGACCAGGGCGGGAGGAAGGGCGACGCTGCGACGGATCGAGGCGCGGCAGGCAGGGGTTGCTTCGGGGGTTGCTTCCATGCACCCTGATGGTAACACCCGACGTCGCATGGGGCAAGTCGTGAACTTGACCAGAATCCGCAGCCTGGGTCGGCGGCGAAGGACATGGGGCGCCCAACCGGCGTTCCCGATGGTGTGATCGGGCCGAGACCATTTGGAACAGGTGATCGGGATCGTCGGAATGCGCATGATGTGCCATTCCTTCACGCCACGCACGGCCCCACCGGCCAGGCGCGCCGGCTCAGGGCGCTTCCCACGGCCCGATCCAGCTCGGCTGGGGTCCACGAGCCCAGGGGGCGGCCGCGGCGATCCGTCCAGGTCAGGCCCTGCTGGGCGTTGCCGGTGACCCGAAGGTTCCCGTCGTGGATGTTGGCGTGGCACCTCGAGCAGCACACCACAAGGTTCTCGGGCACGGTCAGCCCGCCCTGACAGTAGAAGCTGATGTGGTGGACATCCAGCCAGATCTGGTTGGGGCACTCCGGGCAGGCGCAGCGGAAGCCGTCGCGCCTCAGGACGTGACGTCGCATGGCCGCGCCGGGATGACGGGCGCGCGCCTCGGCCTCGCCCCAGTGGGGAATCCGGCTCCGCCCGGCGCGCTCCAGCCCGGGGTCGCCTGGAACCGGCGCCTCCCAAGTGGCCGCGGCAGCCCAGGGCAACTTCGGCAGCCGGTCCAGCAACTCCCAGGCGCCCTCGGCGAGG